>DIZW01000100.1:39580-116726 GCA_002428015.1 Oxalobacteraceae bacterium UBA6018 | reverse complement strand
GCACCAACATTCACAGCGGTAGCCGACATGGTAGGCGAAGTACAAGTTCCACACAAAACGACATTGGGCCTCCTTCAGGAACACCGCCGCGCTGACATAACTGGTCTTCGACAGATACCATTCGTAGGACAGATCAAGGTTTTTCGACTCCATCGGTTTCAGGTACGGATTGCCACCGCCGGTTTGCACGTCGCCGAAGCGCCCACCGTAGTAATTATCCACGCCCATCTGGCTCATGGTCGGGCGCGTTTCGGTTTTGGACGCACCCAGACGCAGGACCATGTCATCGGTCAGGTCGAATTTGATATTGGCTGATGGCAGCACACTATGGTAGCTCTGGCTCACCGAGTTGGCCGTCGACGGGCCCCAGTTGGAAATGAAGGTCGAGTCGTTCGGGCTCTTCACGGCCGACAGCAGGATCCGGCTGATACCGGACGAGGTCGAGCGCACCTGCACCATGCGCAGCCCGGCGTCTGCAGACCAGCCAGCGCCCTCCCATTTGGTGTCCAGGAACACGCTCGCGACTTTTTCCTTGACGGCCCACATGGATGGCGTGGTGTAGTCGACGGCCATGGGGCCATTCGGATATTTCGCCAGATTCGAATACAGCGCTGGATCATTGGACCCCGGCAGATTCGACGGCTGGTTCAGATAGTTCGTGTAGGCGACGGGATCGTAGCTGAGATAGCTCGACGGGACGCCGCTATAGAAATTATCCAACTGTTTTACCGTAAACAGCGACGCCGGCAGGGGCAGGTGATAGCCACTGAACACATTCCATGAGTCGCTCGTCCAGTCGGTCCGCTTGACCTCGCGGTTGGAATACGCCAGGCCCGTATCGACGCCCTTGAAATAGCCGATCTCATGATCCCAGGACAGATTGAGGCGTCCTTCATGCAGCGCATCGCGATTGTGCACCTCGCCATTGCCCACAGCGTGGGCCAGCACCGACGTCGGGTCGGTGATGCTGTCACCGAGGACCAAGGTCGGGGTGCTGCCGTAGGTGAGCACGTCGCCGCCCTTGGGCAGGATGCCGGCAACCATGAACATATCAGGCGTTTTGGAAGTCGAACGTGAAGTGGACAAATCGGCCTCCAGTTTCAGCTCCGGCGACACCTTCCATTTCGAATTCAGTCCGAAGGCCTGGGTAATCGACAGGCGGTTGCCGCCCTTGACGATCATGTCGTTGGCGTTGGCGTCTGGCAAAACGTGGCCTTCGCCGATCAGTTCTGGATTGTTCGCGGCAAAATTCGAGCCAGGACGAATGAAGCTGGTCACCTGATCGTTGGCGTTGTACTTCACGGCGAGCTGGTTCGGATTATTCCAGTCGCTGACGGCAAACACGGAATTGCGCTGGTCGAGGCGCGAATACAGGGCATCGGCGGTCATCTTCCATGTGGAGGACGGGTTGAACTGGACGGTGGCATTGGCGACCAAGCGCTTGCGGCTTTCATCTTCCACCTGATAGCCGAAGCTCGACGGCCAGTACAGCTTGCGTTTCGTCACGTTGGCCGCCGTTAGGCCTTTGGAGTTCAAATCGCCGCCGATCATCGACACATCGCGATAGGTCCAGCCGTCGTTTAGTGCCTTGTTCTGCTTCGAGCCTCGGTCCGTGTACGACACCGAGCCGGCCACACCGAAGGTGCGCTCGGCATTGGCGAACGAATACATGCCGCTCAGGCCGGGAGTGTTTTTCTTCGAATTCGAATCATAAGAATCGGAAACGTTCACGACCGAGCTATGCCCGATTTTTCCCGACAGGGGGCGCGCGGTCTGAATGTCGACCGTCGAGCCAATACCGCCCTCCGGCAGCGAGGCCTGGGAGGTCTTGTAGACCAGGACTTTCGAAATCAGGTCCGAGGACAGCAGATCGAAGGAGAATTCCCGACCGCCGGTGTCGCTGGTCATGGTGCGGCCGTTAACCAGGACGTTGTTAAACTCCGGTCCCAGACCGCGAACCGAGATGTAGCGTCCCTCGCCGCCGTTGCGCTGAATTTGTACCCCGGTAACCCGCTGCAAGGATTCGGCGATATTCGTGTCAGGGAATTTCCCGGCATCCTCGGCCGAGACCGCGTCAACCACCCCGTCCTGAAGGCGCTTGGTCGATAGGGACGAGGCCAGCGAGGCGCGGATACCGCTAACGACCACGCGCGACACGGCGTCATCCGCAGGTTGCGCGGCTGGGGCTTGTGCCGCCGCGCCCAACGAGGTCAACATTTCCGCGACCAATGTGGCCACGAGCGTTTTACGCAGTTTAGATTTTACAATTGCCATTTGGTCTCCTTTTGTTGTTTATGGATTTAATGTCCCCTGAAACCGGCTGGCTTCGCTGTTAAAAAAGCAGCTCGTCAGTTCGTTCCGCACAACAACTACCGCTCATGCTTGCATTAACACTTTGGTAATTGTTTGGGGTGTGTACGAAGCTTGTTCAGATATCTCTTGTTGAATCTGTTGCACGTTTCAAGCAGCCATCGCTCCGATCGGTCGTTCGTGGATGGTTGCAAACGTTTGTAAATCTAATTTTTCTCAGTGTAATTCGTTATTGCAAACGTTTGCCTATACTAATTTTGACATAGTGTATAATCGTCATCTTTATGGTGTTTTTTCCTTATGCCGCGACGCCCCCGAGCCGATCCCCCAGCTTCTGCCCCACCGGGCGGGACAGGTCGTCCGCGCATGGCGGACGTGGCCCGCATGGCGGGGGTCAACGTGTCCACCGTTTCGCGCGCATTGAGCGGCAGTTCCCTTGCCAATGAAGAGACCAGGGCGCGCATCGTGGAGATCGCGGCCGCGCTGAAATATACGGTCAATGCGGCTGGCCAAAGTCTGCGCTTAGGGCAGAGTCGTACTGTCGGGGTAGTCATTCCACTCGACCCGGTATCACAAGGGCATGTGTCCGATCCATTCTTCCTTGCGCTTCTCGGCGGTATTGCCGATGCGCTTACCGAGCGTGGTTACGACATGCTGGTCTCACGGATTCACGTCGACGAACTGGAGAAAGCAGGGCAGCTGGTCAGCAAGGGCCGCGCCGATGGCGTTATCCTGATCGGCCAATGGCGTCACCACGAGCATCTGAACCAGATTGCGGTGGGGGGCACACCGCTGGTGGTCTGGGGGGCGCAACTGCCGCACCAGAGATATACGACGGTGGGTACGGACAATGCTCTGGGAGGAGAACTGGCGACGGGGCATCTGCTGGACCTGGGGGCACGCCGTGTCGCGTTTCTTGGCGACACCGAGTTGCCGGAATTTCGTCAGCGCCATGCAGGTTATCTCAACGCGCATGCAAAACGTGCCCTGCTGGTCGACCCGTCCCTTACGCGCCCGGTCGCCCTGATTCCAGAGATGGTGCAGCGCGAGGTGGAGGCGATGCTGTCGGGAGCAAGCACCTTTGATGCGCTCTTCGCCGCCAGCGATGTCGCTGCGATGACCGCCATCTCAACGCTGCTCAAAGCGGGCGTGAGGGTTCCGGACGATGTGATGGTGGTCGGTTACGACGACATCGGTCCGGCCGCCTATACCCACCCTTCGCTGAGTACAATCCGGCAACCGATGCCTGAAGCAGGGCAAAGCCTGGTTGCCGCCCTGATGCTGCAGATCGAGGGCGCTCAAGCGGCGCCTGTGGTGCTCCCGACTACACTCGTGATCCGCGACTCGACCCGGCGCGGGTGAGTTCCTCCGCGCGCCGATAGCGGGCCGTGCCTGTGGCAAGCCCGCTACCGGGCGACTCTGGATCTAGCAGCCTGTCGGACTTGGGGAGTCAAAGCGAAAAAATAGCTGGGCGAGGCCAGATTTTGACGATTTCGCAGTGCCCATAGCGGGCTATGGGCCGAGAAAGCGGCGGAATATGGACCGTTCCAGCTATTTTTGCAGCTGACGATCCCAAGTCCGACAGGCTGCTAGGCGCGCAAGTGCCACACCGCGCTTTGGAAATCGGCGCTCATCGATGGCAGCTTCATGCCGGCATACATCAGCTGGTCGCCGCCATAGACCTTACCGTCCTGTGTGCAACGATACCTTGCTGCAGGGTTTAGCCCGCGCAACAGCAGCCAGTCGAGGTTGGAATTTGCCTCAGCCAGTACGTGGACATACATGACGAATGCTTCCGACCGGTCCGGCGAGACGATCATCCAGGCGGTATCGTTCCCTTCGAACGGGCTGCGCAAGCGATGGAAGGTTCCGAACTGGATGAGACTGCGCAAGGACTTGTACTGGGCTACCTGGCGTTTAATCTCGGCTATGTCTCCGGGGCCTAGCAGAGTTAAATCGAGCTCGTAGCCAAAATTCCCCGACATCGCCACATCGCCACGGGTGCGCAGCGGGGTATTGCGGCCGGTCTGGTGATTTGGCACCGCCGATACGTGGGCGCCCATGGTACTGACCGGGTACACCAGACTGGTTCCATACTGGATGCGCAAGCGGCTGATGGCATCGGTGTTGTCACTGGTCCAGGTCTGCGGCATGTAATGCAGCATCCCGGGATCAAAACGGCCGCCACCGGAAGAGCAGCTTTCAAACAGCACCTGAGGAAAGCGGGACGTCAATTCTTCCAGGAGGCCGTACAGGCCGACGATGTAGCGATGGGCGGTTTCGCGCTGGCGGGCGGCCGGAAGCAGCGCCGAGCCGATCTCGCTCATGTTGCGGTTCATATCCCATTTGACATAGCGCACGGGCGCCGAGCGTAGAACTGCGCTGACCGCCTCCAGTAAATATGCGCAGACGTCCTTGCGGCTCAGGTCCAGCACCAGTTGGTGGCGCGATTCCGTGTTTTCGTTGCCCGGCACATGGAGACACCAGTCCGGATGGGCGCGGTAGAGATCGCTGTTCACAGAGATCATCTCAGGCTCAAACCATAGGCCGAACTGCATGCCCAGCTTATTGATCCGGTTGCCCAAGTCGGCCAAGCCATTGGGCAGCTTGCGTTTGTCGACGACCCAATCGCCGAGCGAGCTGTTATCGCTGTCCCGTTTGCCGAACCAGCCGTCGTCTAGAACGAACAACTCAATGCCGACATCGCTTCCAGCTTTGGCGATCGCTTCCAGCTTGGCGGCGTCGAAATTAAAGTAGGTGGCTTCCCAATTATTGAGCAGCACCGGCCTTGACTGGTCGCGGTAAATTCCCCGGCACAAGCGGGTACGGTATAGCCGATGATAGGTGTGCGACATTCCGCTCAGTCCGTTCTTGCTGTACACCATCACCAGTTCGGGGGCCTGGAATGACTCGCCCGGCTCGAGCAACCACTCGAAATCGAAGTCATTGATGCCCATTGACACGCGCGCCGTGCGGTACTGGCCGACTTCAACCTGTGCCGCGAAATTGCCGCTATAGACCAGGCTGAAACCATATGCCTCGCCATGCTCCTCGCCAGCGCCGGGCGAAAGGAGTGCGATAAAGGGATTGTGCTCCCAGCCGCTGGCGCCGCGCCGGCTTTCGATCGATTGGATGCCAGGGGCAAGGCGGCGCCGGAACACATCGCGCTCGCGTGCCCAGTCCCCCGACAGGTGGAGCAGCTCAAAATTGGCATGCGGGAAGTCTACCGAGGCACTGTAAGCGCGCGCCAGGCGCAATGGGGTTTGGCCGGCATTGACAAAGCGTACCGAGCGGGCGATCGCGTCGTGCTGGGCAAATACCGTATAGGTCAGGAATACGGTCAGCCCGCTTGGGCTGTCGCGCAATTCGATTTCCAGTGTAGTGGCTTCCTTGTCCGCTTCAACGTAGGTTGCCGGCAATCCTTCCAGGAGTGGCTTGCCGTTGATAATGCGGTGCCGAACATAGCGCAGTTCAGTGACCGTTGTCCCATTGGCTAGCTTGACCTGGTATGCCGGATGGCGGAAGTCGCCTTTGCCGAAACCGGGAAACTCCTGGCGCTGCGTGTTTGGCGAAAAATTGCGGTCGTTCAGATCGGCCTGGACCGGTAGCGCGCCATCCTCGTTGCCGTTCTGCATTCCAGGCCAGACGGCCGTATGCAGGCGGCGCCCCCAATACACATGCGAGAGCATACCCTTGCGCACAACCTGCATGATGTAGCTGGTCGTCGGCGTCTGCAAATGAAAGGTTTGCTGGGCCGCGTCATAATCGATGTCAGTCTTGGCGTTCGTCCCGGCATCGGCGCTGGAGTCCGACTCGGACCTTAAACCGGTCCTGGGCGCTGTCGCGCCCAGCGCGTTTCCGGCGCCAATGACGCCAACGCCACTCAACAAGGCCTGGAGAACGGTACGGCGCTTTTGAATTGCCGGGCCAACGTCGATACTTTTCGCGCCGGACTGCGTCGCGCTCGCCTTTTGCTCATGCATACTATGTCGTCGCCTTCGATGATTGGAACATGATGGTCGCGTTTGCCCATGCCATGGGCAAGGCGGCGAATTGAATCAAATTTCTTTGTTGGCCTAGCCCGCTTCGATGGCGCTATGCGTCCTTGCCGGAGCGCCGACGAAGAGCGTCGCAACGGCGGCGGCGATGAGCAGGCTGCCTGCCAGCAGCACAACCTGGCGCGGGTCGCCATGGAGCCAGGAATGGTAAAACCAGGGCAGTGTGAGGCTCTGGATCAGCATGGGAATAACGATGAACATATTGAAAATGCCCATGTAGACGCCGGTCCGTTCTGGAGGAATTGCCCCTGCGAGCATGATGTAGGGATTGCCCATGATGCTGGCCCAGCCAATGCCGACGCCGACCATCGGCAGGAACAACATGGCTTTGGTTCCGATCCAGGGCAGCGCCAGCATACCCAAGCCAGCGGCACAAAGACAAACGCTGTGAACCAGTTTCGGTCCATAACGGCGGGACAAAGGGATCATGGCGAAGGCGCCTGCGAAGGCGACCGCGTTGGAAAACCCGCCGATCTGGCCGTTAACCAGCACGGCATCGGAAAAGCCTGGCGACTGCGGGTCGCTTGTATGGAATATGGTGCGGCCAATCATCAGGGTGAGGAACTGCCAGTAGCAGGCCATGCCATACCATTGCAGCAGCTTCATCGTCGCCAACTGGCGCATCACCAGCGGCATCTCGACGATCGCCAGCCAGATTTCGCGCAAGGTGGCGCCGAGCGAGCGTCGTTGCCCGCTGATTTCAGCATGCTGTTGGGGTGTCAGCGGCAGCTCCGGCACCCGCAGGATCGACCAGGCGACGGTCGACAGCGACAACACGGCGCCGATCATGAACGTAATCCTGGTGATGACGGGGATGTGGTTGGCATCCAACATGTGCTGATTCATCCCCATGTACACCATGATCGAGGGAGTCAGGTAGGACAGCATTTGCGCCAGTCCGGTGAACGCGCTTTGCGTCAGAAAGCCGAGCGAATGCTGGCCGCTGTCGAGCCGGTCGCTGACATAAGCGCGGTAAGGCTCCATCGTGATATTGTTGCCGGCGTCGAGCATCCATAGCAGCGAGGCGGCTATCCAAAGCGTCGAGCTGAACGGCATGGCCAGCAGGCCCAAGCTGCATATGACGGCGCCTATCATGAAATACGGGGTGCGCCGTCCCCAGCGCGAAGCCGTGCGGTCGCTCATCGCCCCGATCAGCGGCTGCACCAGCAAGCCGGTAATCGGTCCGGCCATCCACAGCAGCGGCATGCTGGCTTCGCTGGCGCCAAGGAAGCTGAAGATGGCGCTGACATTACTTTGCTGCAATCCAAAACTAAACTGCAGGCCAAAAAAACCCAGGTTCATTTCGCAGATCTGGCGTAGGCTGAGGCGAGGCTTGGTCGTGGAATTTTTCATACCATCCCATCCTGGTCGACGGAAGGACGGCTGGACGTCGTGGTGACGGATTGAAGGACGTACATTTTGTCTCCTGATCGCTAGGGTTTAGGCGTCAATTCGGGCTAGGCGTCATTGCGCCAGCGTTTTTATTGCATTCAATATACCTGCGAACGCAAGGTAATGCAATCGATTCCAATGCGTCTTGTTGCAAGTTATTGGAATCGATTGCAGGCACTCGCATTTGGCATTACCATTGTTTGAGGGAACCTCGAAAACCCGTAGCGAGCGGCGAAAAGTTTCGTCCGAGACGCGCAGCCGTACGGCGGTACGGCGAGCATCGCAGGGCGAAAATTTCGACGCGCAGTAGGTTTTTCGAGGTTCCCTGAACTTGCCGACATCCGCATCCTTGGCGCCGGCCCGCCCAACAACCTGAATTTCGTTCCGAAGAACCGCTCAATGAATCTCGTTTGCCCAGCCACATCGCCCGCCAACTATGTGTTCCTGCACGGGAAGCGCAGCACGATCGTATTGGAAACGTATGCCGGCGAGGCGCCGATCTGGCGGTATTGGGGACCGCGCCTTCCAGACGGCGTCTTGCCACCGGCAGCGCTGCGGGACAGTCGTCCTCTGCCCAGCTTCATGCTCGACTTCGACCAGCCTCTGAGCGTCATGCCCACCTTCGGGGTCGGCTGGTTTGGGCAGAGCGCCCTGCTAGCGCATCGCGCCGGCAGGGAGTTCGCACAAGCCTGGACCAGCTACGAAGCACTATGGATCACTCCTGGGCGCGAAGTCATCTTGCGGCTGGAAGATGCGGTGGCGCAGATTCGCGCCGATATCTCGCTGCGCATGGACCCGCATAGCGACGTACTGGTCGCGCGGACAGCGCTGACCAACCTGGGCGCCGAAGCGCTCGATGTGCAATGGCTGGCGGCGCTGACCTTGCCCTTGCCGGGCCAGTGCGACCAGGTCCGTTCGTACGTAGGCCAGCATCTGCACGAATTCATGCTGCAGACCGACAGACTGTCGCGCAGCCTGTGGCGGCGCGAGAACCGGCGCGGTCGTACGTCGCACGATTGTTTTCCTGGCGCGGTCGTGTGCGCGCCTGGAGCCGGATACGACTGCGGTCAGGTCTACGGCGCGCACCTGGCATGGTCGGGTAACCATCAGCAGACGATCGAGTGGCTGCATGACGGCCAATATCAATGGCAGCTCGGCGAATGGCTGGCGCCGGGCGAGGGCAGGGTGGAACCAGGACACACGCTCGAAACGCCCGAAGTGGTCGCCTCGTTTTCGGCGGCAGGCTGGAACGGCCTGGCCGCCAATTTCCACAGCGAGCTACGGGCCAGGCTGGACTGGCCTGGCGGGCAGATGTCCCCACGCCCGGTGCATTTGAATACATGGGAAGGTTTTTATTTCGACGTTCACCCCGAGCAGGTCAAGCAGTTGGCAAGCGCCGGCGCGGAGATCGGGATCGAACGCTTTGTTCTCGATGATGGCTGGTTCCACGGCCGCCATCACGACAGGGCGGCGCTGGGCGACTGGTGGCCCGACGAAGATAAGTTTCCCCAAGGGCTTGCCGAAATTGTCAACCACGTGACGGGCCTGGGAATGGAGTTCGGCTTATGGTTTGAGCCTGAAATGATCAACCCGGACAGCGACCTGTATCGGGCCCATCCCGACTGGGCGCTCCAATTGGCAGGCCGGCCACTGATCACAGCCCGTAATCAACTGGTACTGGACATCGCGCGGCCAGAGGCGGCCAATTACCTGTTTGAGAAAATGTCGGCGCTGTTGAGCGCGCACCCGATTCGCTACATTAAATGGGACCACAACCGCGATCTGACCACCGCCGGCCTGACCGGCGGCGGGCCCGCGTATCGGGCGCAGGTGCTGGCGGTCTATGCCTTGATGGGCCGGCTGCGCGCCGCCCATCCCCGGGTGGAAATCGAAAGCTGTTCGGGCGGAGGAGGGCGCATCGATTTTGCGGTGCTGCGCCATACTCACCGGGTCTGGACCAGCGACTGCATCGACGCTTTGTCGCGCATCGATATCCAGCGCGGCTTCCTCCAGTTCTTCCCACCTGAGATCATGGGCGCACACGTCGGCACGGCGCCCGCCCACACCACCGGGCGCAGCCAGTCGATGGCGTTCCGCGCCGCCGTTGCCTTGCCGGGGCACCTGGGCGTCGAGCTGGACGTGCGCTCACTGACGGCGTCGGAGAAGGCGGAGCTGTCGGCCTGGATCGCGCTGTACAAGCAGCTGCGCGGGCGCCTGCATGGCGGACCGGTCTGGATCGGTGAGGGGCAGGACGGCTTGCTGTGGCAAGCGCACGGGATGGAAGCCGATGTTGCGGGCTCGAACCAGGGCGAGATCATACTGTTCGTCTATTACCCGGTCCCCACTACCCATCGCTATACGCCCCCACTTCGCCTGCCCATGCTCGATTGCGCCGCAGACTATCGCGTCACCCAGCTCGGGCCCGCGGGCGCGGACGTCAGCGCCATGGAGCGCGCCCAGGCGCCGCTGTTCGACGCTGTGGGCACGGCTGAGGGCATGCAATTTAACGGTGCTTGGTTAGCCCATGGCGGCATGCCGATGCCGCGCCTGAAGGCCGAAGCCTCCTATATTGTTCGCATCGAGAAGGCGAATTCGCGCCTGCCGCCGACATGATGATCAAGCCTTCAGCGCATAGCTTTGTCCGTTCCCATCTTAAGACGCGCCATTTGGCGCTGCTGGTCGAACTTGATCGGCAGGGATCGGTGGCGCAAGCTGCAGTGGCCCTCAAGCTGAGCCAGCCGGGCGCCTCTAAATTGCTGACAGAACTAGAGCAGAAGCTTGGCGTGCAGCTGTTTGAACGCTCGCAGAACGGTGTCTCCCCTAGCTTATACGGACGTGTACTGATTCGCCGGGCAGGCGCCGCCCTGCGTCAGATGAGTGCCGCCTATCACGAGGTTACCGGCGACATGTCGAGTCAGGTGGACGTGGGATCCATCGCCACTCCTGCCAAAATTCTGCTGCCACCGGCGATCAGCTTGCTTGCATCGCGCAAGCCAGGGCTATGCGTGGCGGTCTCGGTTGCCGCCAGCGATACGCTGATCGACCGCCTGCGCGCTGCCGAGTACGATATTGTGATCGGTAGGATCGGCAGCGCGCGTGACGCTGAAGGCGTGGCGTTCGAACCGCTCGGCGATGAACACCATCTCGTGGTGGCTGGCCCCGACCACCCCTTGTTAAAACAGGAGCAGGTCGAGCTTGCTGCGCTGGCAGATCAATCATGGATACTCCCGCCGAAGGGGAGCAATATGCGAGCGCGGCTGGAAGCCCTGTTTCGCGAGCACGGCCTGGCGGTACCACCTGCGGATGTGCAAAGCGCAGACTTGCCTTTCGTCGTCAGTGTGCTGTGCAACACGACAATGCTGGCGGCCTTGCCGGTGGAACTGGTTCAGCCTCTGGTTGACGAAGGAATGCTTGCGGTCGTGCCATGTAATCTGGAATTACGGATGGACCGGTACGGCATCATTACGCGCAGCGATCATCCCTTGTCGCCAGCGGCGGCGGCAATGATGACGGCGCTGCGCGATGTCGCACGGGCGCAGCTTTAGTGCCGGGTGCGCCTTCCCCGGCCTTGCTTGCTAAAGCCGGTCAGAGCGCATCGAGCACCACGGCGGCGGCCTGGAAATCACCTTCCAGGCTGACCTTGATGCCCTGTCCCATCCAGTAAGCGCCGCTGGCCTTATTCGGCGTTTTCGGTGCTACGCTGCCGGAAATCATCCGCAACGTATATTCCTTGGCCGGATCGAGTCCCCGTAGCTGGATGTACGGCTGCGCGTCCCGCATTCCCCCCGAGTGGAGAAACGCAAAGAGGACAGCTTGGTTGCCGTCCTGCGCCACGGACAAGGTCGCCGAGCGCGCCGAGCCACCACGCGGTGACACCAGCCGGTACAGGTTTCCCTGCTGTACAGTCGGACGAATCACTTTGTATGCTGCGATGAGCTGCTTCGCTTTTGTGAAGTCATCTGAACTCCAATGGTTGAGATTGGCGCCGACGCCAAGCGAGCCTTGCATGGCGGACAGGAAGCGGTATTCCAGCGAGGTAACGCGCTGGTTGACGAAGTTGGGAGCGTCGGTCACCCAAGCCATCATGATCGCCGGCGCATACGCGTGGCTGAAACCGTCCTGGATCAGCAGTCGGTCATAGGGATCGGTATTGTCCGACACCCACACCTGGTCGGTAAGGGCCATGATGCCCAGATCGACGCGCCCGCCACCGCTGGCGCAGGACTCAATCTCAATATGCGGGTGGCGCCGGCGCAGCTCGGCCAGCAGCTTGTACAGGTTGTCCACATACGCCACATACAGCCGTTGCTGCTCGGCGGGAGCCACCGCGGGCCAGCCGGGTTCGGACCAGGCGCGGTTGTGGTCCCACTTCAGGAAGGCGATGTTGTTCGAAGTCAGTAGCCGGTCTAGCGCGTGCAGGAGGTAGTCGTAGACCTCCTTGCGCGCCAGGTTGAGCACCAGCTGATCGCGCGCTTCCGAGCGCGCGCGTCCCGGAAAATGGATGACCCAATCCGGATGGGCGCGATACAAATCGCTGTTCGGATTGACCATCTCCGGCTCGACCCACAGCCCGAACTCCATTCCGAGATCGTTGGCCCGCTTGATGAGTGGCGCTAGCCCATTCGGAAATTTTTTCGCGTTGACAAACCAGTCGCCCAGGCCGGCGCGCGAATCGTTGCGGGCGCCGAACCAACCATCGTCGACGACAAAGCGCTCGACACCGATGCTGGCCGCTTTTTCCGCCAAGACCATCTGGCCGGCCTCGTCGACGGCAAACTCGGTCGCCTCCCACGAATTGTAGAGAACCGGGCGGGGCCGCAGGGTGGGGGCGCCCGGCAGGATGCGGGTTCGCTGATAGCGGTGAAACAGGCGCGAGGCCCCGCCAAAACCCTCGTTGGAAAATCCGGCATGGAATGCGGGAGACGCGAGGCGTTCGCCCGGCTTCAGGCGATAGGCGAAATCAAATGGGTTGTAACCGGCGGTCGCGCGCAGTCCGCCGAGCGAGTCCATGTCGACGCTGATGCGCCAGGAGCCGCTCCAGGCCAGTGCGCCGAACCAGACGGGGCCCGATTCTTCCTCGGTGCCGCGCCGGTTCACTGCTATCCAGGGATTGGCTTGGTGGGAGGTCACGCCCTTGCGGCTTTCGATCACCGTAGCGCCAGGCGTGATGGGGCGCGTTTGCAAGGCAAACTCGCCGGCCCACCGTCCCGTCAGATAGGACAATTGATAGTCGTCGCTGTAAGGAAGGTTGAAGCTGGCCGCCGCCAGTTGATCGATCTGGATCCAGTCCGCGCTACGATTTTCTACCACTGCGGAGCGGGAAAGGACGCCGGTGGCGGCGTCCATGGAATAGTTGAGTGTCACGTGTACAGCCCGGCTGACATCCTTGAGCCTGACGACAATGCGGTCGCCGCTGACTTGGTGATCGACGTAGCGTAAATCCAGATCGCGCACCCCGTCCGGAAACGTCACCTTCAGCGCAGGCTCCACAGTCAGACCGCCGCCAAAACCTGGAAATTCGAATGGCGTGACCGTGATCGACATTTCGTTGCTGGAGTTGTCCGGTACCGGAACAGGCGCTGAGAGCTGGTCCGCGGGCGACAAGGAGCTTCCCCAATAAACAGTTTGTAGGCGTCCGTCTGGATTCACACCAAACGCGTACGTCACCGCGCCGCCGTCAAGCCGGAATACCTTGGCGGCTTCGTCGACCGTTGGTTTCGCTTTGACTACGCCTGTTATAGCCATGCTGGCTAGGCCGCCCAACAGGCTCACACAAATTGAGCGACGGCGTTGATCGAAATTGTTCATGGAGTCCTTTTGATCTGGAAAGGTAATCGTGTTCAATGCGGCCCCAAGCTACAGCACAGGGAAACATCATCGTTGTCGAGACCGCCGGCCGGGGACGCCAGTATGTACACATTGAGATGCGTCGACGACAGGGTAGTATATTCGTGTCGTAGAGCATCCTGGTATTGCTTTCCGGAGCACCGGTATGTGCTTGCGCTATATCGATGTTGAGCGAGACAGGACATTCCCGCCGGGGCCCGGAGCGCAGACAATCCCGTCAACGCCTCCGCGGCTCAAGGCGCGATTTCAACGCCCGAAGCGAGGATCTGGGGTAGCCGAACCAGCGCAGCATTCACCATCTCCTGCCTGCTGGGCGCACGCGCACCGCGAGTGCTATGACCGGCACGCAGCCCGGCGGGGCGTGTCTTTCTGGCCGTTTCATTCAATATCATTGGCGCCAAATTCATTTTCACAATTGCACGTCGAATTGCCTGCTCACATAATCGTTCTTGTCAACAGGAACTCTTGAGGATGCTGTGAGCAAAAAAGCGGATCGGCTGGATATCGGTATCTCGGCAGGGCGGCGCCACTTGATGGTATCGGCGGGACTGGCGATGGCATTTCCCGGATTGGCCGGTGCGCGCGTCGTCGCCACCACGGCGCCTAATGGCCGGGAAGACCTCGACTTATGGTATGAAAAGCCAGCCGGTGCCTGGGTCGAAGCGCTGCCGGTCGGGAACGGCCGGCTGGGGGCGATGTGCTTCGGCCGCATAGCACAAGAGCGCATCCAGCTTAATGAGGACACGCTGTTCGCCGGCGGGCCGTACGACCCGAACAATCCGCGCTCGCTGGCTGCGCTGCCCGTGATCAGGGCGTTGGTGGACCAAGGGAAATTCAGCGAAGCAGCGGACATGATTGCTTCCTCAATGATCGCCAAGCCGGCGGGGCAGATGCCCTATGGTGCAGCCGGTGACCTGATGCTCGACTTCCTGGGTATGGCCGGTGGCGGTGCCTACAGGCGTTCGCTTGAACTGGACACGGCGATCGCGAGCACCCGCTTTACAGACGGCAAAACGCAATACCTGCGCGAAGTGTATTCCAGCGTGCCTGATCAGGTGATCGTCGTGCGACTGACCGCTGTCGGCGGTACGTTGAATTTCGATCTCAGCTATCGCCACCCGGCCAAGGCGACCTACGGCGACACCGATTATGCCGGCCGCAAGACGGCATCGGCGGCAGCCTCGCTCGGCGTGCCTTGGGATTTTCGCGAACCGCTACGCAGCGAGCAGCGCCCGTCCACATTGCAGGTGCGCGCCGATGGTGCCGACGCACTGCTGATCGAAGGTCGTAACATCGAAGCCGAATCCATCCCGGCGGCGCTGCGTTACGCGGTGCGCGTGAAGGCGCTCGGCGACGGCAGCATTACGGCGCGAGGCGATCGCATCGAGTTGCGCGGAGCCAGTACGGTGACCTTGCTGGTGGCGGCGGCGACCAGCTATGTGAACTACGCCGACGTTGGTGGCGATCCAGTGAAGGCGGTGCGTGAGCAGACCGAGGCTGCGGCCGGAAAGTCGTATGCGCGGCTACGCAGCGCGCACATCGCGGCGCACCAGGCACTGTTCCGGCGCCTGTCGCTGCGCATCGGTTCGGAAGCGCCCATGGCGCGGCCGACCAATGAGCGCATCGCCGCTGTGGAGCGGCAGCCGGAGGCCGCGCTGGCGGCCCTGTACGTGCAGTATGGCCGCTATTTGCTGATGTCCTCGTCGCGGCCGGGCAGCCAGCCGGCCAACCTGCAAGGGCTGTGGAACGAAGGGAACAACCCGCCGTGGGGCTCCAAGTACACGATCAACATCAATACCGAGATGAATTACTGGCCGGCCGAGTCGGCCAACTTGGGCGAATGCGTCGAGCCGCTGGTGCGCATGGTGGAGGATTTGTCGGTTACCGGGGCCGTCACCGCGCGCCTAGGCTATGGTGCGCGCGGCTGGGTGGCGCATCACAACACCGATCTGTGGCGCGCCGCTGCGCCGATCGATGGTCCGCTGTGGGGCATGTGGCCATGCGGTGGGGCGTGGTTATGCCAGGCGCTGTGGGACCATTACGACTACAATCCGGACCAAGCCTACCTGCGCCGCATCTATCCGCTCTTGAAAGGCGCTGCGCTGTTCTTTGCCGATACGCTGGTCGAAGATCCGCAGGGTAGGGGACTGGTCACCTCACCGTCGATCTCGCCCGAAAATCAGCACCACACTGGTGTCGCCACTTGCGCCGGTCCTGCCATGGATCGTCAGATAGTGCGCGATCTGTTTGCCCGGACCCTGCAGGCCCATGCGCTGTTGAACGACAGCGATGCCGGCTTCGCCGCCATGCTGCGGGCCAAGCGCGCCCGCCTGCCGGCCGATCGTATCGGCGCCCAAGGGCAGTTGCAGGAATGGCTAGAGGACTGGGATGCGGGCGCGCCGGAGCAGCGGCACCGGCATGTCTCGCACCTGTACGCGGTTTATCCCAGCGAACAGATCAACGTGCGCGATACTCCGGCCTTGATCGCGGCGGCAAAAGTTACCCTCAATACGCGCGGTGACAAATCGACCGGCTGGGCCACGGCATGGCGGCTCGCGCTGTGGACGCGCATGGGCGAGGGCGAGCGCGCGTACGCGATCCTGCAAGGGCTGCTGGGGCCGGAGCGAACCTATCCGAACATGTTCGATTCCCATCCTCCGTTTCAGATCGACGGCAACTTCGGCGGCGCCGCGGCGATCCTGGAGATGTTGGTGCAGTCCTGGGGCGGCGAGATTCGCATCCTCGCGGCACTACCGAAGGCCTGGCCAGAAGGCGCGCTGCATGGCGTGCGGGCCCGCGGCGGCGTCGAGCTTGATCTGGACTGGGCCGCGGGCCGGATGACGCGCCTGCGCTTGCGCGGAAAGCCGCATGCCGCGTTCCAGGTGCGCTACCGTGACCGCTTGATTCACGTGGTCCTCGACAGGCATGGCGCTGGCGTGGTGATGTAGTTTGTTCCGATTTTGGGGGCAGTAATCCGCTTCATGCACTGTTTGACGATAACGATACGGTATCGGTGCGTCAGCATTTCAAGCGCACGGCGCGCCTACGTTGTCAGAATCGCCGGTTATTCGCGCTGCCCAATCGTCTCAATGCGGCGCCGGTTTCTCGCCGGCGCCGTTCCGCAGTCAAGATAATTATCGAAGCGTGGAGAGTACTGCCGCATCGCGGCAGGCTCGGCTCAAAGCACGGGTAGACGCAGCACCACCTGCAGTCCGTGGGGTTTCGCGTCTTGCAGAACGACCGTTCCTCCGTGCTGTGCGACGATATCCCTCACAATAGACAGTCCGAGCCCGCATCCTTCACCTTGGTCGGTTGCTCGTACAAACCGTTCGAATACCCGGGCGCGGTCTGCCTCCCCGATTCCCGGGCCATTGTCGCTGACGATGATCAGGACCTGGTCACCGTCCGGTTTTACCTGGACTGTAATCTCGCTGCCGCTGCCGGCGTACTTGATTGCGTTGTCGAGCACGTTCGCCAACGCTTCTCTCAGCAACAGGGCATTCGCTTTGATGTGGAGCCCTGCGTTCCCATCGGCTTGTGCGCCGTCGTCCATGCCCAGGTCGATCCGTGCGCGTAAGGCACGCGGCACGAATTCTGCAACGATCTCTTGTACAAAGGTCGTCACATTCAATGGTGCCATATCCTGCGTCATCGCGACCTCGGGATCTGCGCGTGCCAGCATCAATAGCTGATTGATCAGATGCGCTCCCCGCGCGGCGCTTTGATCGACCAGTTTTAGCCTGGCGATCAATGCCGGGTCATTGGTCGCTTCCATTGCCAGTGCCGTCTGACTCTTCAATCCGGCAAGCGGAGTGCGCAATTGGTGGGCGGCATCTGCGATGAAGCGTTTCTGCGCGTTGACGCTCTGGCGCACCGAGGCCAGAAGTTCGTTCAAGGCGCGGACCAGGGATCTGACTTCCTGTGGCGCCGATTCGATGTGTAGCGGTGCGAGGTCGATCGGCGAGCGGCCTTCCACTTCCTTGCGCAAGCGCAGCAGGGGGGCCAGTCCTGCACCAGTGCCTATCCATACGATCAGCGTCATCAAGGGAATCAGCGCGGACAAGGGGAGCAGCGTATCGATCAGAATCATCTTGAAGATATCTTCGCGATGCGCCACGCTGCGCGCGACCTGAACCAACATCCATGGCTGCTTTCCTTCCGGTTCGCCATAAGGCAGGTAGAGAGCCGCAATCCTCACCTTGACTGTTGGCCCATGCCCGCGTTGCCCCGATGATTCGGGCGATGTGAGCTCACCGTCGTAGAAATAGGGATCGTTCAGACGCGGCCGCATGTCCTGCGGCGGCATCGGAATGCTATTGTTGCCAAGGATGAATTTGCCTGGCGGCGTACTGACCATGTAGAACAGGCGGTCGTTGGGATCGGTCTCGAGAATATCCTGTGCCGCACGGGGGAAATCGATCAGCAAGCCGCTTTCGATCGGTTTGACGCGCCGGGCCAGGGCTCGGGTGGCCTGGGACAATGTCGCGTCCGCGGCTTGGTTGACGTATCGAACCGCCAAGCGGTAAGTCGCGACGCCTCCTGCGAACCACAGTACCAACTGGGGCAGCAATACCCAAATAAGGAGCTGGCGGCGCAGGGATTGGTTGCGGGGGCCGATGTGGAACCGATGCGGTGCGCCCGGTTTATTCCGGTCGTCCATAAGAATGCTCGACAGCCAGCAGGTATCCGAGTCCGCGGACGGTGCGGATTTCCAGCCCCGAACCTTCCAGCTTGCGGCGCAAACGGTGAATGTGGACTTCCGCCGTGTTGCCCACGCCAACTTCGGCGCCATCGCCGGCCCAGGCGGCGGCGATCTGGTCCTTCGTCACGACCTTGTCGGACTGTAGTAACAGCAATTCAAGCAAGGTGGATTCACGCGGACTGAGTTCGATCGGCTCGCCATGGATGACCGCTCGCCGTGCAGCACGGTCGAAATGCAGGCCTGCCACGGCCACATCGCTGTTGACGGGGCCTGGTCGCGCGCGCCGCAATACTGCACGCAAGCGCGCTTCCAGTTCCGGGAAATCGAAGGGCTTGGTCATGTAGTCGTCCGCTCCGGCGTTCAAACCCGCCACACGGCTATCGAGTTTGTCGAGGGCCGTGAGAACAACCACCGGAAGGTTGGGCCGAGTCGCGCGCAATTTCTTCAACACGGTGAGCCCGTCAATCATGGGCAGGCCCAAATCGATGATGGCGATGTCAAAGTTCTGCTTGGCGAGAAGGTATTCCGCGACCGGGCCATTCGGAGCATGCTCGACGGTGAAGCCTGCGCCGTTCAACTGGGCAGTTAAACCGTTTGCAAGAATGGCGTCGTCTTCAGCAAGTAAAAGTAACATTACGCTATATTAACGGATAAGGAGCTGCGTTACAATCCGCGTTGTGGCGGCTGTGCAGGTGCTGGCGATGAGATGCCCGTCCACACAATTATTAACTGGAGGAAGCGGCAATGCGTGTTGGTGTCGAAGCCATGTTCACGTCCGCGCTGCTCCAAGCCTTCGCCAGGAATGGCAAGGCGCAAGCGCTTCGGGTGCGAGGTATGGCAATTTTCTCCTGTCAATGCTCTGCCAGATGGCGTGCCGCAATCGCGTTGACGATTGCGTGTTTTGGCGCCACCGTGCATGCAGGCGAAATTGAGGTGCTCCACTATTGGGATGTGGGGGACGACGCCAAAGCAGCCGAGGTGCTGAAATTAACGCTGCGGCGCCAAGGGCATACCTGGACGGACTTTGCTCTGGCCGCCAACGGGAACGGCTTCCCCATTTACCTGCTGCGCTCTCGCGTCCTGGCGGGAAATCCTCCGTCCGCAGCGCAGATCAAGATGCCGGTCGTCCAGCAATGGGCACGAGAAGGCGTCCTTGCCAACATGGACGCGGTGGCACGTGCCGAACATTGGGATGCCGTGCTTCCCAAGGCAGTCAGCGATGCCATGAAGTACAAGGGTAGCTATGTCGCGGTGCCGATCAACGTCCATCGTATCAACTGGCTCTGGATCAATATGCGCGTTCTCAAGCAGGCTGGGGCGCGCGTGCCAAGCACTTGGGATGAATTCTTCGCCACCGCCGAAGCGATGAAGCGGGCAGGATACGTTGCGGTGGCGCATGGCGGACAGCCCTGGCAGGACTTCGTCCTCTTCGAAAGCGTCGCGCTCGGTGTTGGCGGCGTCGACTTCTATCGCAAGGCGTTCGTGGCTTTGGATCCGGATGTCTTGGCGGGGCCGGTCATGGAACAGGTCCTGCAGACGTTTCGGCGCATTAAAGCCTACACCGACCCAAGGGCTTCGGGGCGCGACTGGATCCTGGCGTCGTCGATGCTGGTGAAGGGAGAGGCCGGCATGCAATTGATGGGAGATTGGGCGAAGCCGGTGTTCCTGGCAGCGCAGAACAGCGGCGGCCTGGAGTTCACTTGTGTGCCGGCCCCCGGTACGGCCAAGGCGTTTTCCTTTGCCGTCGACATCTTTGCGATGTTCAAGGTCAATAGTGCTTCAAAGGTTCAGGCGCAAAAGGACTTTGCTTCCGATTTGCTGTCGCCGGCCGTGCAGGAGGAATTCAATCTTGCCAAAGGGTCGATTCCGGTTCGCCTGGGAGTGAACCTGGCCAGGTTTGACCGCTGCGCAAAGCTTTCGGGCGCAGCATTTCAATCTGCCGCGCGTACCAATACGCTGGTGCCCAGCATCTCGATGTCCGTACCGCCCGCGATCGAGGATGCCATGCGGGAATCCATTAGCGCATATTGGGGTGACGACCGCATTACTGCACGAACAACCATGGAGCGCCTTGCCGCCGCCGCCCGTCGGCGCCCGGACGACATGGTTCCCGCCCTACCAAGGTAGTCGTTAATTTCCTGAACTCCTGAGACCTAAGCCCGCCGGCGTCTTGTTGCCAGCCGGGTGAAAAATGACGGCCCGCCTCAACTTCCATGACCGCTTTCCATGCCGGGGACCGCTCGACTTCGTTAATTTTTGTCGATTCTACGTTAATTTTGCTTGATCTTCTTCAGGTGTCGGGCCTCACCCGATATCGGACAGCGCACACGATCCGCCGTGCTGGCAGCCATCCTGCACCACGTAAGGATTGAACGCCGCATTGCCAATTCCGTATCCAGGCCGATCCGGTCCGTTTCCCCTCCGTTAGCTAGGCGCTCGCCGACGACATAACCCGGTCCAGCGCAAGCGGGATGCCGCAACCGATAACCCATTGACATCACAAAGCAATGCGGTTTAGACTGTGTTAATAATCATTAATCTTGATTAATGAATAGTTAATTGTTTCCTTTGCCCATTGTGAGAGGCGTAGAGTCTTGGCGCCTGCCCTGCTACGGAGGTGGAGGAGTGATGGCAATCAAATTGCCTTTCTGTGCTTGACGATTCGTCCCGTTGTGACGCAATTGCCTCACAGGTAAGGTCTGGCAAGGTTTAAAATATATAACAAACTAGGCAAGTCATGCGCAGAGCCGGTCTGGAGCGAGGAAGTTGTGTAATGCCGGTCAATACCAACTAATCATTCATAGGGAGGAGCCCCACATGTATCGAAAGTACAGCCTCATCATCCCAACCCTGCTGGCCGGTCTTCTGGTCGGCTGCGGTGGCGACAAAACCACCGCTGCGCCGGGCGGCGACGCGAGGCTCCTGGCTACCAGCACCGCGGTGACCAGCAGCTGGACCAACGTGAAATGGGGCGGCGGTGGCTACGTCACCGGCCTGATCTACCATCCAGGCACCGCGAACGTCGAATACGCACGCACCGACATCGGTGGCGCCTACCGCTTGAATTCGAATGGGGGGTGGACGCCCATTACCGACGGGCCGGGTTTCAACGGCGGCGAGAGCCGGTTCCACGGCGTCGAAAGCATCGCCCTCGATCCGACCAACGACCAGCGCGTCTACATGATCACGGGCATGTACACCTCCGAAGGCAATGGCCGCATCTATATCTCCAACGACTGCGGCAACACCTGGACGCATTACGACCTGCCGTTCCCGGTGGGCGGCAACCAGAACGCCCGTGCCGTGGGCGAACGCCTGAAGCTCGATCCCACCAATCCGTCGACGATGTTCTATGGTTCGCGCACGGCAGGCCTGTGGAAGAGCGCGGACTCCGGCCACACCTGGACCCAGGTCACGGGGCTGTCGCCCCTTACGCTGACGAACGACCAGGTCAACACCATGGGCGGCAGCGTGACGGGCGTCGAGCAGGTCATGTTCGACAACTCGAACGTGGGTGGCGGCGCGACGACCTGGATCATGTATGCCGCCATCGCCCCGGATTACGCCAACGCGGCGGGTTTGACCTCGACGCTGTACAAGTCCCAAGACGGCGGTTTCTCGTGGGCCCCTGTGTCGGTCCCGGCCGCGGTGTCCGGCTATTACGTCCCGCACATGGTGCGTAATTCCGACGGCTATTACTACGTGGTGTTCAACAAGAACGCCGGCCAGGGCGCCGCAGGTCCCGGCTATCTCTACAAGTTCGGTGGCGTGACGTTCAACCAGTCCTGGGCCTTGCTCAGCAGCACCACCTCCTCCGGCTACGGTGGCGTGTCCGTCTCCGGCACCGGCGCGACCACCCGCGTCGCGTTGGCCGTGACCGGTACCTGGAACGCCTCCAGCCCGGTCGTCCAGCTGTCCGATAACGCCGGCAGTACCTGGCGCGAAATCACGATCGGCATGCAGCATTGGGGCGGCACCTACTGGGGCTGGGTGGACGACATCGAGATCGATCCGTTCGACCGCGATCACATCACGCACGTCACCGGCGGCGGCATGTGGGAAACCTGGAACGCGTCGTCGGCCACGCCGAGCTGGGACTCCCCGGTCACCGGCCTCGAGGAGACCGCCACCCTGGCGATCGTCACGCCACCGGCCGGCGCGTCCTACAAGTTCGTCAATAGCGCGGGCGACATCGGCACCTGGGTGCAGACGGACCTCGCGACGCAGCCGACCAAGGGGCCGACCACCAACTGGAGCAATGGCAATGCCGCCGACCTGGCGTGGTCCGATTCCAACTACATCGCCGGTGTCGGCGTCCTCAACGCGAGCGCGACCCCCTTCGGTTTCTGGTCCGGAGACGGCGGCAACACATGGTCGAATTTCGCGACCCTTCCCGCCGGCGCCGCGGCCAATACGGCCAGTACTGGGAATATCGCCGTGACAGCCCGCAACAACTTGGTATGGGCGCCCGCCAACTCGGTACCGTCCTACACCACGAACAATGGCGCGAGCTGGACCTCGACCAACCTGCCTGCGCTTGCCAGCCTTGGCTGGGATCGCGGCTACCGCCTGGCGGCGGACCGGAAGAATCCGAACAAGGTCTATGCCTACGATTCGGGCGGCGCGTTCTGGGGCACGGCGGGCAAGGTCTATGTCTCGACCGATGGCGGCCACAACTTCACGCTGAGCCAGGGCGCGGTGTCGGCGAACCTGGCGCCCAACGCCTATTGGATCACGTCGATGGTCGTGAACCCCAACGCCGAGGGCGACCTCTGGCTGGTCGACGGCAACGCCGT
Source organism: Oxalobacteraceae bacterium UBA6018 (assembly GCA_002428015.1). Classification (GTDB taxonomy): domain Bacteria; phylum Pseudomonadota; class Gammaproteobacteria; order Burkholderiales; family Burkholderiaceae_D; genus Telluria_A. Next base: position 93,621 of record DIZW01000100.1, on the reverse strand, counting down.
GTACCACTCGACCGATTCGGGTGCCAGCTGGACCAAGCTCAACAACTTTGCGTCGGTCGCGGCAAACGGCTCGACGGCCCAGTTGCAGGGCGCCAGCATGATCGCGCTGGGCAAGGCACAGGCAGGTTCGACGTACTCGGCCGCGGTCTACGTGGTGGGTACGATGAACGGTGTGTGGGGCATCTACCACTCCGACGATGGCGGTGCGACCTGGGCGCGCTTCAACGATGATGCCCACCAGTTCGGCGGTATCGGCCAGATGGCGGGCGACTGGAACACCTACGGGCGCATCTACTTCAGTGGTACCGGCCGCGGCATTATCTACTCCAACTGATACGCACGACCGTCAACGTAATCCGAGTGACCACTGCGGCGCCGGGAGGGCACCGCAGCGGATTGCTGTAACTAGTTCCAATATTCAATTCAATACATAGCGAGATGCAAATGCGTACCCTGACACAATCGCCGGCGCTGAAAACCCGGGTAATTCGTTCGGCCGGACTGTTGGCCATGGTCCTGCTGACTGCTTGCGGTGGAGGTGGAGGGGGCAGCAACTCGCCTGTGAATGCAGGCGGGTCGGTTCCTGTCGTGCCGACGCCGACGCCGACTCCCACCCCAACGCCGACTCCGGCGCCAACTCCCACGCCGACGCCGACACCGACACCGACACCGACGCCGGCGCCGGCGACGGCCGCCACCTGGACCAGCGTGAAGTGGGGCGGCGGCGGCTACGTCTCAGGCCTCATCTTCCATCCGACTTCCGCGAACGTCCTGTACGCCAGAACCGATATCGGCGGCGCCTATCGCTGGAACCAGGCCACGTCGTCGTGGACGCCCATCACCGACGGTGTGGGTTTCGGTGCGGCCGAAAGCAAATACCACGGCGTGGAGAGCATCGCCCTCGATCCGAACGACGACCAGCTCGTCTACATGGTCACCGGCATGTACACGTTTGAAGGCAACGGCCGCCTGTATCTCTCCAGCGACCGCGGCAACACCTGGACGTACGTCAGCCTGCCGTTCCCGGTGGGCGGCAACAATGGCGGCCGGGCCATCGGCGAACGCGTGATGGTCGACCCCAACAATCCGTCGACGCTGTTCTATGGCTCGCGCACGGCCGGCCTGTGGAAGAGCGCGGACGCGGGCCGCACCTGGGCCCAGGTCACGTCGCTGGCGTCCGTCACGATGACCAATAACCAGGTCAATGCCGTGGGCGGCAGCGCGATGGGCGTCGAACTGGTCGTGTACGACACCGGGACCAAGGGCACGGGCGCGGCCACCCAGACGATCTACGCCGCCATCGCCCCGGATTACGCCAGCGTGGCAGGCCTGAGCTCGAACATGTACAAGTCCACCAACGGTGGCGCAAGCTGGACGGCGGTCGCGACCCCGGTGTCCGGCTACCACATCCCGCACATGGTACGGGCCGCCGACGGCATGTTCTACGTGGTCTTCACCAAGGACGCCGGCCCGGGTGCCGGCGGCCCTGGTCGGTTCTACAAGTTCGACGGCGCCAACTGGACCTTGCTCAAGAGCGAAGACCCGAACGCGGGGACCAATTTCGGCCTCGGCGGCGTGTCCATCTACGGCACAGGCGCGACTACCCGCATCGCACTGGGCGTGACCAACTCCTGGGGCAGCTGGAGCGGCCAGCAGATCGTGCAGCTGTCCGACGACGGCGGCCAGACCTGGCGCGAAATCGAAGCGACGATGCCAGGCGAAACCGCGTCGGGCTGGGTCGACGATGTCGAGATCGATCCGTCCAACCGCGACCACATCCTGCACATCCACGGCGGCGGCGTCGTCGAGACCAGGAACGCCTCCGCGGCCACGCCTAGCTGGAGCGGTAACATCAACGGCATCGAGGAGACCGCCGTCCTGGCCGTCGCCACGCCGCCGGCCGGCGCGCCCTATCTCTTCATCAACAGCTCGGGCGACGTCGGCACCTGGGTCGATACGGATCTGACGACGAAGCCGACCCTGAATCCCGGCCTGGGCTGGAGCAACGGCAACTCCGCCGACATGGCATGGTCCGATCCGCTCTACATCGCCGGCGTCGGCGTCGTCAACGCGAGCAACACCGGCACCGGCTATTGGTCCGGCGATGGCGGCAAGACCTGGGCGAAGTTCGCAACGCTCCCAGCCGGCGGCGCGGCCAACACGGGCAACGCATCGAACATCGTGGTCACCGCGCGCAACAAGGCGATCTGGTCGCCTGCCAACTCGGTGCCGTCCTACACCATCGACAACGGCGCAAGCTGGGTCGCGACCAATCTGCCGGCGCTCCCCAGCGTCGCGGCTGGCTGGGATCGCGGCTACCGCCTGGCGGCCGACCGCAAGAACCCGAACAAGGTCTATGCCTACGATTCGGGCGGCGCAACCTGGGGTACGGCGGGCAAGGTCTACGTCTCGACCGACGCCGGCCACAGCTTCACGCTGAGCCAGGGTTCGGTCTCGGCGGGGCTGGCCGCCAACGCGTGGTGGACCACCTCGATGGCGGTCAACCCCAACGCCGAGGGTGACATCTGGCTTGCCGACGGCAACACCGTGTACCACTCGGTCGATTCGGGGGCGACCTGGTCCAAGCTCACCAACTTCGCGTCCAGCGCCGGCGTGCAGGGCGCCAGCCTGGTCGCGCTGGGCAAAGCGGCGCCCGGCGCCGCGTACTCGGCCGCGGTCTACGTGGTGGGCACCATGAACGGCGCGTGGGGCGTGTACCGCTCCGACGATGGTGGTGCCACCTGGGTGCGCTTCAACGACGAAGCCCACCAGTTCGGCGGCATCGGCGTGATGGCGGCCGACTGGAATACCTACGGACGGATCTACGTCTCCGGCACCGGCCGCGGTCTGCTCTACAGCAACTGATCGGCATAATCGTCAACCTCGCCAGCTGAAAAGGGTAACAAATGAAAGTGAAAAAATCGGACACATTGCGCGCACTCGCCTTGGCCGCGCTGCTTTGCCTGTCGGCTTGCGCAACGCCTGTTCCAACGCCTGAGTCGGTCACGCCGATGGCAAACACCGAGTCGTGGGCAAGGTGGTGGATGCCGCGTCACGAAGAAAAACTCGCGGAAGTCAGGAAGCGGCAAGCGGACAAGCAGCGTATCGATCTCGTCTTCATCGGCGACTCGATCACGCACTTCTGGGAAAACGCAGGCAAAAAGGTCTGGGACCGCTACTATGCGAAGTACAACGCGCTCGATCTCGGCTTTTCCGCCGACCGTACCGAACACGTCCTGTGGCGCCTGCAGCACGGCGAAGTCGATGGCATCGATCCGAAGGTCGCGGTGCTCATGATCGGCACCAACAACTCCGGCGGCCAACGAGAGCCCAAGAGTACCGCGGCGGCGATCGAGCGCATCATCGGCGAACTACGGCAGCGCCTGCCGCATACGAAGATTCTCCTGCTCGGCATCTTCCCCCGCGCGGACATGCCCGGCACGCCGGTCAACCGGATCAACGACGAGATCAATAGCATCCTTCCCGGCTTTGCCGACAACAGGAACATCTTCTTCCTGAATATTAATCGAGCGCTGTTGAGCGCCGATGGTACCTTGTCGAAGGACGTCATGCCGGACCTGTTGCATCCCAACGAAAAGGGGTACGAGATCTGGGCCGCCGAAATGGAACCGGAACTGCAGAAATTGATGCAGCAGGTGAAATGAACGAAAACAAGACATGGCGAACGGCACCGGCACGGGCCGCCAGAACAGTCAGTGCCTCGCCATCGATCCGGGCGCGGGCAATGTGCACCATGGCGATTAAAAAAATTAAATTGGAGATTTTGATGCAAAAACAAACGACCTTACGCCGGCGCGGCCTGGCATTGATACCGCTATGCCTCGTGGCAGCAAGCTTGCACGCGGCGACAGATCCGCTTGCCCCGACAGCGCGCTGGAGCGCTTATACCGCCGGCCGCGCGGCGACACCGCCGATGGGCTGGAGCAGCTGGAACGCGTTCGGCACCGATATCGACGAGGCAAAGATACTCGGCTCGGCACAGCGCATCGTCGACAGCGGACTGGCCGCCAAAGGCTATCGCTACGTCAATATCGACGACGGTTGGACAATCCGCCGCCAGATACCGGAGGGCAACCTGGTGATCCGGGCCGACCGTTTCCCTTCGTCCGTGACGGGCGGGGCCAGCAGCTTTCGTCCCTTCACCGACAAGCTGCACGCGATGGGGCTCAAGGCCGGCATCTACTCCGATCTCGGCCGCAATACCTGTTCCCAGGCCTATTCCAGCGACAGCACCGACCTGCCCAAAGGAAGCGTGCTGGAGCGCGAAGTCGGCCTGTACGGCCATATCGATCAGGATATCGCGCTCTACTTCGCCGACTGGGGTTTCGATTTCATCAAGGTCGATGGCTGCGGCCTGCGCGCCTACGGCGCCACCAGTGCGAAAGTCCGTTCGGGCCAATACCGCGCGCTGGCGCCCGTGCTGGACCTGGAATCGGTGGGCCGTTCCGACATACCGGCGGTGCAGGCGGAATTCGCGCAGATTAATGCGGCACTGCTGCGCAACAAGCCCGATGGCGACTTCCTGCTGTCGCTGTGCATCTGGGGCGCCGCCGATGTGCGTGCATGGGGCAAAAACGTCGGCAACATCTCTCGCACCAGCGACGACATCAGGCCTTCCTGGGCCCGGCTGCTGAGCAATTTCGACAGCGCGGCAAAGCGCGAGCTGTATGGGCATCCGGGCAGCTGGAACGACCCGGACATGCTGTACATCGGTAAGGGCGACTTCGACGCCGACCACCTGGTGGAAGCCAAATCGCATTTCGCCCTGTGGGCCATGCTGAACTCGCCGCTGATGATGGGCGCCGACCTCAGGTCAATGCCTCAGGCGCTGATGGACATCGTCGGCAATCCCGACATCATCGCGCTCAATCAGGACCCGGCCGGCAATCAGGCGACGCTCGCGTACGACGCCGACGATCTCGAGATCCTGGTCAAGCAGCTGGCATCGGGACAAAAGGCGGTCGCCATCTTCAATCGCGGACTGGCCCCGATCGACGTCGACCTGACTGCCGAGCAGCTGAAGTTCCGCAAGGACGCGCCGATCACGCTGACCGATCTCTGGACCAAGGCGGAGACCCCGTTCACCAATGAGACCAAGCTGCGTGTCGCGCCGCGCGAGACGCTGATCTTGCGTGCCCAGGGTGCGCGGGTACTGGCACAGGGCCTCTATCTTTCGGAACAGCCCGGCAGCGTCAATCCGGCCGTGGACGGCGTGACCGCGCCCCAGGCCGATCCCACGATCTTCCGCTCATCGTTCGCCTGGTCTGGCACCAAGGGCGCGGGCGAACGGCCCATGTATGCCGGTTGGGGCGGCGCGCGCGCCGACAGCACGCCTTACGGCCAGACCCTGCGGATTGCTGGCACGGCTTACGCTGCCGGCATCGGCATCTTGGCCAATTCCCGGCTGGAGGTGAGCAATCATGGCTATCGCCGGCTGAGCACCCAGGTTGGCGTCGACGACTCCGCACTTGACCGCACGCACGGCGTCACCTTCATGATCTACGGCGACGGCAAGCTGCTGGCAAAGAGCAAATCCTTGCGTTGGGGCCAGCCGGCGCAAGCCTTGAGCGCCGATGTTGGCGGGGTCAAATTGATTGAACTGGTGGCGCGCAGCGCGGCGCGAGGCAATGAGCAGTTGCCGGTAAGCTGGGGTGATGCCGCGCTGTTAACGTCCGCCCGTCCGGACTAATATCATGACGCAGACAACACGCATCGCAGCGCCCCTGCTGGTGCTCGCCGCAGCTTGCGCCTGCCAGAGCGCCCAGGCGGCCGAACTCGGCCTGGTACGCATTTTTTCCGATCACGCGGTTCTACAGCGCGACCAGCCCATCGCCGTCTGGGGCTCGGCGGGCTCCGGGAGCACGGTGGCCGTGACGCTGGGCGCACGCACGGTGAACGGCAGCGCGGACGCGCACGGCAAGTGGAAGATCGCGCTGCCGCCGCAGGGCGCCGGCGGGCCGTACACGCTGACGGTGAGCTCGGACGGGAAGACGGTCAGCCGCGCCGATATCCTCGTCGGCGACGTCTACCTGTGCTCGGGCCAGTCGAATATGGAATTTGCCGTACGCGCGTCGACCAATGCCATGGGCGCCACATACGGGGGGCGCAACGACAGGATCCGCTACCTGAACGTCCAGAAGAACAGCGCGGCGACACCACAGGACGAGCTCAAAGGCCCGGTCGAGTGGACGCCCATGACGCCAGAAACGGTCGGCGACGCCTCCGCCGTGTGCTACTACATGGCGCGCTCGCTGCAGGCCAGCTACAAGATCCCAGTGGGTTTCGTCAACGCCAGCTGGGGCGGGACCACGATCCAGGGCTGGATCGGGGCCGAGTCGCTGCGCCCCCTCGGCAACTACAGGGACGGCGTCTACGCTGTCGCGCAATACGGCGCCGATCCGGCCGCGGGCATGCGCGCCGAGGACGCGCGCAACGAGGCGTGGTGGCGCGCGCACGACCCGGCCGCGGTAGCACAGCGCGCGTGGATCGCGCCAGATTTCGACGACAGCGCATGGCCGAGCGTCACGCCGACCGGATCGTGGAAGGACAGCGGCCTGGCCGGCATGAAGGACTTCGATGGCGTGGCCTGGTACCGCACGAGCGTCACATTGACGCAGGCGCAGGCGAGGGCCGCGAACATGGTGCGCCTGGGACCTGTCGATACCTACGACACCACCTGGGTCAACGGCGTGCGCGTGGGCGGCGCCAGTGTGCCCTGGGTGTGGCGCGCCTATTCCGTACCGGAGGGCGTGTTCAGGCCGGGCCGCAACGTGATCGCCATGCGCGTGCTGAGCGGCGGGCAGGGGGGCGGCCTGTCGGGCCAGCCGGCTGACCGCAACATCGGCACGGCGGATGGCCAGGTGATCACGCTGACAGGCGCGTGGAAGGTCCAGCGCGGCAGCGCATTGAAAGGCTTGAGCGTGCCGCCGGCGCCGTGGGACGTGCCGACCAGCCTCACCACCCTATACAACGGCATGATTGCCCCGCTCGTCGGCTACAAATTCAAGCTGGCGGCATGGTACCAGGGTGAATCGAACGCGGATGCGGCCCAGGAATACCGCACGCTGCTGCCCACGTTGATGCGCGACTGGCGCCAGCGCTTCGGCCAGCCGGCGCTGCCCTTCCTGATCGTGCAGCTGCCGTCGTTCGGCGCGACGGCGAGAACGCCCGGCCAGTCCGGCTGGGCCGAGCTGCGCGACGCGCAGGCGAACACTGTGGCGCGCGACGCGCATGCAGCACTGGTCGTCACGCTCGACGTGGGCGACCGCTTCGACACCCACCCGACCCAGAAGACGGTCGTCGGCGAGCGCCTCGCGCGCGCGGCGCGCGTCGTCGCGTACGGCGAGACGACGGCGCCCGGCGGTCCCTACGCGCTGTCGGCGCGACGCGACGGTAAGGACATCGTCATCGCGTTCCGCGATACGGGTGGTGGCCTGGCGACCTATTCGTCCGATCGCGCCATCGGCTTCGAGGTGTGCGTGGGCACGGCCTGCCGCTATGCCGACGCGCGCGTGGCCGGCAATACGGTCGTCCTGTCCGGCACCGGCATGGTCGACGTCGTGCGCGTGCGCTATGCCTGGGCCGATTCGCCGATCGTGAACCTGTTCAGCGGCGACGACCAGCCGGCCGCGCCGTTCCAGCTCGACGTGCGTTGAAAGTCTTATCAATGATTCAGACTGAGCATGTTTTGGCGGTGAGCCTGTGCCGGGATTACGAGCCGGGCCAGGGCTATGCGACACGTGCGTCACGATGGAACAAAAAATCGGATTCATGATTACCGCATCAGCGGCGCCAGAATATTGACAAAGAATTAAACCTATGTAATTCTCATCTGGTTGCGACGCCGCGATTTGCGGGGCTTACACCTCCCAAATGCCGAGACGCGCGGGGCGGTGCCCTTAATCTGAACGGAGGTGTTGTGAGTCCAGTTGTTCTCAAACAGGTGAATAGAACCTATCGTACCGGGGCGATTGAAGTGTCGGCGCTGGCGGCGGTTAATCTCGAGATTCGGGGCAATTGCTTTACCGTCATTTCTGGGCCGTCGGGCAGCGGCAAGACAACCTTGCTCAATATGATAGGCTGCATCGACCGCCCGACTTCGGGCGAAATTATTCTGGCGGGACGGTCGACAAACACGATGTCCGACGATGAACTGTCGGATTACCGCGTTTGCCAGCTGGGCTTCGTGTTCCAGAACTTCAACCTGCTGTCGGTATTATCGGCCTACGAGAACGTTGAATATCCGCTGCTGTTGGCCAAGGCGCCTGCGCACGTGCGCAAGGAGCGGGTAATGGCATTGCTCGATGCGGTGGGCCTGGCCAATCGGGCTGGCAACCGGCCGGGCGAGCTGTCCGGCGGCCAGCGCCAGCGCGTGGCCATCGCGCGCGCGCTGGCGAATTCGCCACAGCTGGTGCTGGCGGACGAGCCGACGGCCAACCTCGACAGCGAGACCGGCGCGGCCATCATTGCCCTCATGCGCAAGATGCAGCAAGAGCACAAGGTGTCCTTCGTCTTCTCGTCCCATGATCCAAAAGTGTTGGCTGCTGCCGACGATGTCGCGTTTATTCGCGACGGCCGCATTACCGGTATCGAGCGTCGCGAAACCGTGCATGAAAGGTGTGTATGAAAGTGTTTTCGCTTGCTCTGCGCAATCTGCTGCGCAATCGTCGCCGTTCCATGACCACGCTGTTGGCGATGGTGGTCGGCGTGGTCGCCATGCTGATTTTCGGCGGCTACGCGCGCAATGCCGTTCTTTCTACCCAAACCGGCTATGTGCAGTTCCACGGCCACCTGCAAATCCAGCATCAAGGCTATTTTCTATATGGTAGCGGCAATCCGGTCGCTTACGGCATTGCGGACTACCAGCGCATCATCGACGCGGTCAAGAATGACCCCGTATTGCGGCCGATGCTGGTCGTGGTCACGCCCAGCTTGCGCCTGAATGGCATCGCCGGCAACTTCTCCAACGGCGTCTCGAAAAGCGTCGTCGCGACCGGCGTGGTGGTCGATGACCAGAACAAGATGCGCAAATGGGATGACTACGGTAGCTTGAGTTATGCCCCGCAAATAGCACTGGCGGGCACGCCGCCCGATTCGGCCGTCGTCGGTACCGGCGTCGCGCGCCTGCTGCAGATGTGCGCGCCGTTGAAGTTGAATAACTGCCCATCGCCGGTCGAGGTTGGCATGGCCACCGGCGCCAGCGACAACGCGCCCGCGGCGCCGGCCGGCATTGCCGCGTTGTCGCAGGCCGAACAGAGTAATGCGCCTGCCGCCAGCGCCACCCATGTCGAACTGCTGGCGGCAAACGTGCGCGGCGCCCCCAACGTCACCGGCCTGAACGTGGTGCGGGCGGAAAACTGGGGTGTCAAGGAAATCGACGACGCCCTGATCGTCATGCACCTCGCGCAGGCACAGCGCCTCGTGTTCGGCAGCGCCACGCCACAGGTGACGGCAATCCAGATCCAGCTCGTCCATACCTCCCAGATGCCGGTCGCCAAGGCACGCCTGGAACAATTGCTGGCGACCCAGTTCAAGGGCATGCCGCTCGAGATCCTCGATTTCGAAACGCTCACCCCGATCTACAAGCAGGTCATCCAGTTCTTCGATTCGATCTTCGGCTTCATGTCGATCCTGATCTACGTGATCGTGCTGTTCACTGTCGGCAATACGATGAGCATGGCCGTCGTCGAGCGCACCACCGAGATCGCGACCTTGCGCGCGATCGGCCAGCGGCGCAGCGGTATTCGCAAGCTGTTCATCTGCGAAGGATTCCTGCTGGGCGTGGTGGGCGGTGTGCTCGGTATTTTGATCGCCTTGCCGTACGCTTACCTGATCAATCATAGCGGGCTGGCCTGGGCGCCACCGGGTTATTCCTATGAATACCCGGTCACGGTCAGGGTGTGGGGCGACTTCAAGCTGATGTTCGGCACGGCGTTCAGCCTGGCTTTGGTGGTGGTCATTTCCGCATGGTGGCCCGCCAACCGGGCGGCCAAACTCACGATCGTCGACGGCTTGCGCCACGTGTAAGCCTGCGCGGCCGACTTGTACGACTGGCAGGGCCGTGTCCGGCTGTTACAGGGCAGGGACGCCGGTCGCCTCGGCGATCCCGATTCAGTACTTCTCCGGAACTCATTCTATGAAAAAGCGGCAATTGATCACCGCTGTCTTGTGCGCGACCTTGGGTTTGGCGACGAACATGGCAGTGGCCAAACCCAGTGCGCAGGAAATTCTCGCGGCCAGCGATGCCATCCGTAATCCGGCCCATCCGTTCGGCTTGACGACCACCCTCACCGAGTACCGCAACGGTAAGCAGACCGACGTGAGCACGCTTGCCGTGTACTCGAAGATCGACAATGAAAGCGGCCAATACCGCAGCCTGATCCGTTTCGAGTCCCCGGCACGTGATGTCAATAAGCTCATGCTTAAGTCCGGAAACGACCTGTGGTTTTATGATCCGAACAACAAGGCCAGCATCCGCATCTCGCCGCAGCAGCGCCTGTTGGGCCAAGCCGCCAACGGCGACGTGGTGTCCTTCAATTTCGCCAAGGACTACCGTGCCACGCTGGTCGGTGAAGAAGACATTCTGGATGGCGACCGGCAGAAACGCCATTGCTACAAGCTCGCGCTCGCAGCCATCAAGCCGGACGTGACCTACGACCATGTCGAGGCATGGGTCGATGCGGCCAACAATCGTCCGGTGAAGGCACGCTTTTACAGCGAAAGCAAGCGCTTGCTGAAAACCGCTTATTACCGCAAATACCAAAAGCAGCTGGGCGCCGAGCGTCCGACCGAGACCGTCATCATCGATGGCCTGGACCCGCAATGGGTCACGGTCCTGCAGTTTGCCGACTGGCAGGAGCGCGAGGTGCCGGAAGCGTGGCTGCAACGCGATTACCTGCCAAGATTTAAGCCCGAATAATGAAGCGTGGATCGCTTGCCGTGGCGCTGGCACTGCTGACCGGCTCAGCCTGCGCGCAAGATGTGGACGATGCTGCCGCCTTGTCGCTCCCGGCCAGCACGCCCGCGCTGGCCGAAAGTGCACGCCCCTGGCGCCTGTTCATCGAAGGGGGCGCCGGACGCGCTGTCGGCCGCGATGCGTCCTTTGCCGAAGCGCCGCATGCGACCGAGCGCCTCTCGGTCGACCTGCAGGTGGACGCCGCGCTGGCTCCCCGTTGGCGTGCCGTGCTGGCCGACCGCCTCGACGTCAACTGGGAGCGGCGCTTCAACGGTCGCGACGAGATCAACACGGTCAAGGAGGCGTATCTGAGCTGGCAGCCAAGCAGCGACGTCATCGCCGATATCGGCCGGGTGAACCAGTATTCCGGTGTCGCGACCGGCTACAACCCGACCGACTTCCTGCGCGGCGATGCTGTGCGTGCCGTGGTGTCGCTGGATCCGACCAGCATCAAGAAGAACCGCCAGGGCAGCGTGATGCTGCGTGGCCAGCGTGTATGGGACGGCGCGTCGCTCACCGCGCTGTACGCGCCGCGGCTGGGCGCGGCTCCCAGCGGCGCGCCATTCAGTCTCGACTGGGGGGCGACCAACCCGCGCGAGCGCGCCATGCTGATCTTCAGTCAGCGGCTCAGTGCCGGGCTCACCCCGCAGTGGCTGCTGTACAAGGAGCAGGGTGCTTCGCCACAGTTCGGTATGAACCTGACCACCTTGGTCAACGACGCGACGGTGGCCTATCTCGAGTGGTCCGGCGGGCGCCGCCCATCATTACTGGGCCAGGCCTTGGGGCAGCGCGACGAGGCGGCGTTCAGCAACCGCGTCTCGACCGGCCTGACCTACACCACCAGCGACAAGCTTTCGCTGACCCTGGAATATGAGTACAACGGTGCCGGCCTCGACCAGGCCACGTGGACGAGCTTGCCGCAAGCGACGCTGCCGGGCTACCTCCGTTACCGGGCACTTGCGGGCTCGGCGCAGGAAATGCCGACGCGTCGCGAAGCATTTTTTTACGCCAGTTGGCAGGATGTCTGGGTCCGGCATCTCGACCTGGCGGCGATGGTTCGTCGCAACAGCGCGGACCACAGCCGCCTGTCGTGGGCCGAGCTTCGTTATCGCTTGATGCACGATGAAATCGCCCTGCAATGGCAAGGCAACAGCGGGGGGCCGTTTACCGAGTACGGGGCGGCGCCGGTGCGCTGGTCGTGGCAGCTCTTGTATCTGCATTTCTTTTGAAGCTGGCACGCCGTCCGTCGGCACGGGCGAGCGCCCGCCACGTCACGTCACGCCCCTGGCCTCGGACGCGGCCGATCGCCGATGGAAGTCGAGCTTTTGTTGTTGCAATCGCAATGTCATCCACCGACGCGATCTCGCGTCTGGTGCCGGTGCGGGCGGATGGCGATAGCGGAAAGTATGGTTGACGTGCCGAAATGCGTCGCTGGGCAGCGCTATCCGACGTCAAAATGAAGGGGGGACTTAGAGGCGCCGGTCGCCGCTGGGGATCCCAATGCGCGATATCGGCATGGCGCAGGGCGCACGGGCTGGCTTGGTCAGCGCCGCTGACAAGACCAGCCGCCCCATGCGCAGTCGAGCAGGGCCGTTTGAGCTGAATCAAATGCCAATCGACCCACATCGATAGCATCGAGACTCGAAGACCTATCAAATCATGGGGACATTACCCTGACAGCAAATCAAGCCACGTCCACCTAAGCAGGAATGCCGACGCGGACTTGCTTTACTCAATCGCAATTGGGGTTGCTCGACGCCCGATTGACAGTGACCGCTTGGCACGTTACGGGATCAAGTGCCGAAAGCCGCCGGCGTGTCGCACCTTACGCGGTGACAAACATGAATACACATTTGAACGCCGACAGTGTTGGCAAGGGAGGGATCGTCGAGGTTCGTACTCTCGGTGAGATCGCAGCGACACTCGATCAGGACGGCTGCCTCGACGGCCTTCCTTTCATGCCCGAAATGGCGAAGTTTTGTGGGCGGCGAATCGAGGTGGCGCGGCGCGCTGACCGTACTTGCGTTGTGGGATATGGCATGCGCGGTATGCGCGACGCCGTCTTCCTTCAAAATAGCCGATGTGGGGGCGAATTGCACGATGGCTGCCAACGCGCGTGCCAATTGTTCTGGAAAGAGGCTTGGCTAAGATCGATTGAACCGGGCAACGCGGCGCCAGTTCGGGACTTGAACCCGTCTGCCGATGAACGATTCTTAGCGACGCTTCAGACCCGTCACAATGGACGCTACCATTGTCAATCGACTAGCCTGTATCGGGCCACGTATCCGATTTCGAGGTGGGATGTGATGCCGTTTTTGCGCGAGATCCGGCGCGGTGACTTATCCGTGTTGGATTTTCTCGATATCGTATTGCGCACTTTTAAAAACCGTATCGGTGGCAAGAATGGCCAGCCTTGGCTGAGAGGAAAAGAGCGCGTTACTCCTCAAGAGAATCTCGCGTTGGCCGCCGGTGAGCTGGTCCATGTGAAGAGCAAGGGCGAGATATGTGCAACCTTGGATGCCAGGGGGGCTAACCACGGCTTGATGTTTCAAGAAACGATGGATGACGCGATTGATCAGCCCAGGCGGGTTGCGTTTCGCGTTCACCGCATTATCCGTGAGGATACGGGCCAAATGGTAAACCTGCGCGCGACTGTTGCGCTCGAAGATGTCGTGTGCCAGGGTGTTTGCGTGTTGAAGTGCCCGCGCGCGGAATATCTGTTCTGGCGCGAAGCATGGCTGCGCCGGATCGAGGTGACCTAGCCATCATCGGTGCACGCAGTGGCGCCGTAGCCGCTCGCGATGCTTGCTGAAAGATCGCGTACTCTGTCGTAGGGAGGACGGACGCGCGCCCGCTTGTCGCGCCAACTACGCCGGGCCCGTTATCCATTCGATCAAGGCTTTGTTGACGGCGTCAGGCTGTTCGAGTGTCGAGGCATGGCCGCATCGAGGCACTACCGTCAATCGTGCGTTGGGAATAGCTGCGGCGATCTCCTCGGATAGTTCGGGTGGCGTGAGGGGATCCGAGTCTCCGACCAAAACAAGCGTCGGTACAGATATCGCAGATAGGCTGGGACGACTATCGATGCGCGCGATAATCGCATCGGTCTGCTGTGCGAAGAGATCGACACCGATGGTCGTCGCCATGCGTACGTTTATTTCGCGAAGCGTTGAGTCACCCTTTCGCGACGAGTGGACAATTGAACTCAAGGCGTCCGACGCCAAGGCGACGAAGTCACCGGTACGGGCATTCGTGACCAAAGCCCGGCGCCGGTCGATCTGCTCAGCGGTATCCGGGCGGGCCGATGTGCCGAGAAGCGCAAGCTTCAGCACCCGCCCTGGTGCCTGTCGCATGATTTCAAGGCAAATATAGCCGCCCATCGAAATACCGACGAGCGCAAAGCGCGCAGGCGCTGTCGCCAGAATTGCGGCTGCCATCTCGGCGATTGACTTACCTTCCAGCGTAGAGGCGACAGTAACAGGTCCAAACGGCCACAAGCCTGCGACTTGGGGGGCAAAGGCTTCTGCTGAACAGAGCAATCCGGGAACGAGAACGATAGCTTGCATACATCTCCCGAGGAGCGGGTTAGGTTTTTCAACGGTGCGTCAGGAATTTTGCGTGCTGGGCCCGCTTCTTCAGCGTTTGGGTGTGTCGGCCCGCAGTGCGGCGCCGCCTTTGAGCGCCAACGGCATGGCCCTGGCCCAGCGGTTCGATGACAGCGAAAACGTCAGCGCGCGCACCTGGTGATACCAGCCGGCCGGCACGTACAGCATCTCGCCCGGCGCGACGATGCATTCGATCATGGTGGCCGCGCGCGCGAGCGGAAACCGGCCGAAGTCGGGCGCCTCGGGATCGAAGGGCGAGCCGAACAGGATCGCGTTCGCTTCGCTCGGATACAAGAATTCATCGTGATGCGGCGGCGCCAGGAAGATGCGCTTGGTGCCCCAGACCTGGGCGAAGACGTTGTCGTCGTAATCGCAGTGCAGCGGCGTGACCGTGCCGGCCGGCCCCAGCCAGAAGCGCGGCGGCCCCATCTTGTCGAAGTAGGCCGGCCAGTGGCACATGCCGTTGAACGGGCGCAACTCAAGGTTGCCAAGGTAGGGAGGCAGCACGTCGGTGCCGGCGTCCACCAGGTCCAGGTACTGGCCCATCGACATGTCCTGCATGGCCCGGTCCGGCGCGAAGGCGGTGTTGATGTAGTCGCCCACGCGGGCGCGCACGGGCAGGTCGCTGAAGCGCTCGCGCAGCACGTCGGGCGTGAGGGCGAACAGCGGCCAGCGCTGGACCACGCCGGTGAGCATGAAGGGCAGGCCCTGGGCCGCGCGCGCCCGGAAGGCCGCGGCGTCCATCGTGCCCAGGCGCGGCACCGTGGAGCACGCCGGCAGCGTGCGGGCGGCCTGCCGGATGGCCTCGCGCATGGCGTGAATCGAGGTGACGCCGCGCACCTGCGCATCCCTCTGTTCCCGGGCTAGCTTGCGGGCGAGGGCTTCCTCGGGCGAGCTGGCCGCGGCGTTAGGCAGGGGCGGCAACACCCGCGGCGTGACGCGGGCCGCCGGCGCGCGCAGCGTTGACGTTTTTTCTTTCGACATAATTTCTGCTGCCGCCATCGGTGGCTACTCATGCATCGGGGGCCATAGCATATACCATCCATGGCATCGGGCGTTCGGCGCGCGCCGCCGGCGGACCGTCAGCGGCCACGTGGCACCAAAAGCGCCGGCGTCGATCCGGGGCGCAGGTGCTACGGGCTTGCGCTTACTTTTTTCAACGATAAAATGACCGCCTCGGTCCGGTTCGGACTATCCACAATTCGGGAATCGCCCATGCAGCAAGCCGCTTTCACCGTCACCGGCGCTACGCCATCGCGCGCCGACCTGGTCGCCTTGCTCAAGGATGGCGGCGCGCCGCTGCGCTTTGAGAACTGCGATTTCGATGGGGCCGACCTGGCCCGCCTGGCGCTGTCCGACGCCTATTTCAGCAATTGTTCGCTGGCCGGTGCCTCGCTGTACGCGGCCTCCCTGGCGCGCACCACCTGGCACCGCTGCCGCGCCGGGCAGGCCGACTTGCAGGCGGCCGACCTGGTCGACGCCCGCTTCGAGGCCTGCGACTTCAACAACAGCAGCTTCCGGCGCGCCAGGCTGGCCTCGGCGCACTTTACCGAATGTAAGTTGACCGGGGCTAGTTTCGAGGAGGCAAGCCACCTGGGCCTGACGTTCGAGCAGTCGCGCATGGTGGGGGCGGACCTGCGCCGCCTGTCGTTCAAAAAGGCGCGCCTGGTGGCGCTTGATTTCCAGGATGCCGATCTGTCCGGCTGCGACTTCCGCCAGGCCGTGTTCGAGGACTGCAGCATCCGCCACGCGCAGATGAAGGATGCGCACTTCGAGGGCGCCGACCTGCGCGGAGCCGACATCACCGGCGTCAAGCTGAGCCATGCCGCCATGTTCAAGGGTGCGTTGATCTCGAACCGCCAGGCCGCCGCGCTGATGCTCGAATACGGCTTCGTGGTGGCGTAGCGGCGACCGCGCGCCTGCCCGATCGCGTTCCCGATGGCGCGCCGCCCGGCGCAGCGGCGGCCAGTCTCCGCTAACGCCTTGACACCCTGAACCAATCGACATCGACGAAGTTTTCGACGATCCGGCCCGCGGCGCCGGCCTGTTTCGCCTCGTCGTCGTCCGCCTTGATGTAGGTGAACAGCCCGGGCCGGCTGCCTTTCCACCACGAGAAGCGGGCCAGCCGGGTGACCGGGCCGAGCGCCACGAACGGCCCGCGTGCATGCAGGGCGTAAGAAAACTGTACGGTTTGATCCGCGCGCACCTGGGCCCGCAGGACGATGGAGGCGCCGGCCAGCGCGGCGCCGCGGGTCTCTTGACCGCCTTCCGCATAGGTGATGAAATTGACGCCGTTCTCACGCACCACGCCGATCCATGGCGCGCGCACGCCGAACAGCACCAGCCCGGCGCGTTGCCCCTCGCCCAGCGCGCCGATGTCGAGCCGCGTGGCGATGTCCGTCGCGGGCCCCTGCAAGATCTGGGTGAGCGTATTGCGCGCGCCGACCAGGTGGCGCGCCCTGGCCGCGCCAAGGCGCATGAAGCCGCGCCGCTGCGTCAGGCTCCAGCGCGCGTCGTCCGGGTTGTGGTTCCACGACCATTGCAGGCCCAGCCGGCCGCTGGAGAATTCGTCGCTGTCCTGCAGCCGGTCGCGCGACAGCGCGCCGCTGTCCGGGTAGGCCGCCGTGGACACGGGCATGCCGGCCTGGCCCATCTCCGGCCAGTCGTCTTTCCAGGTCACCGGCTGCAGATAGGTGATCCTGCCAAACGCGCCGGTGCTGTTGAAGTGGACGAACCACCCCTGGCCCGATGGCGTGTCGACCCAGCCGCCCTGGTGCGGCCCATTGAGCCCGTTGCCGGGCGTGAGCACGACCCGGTGTTCATACGGCCCGTCAACGCTCCTGGCGCGCATGACCGCCTGGCCGCCCGTTTCCACGCCGCCGAACGGCGCGAAGATGTAGTAGTACCCGTTGCGCTTGTACACCTTCGGGCCTTCCAGCACCGGCAGGGCGAGCTTGTCCTCGATGATGGTCTTGCCTGCGTCGAGCAGGGCGGTGCCGTCCGGCTTCATGGCGTGCAAAATGATCGGCCCGGCGCCTACCCTGGAGTGCACCAGGTAGGCCTTGCCGTCGTCGTCCCAGAACGGGCACGGATCCTCATAGCCGGGGCCGGGCAGCACGGTCACCGGCGCCGACCACGGCCCTTCCGGGTGCGCCGCCATGCTCATGAAGATGCCTTCGTCCGGCGTGGCCCAGTACACATAGAACCTGCCGTCGTGCTGGCGGATGGATGGCGCCCACACGCCGCCGGCGTAGCGCAAGCCGGGGCCGACCGGTTTGGAGATGCTGTCGGTGAGACTGTACGGCAGGCCGATATCGTAGGCGGGGTGGAAAGGCAGCCTGGCAAGCACGTGAGCGGCGATGCTCCAGTGCACCAGGTCCCTGGACTTGAGCACCGGAATGCCGGGCGAGAAATGAAAGCTGGAGGCGACCAGATAGTAATCGCGGTCCACGCGGATCACGTCAGGATCGGAATAATCGGCGTAGATGATCGGGTTGTGAAATGTGCGTGGCTGCTCGCGTGGCGCCGCCGCGCCGGCCATGCCCACCGCGGCGAGCATCGCGGCGGCGGACAGCAATACGGCCAGGGCGCGCATGGCGCTCGTCGGAAGATGCGGTGGGCGATGGGTCGCCACGGTCAGCAGTCCCCGCCGGCGTCTTGCAGCAGCATCGGCCGCGCATCGGCGGCCGTGCTGGTAAAGCGTACGCGCACTAGGTGCAGATGGCGCAGGTGGCGCGTCCATAAGCCATACGCCGGCATCACGGTGGAAAACATGTGCGGGTCCGGATAATCGGCGGGCGACTCCGGAATGTCGGCCGGCCTGGCCGCCGGCTGCGCCGTGCCCGCCATGGCGATGGTCACGTCGCGCAGCAGCACGTGTTCGATGGCCTTGTCGCCCACGCCGGTGAAGAACGAGCCGCGCATGCCGTTGTCCTCGCCGGTAATGCGGTCGAACACGATATGGCGCAGGGTGCCGGCCGGCGGACGGGGCTGCTCGGGCCGCACCCGTCCGCGGTCGCCCAGGCGCAGGAACAGCGGGCTTTCGCTGCGCACGATGTGAGCGTCGTGCACCAGCACGCGCTCGACGGTGCCGCCGTCCACGGTTTCCCACGAGATGCCGCCGTCGGCCTTGCGCCGCTTCATCGCCGGCATCGCGGCGGACGGCCCGCCCAGCACCACCTTGCGCACCAGGATGTTGCGGAAGTCGCCCTGCGAATCGGTGCCGAACTTGAGGGCGTTGCAGGTGCTGAAGAGCTGGCAATTTTCGACCAGCACGTTTTCCGTCGGGCGCTGGCTGGCGCCCTTGAAGCACAGGCCGTCGTCCTCCGCATTGATGAAGCTGTTGCGCACGATCACGCGGCGGCAACCGTCGATGTCGATGCCGTCGTTGTTGTGGTTGACCTGGTTCTCGACGTGGATGCCGTCGATGAGCAGGTCCTCGCAGTTGAGGTAATTCTGCATCCAGCAGGGCGAATTCTGCATGTGGATGCCCTGGATTACCACGTTTTTGCAGTCGAGCATGCGCACCAGGAAGGGCCGCCCGGGCGTGGAGCCGGCCGTTTCCTGGCCCGGGAAGTTGGCCTGGGTGCCGCGCCCGTCGATGGTGCCTTTGCCGCGGATGCCGACCCGCTCGCAACCTTCGGCGAAGATGAGCGACTGGTTCATGCCCATGTTGCTGTCCTGGACCGTTAGGCGTTTGGCCTGGCGGGTCGGATAGTCGTCCATGCTGGTGCTGGCCAGCAGGCTGCTGCCGGCGCCGATTTCCAGCATGACGCCCGAGCGCAGGTCGATGGTGCCGCTCAGGTACTCGCCTTGGCCCAGCAGCACCACGCCGCCGCCGGCCGCGGCGCAGGCGTCCACCGCGCGCTGGATGGCGGGCGTGGCCAGCCGGGCGGGCTGGCTGCCGTCATGACCGTACTGCTCGGGCCGGAAGATGCGCTTGGGCACCGGCCATGGCCGCAACGTGCGCGTCAGGCCGGCCGCCATGGCGTCGAGCTCGCGCCGCAGCTGGTCGGCCCAGGCCGGCGTGTCCGTGCACGGCGCCGCCCTGGCGGGCGCGCAGAGCAAGGGGCCGAGCAGGCCGGTCGCCAGCGCCGCGGCGAGGCGCCGCCGGCGGGCGTCGATGGGCAAGGTGTCCGGCAAGGTGCCGGGCAGGGCGCGGGCGGGTAGGTCGGTCATGGTGGCTCCTGGCGCAAGGGATTACAGCTTAACGTTTAAAGTCAGAAACATCGAGCGCCCTGACGTATCGTACGTGGCCGGAATCGTGTTGCTGCCTGGCAGTTGGGACGACCCCAGGATAGGCGGGTCCTTGTCCAGCAGGTTGCGCACGCCGCCGGTCAGGCTGATGGCATTGGTCACGTCGTAGCCGGCCGTCAGGTCCAGGTAGGTGTAGGCCTTGATCTTCGGATTGGTCAGCGAGTCCAACGCCGGGGCGTTGGTGGCCAGCGCGTACGAGTCGACCGTCACCGGGCCGGTGTAGCGGGCGCGGGCCGAGATCAGCAGCTTGCCGCTCTTCATGCTCAGGCGCGCCGTGCCTTTCCAGTGCGGCACGGGCTGTCCGCAGGTGCCGCCCCAGGTGCCGGCGCAGTGGTTTTTCAGCGCCGGCAGGTCCTGGATCGGGGTGAAGGTCAGCTCGTCGACGTAGGTCCAGTTGGTGTCGACATTCCAGCGCGTGGCGCCAGCCATGCCCCAGTCGGTGCGAAGGCCGTAGTGTCCGGCCAGGTCGACGCCGCTGGTGGCGATGCCGCCGATGTTGGCCGCCGTCGTCATGACGTAGGTTGGCGCGGCGATCTGGCCGGTGATCGGATCGCGGTTGATGGCCTTGCAGTACACGCTGGCGGCGCTCTGGATGGTGTTGTAGCACAGGTTGAGCACCGACTGGATGCCGCCGCCGCCCAGGGTCGAGATGGCATCGTCGAGAGTGATCTTGTAGTAGTCCACGCTCAGTTGCAGGCCCTTGATCGCCGCCGGTGCGAGCACCACGCCGACGGTGGTGGTGTGCGACGTTTCGGCATGCAGGTCCGGGTTGCCGCCCACGATCTGGGTGAGAAAATTCGACGGCTGCACCGATGGGTCGAACACCAGGTTGGAGGGCACGCCGGTGGCCACGCACAGGGCGCGCACGGCGGCGGTCTGCTGGGCGGCCGGCTGGCGGCTCGAGCACGGGTCGGTGGCGGTGGGGCCGTTGGTGCCCTGGCCGCCGAACAGCTCGCCCACGTTGGGGGCGCGGATCGACTTTTGCTTTTGCGCGCGGAAGGTGATGCTCTCGACCGGGGTCCATTCCGTGCCTACCGAGTTGGTCCACACCTTGCCAACCGAGGCGATGTCGTAGTCGGAGCGGCGGAACGCGCCGCTGACGCTCAGACGCTTGGCGAACGGCTGATCGGCCAGCAGCGGCACGCGCGCTTCGCCGAAGAATTCCTTGACGGTGGACGAGCCCTTGGTGGGGCGCGCCGCGTTCCAGCCGGATACGTCTCCCGACGCCAGGAACATGTCCGGGCTGTATTCGCTGTACGAGTAGCGCCGCTCGGCGCCGGCGGAAAAGTCCACCGCGCCCGATGGCAGCGTGAGCAGCTGGCCGGTCAGGTTGGCCACCATGCCTTTTTGCTCGGCCAGGATGGACGACTTGGACGAAATGGAAATGGCGTCCCTGGCCGCGCTGGTGAGGTTCTGGCCGAAGGGATTGAGCACCGGCGCCGCGCCGTTTTGCGCCAGCACCGCGTTCTGGAAGCGGCTGAGCGAAATGGAGCCGCCCTGGTTCTGCGTTTCGGTGGTGCGGCTGGTGGTGTAGTAGGCGTCGTATTTCAGGTCGCGCAGGTAGGTTTCGCCCACGTTGGGCAGGTCGCCGCGCACGCCGAGCGCGATGCGGTAGACATTGTGGTCGGTGTCGGCCACGCGCCCGCCCAGGTCGGAGAAGCGGCGGTTCAGGTTGAGCACGGCCAGCCCGTCGCCGGCCACGGTGGTCAGCGACGCGGCGCCGTTGGTCACGCGGGTGGTGCCGGTTTCGCGCAGGTCCAGCTGGTGCAGCACTTCCTGCATCTGCGGGCTCAGGTTGGGATTGTTGGTGTTGAACAGGAAGTTGCCGCCGGCGCTGGTCGGCGCGATCTGTACGCTGGCCGAGTTGCTGCTGAAGTGGGTTTCCAGGTAGCCGGTGACGTGCTCGTTGAAGTCGTAGTGGCCGAAGGCGTTGGTCATCCAGCGTTTTTGCGGCGTGATCATGTACGACAGGGGACCGAGGTCGTAGGCGTCGCCGGGGGCGGCGTAGGGACGCACGACCTTGCCGGTGTTGTCGAAAATCGCGCCCAGGGTGGTCACGCCGCCCAGGCCGGCCGCGCGCAGGGCAGCATCCAGCGCCGGATTGGAACTGGCCGAGCCGACCGTGGGCAGGTTGCCGATGCGCCCAGTGGGCACGTTCGACGAGCCGCTGAAGATCAGGCCCGGGCGCCCGCCCGCCGACAGGCAGGTCTGCCCGGACGGAACGGACTGCGGGATGCCGGCCGTGGTGCTGGACCACGACGCGGCCGTCACGCAGCCGTCGCCCAGCGAGGGCATGGCCCAGCCGCCGCGCTCGCCGCGGGTATAGCCCTGGCGGTCCATGTAATTGACCGATACCACCATGTTGCCCTTGCCGTCGTCGAAATTGCCGCCCAAGGTCAGGTCGACGCTGGTGGTGGGCGTGTGGGTCGGCTGGTCCATGGTCTTCTGGACGTTCAGTTCCGCGCCCTGGAAATTGTCGCGCATGATGAAGTTGACCACGCCGGAAATGGCGTCCGAGCCGTACACGGCGGACGAGCCGCCGGTCACGGTCTCGATGCGCTTGACCAGTGCCGAGGGAATGGTGTTGATGTCGGTGGTGAAGTCGGGGCCGGTGATGGCGAAGCGGCGGCCGTTGACCAGCACCAGGTTGCGGGTGGGGCCCAGGTTGCGCAGGTTCAGGGTGGACGTGCCGGACGGCTGGCCGGCCTGGACCGTGTTGGCGGTGGGGCTGCTCAGCTGGTTGGCGGTAAATTGCGGCGTGTCCGACAGCAGCACTTCCAGGTTTTGCGTGCCGGCCAGCTTGAGTTCCTGGGCATCGACGACGGTGACCGGCGTGGGGGCGAGAAAGCCGCGGCTGATCAACCGGGTGCCGGTGACGACCACCTTGGCGTCGGGGGTGGCGGCGTCGGCCTCGCGCGGGGCCGGCGGCGGCGCTTCCTGGGCCTGTACGTGGCAGGTCACGTTGACCGCCAGCAGGAATGCCGAGAACGACCTGGCCCGGTGGCGATGGCTGGTGCGAATGCGCTGGTGCTTGCTGCTGTTTTTCATTGTTGTCTCCCTCGTTGTCTAGACCCAGTACCACGGGCCGTATGGATCCATTGCCTGCTCGGAAATGGACCACTTGATGGTATTTACCAACGCGAAAGCGCGTCAATCGTTGAGCGATCAGGCAGTTGACCGAAGCCTCATACGGTCAGTAACGTGATTGCTTGAACGGAAGCGGTGTTGCTCCAAGTGGCTATTATTTAGTCGGTGGTTCATTGGTCAACGCACGAGAAAAGGAATGCCAGGCATGCTGCACATCAGGTCGAACAATCATGGCGCATCATCGTTCCAGCGGTCCGGCTGGCGGATCGGATGGCTGATCGGCGCCTGCGCGCTGCTGGCCGGCGCAGCGGGCGCGGCCCCGCGCATCGACCGCCATGCGCTGGTCGCGCGCCACGACCCGCAGCTGCGCGCGGTCGACCCATGGGCGCCGCTGAGCGTGGGCAACGGCCAGTTCTGCTTCACCGCCGACGTGACCGGCCTGCAAAGTTTTCCCGAGTACTACCGCGCCAACGGCATCGGGCTCGAAACCCAGGCGCGCTGGTCCTGGCACGAGGACCCCAATCCCCACGGTTACCAGCTGGCCGATACCAATCAAGCCTACACGGCGCACGGCACCACGGTGAACTACCCGACCATCATGGACACGCCGGCCGCGACCTGGCTGCGCGAGAACCCGCATCCGCTGCCGCTGGGCCAGCTTGGCCTGGCCTACACCCACGCCGACGGCCGTCCGCTGGCGCTCGGCGACGTGACGGACATCGACCAGAAGCTGGACCTGTGGCGCGGCGTGCTGACCAGCCGCTTCCGCCTGGACGGCCAGCCGGTGACGGTGATCACGGCCGCCAGCCCGACGCAGGATGCGCTGGCCGTGAGCGTGGAGTCGCCGCTGCTGGCCAGCGGCGCGCTGGCGGTGAGGCTGGCGCTGCCGCGCGGCTACGTTAGCGGCATCAAGCAGAACCCGCCGCTGGACTGGTCGGCGCCGGCCTCGCACAGCACCCGCGTCGTGCGTCAAAGCGCCAGCGCGCTGACCTTGGAGCACGTGCGCGACGGCGCCCATTACACGGCGGCGCTGGTGGCCGCCGCCCCCGTGATCTTCGCGCACCCGGCGGCCCATGAATTCGTGATCCGCCCGGCCCACGGCGCCAGGCTGGCCTTCACGCTGGCCTACGCACCCGGTGCGCCGCGCGCCCCTGCGCTGCCGCAAGCGGTACTGGCAAGCAGCGCCGCCCATTGGCGCGCGTTCTGGCAAAGCGGCGCTGCGCTGGATCTGTCCGGCAGCACCGATGTCCGCGCGGCCGAGCTGGAGCGGCGCGTGGTGCTGTCGCAGTACCTCACGGCGATCCAGTTCGGCGGCGATTTTCCGCCCCAGGAAAGCGGCTTGACCACCTCGACCTGGTACGGCAAGCACCATACCGAAATGGTGTGGTGGCACACGGCCCATTTTGCCCTGTGGGGGCGGCCCCAGTACCTGGCCAACACGCTGCGCTGGTTCCAGCGCACCTTGCCCGAGGCGCGCCGCATCGCCAGCGCGCGCGGCCTGCAAGGGGCGCGCTGGCCCAAGATGACCAGTCCGGAAGGGCGCGACAGCCCGGGCGGCAATCCCCTGATCGTGTGGAACCAGCCGCACCCGATCTATCTGGCCGAGCTGATGTACCGCAGCGCGCCTGACCGCGCCACCCTGCGGCGCTACCGCGAACTGGTGTTCGCCACGGCCGACGCCATGGCCTCCATGCTGCACTGGGACGAGCGGGGCCAGCGCTACGTGCTGGGGCCGCCGCTGTGGGTGGCGCAGGAAATCTACGACCCGGCCGCCAGCATGAACCCGACCTACGAACTGAGCTACTGGGCCAGCGCGCTGGAGATCGCCCAACGCTGGCGCGCGCGCCTCGGCCTGGCCCCCGACGCCGGCTGGGAGCGGCGCCGCACCCACCTGGCCGCGTTGCCGCAAAAAGATGGCAAGTACGTGGCCATGGAAACCGTGCCCGACACCTGGGACGAGGTCGCCAGCCGGCATGACCATCCCTCGTTCCTGATGGCGCTGGGCCAGCTGCCGGGGGCCGGCGTGGACCGCGCCGTCATGCAGCGCACGCTGGACGCGGTGCTGGCGCGCTGGGACTGGAAGACCAAGATCTGGGGCTGGGACTATCCGATGATCGCCATGACGGCGGCGCGCCTGGGTTCGCCGCAACAGGCGATCGACGTGCTGATGAAAAGCGACGGCCCCAACAATGGCTACACCGCCGCCGGGCACAATCCGAACACCGACTTGCCGGTCTACCTGCCCGGCAATGGCGCGCTGCTGGCCGCGGTGGCGCTGATGGCCGGCGGCTGGGATGGCGCTCCCAGCGGCGCCGCGCCCGGCTTTCCCCGCGACGGCAGCTGGGTGGTGCACGCCGAAGGCTTCCAGCGTCTGCCCTAGCGGCTTGCAGCGCCGCCGGCAGCCTTGCCGCCGGCGGCGCCCGGTCCGGCCGGTTGCTAGCAGTGCGCGCCGGCTTGGCGCTGGTACAGCGCACCGGCCAGCGCATCTGCGCCCTTCGGCAAGGGCTCCGGCGCCACCACGATCACCTTGATGCCGGACTGCTCCAGGCGCTGTACGGCCGCGTCGCCCGCGTCGGTGTCGGTGATGATGGTGTTCACGTGGCGCAGGGCGCACAGGATCAGCCCGGCCTTGCGGGTGAACTTGGAGCTGTCGACCATGACCACCAGTTGCTCGGCCTGGCTGATGAGGCGCTGTTCGGCCTGGATCAGCAGCGGATCGGCCTCGATCAGTCCCAGCAGGGACAAGCCGAACACGCTCATGAACATCTTCGACGCGTACTGGTGTTCGGTGACCTCGTTCTCGAACGGCGACAGGATCACGTTCTGCTCACGGTACACCTTGCCGCCGGTGAGGATGATGTCGTTCGCGCTGGAGCTCAGCAGCTGCTCAGCCGTGGTGAACGAGTTGGTCAGGATGGTCAGCCGCTTGTCGGTCAGAAATTGCGCCATCATGGCCGTGGTGGTGCCGGCGTTGATGATGATGGTTTCGCCGTCGGCGCACAGGGAGGCGGCGCGCCGGGCGATGGCCCGCTTTTGCTCGGCCTGGCGCCGGTAGTCGTTGTGGAAGCTGGCGTCGGTCAGGCTGCCGGGGCGGGTCTTCTCCTGCAGCATTTCGGCCGAGCCGCGGTGGCGCGTGAGCAGGTGGCGTGCCGCCAGCCAGCTGATGTCGCGCCGGATGGTGGACGGCGACGACGCCAGCAGTTCCACCAGTTCCGGCACGGTGGCCGACCGGCGCTCGGCGAGCAGGCGCAGCAAACGTTTGCGGCGTTCGATAGTCATAGTGGTCAGTCTCCATGCAATGCGGTCTGAAGCCGCCTGGTGGCGCACGGGCGTCGGATGCCATCGGCGGGTTGGACCGATATCAAAAAATGCGTATTTCACGCCCTTCATGTCAATAATTGCATAGTCTTGTGTAAATTGATAGCGTTAACATTAAATGATTGAAAATGGTTGCGTGAAGATCACGGCGGCACGCTGACGCGCCATTGGAGGCAAGGAAAAATCGCTGTGGCGAGGCGCGAAAATGCCCGGTGTGCGCGGCGATTGCCGAACGAGGCGCTTCGTTCGCGCCGCCCCAAAACCCGTCGCGAAGACGGGGCAGCGCAGGGCCGTTTTCAACCGGTCCAAGGTAACTAGCGGTAAGCTGCCGGGAAGGGCGAGGGCGCCGCGCTGTGCCTGTTCGTGAAGGTCATGCGTTGGGCCGGGAAAGTGTGGGGGAAATTTCTGCCGGATCCAGCCCACGAAAGACAGGATCGACCGCCCGGTGCAGTGTTGCGGGCAAGAAGTCATTGGCGCCGTCGACGACTTCCTGCCCTCGCATTGCCCGGTCCAACTCGCACGCCGCCCTGATTCGCGG
This sequence comes from Oxalobacteraceae bacterium UBA6018, assembly GCA_002428015.1. Classification (GTDB taxonomy): domain Bacteria; phylum Pseudomonadota; class Gammaproteobacteria; order Burkholderiales; family Burkholderiaceae_D; genus Telluria_A. Next base: position 66,842 of record DIZW01000100.1, on the reverse strand, counting down.
CGTCCCGGCGGTGTGATCAGTGGCGCCGCGAACGCAGGACGGTGATGCGGTGGCGCTCGCGTTTCTCGATAGCGGGGCAGCGCTCAAACACGCTCGCGAGGGGCCACGAGCGGCGATCCATCGCCGGCCAGCGCGGCCAGCAATGTGGCGCCGGCCGGAGAGCCCCAGCCAGTGCAGGCATCCCAACCCGCGCCGGCCGTGTAGGAACCGATGTTTCCGCTATCAATGTCGCGGAAGGACCCGCTGCCGGCCACGGAGCCGTACAGTACGGGATTGAGCCAGCCGACCGGCTTTGGCAGCTTCTGATTGATCAGCGCGACCAGGCCCGCGCACAACGGTGCCACCGCGCTGGTGCCGCCGACGACAAAGTTGAGGAAGTCGACGCGCACCCGGTAGCCTGTGGCGGGGGAGGCGTTGCCGGCCACGTCGGGCACGCCGCGGCCGACACGTCCGCCCGGGTTCGCCGAGCGCGGCACATTGGCTTGTTGTTGATAGGCGGGCAGGTCGAAAACGTCGCTCACGCCGCCACCGCCGGCGCTGCGCTGGGGATCGTCGTTCCACACGGTTTCGCTCGTGATCGCACCGCCGGCCGCGGCCAGCCGCGTTCCCCCGCAGCACAGGACGTGCGGACTCGAGCCGGGAAAGTCGGCGTGCGCCAAGCCGTCCGGGGTCGTGTTGTCCGGGTTCTGGTCGCCCGATCCGGCGTCGCCCGCCGCGCAACAGACGGTCACGCCGAGCGCCGCCGCGGCCTGGAACGCCTGATCGAACGACGCCAGCGCCTGGGCGCTCCAAGCGTTCTCCGGCGCCCCCCAGCTGATCGAGATGACGCTGGGCTTGTTCACCGTGTCGTGGATGGCCGCCGTTATCGCGTCAAGAAAGCCCTGCTCGCTGTTGGGCGCGAAGTAGACCGCGATCGCCGCCTTGGGCGCCACCGCGCCGGCGATTTCGATGTCGAGCATTACCTCGCCGTCGGCGCCCGTGGGCAGGCTTGGGCTGTTCTGTCCGCCATCGACCGATACGGCGACGACATGCGGCGTGGGCAGGTTCAAACCGCCGAAGTAGACCGCGAGATCCACACTGCGGTAGCCGCCGCCCAGTTCGATGATGGCGATGCATTGCCCGCTGCCGTCCAGCCCGGTCGGGAAGTTATACAGCTTTGCGACGTCAACCGGGGTGAAGGCAGCCGAGGCGTCGGCGGCGGTGGCCGGGGCAGGGGGGAGCCAGCGGAAGTGCGGCTTGGCGATCGGCATGTTATCGATTCCGAACACGCCCTCCACAATTGCTGCGAGATCGTCCGGCACGTACATCGGGGCGCAGCAGCGGCGCGATATGCCGCCCTGGTGCTCGACGCGTTCGAGCGCGGTATGGAATGCTGCCGCCACCTGTGACGCCGTGCCGGAGAGGAAGACGCTGCGCCGCGCTGCGTCCTACCTCGACCATGCCGAACTGGCGCGCGAAATCGGACACGGCGTTCATATCCGCGTCGCTAGCGCCGTGCGCCGCCTCGTATTGTTCCCGGGTCAGGTACTGCCTCTGGCTCAGGTCCTGCGTGGTTGACGGCGTGGGAAGGGCAGCGCGGCGCCGCACGCGCACCGTGATCTCGACCCGCTCGTCGGACGGCACCGGCCCGATGGAATGGGCGTCGACCGGCGCCGTGGTGTTGGTTCCTGGAAGTTTGACCATGGTTGACCTCGGTGGGATGCGCCAAGCCCGGTCGGCGGCAATCCGGGCGCTGGCAAGATGAGGGAGGGTTTGCGTTGGAAGTGGCACCGCGACACTGTGCAGTGTGCGCCTGCGATCGAGGTTGATCTTGATTCGCAGCAGCTTGCTAGCGGTACGAACCATTACCTCCCGGATGCGCCACAGGGGGCCGCGGGGCGCTCAAAAACGCGGCGGCTTCCCGGTCGTGAAGTTAGAAAAGCGTCAGCGCGCAAAGAGGGCGTCGCAGTCAGGTTTGCCCTGCAACTTATACAAGGCGTTTACACGGCGGCCCCGATATTTTATAAAACCTTTAGAGGTTCCGCGCTACGCTTCTTCCATCAAAACAGACCTGTATGAGGGTGAGAATGGACATCGTATTTATCGGGGCGATCGCGCTCTTCTTCGCGGCCTCCTGCGCCTTCGCAGTGGCCTGCGACAAGCTGGGAGCCCAGCCATGAATCTCTTTTACGTGATCGGGGCCGTCGTCTCCTCGGGCTTGCTGATCTACCTGGTCGTGGCCCTGCTCAAGGCGGAGGACCTGTAATGACTTCCCAATCGTTCGTCCTGCTCGCCGTATTTCTCGCGGTCCTGCTGGCCCTGGCCTACCCGATGGGCATCCTGCTCGCCCGGATCGGCGAGGGCGGGCCGGTCCCCGGCCTGGGCTGGCTGGCGAGGTTCGAAGCATTCCTGTACCGGATCGCCGACACCTCGCCCGCCGCCGGCATGGGCTGGAAACAGTACGCGATCACGTTGCTGGCGTTTAACGCGCTCGGTGCGCTGTTCGTCTACGCGCTGCAGCGCCTGCAATTCTGGCTGCCGCTCAATCCCCAGGCGATGACGAACATCGCGCCGGACTCCGCCTTCAACACGGCGGTCAGTTTTGTCAGCAACACCAACTGGCAGGGCTACAGCGGTGAACAGGCGATGAGCTACCTGACCCAGATGCTGGCCTTAACCGGGCAGAATTTCTTCTCGGCGGCGACCGGCATCGCCGTCGCCTTCGCGCTGATCCGCGGCTTTAGCGCGCGCTCGGCTGCGTCGATCGGCAATTTCTGGGTCGACATCACGCGCTCGACCCTGTACCTTCTGCTGCCCCTGTCGCTGCTGTATGCCGTTTTCCTCACCAGCACGGGCGTGATCCAGAACTTCTCGGCCTACAAGACCGTGGCCTTGATCGATCCGGTCTCCTACACCCAGCCCAGGAACGGCCCGGACGGCCAGCCCCTGCAGGACGCCAAGGGGCGGCCGGTGCTGGAGACGCTGACCGCCACCACCCAAACCCTCGCGATGGGACCGGTCGCGTCGCAGGAAGCGATCAAGATGCTCGGCACCAACGGCGGCGGCTTCTTCAACGCCAATTCGGCCCATCCCTACGAGAATCCGACGGCGCTGTCGAACTTCGTGCAGATGATCAGCATCTTCCTGATCCCGGCCGGGCTGTGTTTCGCGTTCGGGCGCATGGTCGGCGACCCGCGCCAGGGCTGGGCGGTGCTCGGCGCGATGAGCCTGATCTTCGTGGTGATGACGGTGGCCGTGATGCTGGCCGAACAGCAGGCCCATCCCGCACTGCAGGCCATGGGCGTGGACCAGGCCATGAGCAGCCTGCAGTCGGGCGGCAATATGGAAGGCAAGGAAACCCGCTTCGGGGTTAGCGCCTCGGCCCTGTTCGCGGCGGTCACGACGGCCGCTTCCTGCGGCGCGGTCAATGCGATGCACGACTCCTTCCTGCCGCTCGGCGGGATGGTGCCCTTGCTTCTGATCCAGTTCGGCGAAGTGGTCTTCGGCGGCGTCGGTTCCGGCCTGTACGGCATGCTGATCTTCGCCATCATGGCCGTCTTCATCGCCGGCCTGATGATAGGCCGCACGCCCGAATACCTGGGCAAGAAAATCCAGGCCTACGAGATGAAGATGGTCTCGATCGCGATCCTGGTCACGCCCATCCTCGTGCTGGCCGGCACCGCGGTCGCGGTCCTGGTGGATGCGGGCAAGGCCGGCATCGCCAATCCGGGCGCGCACGGCTTCTCCGAAATCCTGTACGCGTTCAGCTCGGCCGCCAACAATAACGGCAGCGCCTTCGCGGGCCTGTCGGCCAACACGCCGTTCTACAACACGGCACTGGCCATCGCGATGTGGTTCGGGCGCTTCGCGATGATCGTGCCTATCCTGGCCGTGGCCGGTTCCCTGGCGGCCAAGAAACGCCTGGCGGCCAACGCCGGCACCATGCCGACCCACGGGCCGATGTTCATCGGCCTGCTGATCGGCGTGGTCGTGCTCGTTGGCGTGCTCAACTACGTTCCGGCGCTGGCCCTGGGGCCGGTGGCCGAGCACCTGCAGCTGTTCAAATGAAACCGACACGGAGTATCGCCATGGTGCAAGCAAACCAGTCGCGCAAGGGCTTGACGCTCTTCGATTCGGCCTTGATCGGTCCGGCCGTCGCCGACGCGTTCAAGAAGCTCGATCCGCGCATCCAGCTGCGCAGCCCGGTCATGTTCGTCGTCTACGTCGGAAGCATCATCACGACGCTGCTGTATGTCCAGTCGCTGCGCGGGCAGGGCGAGGCCAGCCCCGGCTTCATACTCGCCACCAGCGTCTGGCTGTGGTTCACGGTCCTGTTCGCCAACTTCGCCGAAGCCCTGGCCGAGGGGCGCAGCAAGGCCCAGGCCGCGTCCTTGCGCGGTCTCAAGCAGACGGTCACGGCCAAGAAGCTGGGCACGCCCGCGCACGGCAGCGCCTGGCTGCCGGTTCCCGGTTCCGAGCTGCGCAAGGGGAGCTTCATCCTGGTCGAGGCGGGCGACGTTATCCCGATCGATGGCGAGGTCGTCGAAGGCGTCGCCTCGGTCGACGAGAGCGCGATCACGGGCGAATCGGCCCCCGTGATCCGCGAATCGGGGGGGGATTTTTCCTCGGTCACGGGCGGCACCCGGGTCCTGTCGGACTGGCTGGTGGTGCGCGTCACGGTCAATCCCGGCGAGACCTTCCTCGACCGCATGATCTCGATGGTGGAGAACGCCAAGCGCCAAAAGACGCCCAACGAAATTGCGCTGACGATCCTGCTCGTCGCGCTCACGATCGTGTTCCTGGTCGTGACCGTGACCTTGCTGCCGTTCTCCTTGTTCGCGGTCGCCGCGGCCAAGGCCGCCGGCGTGAGCAGCGCGCCGATCACCATCACGGTGCTGATCGCGCTGCTGGTGTGCCTGATCCCGACCACCATCGGCGGCCTGCTGTCGGCCATCGGCGTGGCCGGCATGAGCCGCATGATGCAGGCCAACGTGATCGCCACCTCGGGCCGCGCGGTCGAAGCGGCCGGCGACGTCGATGTGCTGCTGCTGGATAAGACCGGGACGATCACGCTGGGCAACCGCCAGGCGTCCAGCTTCGTGCCCGCGCCCGGCGTGAGCGAGCAGCAGCTGGCCGACGCGGCGCAGCTCGCTTCGCTGGCCGACGAGACCCCGGAAGGGCGCAGCATCGCCGTGCTGGCCAAGCAGCGCTTCAACATCCGGGCGCGCGAGATGGAGCACCTGCACGCCGTGTTCCTGCCGTTTTCCGCCAACACCCGCATGAGCGGCGTGGACCTGGGCGAGCGCCAGGTGCGCAAGGGCGCTGCCGAAGCCGTCAGGAAGCACGTCGAGGCCATGGGCCAGCCCTACCCGCACGAGGTGGCGCGTGCAGTCGACGACATCGCGCGCCGCGGCAGCACGCCGCTGGTGGTGGCCGACGCCGGCCGCGTGATGGGCGTCGTCGAGCTCAAGGACATCGTCAAGGGCGGCATCAAGGAGCGCTTCGCCGAACTGCGCCGCATGGGCATCAAGACGGTGATGATCACGGGCGACAACAAGCTGACGGCGGCCGCGATCGCCGCCGAGGCCGGCGTGGACGACTTCCTGGCCGAGGCCACGCCGGAGGACAAGCTCAAGCTGATCCGCAGCTACCAGTCCGAAGGCCGGCTGGTGGCGATGACGGGCGACGGCACCAACGACGCGCCGGCGCTGGCCCAGGCCGACGTGGCGGTGGCCATGAATTCGGGAACCCAGGCGGCCAAGGAGGCGGGCAACATGGTCGACCTCGATTCGAACCCGACCAAGCTGCTCGAAATCGTCGAGATCGGCAAGCAGATGCTCATGACGCGTGGCTCGCTGACGACCTTCTCGATCGCCAACGACGTGGCCAAGTATTTCGCCATCATCCCGGCCGCCTTCGTCGCCACCTATCCACGCTTGAAGGCGCTCGACATCATGCACCTGGCCAGCCCGAACTCGGCCATCATGTCGGCCGTGATCTTCAACGCCCTGATCATCGTGTTCCTGATCCCGCTCGCGCTGAAGGGGGTGCGCTACCGCGCCATCGGCGCCACCGCGCTGCTGCGCCGCAATATGCTGGTCTACGGAGCGGGCGGCATCGTCCTGCCCTTCATCGGCATCAAGCTGATCGACCTGCTGCTGGCAACGCTCAATCTGGTCTAATTCAAGGAGCCACCATGTCATCCATTTTCCGTCCCGCCGTGGTGCTATTCGCCGCACTGACGGTCGTCACCGGGGTCGCCTATCCGCTGGTCGTGACCGGTGTCGCCCAGGCTATCTTCCCGGCGCAGGCGGGCGGCAGCCTCGTCGCGCGCGATGGCCGGCCGGTCGGCTCCAGCCTGATCGGCCAGGCCTTCACGTCGCCGCGCTATTTCTGGGGCCGGCCGTCGGCCACCACCCCCATGCCGAACAATGGCGCGGGTTCCGGCGGGTCCAACCTGGGGCCGGCCAACCCGGCCCTGCTTGACGCCGTCAAGGGCAGGATCGCCGCCTTGCAGGCGCTCGATCCCGCTAACGCCAGCCCGATCCCGGTCGACCTGGTGACCAGCTCGGCCAGCGGGCTCGACCCCGAGATCAGCGTTGCCGCGGCCATGTACCAGGTCAACCGCGTGGCCGCCGCACGCAGGCTCGACGCCGGCACGGTGCGCGCCCTGGTGGCGCAGCAAAGGCTCTCGCAATATGCCGGTTTCTTCGGCGAGCCGCGTGTCAATGTGCTGGCATTGAACCTGGCCCTGGACGCGCAAGCGGCACCAGGGCGCTAAGGTCGCGAAGGCCCCCCATGCCACCCTCAGAGAGCCAACGTCCCGACCCCGACCTGCTGCTGGCCCAGGTCCGAGCCCAGGAGCGCAAGGCGGCGCGCGGCAGGCTGCGCATCTACTTCGGCGCCTCGGCCGGCGTCGGCAAGACCTACGCCATGCTGGGCGCGGCGCGCATGCTCCAGGCGGCCGGCCAGCAGGTGCTGGTCGGCGTCGTTGAAACCCATGGCCGCAGCGAGACGGCGGCCATGCTCGGCGGCCTGGACGTGTTGCCGCCCAAGCTGATCGCGTACCGCGGCAAGACGATCCCGGAATTCGATATCGACGCGGCGCTCGCGCGCCATCCCCCCGTCATCTTGATCGACGAACTGGCGCACACCAACGCGCCGGGGGCGCGCCATCCGAAACGCTGGCAGGATGTGGAAGAGTTGCTGGACGCCGGCATCGACGTGCTGACCACCGTCAACGTCCAGCACCTGGAAAGCTTGAACGACGTGGTGGGCGGCATCACCGGCATCCGGGTCGGCGAGACCGTGCCCGACACCGTGTTCGACGACGCCGCCGAAGTGGTCCTGGTCGACCTGCCGGCGGACGAACTGCTGGCCCGGCTCAAGGCCGGCAAGGTCTACAAGGAACAGCAGGCTGAACGCGCGTCGCAGAATTTCTTCCGCAAGGGGAACCTGATCGCCCTGCGCGAGCTGGCCTTGCGCCGCACCGCCGACCGGGTGGAGGACGACGTGCGCGCCTACCGCGTGGAGAAGTCGATCGGCGACATCTGGAAGACCGGCGCCGCCGTCCTTGCCTGCATCGGCCCGCGCCCCGGCTGCGAGCATATCGTGCGCAGCGCCGCGCGCCTGGCCGGCCAGCTCGGCGCGCCCTGGCATGCGGTGTATGTCGAGACGCCCTCGCTGCGCCACCTGCCGCCGGCCCAGCGCGACCAGATACTCACGACGCTGAAGCTGGCCCAGGACCTGGGCGCGACCACGGCGGTGTTGACCGGCAGCGACATCGCGCTCACCCTGGTCGAGTACGCGCGCAGCCACAACCTGTCGAAGATCGCCGTCGGACGCGAGCACAGGAGCTGGCCATGGCGCAGCTCGCATATCCGGCGCATCGCGCGCTTCGCCGCCGACATCGACCTGCTCGAAGTCTCCGCCCCGGGGAACGCGGCGAACCCGCCCAGGCCGGCGCGCAGCGCAGACGCGGACGGCGAGCTGCCGGAAGGGCTGGGTAAGCGCAGGGTGCTGCCCTATGCGGCGGCGGCCACGGCCAGCCTCGCCACCGCCCTGGTGGCGACCCCGCTGCTGGCCTACCTCGACCTGGCCAACATCGCCATGCTGTTCCTGCTGGTGGTGGTGCTGGTCGCCGTGCGCTTCGGGCGCGGGCCGTCGGTGCTGGCCACCTGCGTGAGCGTGGCCTGCTTCGATTTCTTCTTCGTGCCACCCCGCTTCACCTTCGCGGTCGCCGATTTGCAGTACCTCGTCACCTTCGCCGTGATGCTGATCGTCGGGCTGATCACCGGCCACCTGACGTCGGACCTGCGCTTCCAGGCGCGCGTGGCTTCCCACCGCGAAGGCCGCTGGCGCGCGCTGTATGAATTCGCGCGCGAATTGTCCGGGGTCTTGATGACCGAGCAGATCTTTGAAACGACGCGCCTGTTCGTGCAGCGCGCCTTCCGCGCGCGCGCCACGCTCTTGGTGCCGGACGACGAAGGGCGGCTGCGCTTGCCGGAGCCCGCGGCCGACGACATGCCGCAAGGGGCAAAGGCGATCGATCTCGGAATCGCGCAGTGGGCCTTCGACCATGCCGAGTGCGCCGGCCTGGGCACGGATACCTTGCCGTCGAGCCCGATGTTCTATCTGCCGCTGGTGGCGCCGATGCGCACCCGCGGCGTGCTGGCGATCGTGCCGGACCAGCGGCGCTGGATATTGATTCCGGAGCAAAGGCAGCAGCTCGACACCTTCGCCGCCCTGGCCGCGATCGCGCTCGAACGCGTGCACTATATCGAGGTGGCCCAGAATGCCCTGGTCAACATGGAGTCCGAGCGCCTGCGCAACTCGCTGCTGGCGGCCCTGTCGCACGACTTGCGCACGCCGCTGACCTCGCTGGTGGGCATCTCCGAATCGCTGGTCCGCTCCAAGCCGGCGCTGGCCCCGGGGCAGTTGGCGATGGCATCGGCGCTGCACGACGAATCCTTGCGCATGAGCGCGCTGGTGTCCAACTTGCTCGACATGGCGCGCATCCAGAGCGGGGAGGTGAAGCTGAACCGGCAATGGCACGCGCTGGAGGAAGTCGTCGGCGGTGCCCTGCGCGTGAGCGCGGCGCTGCTCAAGGACCACGAGGTCAGTACCGATCTGGCGCCGGACCTGCCCCTGGTGCGCCTGGATGCCTTGCTGATCGAACGGGTCCTGTGCAATCTGCTCGAAAACGCGGCGAAGTACACGCCGGCCGGTTCCCGTATCGGCATCACGGCCTGTCCGCATGGCGCGTTCATGAACGTGACGGTGTACGACAATGGCCCTGGCCTGCCGCAGGGCAGGGAGGAAGCCGTGTTCGAGAAGTTCACGCGCGGCGAGCGCGAGTCGAACAAACCCGGCGTGGGCCTGGGCCTGGCGATTTGCCGGGCGATCATCGAAGCCCACGGCGGCAAGATCGCAGCGTGCCCGTCGCCCGAGGGCGGTGCCGGGCTGACGTTCTCGCTGCCGCTCGGCACGCCGCCGCCGGCGCCGGAAGTGGAGCCGGAACGCACGGGAGAGTCCAATGAATGAAGTGGCATCGAGCGCCTTGCTGGTCGAGGACGAACCGCAGATCCGCCGATTCGTGCGCAACGCGCTCGAAGAAGTCGGGTGGCATATCCACGAGGCCGAGACCATGCAGCGCGGCCTGATCGACGCGGCGACGCGCACGCCGGACATGATCATCCTCGACCTCGGCTTGCCCGACGGCGACGGGGTCGACTTCATCATCGAGATCCGCAAGTGGTCGAACGTGCCGGTGATCGTGCTGTCGGCGCGGGCTGGCGAGAGCGACAAGGTGAGGGCGCTCGATGCCGGCGCGGACGACTATCTGGCCAAGCCGTTTGGGGTCGAGGAGCTGCTGGCGCGCGTGCGCGCCACTTTGCGGCGTCATCGGCAGCCGGTGGCGGACCGTTCGGGGCTGGTCAGTTTCGGCGACGTCGTCGTGAACCTGAACGACCGGCGCGTGACCAAGGCAGGACAGCACGTGCGCCTGACGCCGACCGAATTCAAGCTGCTGGCGGCGATGGTCAACAACGCGGGCCGGGTGGCGACCAATCCGCAGCTGTTGCGTGCGGTTTGGGGACCGGCCCATGTCGACGATGGGCATTACCTACGGATTTACATGGGCCACTTGCGCCACAAGCTGGAAGACAATCCGGCGCAGCCGCGTTACCTGATCACGGAAACGGCAATTGGCTACCGGCTCTTGCTCTCGCCGTGACCGGGATGCGCATTTCAGAGCATCGTGCGCTCGTCGACAGCCGGTCGTAGTCCTGGCTTTGGCGAACGATCTGTGTACATCTGTGTACACTATGTCAAACATCAGGGCGCCAGCCAGGCGCTATTGGTGACTGAAACCATTCGGGCGCGATAGCGGCCGATCATTTGAGCGCGCGGGTGGTCCCATGCGCTCGCACACAGCGGACAGTTTTTTGCCTATGCAGATACCTTCAATGCCTTTGCGCACGCACTTTTTCGATTTTTGGCTGGCGCGCGGCGCTATCTTGCTCACGGCCATACTCAATGGGTTCCTGATTAACGATCTGACGATTATCCCTTCCTGGGTCACCTCCTGCATCGAACTGGCCCTGCTTGTTCCGCTGTCGGTGGCGACCGCCTGGACCAATACCCGCATGCGCAAGGCGACCACCAACGACCATTTCGAAAAAGTTCATCGGCACCGTCGAATTATCCGGCGCGCGGCGATTTTCTTGACCTTCCTGATTTCAGCCATTAATTTCGAGGCCCTGTTCGGCGTGCTGCACGCGCTGCTGTATGGCGCGAAGGGCGCAACCGGGCAATCGCTGCTGATCGACGCGCTCAATATCTGGTTCACCAACGTGGTCGTGTTCGCCTTGTGGTTCTGGAATATCGACCAGGGAGGGCCGGCGCTGCGGTGCTTGAAGAAAAACCGCCACCCCCCGGATTTTCAATTCCCACAATCGCTGGGCACGGTCGCAGGGTATGAGAACTGGACACCGGGATTCGTCGATTACTTCTTCGTTTCTTTCACCAACGCGACGGCGTTTTCGCCGACGGACACCATGCCCTTGAGCCATCGCGTCAAGCTGCTGTTCATCGTCGAATCAAGCGCCTCTTTATTGACGGTGGGCTTGCTGGCGGCGCGCGCCGTCAATATCCTGTCGTGACGCCATGAAAGTCGATGACCCTGGAACCGCTGCGCCGCCCACGAAAGCCATCCCGCCCGCGGCCGACCTGATCGCCGGCCTGTCGCTGGCGGGCTTGCTGCTGCCGGAAGCGGTCGCCTATTCCAGCATCGCCAATCTGCCGCCCCAGGCCGGCGTCATCGCCTTGTTTTGTGGCTTGATCAGCTACGGCCTGGTCGGTACCAGCCGGTTTGCGATCGTCTCGGCGACATCGTCATCGGCCGCCGTGCTGGCGGCGGCGTCGGCCGCGATGGGGGGCGGCGACAACGCGCTCAGGCTGACGATCGCCATCGCCATGGTGATCCTCACCGGCCTGTTTTTTATCCTCGCCGGGATGTCCAAGATAGGCAGCATTTCCGATTTCATCGCCCGGCCGGTGCTGCGGGGCTTCGCGTTTGGCCTGTCCATCGTCATCATCCTCAAGCAGGTCGCCAACATTGTCGGGGTACATCCCCAACATGGCGACATGGCCCGTTTCGTCATCGAATTGTGTACCCATGGTGCGTCATGGAATTGGGCATCCGTCGGCGTCGCCGTCGGCGCGCTGGCCCTGCTGTTCCTGTTGGCGTACTTTCCCCGTTTGCCGGGAGGGCTGCTGGTCATCGCGCTGGGTGTGGGCGCCGGCAAGTGGCTCGATTTGCCGCACTACGGCATCGGCCTGGTGGGAACCATCGACCTGCGTCTTGCCGAGCCCACCCTGCCGGTGCTGGCGTACGCGCAGTGGCTGCGTGTGGGGGAATTGAGCCTGGCGATGGTCATGATCCTGTACGCCGAGTCCTATAGCTCGATCCGCAGCTTCGCGATGAAGCACGGCGATCCGGTCGCGTCGAACCGGGACCTGCTGGCCATCGGCGTTGGCAATCTGCTGTCCGGCCTGTTTCATGGCATGCCGGCCGGGGCCGGGTATTCTGCGACGTCGGCCAACGAAGCCGCGGGCGCGCTGTCGCGCTGGGCGGGCTGGTGCGCGGCGATCGCGCTCTTCATCATTGTACTGACGATGCTGCCGGCCATCGCCCTGACGCCGGAGCCGGTCCTGGCCGCCATCGTGATCCACGCGGTCAGTCACACCTTGCGCCCGGCGGCGTTCCGCCCCGCGTTCACGCTGCACCGCGACAGGCTGGTGATTGTCGCCTCGGTCGTCGCGGTGTTGAGTTTCGGCGTGCTGGACGGGCTGCTGGCCGCGGTGGCGGTGAGCCTGTTGATGCTGTTGCGGCGATTGTCGGAGTCGACCGTGAGCATCCTTGGGCGGCTCGGGCACAGCCACGACTTCGTCAGCAAGGTGGCCCATCCGGAAGCCCAGGAGATCCACGGTATCCTGATCTTGCGCCCGGAAACCTGGCTGTTTTTTGCCAACGCCGACCGGATTCTGGCCCAGGCCCGGCGTTACGTCAAAGCCGCGGGCCTCGACGTGCACACCGTCATTCTCAGTCTCGAGGAGTCGCCCGACCTGGACAGCTCCAGCGTCGAGGCCATCAGCGGATTCTGTACCGCGCTGTTGGCCGAGAATAAACAGGTGCTGTTCGCCCGCCTGAAGACGCCTGTGTTGCAGCTGCTTTCCCGGGCCGCGATACCGGGCCTGGCGCAGGAAGCCCTGGGCGATCTCAGCGTCGATGATGCGGTCAGGCTGGCGCAGTCGCGCTGACGACGGGCCCGGCATGGACGGTCTTCCTGTCGGCCGCATCATTTTCCGCTCAAGCTTTCGCGCTATTGTGCCGTTATAGAGGTTGCGGACATCCGCCTACTCGGAGAAGACAATGACATCAGCAATTGGCAGTGCCACATCGACAACTTATACGCCACCACCGGTTTCGCAGCCAGTCAAGCAGGTTGGTACCGATAGCGACGGCGACAACGATGGCAGCAAAGCAACATCGCCCGCGCCGGCGGAGCCGCCTAAAGCCACTTCCGGCACCGTGGGCACCGTGATCAATACGTCGGCTTGAAGCGCGGGCGTGATCCGGGACTCGGCGCGTCGTCTCCGCCGTATCCCGGATGAGTTAATAAGTAATCAATTCATCGCTTTTTTGAGCCGTAACAATCTTCTAGGCCGCCAGCAGGTGCCGGTAGGACGCATCATTGGCACAGGCGCCTGCGTCGATCCGCAATTGCGGGGCGACACGCACCGACACCGGTTGCTCCTCGCCGAGCAGGGTCACCATCGCCGGCAGGTCCATGCCATTGATCGCGGCCTGGAAGCGGCGTATCAATTCGCGGCAGAGTTTTTCGCTTGCCGGTGCCTCGGCCCTGTTTTCAAGCAGCCGCCGGCGCGCGCGCGCCAGGTATTGGCGCGTATTGACGGTCTTGGTGCCGAGCGCCGCCGCGATGTCGGCATGCTCGCATTCGAATACCTCATGCATTACCAGCGCCAGGCGCTCGGACGGCGACAGGCACGCTAGCAAGCGGGCCAGCGCCTCGCCCAGTTCGGCGCGCCTCAGCAAGACGTCTTCCGGCGGCGCGGGCGGCATCTCGGGCATCAGTTCCGTGGCGGTGCGCGCCGCGGCCGCATCCCGCGCGCGTTTGCGCAGGCGGTCGATCGACTGGTGCCGCACGACGGTTGTGAGCCAGGCCGCCGGCGTCGCCAGCGCGGCCTGGTCGGTGGCCCGCCATTTGAGATAGCAATCCTGCACGATGTCCTCCGCCTCAGCTTCGCTGCCGAGGATGCGGCTGCTGATCGCTTTCAGGCGCGGGCGCAGCTGCTGGAATAAGGCGCCGTCGGTGTCGTTGGTCGCTGGCATCGGGAATCTCCTGTTGTGGTGCTGGTAACGCTTGACGTCCGGCCCGGCCCGTATGTGACACGCCAACGATCTATTTTTTTTGTCGTCACACGGCGCCGGCCACGTGCGTCAAGCGGCCAGTGAATCAACTCTTTGATTCAACTCTTTGATTCAACTTTAACCCGAAAGGACGAACATGGCTTCGAATTCTCCCCTGGGACTAGGCTTGGTGCCCACAGTCATTGAACAAACAGGCCGCGGCGAGCGCGCCTTCGACATTTACTCGCGCCTGCTGAAAGAGCGCGTGATTTTCCTCGTGGGCGAAGTGACCGAGCAATCGGCCAACCTGATCGTCGCGCAGCTGCTGTTCCTGGAGTCGGACAATCCGGACAAGGATATCGCGCTGTACATCAACTCGCCGGGCGGCTCGGTGTATGCCGGCATGGCGGTCTACGACACGATGCAGTTCATCCAACCCGACGTATCCACCCTGTGCACGGGCTTCGCCGCCAGCATGGGCTCTTTCCTGCTGGCCGCTGGCGCCATCGGCAAGCGCTACGCCTTGCCCAACGCGCGCATCATGATCCACCAGCCGCACGGCGGCTCGCAGGGCGTGGCGTCCGATATCGAAATCCAGGCGCGCGAAGTGCTGTACCAGCGGCATCGCCTCAACACCATCCTGGCCGAGCGAACCGGGCAAACGCTGGCGCAGATTGAAAAGGATTCGGACCGCGACAATTACATGTCGGCCCACCAGGGGGCGGAGTACGGCCTGATCGACCGCGTGCTGGTGACGCGCGATGGCCGCTCCGGTCTTTGATCGCGGCCCCTGGGGGACGAGCAATTACAGCAGGCGCTCCAGCAGCAAGGTCAAGAGCAGCCCGAAAATGCCGGCCAGCGTCTCCATCATGGTCCATGAGCGGAAGGTGTCCTTCAGCGACAGGTTGAAGTATTCCTTGAACATCCAGAAGGCCGAGTCGTTGACGTGCGAGCACATCAAGCTGCCCGCGCCCACGGCCAGGGCCATCAGGTTGGGGTTCACGCCCGAGCTGAGCACCAGCGGCGCGACGATGCCCGCCGCGGTCAGGCCGGCGACGGTGGCCGAGCCGAGGCAGATGCGGATCACGGTGGCGATCAGCCAGCCCAGCACCAGTGGCGAGATCGGAAGGGCGCCCAGCTTCGAACCCAGCAGATCGGACACGCCGGACATGACGAACACTTGTTTGAGGGCGCCCGCGCCGGCGATGATGAGCAGGATGGGCGCGATGTCGCGCAAGCCTTGCTCGGCGCCTTTCATCAAGGTGGCCATGGAGCGCCCGCGCATGAGGCCGAGCGAGACGATGGCGGCGCTGTAGGCGACCAGCATGACGACCATGGGGTTGGCGACGAAGGTGATGGCACGCATCAGCGCCGGATTGGCGATCGGGCGCGTGGTCAGCACGGTGGCCCCGGCCAGCAGCATGACAGGCAGGAGGGCGGTGACGAAGCTGTTGACGGCGCCCGGCAACTCGGCGTCGGTGCGGCTTTCGGTGCGGAAGATGGCCAGCGGTTCGCTATGGATTTTCTTCAGGCTCATGGCGAACAAGGGCCCGGCGATGAGCAGCGTGGGGATGGCGACGAACAGCCCGTACAGCAATGTCGTGCCGAGGTCGCCATGGAAGGCCGCCACCAGCGCGGTGGGCGAAGGGTGGGGCGGCAGGAAGCCGTGGGCGATCGACAGGCCGGCCAGCAGCGGGATGGCCAGCGCCACGGCGGGACGGCCGGACTGGAATACGAGCGAGAAGATCAGCGGCACCATCAGCACGAAGCCGACGTTGTAGTACAAGGGGATGCCGACGATGAACCCGGTCAGGGTGAGCGCGAGCGGCATGCGCCTTTGGCCTGAGATATTGATCAAGGTGGTGGCGATCTTCTGCGCGGCGCCGCTGTCGGCGATCAGTTTGCCGAACACGGCGCCCAGGCAGATGATGACGGCGAGCGAGCCGAGCAGGTCGCCTATGCCGGTTTCTATGGCTTTGGGAATGGTGTCGAGCGGCTGACCGAGCAGCACCGCCGCCAGCATCGCCACGATGACGAAGGCCAGGAAGGGCTGTACCCGCCCCCACGCAATCATCACGGTCAGCAGGACGACCGAGAGCGCCACGGCGCCCACCGTCCAGGCGGCGGGAGCGATGCCAAAAAATGCTGCGAGAGCTAAGTCGGTATGCATAGTTTTTCGGAAATAATGAGTTGAAAATGGAAAAAACGCGGAGGGGAAAAAATCCCGTCCGCGTCGGTCGCTAGGCTGATTTAGAACGTGAAGCGGATGCCACCGCGATACATGCGTCCAAGCACGTCATACAAGGCCGGGTTGATGTCGTAGCCGACATTGGTCTGGGGCGCGGCCGGCGCGTTCTTGTCGGCCACGTTGTCGATCTTGAAGTAGGCCATCATGCTGTCGGAGATCTTGTAGGTTCCGCCAAGGTCGAAGTACAGCGCACCCTTCATGTGGTTGTTGTCGATGGTCGGATGCAGCCCCGTGGCGACCGGGCAATTGGTCTGGCACTCGATGTACTCGTTGCTGTACACACCGTTGCTGATCCAGCGCTCGGTCAGCGTCAGGCTGGCCTTGTCGCTGGACCAGCCCTGGCTTGCCAGCAGTTTCCAGTTCGGCGTCGCGCCCAGGTTCACGCCGGCCGACTCGGTCGGAATGGTGCCTGGCACCCCAGGATTGGTGATGTTGCTGATGGTGTGGGTGGCGAGCGCGCGCACGGTGAAGGAACCAGGCAGGCTCAGGGCAGCCAGTTTGGTCCGGTACGAGGTCTCGATATCGAAACCCTTCAGATCGAGCGAGGCCAGGTTGAACTCTTGTAAACGAACGTAGTTGTTCGTCGGTACCGGGCTGTTCAACACCATGGCGGCGCACAGGTCCTGGTAGCCGGCATCGCACAGATCGACTTCCTGCTGCAGGCCGAGGGTCGAAATCACGCCATTGACCTTGATCTTGTAGTAGTCGATCGAGGCGCTGAAGCCTGGAGCCCAGGTCGGCTGTGCCAGGATGATGCCCAGCTCGGTGCTGCGCGCCACTTCAGGCTTGAGCAGGGTGTTGCCGACCACCTGCTGCTGCACCGTCAGCGTGCTGCCGTTATGCTTGACGACGTTGTTGGTCGTCACGGCCGGCGCATACAGGTCGCTCAGGTTCGGCGCACGCACGTCGCGCGAGGTCACACCGCGCAGGCGCACCCCGTCGATGCCGGTTTGCCAGGTGCCGCCCACTTTCCAGGTGTTGGCGTTGCCCGACGTGCTGTAGTTGGTGGCGCGGGCGGCGATGTTGATGTTGGCTTCGCCCCAGCTTGCCGACTTCAGCACCGGGATATTGGTTTCGAGATAAGCTTCCTTGACACTATAGGCGCCTTGGCCGTTGCGGTAGTTGCCGGCGAACCAGTTGCCGCCGGTGGTGGCGTTGAGCACCGGATCGGCCGGGTAGGCCGCCGAATTCGGGCTGTCCGCCGTCACGCCATTGCCGTACGGGTCGGCGCGGACCTGGTAGGCTTCGCGGCGGTATTCGAGACCGGTCGCGAAGGCCACCGGGCCGGCCCACAGCGAAAACGGCTCGCCCGTCACGTTGAAGCTGGCGACGTTCTGGGTCTGGCGGGTGTGTTGCTCAGGTCCGTTAGGCGGCAGCACGTAGGCCAGCGCAGCGGCGCTTTGCTGGACGTTGCCGATGATGTTCAAAGGCTGGCAACCTGCACCGCGCGCGGCGACGCTGCGGCAGACCACCGTGCCGTCGGCCAGCGCGACCGCATCGATGGCGGCGTTGTAACGGGCGTTGAGTATGATGTCGTACACGTACAGGTCGGTGTGGTTGGTACCGTTCTGGTAATAGCCGTTGTAGTTCCAGTTGGTGCCGAGCGCATCGAAGCTGCCTTCGGCGCCGATCACGAAACGTTCCTGCTTGCGGGTCGGCTCGACGCTGATGTTTCGTGGGAACGAAGCGTTGCCGGTGCCGTACTGGAAGCTGGTGATGTTGTTGGTCAGGCAGGCCGCCTTGATGGAGGCGGGAAGGTAGGGGTTATCGCACTGGATGGTCAGGTTGGCGTTTTTCGGCGCGCCCGGGTTCGGCGTGTTGGACGACTTCACATTGGCCAGGTTGGCGGTGAAGTAGATCTCGTTGTTGGCGTCGAGCGCATAGCTCACGCGCGAGTAGACGTCGTCGCGTTTGAGCATGGAGGCCAGGCTGGTGCCGTTGCCCGAAGTGCCGGACAGGTCGCCGCCGACGCAGAATGGGCTGATGCAGCCGGTCACCCCACCCTTGCCGTCGGGCACGCCGTTGGAACCATAGTTGAACTTGTACGGCGCGCCGTTGTCGCCGAAGGCGGTGCCTTGCAGCGGGCCCGAGGTGATCAGGCCGTATTTGTTGTACTGGAACTGCTGGGCGTTGCGGACGTCGTACATCTGCGGCTTGCCGTCCGTGGTCTGGGCAAGCGAGCGCACCTGGAAGGCGGGCGAATTGTAGAAGGTGCGGCCGTTGGGGCCGGGGCCGACGCCGAAGCCGTTGGCGGGTACGCCGTCCTCCTTGCTGGTCTCGCCGCTGACGACGACGTGCAGCTTATCGTCAAGAAATGCATGGCCCCAGGCAGCCTGGAGCGTGACGTTCTTATCGTCATGATAAGTCGTCTCGCCGCCTTCGACGTTGGCCTTGAATCCCACGAACTTCTTGTCGGTGATGAAGTTGACGACGCCGCCGATCGCGTCGGAGCCGTAGGACGCCGAGGCGCCGCCGGTGACGACGTCCACGCGCTTGATCAACAGTTGCGGGAACTGGCTGATGTCGGCGACGCCGGACACGTTGGCGGGCACCACACGCTGTCCGTCGAGCAGGGTCAGGGTACGGAACGCGCCCAGGCCACGCAGGCTGAACGAGCTCAGGCCCTGCTGGCCGCTGGAGGTGCTGTACACCAGGACGGCGCTGCCGGAGCTGCCCTGCAGGGCCGGCAATTCAGCGATCGCGTTGAAAATGTTCGGCTGCGCCGCCTTGGTGATGTCGTCGGCGGTGAGGGTGGTGGTCGGGGTCGGCTGGTTGAAGCCGCGCGAGGCGATGCGCGACCCGGTCACGCTGACGACCTGGATCTTGCTGCTTGGCCCGGCCGGCGCGGCCATGCGCAAGGAGATGACGTTGCCGGCATCGGAGGCGATCTCGAGCCCGGTTCCTTGCAGCAGCTGCGCCAGCGCGGCCCGCACATCCATGTCGCCGGCGACGGCGCCGGTTTGCACCCCGCGCAAACTGATCGGCGGCGTCACGATCCGGATCCCGGCCTGATTGGCGAACTGGGCAAATGACTCGGTCGCGTCGGCGGCCGGGACGTTGAAGGTCTTCGCTTGCGCCCAGGCGCCGGAGGCCAACAGCATACCGATGACGGCCGTGCTGGCCAGCACCCCGCCTTTCCTGCGCTTGTTTGTCTTGCTATTTTTTTTATGCATTTCCTATCTCCTTTTGGCAAACATGATGAACGCCGATTCAACATCGGCGGGTGTGGCGGATGCGTGTGATGCGAGGAACACGTGTGGTATTCCATCGGCGCCGGCCGCGTGCGCGGCGACGCCGGAGGGCCGGTAGGCCATTGGTGAAAGCTGGCTTGTCAGCCGGCGCGGCGCGGCTGGCGCGCGCCAGGCGGCAGGGCGAATCGGGTATCGATGTGCATGGGTGTTGTCTCCAAAACGTTTTTTAGTGACTCAAACTCGCCGTAGCGCGATTTCGTCGTTTTTTTGATTGCGCTAACCTGATGCTATTTATGTATCTATTGACGCCTTCCGATGCCTTGGCTTATTGCTTGGATGAACACTTATTATCATCGGATGCCCTTGAAAAGGCGTGTTAGCGCTAACAAAGTACACCATGATTTCGTCATCGTCCACATAAATTTTATGACAACGATTTCAAGAGTTGCTAAATTGACGCACGTGCAAATGTGATGAGAGCATGGGAGTGATAGCGCAAACACTTGCGCGTGAGCGAAGGGTACGCTGCTCAAGCGGGTGCGCCTGTCCTGGTAAGCGGCGGAGTGTTGCCAGTCTTGCATCACACTTTGTGCGGCAACGTACAGACGTGCCTGTGGCCGTAAGCGATGCTGATTTCGTCTTATCAATTTAACCTCAGCGCCATGTCCATACCCGCCACCGACACCGATCTCCACGTTTTCCACGCGCGTCTTGCTCGCTACAACATTGGCCGCATCGCGCCGGCCATGCCTTCCGACGACTGGGCGCAGCAGGAGCGCACGGCGCTCGCGTGGCGCCTGGAGGAGGGACGTTATCTCGAGGCGCTGCGCAAACGCATCGCGCCCATGCTCAGCGGGTACGCGGGCAGTGCCGACCATTTCGTCGACTGGTTTTCCGGGCTGGCCCAGTGGGGGCCGGGGCAGGGCGATCCCTTGTTCGATTATCTGGCCGAGGAGGCGCCGATGGCCCACATGCGCTGGTTCCTGACGCAGGAAGCGGCTGGGGAAGCTGGCTTCGACGATCTGGTGGCCTACACCCAGGTGAAACTGCCGGTCCAGGCCAAGCTCGAGTGCGCGCGCAACTTCTGGGACGAGATGGGCCACGGCAAATTGGGCGCCATGCATGGCGTGATGCTCGAACGGATGGTGGACGGGCTCGGCCTGGCGCCATCGATCGGCACGACCGTGTGGCAGTCGCTCGCCCTGGGCAACGCCATGCTGGGGATGGCGCTGAACCGGCGCTACGCCTATCACTCGCTGGGCGCGCTCGGCGTGGTCGAGCTGACCGCGCCCGGACGCGTAGCGAAAGTGGCGCAAGGGATGCGCCGGCTTGGCCTGGACGCGAAGATGCGCGCCTACTTCGACCTGCACGCGGCGCTGGACGTGTCGCATTCGCGCTGCTGGAACCGCGAGATCCTGTATTCGCTGGTCGATGCCGATCCCACCTGCGCGCGCTTCCTGGCCGAGGGCGCGCTCATGCGCCTGTACTGCGGCCAGCGCTGCTTCGTGCGTTACCGCGACGAACTCGGTATCGGCTCGCTGTCCACGCGGTTGGCGCTGGAAGAGCAGGTATGACGGACCAGCGGCCGGCCGCGTTGGAACAGCTGCTGCGCGCGGTGGCGCGCGAACGTTACCGCTTCACCGTCGTCACGCCGCTGACGCATCAGCGCGTGCTCGCCCGCCCAGGTCCGTCATCGCCGAACCTGCGCGACATCTTCGGCTGGAACCTGCCGTTCACGATGGCCGATCTGCCCGCGCCGATCGCGCGCGCGCTGGACGACGCCGCACTGCTGCGCGCCGATGGCGGCCAATGGCGCAGCGCGCTGCGCATCGCCTCGCTTGGCACGGACCTGTTCCTGCACTCGTCCTTTCCGACCACGCAGGACGACGCGGTGTTCTTCGGCCCCGACACTTACCGCTTCGCGCGCCTGATCGGCGACACCCTGCGCGGCGCCGGGATGCCCGGCGCGGGACCGTGCCGTATCCTCGATATCGGCTGCGGCAGCGGGGCGGGCGGCATCGTCGCCGCGCGCACGCTCATGCAGCGCGAGCTGCCGTACGAGCTCACGCTCAACGACATCAACCCGGCCGCCCTCGCGCTGGCGGCGGTCAACGCGGGCGTGGCGGGAATGGCGGTGCGGCTGGCCGAGGGCGACGCGCTGTCGACGCTGGAGGGCGAGTACGATTTGATCGTCTCCAACCCGCCCTACCTCGACGACGAGGCCGGCCGCGCCTATCGCCATGGCGGCGAGCGGCTGGGGCGCTCGCTCAGTGTGCGCATCGCCGCCGAGGCGGTGGCGCGCCTGGCGCCCGGCGGCCGCCTGATTCTCTACACCGGCGTGGCCATGCTCGGCGCCGGCGATCCCTTCCTCGATGAAGTGGCGCCGATACTGGACGCGGCGCGCTGCCGCTGGTCCTACGAGGAGATCGATCCGGACGTGTTCGGCGAGGAGCTGGAGCGGCCGGCCTACCGCCGCGCCGAGCGCATTGCCGTGGTGGGCCTGGTCGCGGTGCGCGCCGCCGGGGGTGACGATGGGCACTAGGAGTCTGCGCGGTGGAAGATGTCCGGCCCAAACCGCCGAGAAACCGGTAGCGTCTGGCGATACGGTTGGCACCAGCAGGCCAGCTATTGGCTTGCCCATCTCGCCAACCGTTCCTCGGTTTTCGACGGCTTCGGTCTCGAACACTTCGACCGCGCAGACGCCTGGCCTCGACCTTGCGGCGATCGAGCGCGCAGCCGAGGCGCCCGGATGCAGCCTGCTCGAACGGATGCCGAAGTGGCTGATCTGCGTTCCGCTGACCGTGCAGTGGCTTTGGCTGGCGCTCATCTACCGCAGCGCGACCCTGCCGTCCTGCGCCAATCCGGCCTTGACCGCGGGCGGGCTGGTGGGCGAGGGCAAGCTCGAATACTTCAGCGGCATGGGTGCGGTCGCGCGCGCGGCCACGGCGCCCTTTGTCGGCATCTCCACCGCCGCGCCGCTGACGCAGGACCAGCTGGCCGCGCGCGTCGCCGAGGCCGGCCTGGCGTTCCCGCTGATCGCCAAGCCGGACCTGGGCCTGTGCGGCTTCGGCGTGCGCCGGGTCGACTCGCTGACCGAACTGGCGGCATATGTGGCCGCCTTCCCGCGCGACCAGACCGTGGTGCTGCAAACCTATCTGGCGCAGGAGGGCGAGGCGGGCATCTTCTACGCGCGCGATCCCGCCACTGGACGGGCCAGCATCACCGGACTGGCTTTGCGTTTTTTTCCACGCGTGACAGGCGATGGCGTGCGCAGCCTGAAAGCGCTGATCGAGGCCGATCCGCGCGCGCGCCGCCTGCTCGGATCGCCCCGGCACGAGGCGCCTGCGCTGCACGAGCAGGTGCCGCCCGCCGGACAAAGCGTGCGCCTGGCGACGATCGGTTCGACGCGCGTCGGTGGCCTGTACCGCGACGCCACCGCGCTGGTGACGCCGCGGCTGACGGCGGCGGTGGACGCCATCGCGCGCGACATGCCGCTGTTCTATTGCGGCCGCTTCGACGTGCGCTTCGAGCGGCTGGACGAATTGTGCGAGGGGCGTGGTTTCACCATTATCGAGATCAACGGCGCCGGGTCCGAGGCGATCCATGCGTGGGACCCGCGCATCGGCCTGTGGCAGGGCTTGCGCATGGTGTTCGCCAAGCAGCGGCTGCTGTTTTCGATCGGCGACCAGCTGCGCCGCGCCGGCGTCCGACCGATCGGCTTGCTCGCGCTGGCCCGGTTGAACCGCAAGCAGCAGGTCTTGATCGCACAATATCCACCGTCCAATTAGGGGGCAGCATGGCCATTTTGTACCAAGTCGAGACCGACATTGAAAGCGCTCCCGCCACGCTCGGGCCCCCCTCGGGCCGCCCCGGGCCGCTCGAGGTGAGCTGGGCCGCCAGCGAGGAGGAGGTGCGCGCCGCGCAGCGCCTGCGCTACCAGGTGTTCGCCGACGAGATGGGCGCGCGCATCGCCGCCAGCGGCGCCGGCCCCGGCCTCGATTGCGACCGCTTCGACGCCTTTTGCGACCACCTGCTGGTGCGCAGCGCCGGCGGGGTGCTGGTCGGCACCTACCGCGTGCTGCCGCCGGCGGCCGCGCGCCGGGCCGGCGGCTACTATTCGGACCACGAATTCGACCTCGCGCCGCTGCGCATGCTGCGCGCAAGGGCGCTGGAGCTGGGACGCTCGTGCGTGCATCCCGACTGGCGCACCGGCGGCGTGATCCTGGCGCTGTGGTCCGCGCTGGGGCAGTACATGCTGCGCCACCGGCTCGACACCATGATCGGCTGCGCCAGCATCGGCCTGCAGGACGGCGGCGAACGGGCCAGCCGGGTGTGGCACCATTTGCGGCGCGACTGCCTGGTCGAGCCGCATTGGCGGGTGCGCCCGCTGATTCCGATGCCGCTCGCGCTAGAGGATACCGGCGTCACGGGCGGCGTCGACATGCCGCCGCTGATCAATGGTTATGTGCGGTGCGGCGCCAGGCTGCTCGGCCCTCCCGCCCTCGACCGCGCCTTCAACACGGCCGACCTGCCGATCATGCTGCGGCTCGATGAACTCACGCCGCGCTACAGGAAGCATTTTCTGGGCGAGCACTAATGGGCATGGGGGGGGCGGCACGGCCGGCCTTCGCCGCGCTGGTGCTGTGCCAGGTGATGGGCGCGCTGGCCGACAACGCGCTGCTGCTCGCCGCGCTCGGCCTGCTGGCCGACCGGGCGACCGCGGCGTGGACGGCGCCGGCCCTGCGGGTGGCCTATTTTCTCCCCTGTCTTGTGCTGGCCGCGTGGGCCGGCGCCGTTGCCGACGCGTTCGCCAAGCCGCGCGTGATGCTGGCCGCGCTGGTCTTGAAACTGGCCGGTTGCGCGCTGCTGCTGGCCGGCCTGCATCCGGTGCTGGCGTTCGGGCTGATGGGGCTGGGCGCGGCCCCGTACGGCGCGTCCCGCTACGGCATCCTGCCCGAGCTGCTGGCCCCCGGTGAACTGGTGGGCGCGAACGCCTGGATCGAAGGCAGCACGGTGCTGGCGATCCTGGGCGGCGCCGGCCTTGGCGGCTGGCTGCTGCAGCGCGCGCATGGCTGGCCGCGCATGGATACGCCGGCCATGTCGGCCACGGCCTGCGTGGCGCTGCTGTACGCGCTGGCGGTGCTGGCGGCGGCGCTCATGCCGGGCCGGCGACCCGCCGCGGCGCACGTGGCCGTCAGCGGGCCGCTGTGGCCGCGCTTCCTAGCGGCGGCGCGCCTGTTGCGCCAGGATCGCCAGGCCTGTCTTGCGATGGCGGTCACCTGCCTGTTCTGGGCGATCGCGGCGGCGCTCCAGTTCATCGTGCTGCGCTGGGCCGTGGACGTGCTGGGGCTGCGCCTGGCCGAGGCGGCATGGCTGCAGGTGGCGCTGGGCGGCGGCATCATCGCCGGCGCGGTGGCGGCCGCGCGACTGGTCGGCTTGGCCGATTGCCGCAGGCTGTTGCCGCTCGGGCTGGCGATCGGCGTGCTGGTGGCGCTGATGCTGCTGGTGAAGGACGTGTTCGTGACGGCGGCCATGCTGGTGGCGATCGGCGCGCTGTCGGGCATGCTGCTGGTGCCGATGAACGCCTTGCTGCAGGCACGCGGCAGCTTACTCATGCCGGCGGGGCAGTCGGTCGCGGTCCAGAATTTTTACGAGAACCTGGCCGCCGTGCTGGCATTGGCGGGCTATGGCGCGCTGACCCTGCTGGGGATGCCGCTGGCGGCGATCATTGGCGGCTTTGCCATGTTGATCGTGCTCGCCACGCTGGCGCTGATCGGCTTCGAGCGCGCCCGCGGTGCGGCTAGACCAGCTTGATGCGGGCCGCGACGAAATCGATGTGGTCCTGCATGGCGGCGCGCGCGGCCTCGGCCTGGCCGGTGCAGATGGCCTCGCACAGGGCGCGGTGCTGGTCAAGCAACTGGTCGGCCACGCCGACGTCCAGCGAGCGCAGGCTGTTGCCGCTTTGGGTGATGTGCTCGCGCAGCATGACGATCACGCTGTTGTGCAGGTGCAGGAACAAACTGTTGTGGGAGGCCAGTGCGATGGCTTCGTGCAGGCGGGCGTCGGCCGCCGCCTCGGCGCGGGTGTCGCCGGCCGCGCGCGCCGCCGCCAGCGCGTCGAGCTCGGTGCGGATGCGGGCGCGCTCGGCACTGTCTGCGCGCTGGGCGGCGAAAAACGCGGTGGCGCCTTCGAGCACGCGGCGAAACTCGAGCACGTCGGCGCGCACCGCCGGATGGTCCGCCACCAGTTGCCGCCAAGGCGAGACGGTGCCGGTGCGTAATTGGTCGGTGACGAACACGCCGGCACCCGGCCTGGTGCGCAGCAGGCCGCGCGCGGCCATGCGCTGCAGCGCTTCGCGGATGGTATTGCGCGATACCTCGAACTGCGCGGCCAGCACGCGCTCGGACGGCAGGCGCGCGTTGGCGCCATAGGTTCCGTCTAGCAAGGCTGTCTCCAGCTTGCGCATGATGGCCTCGACCCGGCCGACCTGTACTTCCGCTGCCATGTGATTCCTTCAACTGGTCC
Source organism: Oxalobacteraceae bacterium UBA6018 (assembly GCA_002428015.1). GTDB lineage: Bacteria > Pseudomonadota > Gammaproteobacteria > Burkholderiales > Burkholderiaceae_D > Telluria_A. The sequence continues at coordinate 40,966 of DIZW01000100.1, read as the reverse complement.
AACCAATTTGCATTGGCCACAGTATCGGTCAATCATGAGGCTTCGCGCAAGTCATGGAGCACGCAATGAAACCACGGCAATACCCACAAGCATCAACGAACGTCTACCTGTTCGGCACCTGTGTGATCGATTTATTCATGCCCGAGGCGGGGCTGGACGCGGTCCGCCTGCTCGAGCGCGAGGGCCTGACGGTCCACTATCCGCGCGGCCAGAGCTGCTGCGGCCAGCCGGCCTATAGCAGCGGCAACCCGGAGCAGGCGCGCGCGGTGGCGCTGGCCCAGCTCGACCTGTTCCCGGAGCCGTGGCCGGTGATCGTGCCGTCCGGCTCGTGCGGCGGCATGATGCGCCACCACTGGCCCACGCTGTTCGAGGGCGACCCGGTCGCCAGCGCCAAGGCGCGGGAACTGAGCGAACGCATCTTCGAGCTGACCGAATACCTGGTGCGGGTGCTGGACGTGCACTATCCCGAACGGGCGCAGGCGCAGGAGCGGGTGGTGCTGCACACCTCGTGCGGCGCGCGGCGCGAGATGGGCACGCGGGTGCATGGCGTCGAGCTGCTCGACAGCCTGGCCGGCGTGGAGCGTGTCGAGCATGTGCGCGAGTCGGAATGCTGCGGTTTCGGGGGCACGTTCTGCCTCAAGCACGCGGACATCTCGGGCGCGATGGTCAAGGATAAGCTCGCCTCCGCGTGCGCGACCGGCTGCGCGCGCCTGGTGTCGGCCGACTGCGGCTGCCTGCTCAATATCGGCCACGCCGCCAAGGGGCAGGGCGCGCCCCTGCAAGTGGAGCACCTGGCCAGCTTCCTGTGGCGGCGCGCGAACGGCCTGGCGGCCGATGGCGGTGCGCAATGAGCGCCATGGGAGCGCGCGAGCGCATGCTGGGCAAGCTGCGCGCGGCGCAGGCCAAGGGGCCGGCGCGCGCCGATATCGATGCGCACATCGCGGCCCACTATAGCAATCCGGCGCCGGACCAGGCCGGGAAGGTCGCGGCGATGGTCAAGGCCATGTCCGCCGTGCGCGCCGACGTGTGGTGCGCCACCGCCCACGCGTGGCCGGCGCAACTGGCCGCCAAGCTGGCCGGGCACGGCGTCAAGCGCCTGCTGATGGACCCGGCCCGCGCCGAAGCCCAGGTCTTGGCGCAGGCGCTGCCGGACGACATCGCCACCCTGGCGTTCGCGCAGCCGCTGGAGGCGTGGAAACAGGACTTGTTCGACACCGTCGATGCCGGCTTCACGGTGGCGCGCTCGGGCATCGCCGCCACCGGCACGCTGATCATCGCGCCCGACCCCGGCACGCCACGCACGGTGTCGCTGGCGCCGCCTCTGCATGTGGCCCTGGTGTACGCCAGTACGCTGCACGCCGACATGTACGCGGCGGTGCGGGCCGA
>DIZW01000100.1:9388-39485 GCA_002428015.1 Oxalobacteraceae bacterium UBA6018 | reverse complement strand
AAGACGTCCGACATCCAGCAGACCTTGGCCTACGGCGCGCACGGGCCGCGCTGGATGTGGGTCATTATCGTAATGGATGGAGAGACGGCATGAACAGCACGCCCTTACAATTTGTTCCGCCCGCCGACTTCCGGCAGCGCGCCCGCCAGGCCCTCGACGATCCCGAGCTGCGGGCCAGTTTTCGCGGCGCCATGGACTTCTTGCAGTCCAAGCGCATCGTGCAGTTCCCCGATGGCGATGAGCTGGAACAGCTGCGCGACCTGGGCGAGGCGGTGCGCCAGCACGCGCTGGCCCATCTGCCGGCGCTGCTGGTGCAGCTCGAGGAAACCATGGGCGCCGCCGGCGTGGTGGTGCATTGGGCGGAGACGGCCGAGGACGCCAACCGCATCGTGCACGAGATCGCCCTGCGTACCAAGGCGCGCAGCATCATCAAGGGCAAGTCGATGGCCAGCGAGGAAATCGAGCTCAACCATTACATGGAGGAGCGCGGCCTGCGCTGCATCGAGTCCGACATGGGCGAGTACATCGTCCAGATGGCGGGCGAAAAGCCGTCCCACATCGTCATGCCGGCGATTCACAAGACCAAGAAAGACATCGGCGAATTGTTTGCCGCACACATCCCGGGGACCGGGTACACCGACGATGTCGATACCCTGATCCAGACCGGCCGGCGCGCCTTGCGCCAGGAATTCGTCAACGCCGATATCGGCTTGTCCGGCGTGAACTTCGCGGCGGCCGACACCGGCACGCTGTGGCTGGTTGAAAACGAAGGCAACGGCCGCCTCTCGACGACGGTGCCGGACGTGCACGTCGCCATCATGGGCATGGAAAAGGTGGTGGCCAGCATCGAACACATCGTGCCGCTGGCCAGCCTGCTGACGCGTTCGGCGACAGGCCAGCCGATCACCACCTATTTCAATCTCATCTCCGGACCGCGCCGCGGCGCGGAACTGGACGGGCCGCGCGAGGTGCATCTGGTATTGCTCGACAACGGACGCACCCAGGCGTATGCCGACGAGCAGTTGCGTTCGACCTTGCAATGCATCCGTTGCGGCGCCTGCATGAACCACTGCCCGGTGTACGCGCGGATCGGCGGGCATGCCTACGGTACCACCTACCCTGGGCCAATCGGCAAGATCATTTCGCCGCATTTGCTGGGCCTGGATGCGACGGCCGACCTGGCCACCGCGTCTAGCCTGTGCGGCGCCTGCGGCGAGGTGTGCCCGGTACGTATTCCGATTCCGGCGCTGCTGGTGCGCCTGCGCACCGAGGCGAACCGCAACCCGCATGAGCAGGTGGCGCATCCGCTGCGCGGCCAGGGCGCCAAGTTCAGCCGGGGCGAACACCTGGTATGGCGCTTCTGGAGCGGCGCTTTCGCACGGCCGGCCGTCTACCGGCTGTTCCGCTGGGCCGCCACGCGCTTTCGCAAGTTGTCGCCCTCGGCCCAGCTTGGCTGGACGGAGCACCGCGCGCCGCTCGTGCCGGCCAAACGCAGCCTGGCCGACTTGATGAGGGAGCGTAGACAGCCAGAATGACCGTGTAACGGCCCGTCCGCTGCCTGGGCGCGTTTGATGTAGCGCAAAGCGCCGCTTGCGTGGTGTCGTGTAATGCTACCTGGAGGTCCGATTGCCGCTGGCGGGGGGCGAGGTGATGGCTGAGCAGGCAAGCATGCTGGCAATGGTGCTCGACGCACCCGGCGTCGCCTTGCGTGCGGCGCGCATCCCGGTACCGGTCGCGGGCGGGACTGACGTGTTGATCGCCGTGCACGCATGTGGCGTCTGCCGCACCGACCTGCACATCGTCGATGGCGAGCTGGCCTGGCACCGGCTGCCAATGGTGCCCGGGCACGAAATCGTCGGCACCGTTGTGGCAGTCGGCCCCGATGTCCACAGGCTGGGCGTGGGCCAACGTGTTGGCGTGCCTTGGCTTGCGGGCACTTGCGGCCATTGCCGTTTCTGCGACAACGGCCATGAGAACCTCTGCGACGGCGCCGTCTTCACCGGTTACGACCGCGATGGCGGTTACGCCGAGTACACCCTGGCGGACGCACGCTACTGCTTTGCGCTGCCGGACCGGTACGACGCCATCCACGCCGCACCGCTCCTGTGCGCCGGCCTGATCGGCTATCGCGCCTACGCCATGGCTGGCGGCCCCCGCAGGCTAGGTCTGTATGGTTTCGGCGCCGCCGCGCACATCCTGACACAGATCGCGCTGGCGCAGGAGTGCGAGGTGTACGCATTCACGCGCCCTGGCGACGAGCGCTCGCAGGAGTTCGCGCGCGCTCTGGGCGCTTGCTGGGCCGGCCCCAGCGACGCCAGGCCCCCCGCCGAGCTGGACGCGGCGATCATCTTCGCGCCCGATGGCGCCCTGGTGCCGCTGGCGCTGGCGGCGTGCCGCAAAGGTGGCACCGTCGTGTGCGCCGGCATTCATATGCGCGATATTCCGGGCTTTCCTTATGCTTTGCTGTGGGGCGAACGCTGCTTGCGCTCGGTGGCAAACCTGACGCGTGCCGATGGCGAACATTTCTTCGCGGTCGCCTCCAGCGTCCCCATCCATACTTCGACCGTCGTATTCCCATTGACGCGTGCCAATGAGGCCTTGGAAGCGGTCCGCACTGGCGGCATCGATGGGGCGGCAGTGCTGGTGCCGGACGCGCGTCTCGGCGACGGCGTGCGCGAAGAATAGTGAATGTTTTTGCGGCGGGGCTGTCATAGCAGTAAGGCTGTCCGGAGATCCCGGCTGCGATCATCAGAATGCCGCGCTGGGTTGACGCGCTGATCTGTGGGAGGCACAACATGTCCTTCAAGACAATTCAAGTTTACGTCGACGCGTCGGCCAGTTCGCCAGAACGCATCGCCGTCGCGGCCAGGATGGCGATCCAGGAGGACGCGCATCTGATCGGGACCGCCGTGACTGGCCTGTCGCCGTACACACTGCCGTTTGGCGCCTTCGACCAGGGTATGCCGGCTATTCAGTTTCCTATCGAGCAGTTGCGACAGGATGCAGATCAAGCCCTCGATGCGTTTGAAGCGCAGGTGCGCCGGCTCGGCGTTAACTCATTCGAGCGGCGCCGGCTCGACGAAGAGGCCGGATTCGGCATCAGCATGCAGGCGCGCTACGCCGACCTGGTCGTCATCAGCCAGTTCGACCGTAGCAGTAGGCCGCCGCTGCTACGTTCGGACTTCCCGGAATATGTGCTGCTCAATTGCGCGCGCCCAGTGCTGGTGGTGCCGATTGGCGCCCATGACGTCGAACTGGGCAAGAGTATCGTGGTGGGATGGAACGGCAGCACGAACGCGACGCGCGCCTTGACGAGCGCTATCCCGCTGATGCAGCGCGCCCATCAGATTCGCGTCATGGTCTTCAATGCCGACGTCGATGCCGACGCACATGGCGACTTGCCGGGCGCAGACATCGGCCTGTATCTGGCCCGGCATGCAATCCGCGTCGAGGTCATCTCCAGGCACACCGGCGCCGATCCCGGCGCGGCGCTGCTGGCGCACGCGTCGGATGTTGGGGCCGACCTGATCGTCATGGGCGCTTACGGTCACGCGCGCCTGCGCGAGGTGTTGCTCGGCGGCGCCACGCGGACTGTGCTTCGATCGTCGCCCCTGCCGCTATGGATGGCGCATTAAGTCCGTGTGGTTCGGTTGGCGCCTAACGGAGCCGGGCCGACTGAGACGAACCGATCAGCCCTGCGAGCTGTTGCCGATTGCGATGAGCCGATTTGAGCTGTGAGCCAAGGCCGACTGAGAGACGAGCCGATTTGCGCTGTGAACCGGGGCAGAACTTAGGCGATCCGATTCCAAAGTACCACGCTCGCCATGGCGCTCGAACGCGAGCGCGTTGACACGGTCTTGTCCAAGTACGCACTCAGCGTCGCCCGCGACGCGGAGTCGAGCAGACGTCGCCTGCGGTTGGCTGAGCTTCAGTACACCGTGCGACGTGCTGAGTTTGCGGCGCTTCAGTCGACCGTGCGCCATGATGAGTTAGGGAAGCTCGCCTGCCGTTCCTTTCGACGGCTAACGATCACTAAACACGAGACACACGCAACGATGGGCGCTGGGACACGAGACACACGCCACATGCGGGACGGCAGGATCTAGGAGGCACCAACGAAGCGAGTCGTCCGCCAACCTACTGTTGGGGTTTGGCCTGGTGCATGCGCGCGCATTGCTGCATCATCATCTGCCAGTGCTGTTCGCGCATCTCAGGGGACATCGTGCGCATGCGCTCGTTCATGATCGCCTCGCGCTCCGCCGGCGTGCGTGCGTTATTCATGCGATCGACCATGTCGCACATGGTCTTCTGATCCATATTCATCATACCCTGGCCTCCGGCGCCGCCCATCATTCCCATGCCCCCAGGGCCGCCCATCATTCCCATACCGCCAGGGCCGCTGCCCATCGTTCCCATGCCGCTTGCCCCGCTAGCTTCGGCTGCGGAGCCGCGCGCCGCTGGCTGCGTTGAGCGCATCTGCGCGCAGGCGGCAACGGCCAGCCCCACCACGATGGCAAGCAGCAAGGGGCCGCGCAAGATTCGGATGGCGTAAGAGCTGAGATCGCAGCTGGGTCGCATGGTGCACTCCGTCTGGTGGGCGTCAGGGGGTGATTATTCGATATCCGATGCCTGCGCACGAACGACTTGCATCAAGTGCCGAACCGGCACCAAATACGGGAATGCTTGTCGCGCATATGGCGGCGTTGGCGTGGCGCAGGTATCACCGGCAGCGCCAGCGCCAAAGAGTGCCCATCCGCGCATTGATGTGCCTCAAGGCCGCGGTGCATCCGCGTCATAAAGTTGGCATGGGAGGAGGGCATGAAGCCAGCCGGCACGGCGAGGCAGTCCCAAGCATCGACATGAGCTATAAAACCATTCTGGTTCACGTGGACGAGGCGACCAATGCCGCGGCACGCTATGACATCGCGGCCGCGCTCGCACTGGCCGAACAGGGGCACCTGATCGGGCTGGCCAGCAGCGGTGTGGCGCGCTTTCTGCGCGACACGGTTGCGATGGACTTTTCCAGCCCGTCGCTGGCACCGTATCTCGATACGCTCAATCAGCGCGCCGGACACGCGCTCGACGCGTTCGAGAAGGCAGGCGTGCGTGTTGGGCTGGGCGCAATCGAAAGGCGCCAGGTGGAAGACGAACCGGCCGAGGCGCTCGCTTCGCTGGCGCGCTATTGCGACCTGTGCATCGTCGGCCAGTTTGACGAGAGAGGCCCTGTGTCGGCGGTCGGCCCTAGTCTTGCCGCTGACGTGGCCGCCGCGAGCGGTACTCCCGTCCTGATCGTCCCGAACACAGGCTTGACCAGCGCCCCGATGCGCCGCGTTTTGCTGGCGTGGAATGCAAGTCGAGAATCCGCCCGGGCGATGCACTATGCCTTGCCCCTGCTGCAGCGTGCTGAAAAGGTCGACGTCGCGATTTTGGGCGCGCGCGCGACCGAAGCTTCGCCTGACTTGCGCCCGGTAACGGCGATCGGCCAAGCGCTGGCCCGGCATGGCATCCATACCGAGGTTGTTCAACGAGACACGGACGAGGACGCCGGGGTGGCGCTGTTGGCGCTGGCTGCCGAGCGCGGTGCCGAGCTGCTGGTCATGGGCTGCTACGGGCATTCGCGCGTGCGCGAACTGCTGTTGGGCGGTGCGACCCGGACCGTGCTCAACGCCATGGAGTTGCCCGTGTTAATGGCCTCGTGAGCGCGAACCGGGAGGGTTATCATGCAGAGGACCGCATTGGTCACAGGCGGAACACGGGGGCTGGGCAAGGCAATCGCCGTCGCGCTGCGTGATGCCGGCCATCGCGTGGCGGCCGTCTACGTGCACGACACCGGGGCGGCACAGCGCTTTTCCGACAGCACAGGGATTCCAGCGTACCAGTGGGACGTGGCCGATCTACAAGCCTGCCACGACGGTGTGGACGGAGTGACCAGCGTATTGGGCCCCGTGGATATCCTGATCAATAACGCCGGCATTACGGCCGACGCGATGCTGCATCGCATGACGCCGGAGCAATGGTGGGAGGTGTTGCGCATAAACTTGGGGGCAATGTTCAACATGTCGCGGCAGGTCGTGCCGGGCATGCGCGAACGGGCTTATGGACGCATCATCAATATCGCGTCGGTAAACGGACGCAAGGGACAGGCCGGGCAAACTAACTATGCTGCGAGCAAGGCAGGCGTAATCGGCTTTACCAGGGCGCTGGCCCTGGAAGGCGCCCCCAAGAACATCACCGTCAATGCGATCGCGCCCGGCTACTGCGACACCGATATGGTGGCCAAGCTAGCTCCCGACACCCTACATGCGATCACGATGGGCATTCCCATCGGCCGCTTGGGACAGCCGGCCGATATCGGCCGCGTCGCGGCATTTCTTGCTGCTGAAGACGCCGGGTACATCACTGGTGCGACTATCGATGTCAACGGCGGGCAATTCATGGGCTAGGTGGCGCGACGGGCGCGGCGCAGACGTGGTCGGGCGTGGCCGCGCAGAGGTCGCGATGAAACGGTCGGAATGCAACCTGGAGTAGGACGATGACAGAGCACGCCTTGTTTGATTCGGACGAGCGCAGATTGCAGGTGTTTGCTCTCGATGACAGCAGTGCTTTCGGCGAGCGGGTATGTCAAGCGCTGGGAGTACCGCTTGACGCCCACGAAGAACGCCTGTTCGATGACGGTGAACATAAGTGTCGGCCGCTGGTCAACGTGCGAGGTAATGACGTATTCGTCGTGGAATCACTGTATGGTGACCCTTTGCATAGCGCGAACGATAAGCTGTGCCGGCTTTTGTTTTTTATCGGGGCGATCAAGGACGCCGGCGCGGCTCGCGTCACTGCCGTGCTGCCGTATCTCGCCTACTCGCGCAAGGACCGCAAGACCCGCACCCGCGATCCGGTGACCACCCGCTATGTCGCGGCAATGGTGGAGGCGGTGGGCACGGACGCGGTCATGACACTCGATGTGCACAACCTGGCCGCGTTTCAGAATGCATTTCGGATCCAGAGTGAACATGTCGAGGCCTTGCCCTTGTTCGCGGCGTATCTCAGTCCGCTGATACGAGAACGCCCCGTGGCGGTGGTGGCGCCGGACGCGGGCGCGATCTCACGTGCAAGCAAGTTGCGCGATGCACTGGCGAACGCGATCGGGGACGACGTCGAGTTGGCCATGGCGGAGAAGCATCGGAAGGGCGGCGAGTTGACGGGCGATATGCTCGCTGGCGACGTTGCCGGGAAGGACGCCATCATCATCGACGACATGATTGCGACCGGTGCGACCTTGGTACGCACGGCGAGCGTCTGCCGGGAACGCGGCGCCGCGCGCGTGTTCGCGCTAGCGACGCACGGACTGTTTACCGGCGACGCGCAGCAGGTGCTCGGTGCATGTGGCTTCGATCGTCTGGTGATTACCGACACGGTGCCACCATTCAGGCTTGACCACGGAGCGTTCCGCAACGAACTGATCATATTAGCGAGCACTTCGCTGATTGCCGAGGCAATTCGACAGGCCCACGGCGGTGATTCGAATGACCCCGTCAAGAATGTCGTGTCTTGACTTCGCAAGGTGTGACACAGCGTGTGGCGCATCAGCCCAAGGACGAGCGACATGAACACGCATTTGCCGATGTCGTTGCCGAGAAGCGTAGGAGAGAAAACCTTCGGCAAGGCTTATGCGTGGAAAGCAGCGAAAGTCGATATCGTAACGGGGCACATGCCAGGGGCATCCTTCACAGTTGATGTGCCGGGATGATCATCCGACATCGTATGCGCGCAAGCGGAAGTCGAGACGATACTCCGAGACAATCTTCACCTGTTCGGGGACGAACGTCCAGATAATATACTTGGATTTGCTTTCTGTTCGGGTACCAGCAGGAATTAGGCTTGCGGCCCAGCGAGCGCGGCACCGCTTCCTGAACTCATACGTTGCGGCGTACTGCGTGCGTAGAACTGGTATCGATTTCCGCCTTGGAGCTTCGCTTCGTACATCGCTCGATCAGCACTGTCCAGCAGCGCATCCGGATCTTGTCCGTCGTCGGGAAACAGGGCGATGCCGATGCTCGCGTGGACGGAAAATTGCTGGCCGCGCAAGGCGAACGGATGTGCGAGCGCACCAATCAGTTTGCTGGCCAGAACCTCGATTGCCACCCGCGCATTGATGTTGCCGATCAGCGCGGCGAATTCGTCACCGCCGATGCGCGCGATGGTATCGGATTGCCGGACGGCGGTGCGCAGTCGTTGTGCCACCGCAGCGAGCAATTGATCCCCGACATAATGCCCAAGCCGGTCGTTGATTGCCTTGAACCCGTCCAGGTCAATAAACATCATCGCCACGAGGTGCTGGGTGCGGGTTGCGTTCGATAGCACGTTATTTGCCAAGGTGAACAAGGTCGACCGGTTGACCAATCCGGTCAGTGGATCGTGATGGGCAAGGTAATGATCGTGTTCGCGCTGGCGCTCCGTTTCGGTGATATCTTGCTGGACAGCGACCAGGTTGCGTACGACGCCATGCTCATCGCGCAAGGGCGTAATCACTTCGTCGGCCAGATAGACCGAGCCATCCTTGCGCTTATCCGTCACCTTGCCGTGCCAGACCTTGCCGCTCAGTACAGTCTGCCACAGGCGTTCGTAAAACGCGGGCTCATGCCGGCCAGAACTGAAAATGGCCGGCGTTTGGCCAAGCAACTCCTTTTCGGCGTAGCCGCTGAGTTCACATAGCGCTTTGTTGGTCCATAGGATTTTTCCTGCCTCATCGGTGATGAATACTGGGTTGGCGAGCTGCGCGATCGCCTGCGCCAGCAAACCTTGAAGGGCCGGCGCTTGTTCTGATTCAGCTACGGCTGGAATGATTTTGTCGTTCATGTTGTCGTGGTTTGTCGCGGCGATCCGCTCACAAGCTTAGAGCCGAGTGTGCGTCGGCAAGTTCACCCATTCCCGCCAGCGATTGACGTTGCTGTGATGGCTGACGCAATCGCCGGCCGTCAAACGGGGGCGTCCACGCTGCGCACGCTGACCCTGGTGCCATCTTTGACGTTTGGCGGGGGATAGACAATAACGGCCGTTCCGGGAGCCAAGCCATGAGCGATCCACGCTTCCTCGTCATTTCGCCCGCCGACCTGGACCGCCGTGAGCCGCGCCCGGCCATGGTCGATCGTGTAGAGCGCCATGCGCTCGCCGGCAGCGGCACCCGTGTCGCTTTGTGGCAGTGGAAACAATGCGCCGACCGGCACCTTGCCGACCTTGTCGCGCGCGAGGGTGATCACGCGCAGATTCACACGGAAGCCCACGCCCAAACCCCGCCACTGGCTGTAGGGGGAGACGATATCGATCAGTACCCGGACCCGCTGCTCCTCGACACCAAGCGCCGAGATCTTGGTGAACGCTTCCGGCTCCATGTGATTGACACGGCCGTCCAAGGTTGGCCCGCCCCAGCGGTTGATCTTGACCGGACTGCCCGGAACGGCTTGGATGGCGTCGGCGGTCAGCAGTTCCGCGACGATGTCGATGCCACGCCGGTCACCCAGCTCCAGCAATGGCGCACCGAGCGGCACCACCGCCTCGCTGGTCTGCACGACCTTCAATACTTCGCCGGCGATCGGGGAGTACACGGCAAAGGCGGCGCCGGCGTCGTGGCCGGGCTGGCGCACCGTCATCAGGGCGGCCCGCGCCTGCGATGCCTCATGGTTGGCAATGTCCTGCTCGGCACTGGCGGCCTCGCGCTCCTTTTGTGCGGACAGGGCGTTCACGCGGTCAGTCTCGAGCCGGCTGGGCGCCAGGAAACCTTGGCGCGCCAGCTGCTCGCTACGTTGCAGGTCAGTGCGGGCACGCTGGAGCGCCAGCGCCGCACCGTCCACGCGGGCACGTGCGCGCCGTACCTGGGCCTCGGCTGCCTCGAGCCGGGCTCGCTGTTCGCGCAGGCTGCGTTCGTCCAGCAATGGGGAGAACGACGGGCGGATGCGCGCCACCATGGCGCCCGCGTCGACGGCATCGCCTTCGCGCAGCGTGATGCGCGCTACCCGGCCGGCCAGCGGGGCCGACACCAGATAAATGTCGCGCAGGCGGGTTTTGCCGTCGTCCTCGATGAATTCTTCGAACCGGCCGACGGTGACGCGCGCTTGCTCAACGAGCACGGGACGTGGTGCGAAGGCCCACGCCAACAGCGCCACCGCGCCGGCGCCGGAGGCGGCCAGGTAGAGCCAGTGGCGCGGACTCATCTCACTCCCTGGTCTTGAGCGCGCCCACCATGTCCAGCCGATCGATGCGCCGGCGCACCACCAGCGCACTGGCGGCCCCGGCGGCGAGCACGCACAGGGCGGCCCATGCGTAGGTGCGCGCGCGTATGACAACCGGAAAGTGAAATTGATCGGACTTGAGTGCGGTGGAAATGATCTCAACCAGTACGCGTCCCAGCAACATGCCGGTGGGTAGCGCGATGGCAATCACGATGGCCAGCTCGCCCAGCAGCAGGGCGGACACTTCGGCGCGCGTAAACCCGAGCACGCGCAGACTGGCCAGTTCCCAGGCCCGCTCCGATAAGGCGATGCGGGCGTTGTTGTAGACCACGCCAACGGCGATGATGCCGGCAAACGTGGTGAGAATGGTGCTCATGATCCTGACGTTGCGCGCCGTGATCTCCTGCATGTTGCGCAGCATCGTGCTCTTGCTCCACGCGCCGGCGATACGCGGCAGCGCCTTGCTCGCCTCCAGTACCTTGGCTTCGCTGCCTGGGGCGACGTCGAGCACGAAGCCCGTGCTCAGGTCGCCGTCGCCGAGCGCCCGGTTGAGCGCCTCGCGCTCCATGTAGGCGTTCAGGCCGAACATCTCGTCGACGGTGGCGCGCAGCGGGATATGCAAGGTACGGGGTCTGCCGTCGAGCACGTCGACCTGCACGGTATCGCCAACGCGCAACCCGAGCTTGTCGGCCAGGCGGTCGGTCAGCACCAGACCCCGTCCGGCCAGCAAAAGCTCGCGCTGCTGGCCGTCGATGACCCGATACAGCAGCGGCCGGCCGGCGTACCCGCGCAGGATGGTACGCTCGTGGCGCTGGGCGTTGACGAGGTTGACCGTGACGAAGCGCGTCGACTCGACATGCCGGACGCCGGCCAGGCGCAGCAGGCCATGGCGCACGGTATCGTCGACCGGATCGGCGGTCCACAGGGTGACTTCGCCGCGCAAGCCGAGTGTAAATTGCGTATCGACGACCACCTCGATGGCGTCGCGAAAGAAGTTCCCCATGATGACGATGGCGAGCGCCGCCGCCACGCCGATGATCGCCAGGCCGGTGCGCGCCGGGCGGCGTTCCATGTTTCGAACGATCATGCGCAGCGCCGGCCCCATTCGTTCAATGCCTAGCGTTTCGAGCAAGGTGCGGCGAAACCGCGCGGGCGCGGGCGGGCGCATCGCCTCGGCCGGCGGCAAGCGTACCGTGGCGGCGATCGCGTGCACGGTGCCGGCGCAAGCGGTCAGCACGGTGACGCCTGCGCTGAGCAGCAACAGCGCGGGCGCCAAGCGATGGTCGAAATGTGGGAAATGAAAAGATTCGGCGTACAGGCGGGTCAGCATGAGCCCCAGCTGCTTTCCGAGCGCGATACCCATCATCAGCCCGAGCAGGACGATCAGCAGCACCAATTTGAGGTAATGGGCGCCGATGGCGACATTGCCGTAACCGAGCGCCTTCAGCGTGGCGATCTGCTCGCGCTGGGTCGACACCAGGCGCGCCACGACGACATTGAGCAGAAAGGCGGCGACCCCGAGAAAGATGGCCGGCAGCACGGTGCCCATCACGCGTTGCTCCTTGATCTCGTTGTCCAGCATGGCGTGGGAGGGCTGTTCGGCGCGCCCGTGCACGTCGCGCCCGCCATACGGCGCGAGGATGCCGGTCAGCGCGGCGCTCGTCGCCTCCGCGCTGGCCCCGGGCGCCAGCATGAAAGCGGCACGGTTGAAGGCGCCATCCATGCTGTAGGCGGCGGCCAGGGCCTGGCGGTCGATCCAGAAGACCCCGAATCCGCGCGCGTCCGGCATGCCCCACAGTCCGGCGAAGATGAACTCGGGCGTCAGCGCGATGCCGACCACGACCAGGCTGCGCTGCTTGCCGTTGATCAGGGCCCGCAGGCGCGCGCCGGGATGCAGCTCACGCGCCTGGGCGAAGCCTTCCGACACCAGCGTTTCGATCGCGCTGTCGGCGCGCAAGCTCGCCTGCGGCTCCGGCCAGCGTCCCGCGGACAGGGTCAGCAGGTTCATACGCTGAGGCCGGCGCGGGTCGAGACCGATGAGCTGGCCGATCACCGGGTCTGGCAGGCCGGGCAATTCGATCCGCACGATCTCCTCGACCGTGGTCTGGACGTCCGCCACCCCAGGCGCCGTGCGCAGCCGCGCCGCCACGGACAAGGGTGCCCGCTTGACGCCAGCAAACAGCTCGGCGAAGTGGGCCTCGGCATAGAACCGCGCGCGCGCCTGGTCCAGCGAGTCCACCGCGGACAGGCTGGTAATGAAACCGCCGATGCCGCTGGCGACCACCAGTGCGATGGTCAGCGCCTGGCTCCACATGCGCATGAGGTCGCGCAGCAATTTGCGGTCGAGCATGGTCATCGCCATCGGATCGGTCCTACCATGAGAGCTCCGAGGGCGTGAGCTTATGCGCGTTGACGGCGACACTCTGCACGCGGCCATCGCCCAGTTTGACGACCCGATCGGCCATGGTGGCGATGGCGGCGTTGTGGGTGATCACGACGGTCGTGGTGCCGATGTCGGCATTGATGCGCTCGATGACTTCCAGGACCAGTTTCCCGGTCTGGTAGTCCAGCGCCCCGGTCGGCTCGTCGCACAACAGGACGTCGGGGCGCTTGACGATGGCGCGCGCGATGGCAACGCGCTGCTGTTCGCCACCGGAGAGCTGGGCCGGGAAATGGTTGCCGCGCTCGGCCAGGCCGACGCGTGCGACGGCCTCGTCCACCGGCATCGGGGCGCTGGCGATGTCGGTCACGAGCGCGACGTTTTCGCGCACGGTCAGACTGGGGATCAGGTTATAGAACTGGAACACGAAGCCAACGTGGCGGCGCCGGTAGGCGGTCAGCTCGGCTTCGCTGGCGGCCGACAGATCCTGGTCGCCGAACAGAACCCGCCCGGCGCTGGCGACGTCGAGCCCGCCGATGATGTTGAGCAGCGTCGACTTGCCGCTGCCGGACGGCCCGAGCAGGACGATGAATTCGCCGCGCCCGATGTCCAGGTCCACGTCGCGCAACGCGCGCACCTCGACCGCGCCGCTGCCATAGGTTTTGCAGAGACCGCGGATACGGAAGATCGGCCCGCCCGCCGCGTGGCCGCCGGCCGGCAGGGGAGGGTCGGGTTGGATGCCACTGCCGACAGGACGGTCCATGACGCTCCCGAAAACAAATACAGGTGATCGGAGTTAATCCCGGCACCGGCGCGGTGATGCGCCGTCTGGACCCCAGCATAGGCGCCGCGAGCACGCCAACGCTGTCTTCAGTCAATCGGCCTGTGCGAACTTTTTCGCAGATTGATGGACGCGGACGGGTGGGGCATGCGCGCGTGGCATTCGGCCAGGCGCAGATAGGCACATGCCTTGGCGGCCCACTGCGGGGAATAGCGGTAGCGCTCCTCGTGCAGGTGACGCAGGGCCAGCGTGGCGCGCACGAGGGCGCGGTAGCACTGGTAGAACTGGGTCAACGCGGCGCGCGGGCGGTCGCCTGACAGCAGCCGGTAGGCGCGCAGCAGCATCGTCGCCAGTTGCGGCGCGCCGCCGCGTTCGATCTCGAGCGCCAGGAATGCGAGCTCGTCGGCGCGGTCGACGGTGCGCAGCGCGCGCGAGAACTCCAGGCAATCGATGATGCTGATATCGGAGTCCAGGCAGATGTGTTCGGGGCGCAGGTCGCCATGGCCTTCGACAATTTTCCCCTCGGCCGCGCGCAGGTCGAACAGGGGCGCGAGATGTTGCAGCAGCAGGCGCAGGTGATGGCAGAGCCGATTGACCCGCTCGGCCGGCAATGGGGCGCCGGCGACGGTGAGTTCACGCTGGCAGGCGATCAAGTGGAGCGCGATGCGTGTGCGGTACACCAAGCCGTCGATGCGTTGTGGCGGCAGGCTGCGGTAGAAGGCGGCGAGACGGACGGCGATGGCATGCATCTCGGCAGCGCCGGCGCTGGCGTGCTGGAGTCGGTAGTCAAGCATGGAGGCCTCCGGCAAGCGCCGCATCTTGACCAGCCAGTCGACCGCCGGGCCGTCGCCGCCGAGGACGAGGTGACCGCGGCGGTCCAGCGTCAGCTCCACCACGCCAAGATACACCGATGGGGCCAGGCGCCGGTTGAGGCGCACTTCCTCTTCGCAGAAATGCCGGCGGGCCGAGGCTGAACGAAAGTCGAGCAGGTCGTAGCGCACCGGCTTCTTCATTTTATAGGCATGCCGGTCGGTCAGGAACACCCAGGCCATATGGGTTTCGACCGTATCGACGCGGTAAGGCTTGTCGGGGTAGTTCGCTGAATGGCTGAGAAAGGTCAGCTTGGCCTCGGGCGGCAGTTCGACCGCGCCCGGCCAGGACGCGCGGTTCGAATTGTCTGTGAGAAGCGAATTCATGGATCGAGCCCCACTGGGTGCTGTAGTCAAGCTAGCCCCCTCCTGAGAATTTGCTTTGTGCTGGCGCAAAGGTATTCGCTCCGATGCAGGGGCGCGCGATTGACCTAGCGCAAGCAGAGTGGCGATTGCACACCTATCATCGTTTTAGTAGAGGAGCGGTCACCGGCGCCACCCGCGTTTGGCCGCACGCAACGCTGTTCATAACAGCTTCCCAACTGACGGAGAGAAAAATGGCTAGTAATCTTGCACGTTTTGACCCCTTGGGTTCGATTAGCCGCTTCGACCCCTTGCGCGATTTTGACAGTTTCTTCAACGCGTTCGACATGATGCGTCCGCTGCGCGGTATCGATACCGAGCGCATTCGCATGGATGTCTCAGAAACCGACCAGGCGTTCCTGATTCGTGCCGATATGCCCGGCGTGAAAAAAGAGGATGTGAAAGTATCAATCGACGGTGACCAGATCACCATCAGCGCGGATGTCAACCAGGAACAGGAACGAACCGAAGGCAACACCGTGTGCCGCGAGCGTTATCACGGCCAGCAGTACCGCAGCTTCACCTTGCCCTCGTCCGTGGACGAGGAAAAGGCCGTCGCCAGCTGTCACGACGGCATCCTGGAGCTCACCTTGCCGAAGAAACCGGGCAGCGGCGCCAAGCAATTGACCATCCAGTAGACCGAGGCCGGCAGGGGCTGTGGGCGATAGCCGCCGCCTTCGCCGCCATGGTACGGGTCGTCGCTTCCGCAGCCGCGGGCGATAGCCGCCGCCTTCGCCGCCGCGGTGCGGTCTGCCGTCTCCGCTCGCCTTCGGCTTAGGGGGACGATCTGCGGCGTCCACTGCTGCGGTGTGAGTCGTCGCCGTTTGCCGCGGCAGTGCGATCTGTCCCCTCCGCCGCCGTGGTGCGCGCCGCCGCCTTCGACGCTGTAGGGGAGAGCCGCTGCCGCGGCCGCTGTGGTGTGAGCCGCCGCCTCGGCCCGTATAGTGTGAGCCGCCGCTTCCGCCGCTGTAGTGCGGGCACTTTGGCCGCTGTAGTGTCAGCAGCCGCTTCCGCCGCCGCCGTGCGAGCGGGCGCCGTCGCCTCCATCGTCGAGGTGCGAGTGATCGTCCGCACCGCTTGCGAATGGGACTTCGAACGATAACAGCCACCTTGGCGTGAACCTGCCGAATAGCAAGTCGAAATCGTTGCGCCATCGCCGTGGACGTGACCGCGCCGAATCGCGCATCGTTGCGGCAACGGTCGTGTGTGCAGACATCCAGAATGCGGCAGCGAAGCGGGCGACTGCCGCTCCTCCCAAAAGTTCGTCGGTGAACGTGCCGTCGGTATGTCGTCGTTTTCCTACGCTTTCGTACGGCCGTCTGCCACCAAGAGGCGCGCCAGGCCGATCATCTTTTGCGCCAATGGCGTCCGGAAATGTTGCAGTGCCGAGTCGTCAAACTTGCAAAATACGCCATGCTAGGATTATTCCAATATCGATACTTCCGCAGGAGGTCTGCCTTGCGCCGATTCTTGGAGAGAAACATGCGAAACACGCCCGCTGCACTGAAACGACTGAGCGACGAGCAACTGGTCGATCAGGTCAAGGCTGGCGATACGGCGGCCTACGGTTTGCTGTTTGAAAGACATCGCGGCAAGTTGTTGCAAATGATTTTGCATATCATCCACGACCGTGCCGAAGCCGAGGACGTGGTTCAGGAAGCATTCATGAAAGCCTATCGATCGGTGCATACGTTCAGGGGCGATGCGGCCTTTTTCACCTGGCTGGCCTGCATTGGCGTCAACACGGCGCGCAATTGCCTCAACTCGCGCAAACGCCGCAACATATCCGAGAGCGCCCCCGCAGACGGTGGCGCGTTTGACGACGGTAGCACCGATGAGCGCACCGACAGCGTCACACCGGAAGACTTGTGTGCTTGCGGACAAATGGTCGCCATTGTCGGCGCCGCGTTCGACACCATGAACCGTGAACAGCGCACGGCGATGTCGCTCCACGAAGTCGATGGCTTGAGCTACCAGGAAATCGCCGACGCGATGGGCTCGCCGATCGGCACCGTGCGCAGCCGCATTTCCGATGCTCGCCTGGCGATTGCCAAGCGGATCGAGCAAGCGAATCGCGTCAACGCGCGCCACCTCGCGGCCTACGCGCGGCGGCCCGTCGGCTTGTCCTGATTTTCGCGCGCGGCCTTGAATTCGGCGGCCGCGCACTTATCCTCGAATTGCGCAAGGAGTGATCGAATGGTAGACAGGTTTCCCGGATTTATTTTCGCGACAGGCATCGAGAACAGCATCCCGACCATTGACGGCGGAAAAACCCGCATGGACGAGATGGAAAAGTGCGGCCACTATGCGCATTGGCGTACGGATTTCGACCTGGTGGAAGAACTGGGAATTCGGTTCTTGCGCTACGGCGCCCCGCTGCACCGCACCCTGACCGGGCCGCGCACTTATGACTGGTCCTTCGCCGACGAAACCTTGGGTGACCTACGCCGCCGCAACATCGTGGCTATCATCGACCTCTGCCATTTCGGGCTGCCCGACTTTTTGGGCAATTTCCAGAATCCGGATTTCCCCGCCATCTTCGCCGACTACGCGCGTGCCTTCGCCCTTCGTTATCCATGGGTCCAGTTGTACACGCCGGTCAATGAAATGTCGATCTGCGCGCTGTTCTCGGCGCTGTATGGCTGGTGGAATGAGCAGCTGCAAAGCGACCGCGCATTCGTCACCGCGATGAAGCACATCGTCAAGGCCAATCTGCTGGCCATGCGCGCCATCCTGGATGTGCGTCCGGACGCACTGTTCGTGCAGAGCGAGTCGAGCGAGTACTACCATGCGCGCAGCCCGCGCGCGATCGGCCCGGCCGAGACCATGAACGCGCGGCGCTTCCTCTCGCTCGACCTGAACTATGGCCGGCGCGTCGATTCCGGAATGTACGAGTACCTGATGGACAACGGCATGACTCGCGACGAATACCACTTCTTCCTGAACAATAATCTCAAACATCACTGCATCATGGGCAACGATTATTACCAGACCAATGAACACCACGTGGCGCACGACGGCAGCACCAGCGCATCGGGGGAGATTTTTGGTTACGCCGTCATCACCCACCAATACTACAGCCGCTACCGCCTGCCCGTGATGCACACCGAGACGAATCTATGCGAGGGGCCGTGCGGCGACGAAGCCGTGAAGTGGCTGCGCAAGGAGTGGGCCAATGTGCTGCGCGTGCGAAATAATGGCGTGCCTATCGTCGGCTTCACCTGGTACTCGCTCACCGATCAGGTCGACTGGGATACCGGCCTGCGCGAGAACAACGGCCGTGTCAACGCGCTGGGTCTGGCCAGCTTGGATCGTAAGCTGCGTCCGGTCGGAATCGCCTATCGCGACCTGATCCGCGACTGGACCGAAGTGCTGCCGACCCAGAGCGTCTGCCTTCAGGTGCCCGTGATCATGCCCCAGGATTACCAGGAACGTCCGCAACAGGCCGACGCCGCGGCCGCACGCGGCAGCGTCGGCGCCGGCACGGGCGCGCCCAAGAACAGCGATGGATGAGATTGACTGACGCATTTATGCAAAGGCAGGTGAACCATGCGATTTAACGACAAGGTAGCGATTGTGACCGGGGCGGCGAGCGGCATCGGCCTGGCCTGCGCGATCCGGCTGGCGTCCGAGGGCGCTGATGTGGTACTGGCCGACCGCGACGCCGGCCAGTTGCCGGCCGCCTGCGGGCAGGTGCGCGAGGCCGGCAAGCGCGAGCCGCTCGCCAGCACTTGCGACGTATCGGTCGAGGCCGATGTCACGCGGACCGTGGACGATGCCATCAAACGCTTCGGCCATCTTGACATCATCGTCAACAACGCCGGCATGATGCTGTTCCGGCCAATCGAGGAACTCAGCGAGGCCGACTGGATGCATGTGTTGCAAGTGGACCTGATCGGCGCCTTCTTCTTCATCAAGCAGGCCTTCCTCAAGATGGGGCGGGGCGGGGCGATCGTCAATGTGTCGAGCATCCACGCCGTCGAAACGGAGGCGCTGGTCGCGCCCTATGCGGCGGCCAAGGCGGCCTTGTTGTCGCTGACGCGCTCGGCCGGCATCGAGGGCAAGCCCAAGGGTTTGCGGGTCAACGCGGTCCTGCCGGGCGCGATCGATACGCCGATGTTGTGGAATAATCCGAACGTCAAGTCGGGCGCCGAGAAAATCGCTCCGGCCGATGTTGGCAAGGCCGCCGATATCGCCGCCGCGATTGCCTTCCTGGCCTCCGACGACGCCGTGTTCGTCCAGGGATCGGCGCTGCGCGTCGATGGCGGCAGGCTCAGCGTGCTGTAGCCGCGCCGCGCTTGCCGGCCGCGCGTGGCTGGCCTGGTCGCTTGTGCGCATCAGGCGCAATGTCGCCGCGCGGTCGCGGGATCGGCCGCGTTACAGCCGGCGCCGCATCTTGCGCCCGCCGACTGGCTTGAACCCCTGCTGCTGGTAGAACGCCAGCGTCTGGTCGAACAGCGGCAGCGGCGGCGTGCATAGTTCGGCGCAAAGCCAGCCGCGCCGGGCACCGTGCGCCAGCACCGCTGCCATCAGGCGCGTGCCGACCAGGAGCGCGCGGTAGGGCGGCGTGACATAGAATTCCTGCACGATGCCGATCTTGCCTCCTGCGTACAAAGCGTGGCTGTCCACCATCGTTGCCACACCGACCGCGGCGCCATCCTGCTCGGCGATCAGGACCTGGTAGCGGCCGTCGCCGAGCCACTCGGCGCACAGGGCCGTGATGTGGTCCGGGTCGTATTCAAGCAGGGATGTGTCGTTGCAGCGCGCGCGAATTTCCGCGGTGAGATGGCTCACAAGCGCCGTTACCACGGGTGCGTCTTGCGGCAGTGCTGGGCGGATGGACAGGGTCATATTGCAAGCTCAGGAGTGAAAGTCGGTTAAACGATTATATTGCCTTACGCCCAGTGGCGCTGACTGCCGCGGGCCGCATCGCGGCTCCCATCCCTCTGGTCGCCGCGCGCCGTTTCGTTGCCACCCATCGCGCTGATGCTGGCATGCGCCGCCGGTGCGGCGCGCGCATAAAAAAAGGCCACCGCGGCGGTGGCCCTGTGGTCGCGCAGACGACCTTCACGCGATCCTTACCAGATGATCACGCGATCTTTCGGCGCCAGATACATCTTGTCGCCCGGTTTGACGCCGAATGCCGCGTAAAAACCCGGCTGGTTTTTCAGCGTGCCGTTGGTGCGGAACTGGCCCGGCGAATGCGGGTCGGACTTGATGCGCACGATCTGGGCCGCTTCGCGCATTTTCATGCGCCATACCTGGCCGAAGCCGATGTAGAAGCGCTGCTCGCCGGTGTAGCCGTCGATCACCGGCGCCTTCCTACCGTGCAGAGACAGCTTGTACGCCTTGTAAGCGATCGCCACACCGGAGTTGTCGGCGATGTTCTCGCCCAGGGTCAGCGCCCCATTGACATGGTAGCCGGGGATCGGGCTGTAGCTGTTGTACTGGTCGACCAGCATCTTGGTCTTGGCGTTGAAGTTTTTATGGTCCGCCGCACTCCACCAGTCGCGCAGGTTGCCGTCGCCATCGTACTGCGAGCCCTGGTCGTCGAAGCCGTGGCTGATTTCGTGGCCGATCACCGCGCCAATGGCGCCGTAGTTGACCGCGTCGTCGGCGTTCGCGTCGAAGAAGGGCGGCTGCAGGATCGCCGCCGGGAACACGATTTCGTTGAGCTCCGGGTTGTAGTAGGCGTTGATGGTCTGCGGCGTCATGCCCCATTCGTCGCGGTCGATCGGCTTGCCCAGCTTGTTCAGTTCGCGGTTCGATTCAACCACGCGCGAGTGCATCACGTTGCCGACCAGGTCGTCGCGGGCCACCGTCAGGGCGGAGTAATCCTTCCACTTGTTCGGATAGCCGATCTTGGGCGTGAACTTGGCCAGCTTGGCCTGGGCTTCTTTCTTGGTCGCCGGGCTCATCCAGTCGAGCTTGTCGATGCTTTGCTTGTAGGCCGCCAGCAGGTTCTTCACCATCGCCTCCATGCGCGCCTTGCGCTCGGCCGGGAAATTCTGCGCCACGTACAGCTTGCCGATCGATTCGCCCAGCGAATTTTCCACCGTCGCGACGCCGCGTTTCCAGCGCGGCTGCATCTGCGTCACGCCCGTCAGGGTCGTGCCGTAGAAGCCAAAGCGCTCGTCCACGAAGGCCTTCGACAGAAAGTTAGAATAGCTGCTGATGACGTGCCAGCGCAGATACGCCTTGATGGTGTCGAGCGGCGTCTTGGCGGCCAGTTCGGCGAAGCCCTTCAGGTAGCTCGGCTGGCTGACGATCACGTAATTGACCTTGCCGCTGATGCCGGCGCCGTCGAGGTAGGCCTTCCAGTCGTGCCCGGGCGCCATGGCCGCCATCTGGTCCAGCGCGACCTTGTTGTAGGTCTTGACCGGATCGCGGTTCTCCACCTTGGTCCACTGAAGGCGCGCCAGGTCCGTTTCGAAGGCCACGATAGCCTTGGCCTCGGCCGCCGCGTCCTGGTCGCCGGCCAGGGCCAGCGTGCGCTCGACGTGGCCGGCGTACTTGGCCAGCACGTCGGCCAGCTTGGCGTCCTCCGGCTTGAGGTAGTAGTCGCGGTCCGGCAGGCCCAGGCCGCCCTGGCCGATGTCGGCCACGTACTTGGTCGAATCCCGGGCGTCCTGGTGGATGCCGAAATCATAGGGGATGTTCACGCCCAGGGTGCCCAGGTGGGCGAACAAGGCCGGCAGCTCGGCCTTGTCCTTGACCGCGGCCACCTGCGCCAGGGTCGGCTGCAGCGGCGTCATGCCCAGCGTCTCGAGCTTGGGCTCATCCATGAAGCTGGCGTAGAAGTCGCCGATCTTCTGTGCATTGGAACCGGCGACCTTGTGCGGGTCCTTGGCGGCGTTCTCGATGATGGCGAGCAGGATCGGCTGGGTGTCGTCGTCGAGCTTGGCGAAAGAACCCCAGCTGGACTTGTCGGCCGGAATTTCAACCGACTTGAGCCACTTGCCGTTCAAATGCGTGAAGAAATCGTCCTGCACGCGCACGCCGGGGTCGATGTATTGACTGGCGACGCCCGACGCCAGGGCATGCTGGGCCGTGCCGGCGCTGTGATTTTGCTCCTTGAGCGTGGCGGCCTGGGACAGGCCTGCGATCAGGCTCAAACATACTGCATTTAATAGGGTTCGTTTCACGCGAATCATCTCCGTCATGGTGGACTCAAATTGATCAGGGTAGGGCTCGTGGCCCAGTCCGTAACTGTAGCATGCCGGCCGCGGCGGTGCGAACCCCGGCGCGGGCGCGGGGTCTAACGGAATTTCCGGCGCGGCCGTATGAACCTGTCCTCATTTATTCTCGCCAACATCGAGACCATCCTGGACGAATGGGAGCGTTTCGCGCAGACCGTTCCGGCCGCGCAGGGGCTCAATACGGCCAGCCTGCGCGACCACGCGCGCGGCATTCTCGAAACCATCGCCGCCGACCTGATCTGTCCCCAGTCGCCCGAGCAGCAGGCGGCCAAGGCGGCCGGCCTGGTGCCGCCGCCGCCGTCGCAGAGCAAGGCCGAAATGCACGGCCTGGCCCGCGTCGCCGAGGGATTCAGCGTCAGCGAAGCCATGTCGGAATACCGCGCCCTGCGCGCCAGCGTGCTGGGCCTGTTGTTCCTGGCGCTCGGGCGTCCGGAGCCGTTGCTGGAAGACATGACGCGCTTTAACGAGGCCATCGACCAGTCCCTCACCGAATCGCTGGCGCGCTACACGGCCCAGAAGGACTACCAGGCGCGCTTGTTCGACGCTTTGCTGTCCAGTTCGCCTGACCTGAACTACATCATCGATCCCGGCGGTCGCCTGCTGTACGCCAACCAGGCCTTCACCAGTGTCTTTCACCTTGAGCCGGCCAAAGTGACCCGCACCTGCCTGTTCGCGCTGCTGGCGCCGTTCGCGCCCGACATCGAAGTCCAGGCCCGCGCCGTGGTCGCCTCGGGCATCACCCACCGCGGCGAACTGCAGTTCACCATGGCCGGCACCAGCGCCGTCTATGAATACCTGCTGGTGCCGGTGCCGGACCCCCAGGGCGGCTACTCGGCCGTGGCGGGCACCGCGCGCGACGTTACCGAGCGCAAGGCCGCCGAGGAAAAGGCGCGCCGCGGCGCCGACTTCGACTACCTGACTGACCTGCCCAACCGCAACCTGTTTCGCGAGCGGCTGGCGCATGAGATGAAGCACGCCAAGCGCACCGGGCGCGCCCTGGCCCTGCTGTTCATCGACCTGGACGGCTTCAAGGCCGTCAACGACACCCTGGGCCACGCGGCCGGCGACCATTTGCTGCGCCAGGTGGCGGAACGGATTGCCCGCAGCGTGCGCGAAACCGATACCGTGGCGCGCCTGGGCGGCGACGAATTTACAGTCACCTTGACCGACATGACGGCCCCGGCGGCGGTGGCCTCGTTCTGCGCCAAGCTCGTGGCCGAGCTGGCGCGCCCGTTCACCTTGGAACAGGGCGTGGTGACGATTTCAGCGAGCCTCGGCATCAGCGTCTACCCCCAGGACGGCGACTCGCTGGACGACCTGGTGCGCAACGCCGACACCGCCATGTACGCGGCCAAGAACGCCGGGCGCAACTGCTGCCGGTTCTTCGCCGATTTGGGCCACGAGCACTAACCAGGCCGGCACCACCAGCAAGGCCGGAAGGCGCGCCGCTGGGGCCAGGCCAAGGCCAAGCGGTTAGCCGGGAATCGGCTCCTGTGGCGCCAGCGCGGGGCGCACGCCGACCCGGGCCGGGCTGGCCGGCGCAGGATGTGCCAGGCCGAACTGCTGGCGCAGGAAGGCGGCGATGCGGGTCTGGGTCGCCTCCAGGTACGGAATGTTGAGATGGTCCGAGCCCGGCACGATCTCGTCCAGATGCAGCGTGCCCAACTTGGCGACGAGCAGGTCGGTGTGCGAGTGCGGCACGATGTCGTCGGAGAAGGCGCGCAGCACATAGGTGGGCGCGGTCAGTTCGGGCGCGTACTTGACGGATTCGAAGCGGTGGCGCAGCACGAAGCCGACCGGCACGGCGCGAAAACGCCGCCTGGCGATCGCCAGTATCGAATCGTAGGGTGTGATCAGCACCAGCGAGTGCACGGGACGGGCCAGCGCCACCTGCACCGCCACGCCAGAACCGAGGCTGCGACCGACCACGGCCACCCGGCCCGCGTCGACATGGTGGCGCTCGGCCAGCCAGTCGAACAGCAGGCGGCCGTCCTCGACCATGTGCTGCTCGGCCGGGTCGCCCTGGGAGGCGCCATAGCCGCGGTAGTTGACGGCCAGCACGGCCATGCCGGGAAACAGCTTGCCGGCGTCGCGCACCACCCATGACACTTCCTCGGACCGCCCGCCGAAGTACAGGACGGCCGGGTGGGGGCCAACCACCTGGGGCGTCATCAGCCAGCCCGACAGCTTGGTGCCGTCCTTGGCGCGCAGCACGATGGCGCGCGTGCGATGGCCGCTGCTGCGCGGATTGGCCACCTCGCGCTTGACGGTGGGGTTGAAGACCAGCTTGCGCTGGCTGGCGGCGATCGCCGCCGTCAGCCCGACCCACAGGAAGCTGAGCGCCCCGGCGACACCTGCGACTTTGCGTGTATGGTTCATATGCTTGAGTCTAACCGGTTCGCTCGCCAGCGTCCGACGCCCGCGCGTGCGTGCGCGCCCGGGACGGGAGAGCCGGCGTTTGCGTGGTTTAAAAACAACGCCGGGCCAGCGCCCGAGCCGCAGCCTCAGATCAACAGGCCAGCGCCCGAGCGGCCGCCTCAGGTCAACAGACGATCGCCGGAGCGGCCGCCGCAGTCGACAGGCTGGCTCGCGCGCGGCCGCCTCAGGTCAACAGGCCAGCGCCCGAGCGGCCCCCTCCCATCCGCACGCCAGCGCCCGACTGGTGCCTTCGTCCGCCGGCGGGGGCCACGGCGTTAGCCTTGCCGCTGCCTGTGGTACTCTTGCGCGGAACCCGGTCTTACGCTGCGCACATGAAAAAATACGCTTTCTCCGCCGATCAGATCGCCGGGCTGTCGATCGCCCTGCTGGGCTTATTGGTCGCGCTGCGCTGGATTTTTCTCAGCAAGACCATCGCCTTGCTGATCCCGGGGTCGGCCAACATGGGCATCGTCACGCCCTGCCTGTTCATGGCGGCGGGCTTTTGCTGCGCCTTCGCCCAGCGCCGCGTCAGCGCGCCGCTCGAGTTCGCATGGCGCTGCGCGGCCGCGCTGCTGCTGGTGGTGCCGTTGATGGTGCTGGCCGAGCATCTGCTGAACCTGAAGCTGGGGATCGACCTGGTGCGCGTTCCAACCGCGCCCTCGGCCGCCACGCCGCACCCGGGCCGGATGGCGCCCAACACGGCGCTGGCCTTTCTCCTGTCTGGCGTGGCGCTCTGGCTGAGCCGGCTTTCGCTGCGCAGCCGCGCCCAGGACCTGGCGCTGGCCGCGGCCGCGGCGCTGGTTGCCGCGATCGGCTTCGGCGCGCTGTTCGGCTACTTCCTCAAGCTCGAGGCCCTGTACCGCATCGCCGCCGCCAACGGCATGGTGCCGGCGACCGCGGCCGGCGTCAGCGTGCTCGGCCTGTGCCTGTGGGGCCTGCGTTCGAGCTTGCGCGACCGCGCGCGCACCGCCCCGGTCGACTACGAACGCCGCATCACCTGGCGCGCGCTGGGCGTGGTGGCGCTGGTGGCCCTGTCGGCCGGCGCCGCCGGTTTCGCCGTCATGCGCGACAGCTACGAGCAGTCGATTTCCGAAAACATCCTGCTCACGGCCAACACCAGCGCCACCACCCTGGGCAATACGCTGGAAACGAGCCTGTGGTTCTCGCACAATCTGGCCACCCGCAGCGCGGTGCGCGAGTACATGCGCGAGATCGAACGCTCCCCCAAGGACGGCGCGGCGCGCGCACGCCTGGTGGCGGCCGGCGCCAGCTTTTCCAACGCCGGCGTGACCGCCGTCGAGTTCTACAACGTCGACGGCGAGCTGCTGGCCGCCAGCGGCCAGTTCATGCGCGGGCCGGCGATCACGCGCCAGCCCTTGCACACGCCGGGCCAGGTCGCCGCGCTGCTGTGGGACGGCAGCTACCTGCTGTACACCGAGAACGACGTGCGCGACGGCGAGCGCGTGCTCGGGCGCATCGTCACCGAGCAGCGCATCCCCATCTTCGACCGCCTGCTGGCTGACGTGCGCGCGCGCGGCGCCTCGTCCGACATCCTGGTCTGCAACCTCGACCAGACCGACGCGGCCTGCGCCCCGAGCCGCTTCTACCCGGCGCCGTTCCGCATCCCGATGTACCGCCCCGACGGCAGCGTCAACCTGCCCATCAACCACGCGCTGCTGGGCCGCTCCGGGGTCGCGGTCACGCGTGACCTGCGCGGCATCCCGGTCTTCGCCGGCTACACCCCGGTCAAGGATTACGGGCTCGGGGTGGTCATCAAGAGCAACGTCGAGACCTTGTATTCCCCGTTGCGCGAACGCGCCAACGCGCTCGTGGCCGCGCTGGTGGTGCTGGTGGTGCTGGGCTCCTCGGCCCTGCTGATCCAGGTGCGACCGCTGCTGGTCCAGCTGGTGGCCGAGCAGCGCCGCACCCGCGTCATCCTGGACAATTCCAACGATGCCTTCATCGCGCTCGGGATCGACGGCCGCGTCACCGACTGGAACCGCGCCGCCGAGCAGACCTTCGGCTGGAGCGCCGCGGACGCCATTGGCCGCGAGCTGAGCGGCATGATCATCCCGCCCGACCAGCGCGCCGCCCATAATCATGGCTTGCGGCGCTTCGCCAGCACCGGCAGCGGCCCGATCGTCAACCGGCGCGTCGAATTGACCGCCCTGACCCGCGACGGGCGCGAGATCCCGATCGAGCTGTCCGTGGCCGCCTACCACAACGGCAGCGGCTTCGTCGCCAACGCGTTTGCCCGCGACATCACCGAGCGCCACCGGCTGGCCGCCGAAATCGCCGCCCGCGCCACCGAGCTCGAACACGAGCGCGACCGCGCCCAGGCGGCCAACCGCGCCAAGGGCGAATTCGTCGCCAACATGAGCCACGAATTGCGCACCCCGATGAACGCCGTGCTCGGGATGGCCTACCTGCTGGCCCACACCGCGCTCAACGCCGAGCAGAAGAAATACCTCGACATGATCCGCAGCTCGGGCCAGTCGCTGCTCGGCATCATGAACGACATCCTCGACTTTTCCAAGGTCGAGGCGGGCGGCATGCAGCTGGCCGAGAGCGTATTCCACCTGGGCGACGTGCTGGGGGCCATCGCCACCATCATGAGCGTCAACGCGGGCGACAAGGACCTCGAGCTGGCCATCGGGGTCGATCCGGCCGTGCCGCAGATGGTGATCGGCGACGCGCTGCGCCTGCAGCAGGTGCTGGTCAACCTGGTCGGCAACGCGATCAAGTTCACCGAGCAGGGCGAGGTGAGCCTGCTGGTCGAGCTGGCCGCGCGCGAGGCCGGCCGGGCGACCTTGCAGATCGTGGTGAGCGACACCGGCATCGGCATCGGCAAGGAGCAGCAGGCGCGCCTGTTCTCGCCCTTCACCCAAGGCGACTCCTCCACCACCCGGCGCTTCGGCGGCACCGGCCTGGGCCTGACGATCTCCAAGCAGCTCACCGAATTGATGGGCGGCTCGATCACGCTCGACAGCGAGGAGGGCAAGGGCAGCCGCTTCACCATCCGGCTGCCGCTGCGCGTATCCGAGGAGGCCGACACGCGCCGCGCCGCCGGCGCGCTGGGCCAGCTGCGCGTGCTCGTGGTCGACGACAATCCCACCAGCCGCGCCTACCTGGCCAAGACCATCGCCGGCTGGCGCTGGCAATGCGAGTGCGCCGCCTCCGGCACCGAGGCGCTGGCGCTGGCCGGCGCGGCGGCCCTGTCCGGCCACCCTTACGACGTGATGCTGCTGGACTGGCAGATGCCCGGCATGGACGGCATGGCCACCGCGCGCGCCTTGCGCCAGGAGGCCCCACCGGCGAAGCTGCCGCTGATCCTGATGGTCAACGCCTACGGCCGCGGCAAGCTGGCCGACACGCCCGACGCCCAGCTGATCGCGGCGGTGCTGAGCAAGCCGGTGACCGGATCGAGCCTGTTCGACACCCTGCACGAGGTGCTGGTGCAGGGGCGCCCGGGCGCGGGCCTGCTGGCCTATCCCGCGGCCGTCGCGCCGCCGCGCCGCCTGGACGGCGTGCGCCTGCTGCTGGCCGAGGACAACGAACTGAACCAGGCGGTGGCGCGCGGCATCCTGGAGCGGGTCGGCGCGCGCATCGACGTCGTCGAGAACGGCGCGCTGGCGCTGGCGCGGCTGGCCGCCGGCCCCACCGCCTACGACCTGGTGCTGATGGATATCCAGATGCCGGTGATGGATGGCTTCGAGGCCACCCGCAGGCTGCGCGCCACGCTGGGCCTGGGCTTGCCGGTGGTGGCCATGACCGCCGGCGTGACCGAGACCGAGCGCGCCGCCTGCCTGGCCTGCGGCATGGACGACCTGATCGCCAAGCCGGTCGAGGTGGACGACATGCTGGCCACCATCGTGCGCCACCTGCCGGCCGCGCTGCGCGCCGGGCTGCCGGCCCTGGTCCCGCTGGCCCCGGCGGCCAGCGCCGCCGAGGCCGACCTGGCGGCGCTGCCGGTGCTGCGGCTAGACCCGCTGGTCAATATCGCGCGCGGCAACCCGGCCCACCTGGCCTCCATCGCCAAGCTGGTGCGGCGCATGGTGGATGACAGCGGCGCGCAGTTCGCTGCGGCGCGCGCGCAATGGCTGGCCGGGGAGCCGGCCGAGGCGGCCGCCAGCCTGCACGCGCTGCGCGGCGGCGTGGGCAGCGTCGGCGCCAAGCGCTTCGCCGCGGTCTCGCTGACGCTAGAGCAGGCCTTGAAGAGCGAGCAGGCCGCGCAACGCGCCGCCTTGTTCGACCAGGCCGGGCGCGAGCTCGACGCCGTCATGGACGCCGCGCGCGCCTGGCTGGCGCGCCACGGCGAGGCGCTCAGTGCGACATCAGCACCGGCAGGGTCATCGTCCTGAGCAGGGTGTCGGTCACGCCGCCGAGCAGCAGTTCGCGAAAGCGCGCGTGGCCGTAGCCGCCCATGACCAGCAGGTCGCACTGGCGCTCGGCCGCCAGCGACAGCAGCGCGTTGCCGACGTCGCTCCCGGTTTGCTGGGTCACCAGTTCCACCTTGATGCCGTGGCGCGCCAGGTAGAGCGCGATGTCGGCGCCGGGCTGGGGCGCGCTGGCCTGGTCCGGATTGCACACGGCCAGCGTCACCTGGCCGGCCCGTTCGAGCAAGGTGCGCGCGTCCGCGATCGCGTGGGTGGCTTCGCGGCTCTCGTCCCAGGCCACCAGCACGTGCCGCCCGAGCGCCGCGAAATGGCCGGCGTAGGGCACGATCAGCACCGGGCGGGCGCCGGTCATGAGCACGTATTCGGGCAGCCCTGACATCAGGCGCGCGACCGGGTCTTCCGGGTCCACCTGGCTCAGCACCACCAGGTCGGCGTAGCGCGCCTGCAGCGCCAGGCCGTTCTCGGCGTCGTCCTCGACCAGGCGCGCCTCGTACGAGGCCACCCCCAGCGTGCGCGCCAGCGCCTCGAACTGCTCCAGGGAGGCGCGCGCGCGCTCGCCCAGCGCCTCGATCTGGGCTGCCATCACCGTGGCCGCCAGGTCCACGCCGCTGTCGTCGTAGATGAAACGCGACAGCCCGACCATGGCCGCGCCAACGAGATGGGCATCGTGTTCCAATGCCAGCTGGGCGGCCACCCGCATGCGCTCGGGCGCGTGGGCGGAATGATCGACATGAACGAGTATGGTCTTGTACGACATGGCAGGACTCCCAGTTTGTTGTTGGTAGATAGGATAAGCGTAGGCCTTAGCATGGTCCGCGTCCACAAGCAATCGACGGTAACAAGGGAATGTTCGGGCAAATTTGATGCACATCAACTGAGCGGTGGCGCGCGCCGTCTAACCTGCATCTGCCATCGACAACCGGGTGAGAAAACCATGAGCGTTAGAAATCTGCGGCAGCTGTTCGCGCCCCGATCGGTGGCCATCGTCGGCGCCTCCGAGAAGCCCCACAGCGTCGGCGCCACGGTGCTGGGCAATGTCATCGGCGGCGGCTTCGCCGGCCCGGTGTACCCGGTCAACCCCAAGTACCGCAGCCTGCGCGGCCTGGCCGCCTACGCCAGCGTGGCGGAGCTGCCGATGGCGCCGGACCTGGCCGTCATCTGCACCCCGGCCGCCACCGTGCCCGGCATCGTCCGGGAACTGGGCGAGCGCGGCACGCGCGCCGCCATCATCCTCAGCGCCGGGCTGAACGCGCCGGACGCGCACGGGCGCACGCTCAGGCAGGCCACGCTGGACGCGGCCCGCCCCTACGTGCTGCGCCTGCTCGGGCCCAACTGCGTAGGGCTGCTGGTGCCCGCCATCGGCCTGAACGCCAGCTTCGCCCACACCGGCGCTCTGCCCGGGCGGATCGCCTTCGTGTCGCAGTCGGGCGGCCTGGTCACCGGGGTGCTGGACTGGGCCAAGTCGCG
>DIZW01000100.1:5761-9279 GCA_002428015.1 Oxalobacteraceae bacterium UBA6018 | reverse complement strand
GTGCTGGACTGGGCCAAGTCGCGCGGGATCGGCTTTTCCAAGTTCATTTCGCTGGGCGACAGCGCCGACGTGGATTTCGGCGACCTGCTCGACTACCTCGCCAGCGACGCCGACACCGGCGCCATCCTGATGTACATGGAAGACGTGCACCACGCCCGCAAGTTCATGTCGGCCGCGCGCGCGGCGGCGCGCAGCAAGCCGACCGTCATCCTGAAGGCGGGCCGGGTGGCCGAGGGCGCGCGCGCGGCCGCCTCGCACACCGGCGCGCTGGCCGGCGCCGACGACGTGTACGACGCGGCCATCCGGCGCGCCGGCATGCTGCGCGTGCAAAGCACCGAGGACCTGTTCGCGGCGGTCGAGACGCTGGCGCGCGCCCGTCCGCTGTTCGGCGAGCGGCTGGTCATCATGACCAACGGCGGCGGCCCCGGCGTGATGGCCACCGACGCCGCCGTGATCGGCGGCGGCAAGCTGGCCGCCCTGTCCGAGCCGACCCTGGCCCGGCTCGACGCCGTGCTGCCGGCCACCTGGTCGCGCGCCAACCCGGTCGACATCATCGGCGACGCCCCGGTCGAGCGCTACCTGGCGACCCTGAACATCCTGCTGGAAGACCCCGAGGCCGACGTGATCCTGTTCATCCACGCGCCCACCGCGATCGTGCCCAGCGCCGACATCGCGCGCGCGGTGGCGCCGCTGGCGCGCGCCAGTTCGCGCAACATCCTGGCTTGCTGGCTGGGCGGCGACGCCGTGGCCGAGGCGCGCCACATCTTTTCCGACGCCGGCATCCCCAGCTTCGGCACGCCCGAGGAGGCGGTCGGCGCCTACCTGCAGATCGTGCAGTACCGGCGCAACCAGAACCTGCTGATGCAGGTGCCGCCGGCCGACAGCAGCGCCGGCCCCACCGACCGGGCCCGCGCGCGCGCGGTGATCGGCGCGGCCCTCGCGGCCGGGCGCACCATGCTCAGCGAGCCGGAGGCCAAGAGCGTGCTGGCGGCCTACGGCATCCCCGTGGTCGACACCCGCATCGCGCCCGAGGTGGACGCGGCCGTCACGGCGGCGCGCGCGATCGGCTATCCGGTCGCGCTCAAGATCCTCTCGCCCGACATCAGCCACAAGAGCGACGTCGGCGGGGTCGCGCTCGACCTCGACAGCGACGAGGCGGTGCGCGCTGCGGCCGAGCGCATGGTCAAGCGCGTGGCCCAGCTGCGCCCCCAGGCGCGCGTCGACGGCTTCTCGGTGCAGCAGATGGCGCGCCGGCCCGAGGCCCATGAACTGATCGTCGGCGTGGCCACCGATCCGGTGTTCGGGCCGATCATCCTGTTCGGCCAGGGCGGGGTCGCGGTCGAGGTCACGGCCGACCACGCGGTGGCGCTGCCGCCGCTGAACGTGCTGCTGGCGCGCGACCTGGTTGGGCGCACCCGCGTGGCCAAGCTGCTGGCCGGCTACCGCAACCGGCCGGCGGCCGACATGGACGCCATCGTCCATATCCTGCTGCAGATCTCGCAGCTGGTGGCCGACGTGCCCGAGCTGGCCGAGCTGGACATCAACCCGCTGCTGGCCGACAGCGCCGGCGCCATCGTGCTCGACGCGCGCATGCGCGTGGCCGTGGCCGACCAGTCCGCCAGCGCGCTGGACCGGCTGGCGATCCGCCCCTATCCGCACGAACTCGAGCAGCAGGTCGACTGGCACGGCCAGGCGCTGACCGTGCGTCCGATTCGGCCCGAGGACGGCCCGGCCCACCTGGCCTTCTTCGACGCGCTCAGCCCGGACGACGTGCGCTACCGGATGTTCGTGCGCGTGCGCGAGCTCAACGCGCAGCAGTTGGCGCGCTTCACCCAGATCGACTACGACCGCGAAATGGCCTTCATCGCCACCCGGCCGGGCCCGTCGGGCCAGGACGAGACGCTCGGCGTGGGCCGGGTGGTGGCCGACCCGGACAACGTGTCGGCCGAATTCGCCGTCACCGTGCGCAGCGACCTGGCGGGGCAGGGCCTGGGCACGCTGCTGATGCGGCGCCTGATCGACTACTGCCGAAGCCGCGGCACGCGCGAGATCGTCGGCGAGGCGCTGCCGCAAAACACCCGCATCCTCAAACTGGCCCGCAAACTGGGCTTTGCGGTGAGCGCGGGGGGCACCGACGGCACCATGCACATGCGCCTGCCGCTGGGGTAGCCGGGCGCGCGCAATGCCGGCGAGGCCATGCGGGCAGCCGCATCGGCAGACGCATCAGGCAGGCCAATCGGCAATCCGACGCGCAGTTTGTTAACAAACAGATTTTGAACAGCCGCCACGCTGAAACACACCGGCCTGTCAAGCCCATAATTTTGATGCAAATCAAGGAATTTGCGGCTCGCGCGCCCTTACACTGGCACCGTTAGTAGTGCCATGTGGCAATACAAGGGGTTTCAATTGCGCAGCAACCTGCCGGTAACCGGCATCGAATACCACCTCCTCGAGCACCAGGCGATCGTCTCCAAGACCGACGTCAAGGGCAGGATCACCTACATCAATCCATGCTTCGTCGAAGTGAGCGGCTTCACCGAGGCTGAGCTGCTGGGCAAGGCGCATAACATCGTGCGCCATCCCGACATGCCGTCCGAGGCCTTCGCCGACCTGTGGGCCAACCTCCAGGCCGGACGCCCGTGGACCGGCATGGTTAAGAACCGCCGCAAGAACGGCGACTTCTACTGGGTCCTGGCCAATGTCACGCCGATCGTGGAAAACGGGCGCGCCGTCGGCTATATGTCGGTGCGCACCCGTCCTTCGCGCGCCCAGGTCGACGCCGCCGCCGCGCTGTACCGGCGCTTTCGCGAGGGCAAGGCCGGCGCGCTAGCCTTGTCCGGCGGCGCCGCCGTGCGTACCGGATGGCGCGCGCGCCTGCGCCAGTGGCGCGAGGCGCAAGTCGGCACGCGTCTGGACGCGGGCATGGGCAGCGTGGCGCTGCTGCTGGCGGCCAGCGCGGCGACGGCCGGCCATGGCTGGCCGCTGGCGCTGTGCCTGGCGGCGCTGGCGGCGACCCTGGCGAACTGGTGGTCGCTGCGGCGCGCCGTCGTGCTGCCGCTGCGCCACGCCATCGCGGCGGCGCGCGCGTTGGCTGGCGGTGACCTGTCGGCCGGCTGCGCGCACGAGGCCAGCGGCGACATGGGCCAGCTGCTGCGCGGCCTGTGCCAGGTGAACGTGAACCTGCGCGCCATCATCGGCGACGTGAACGGCGCGACCACTTCGATCGAGACCGCCAGCCGCGACATCGCCGACGGCAACGCCGACCTGGCGCGCCGCACCGAGGCCCAGGCCGCCAGCCTGGAGCAGAGCGCGGCGAACATGGCACAGCTGGCCCAGGCGGTGCGCCAGAACACCGACAGCGCGCTCGAGGCCGAGCAGCTGGTCGTGGCCGCGGCCGACATCGCGCACCAGGGCGGCGACGCCGTGGCCCAGGTCGGCGTCAACATGGGCCGGATCAGCGCCTCGGCCAAGCGCATCGTGGACATCATCGGCATCATCGACGGCATCGCCTTCCAGAC
>DIZW01000100.1:3676-5698 GCA_002428015.1 Oxalobacteraceae bacterium UBA6018 | reverse complement strand
GTGGAGGCGGCCCGCGCCGGCGAGCAGGGGCGCGGCTTCGCGGTCGTGGCCGGCGAAGTGCGGGCGCTGGCCCAGCGCTCGGCCGGCGCGGCGCGCCAGATCAAGGACCTGATCGACGACTCGGTGGCCCAGGTCGAGGGAGGCAACCGCCTGGTCGAGCAGGCCGGCGCCACCATGGCCGGGGTGGTCACGTCAGTGCAGCGCGCCGCCGCCATCATGGGCGACATCAGCCGCGCCAGCCTGGAGCAGCGCCAGGGCATCGGCGAGATGGACCAGGCCGTGCACGAGCTCGACGCCATCACCCAGCAGAACGCGGGCCTGGTGGAGCAGTCGGCCGAGGCCGCCGCCAGCGTGGCCGGGCAGGCCGGCGCGCTGGCGCAGGCGGTGTCGGTGTTCAAGTTCGGAGCGCGCGGCCGTGCCGATGCCTAGAGCCCAGGCGCGCGCGGCCGTTTTTGATGCACGTCAAGGATTTTGCGCGCCCTGATCTCTACACTGCCTTCATCAGAATCAGGAGTGCCTTACATGAATGCAACGGTTTTACCGGTTGAGCCGCTCCGCGCCCCCGTGTTCGACGCCGCGCTGATCCGCAAACTGAGCCTGTCGGGGCCGCGCTACACGTCCTACCCGACCGCCGACCGTTTCAGCGACAGCTTCGGCTACCGCGACTATCTCCAGGCCGTCGCCGGCCTGCGCCTGCGCGGCAGCGACAAGGCGCTCTCGCTGTACGTGCACATCCCGTTTTGCGACAGCGTGTGCTACTACTGCGCCTGCAACAAGATCGCCACCCGCAACCGCGACAAGGCGGCCGTCTACCTGAGCTACCTGAAGCGCGAAATCGAGATGCAGGGCCGCCTGTTCGCCGGTATGAACCAGGTCGCCCAGCTGCACCTGGGCGGCGGCACGCCGACCTACCTGTCCGACAGCCAGATGGGCGAGCTGATGGCCCACCTGCGCCACTGGTTCAAGTTCGCCCCCGATGGCGCCGGTGAATACGCGATCGAGGTCGATCCGCGCACCGTCGACGCGGCGCGCGTGCACAGCCTGCGCCGCCAGGGCTTCAACCGCATCAGCGTGGGCGTGCAGGACTACGATCCGAACGTGCAGGCCGCCGTCAACCGCATCCAGCCGGAGCACCACACCGAAACCGTCATCCAGGCCGCGCGCGAGGCCGGCTTCCGCTCGGTCAGCATCGACCTGATCTACGGCCTGCCAATGCAGAACGTGATCAGCATGGGCCAGACCCTGGCCAAGGTGATCGCCGCCGATCCCGACCGCATCGCCGTCTACAACTACGCCCACCTGCCGCAGC
This sequence comes from Oxalobacteraceae bacterium UBA6018, assembly GCA_002428015.1. Classification (GTDB taxonomy): domain Bacteria; phylum Pseudomonadota; class Gammaproteobacteria; order Burkholderiales; family Burkholderiaceae_D; genus Telluria_A. The sequence continues at coordinate 4,389 of DIZW01000100.1, read as the reverse complement.
TGTTCAAGGCCCAGCGCCGCATCAACGAGGACAGCATGCCCAGTGCCGCGCAGCGGCTCGACATGCTGGCCCTGTGCATCCGCCGCCTCACCGACGCCGGCTACCAGTACATCGGCATGGACCATTTCGCACGCCCCGGCGACGACCTGGCCGTGGCCCAGCGCCAGGGCCGCCTGCACCGCAACTTCCAGGGCTACTCGACCCATTCCGACATGGACCTGGTTGCCTGCGGCGTGTCGGCGATCGGCGCCGTCGGCCTGACCTACAGCCAGAACGTCAAGACTCTGGACGCCTACTACGGCCTGATCGACAAGAACGAGCTGCCGATCGCGCGCGGCCTGCGCCTGACCATGGACGACGCGCTGCGCCGCGTGATCATCCAGATGCTGATGTGTCATTTCGAGCTGTCGATGGCGTCCATCGAACAGGCCTATCCGATCACCTTCGCCGAGTACTTCGCGCCCGAGCTGGCGCGCCTGCGTGAGCTCGAGGCGGACGGCCTGGTGCAGATCGACCCCGAATGGATCAGCGTGAGCGCCAAGGGCCGCCTGCTGATCCGCAATGTGTGCATGGCCTTCGACCGCTATCTGCACGCCGGCGCGCCGGCGCGCCACGCGCGGACCATCTGACATGGCCGTCCTTGGCCTGAACCTGGTGCCGGTCTTTATGGTCGGCCTGGCCGGCAGCGTGCACTGCGTCGGCATGTGCGGCGG
>DIZW01000100.1:398-3506 GCA_002428015.1 Oxalobacteraceae bacterium UBA6018 | reverse complement strand
TGCGTCGGCATGTGCGGCGGCATCGTCAGCGCGTTCTCGGCCGCGCCCGCGCCCGCGCGTGCGCGTCCGTTCCCGGTCGCTGTCGTCAGCGCCACCGCCACCGCCACTACCACTGCAAGCGCCGGCGACAGCCTGCTGCGCGTCGGCGCCTACAACGCCGGGCGCATCGGCAGCTACGCCATGGCCGGCGCGCTGGCCGGCGGCCTGGCGGGCGGCGCGCGCAGCCTGGCCGGCGTGGCCGGGGTCCAACTGGTGCTGTACTGGCTGGCCAACCTGATGCTGGTGGCGCTTGGCCTGTACCTGATGGACGCGTGGCGCGGCCTGCACCGTCTCGAGCTGGTCGGCCAAGGGCTGTGGCAGCGCTTGCGGCCCTTGACCGCGCGCCTGGTGCCGGCCGATAGCGTCGCCAAGCTGGTGGCGCTGGGCGGGGTGTGGGGCTGGCTACCGTGCGGCATGGTCTACAGCGTGCTGGTGACGGCCATGCTGTCCGGCTCGGCCGGCGCCGGCGCGGCCGTGATGCTGGCCTTTGGCCTGGGCACCTTGCCCATGCTGCTGGCCCTCGGCCTGGCCGGCGCACGCCTGCGCGCCGCGCTGAGCGCACCCTTGGCGCGCCGCGTGGCGGGCGTGCTGGTGCTCGGCTTCGCCCTGGTGGCGCTGGCGCGCGCGGCCTCGGGCGCGGCACCCGGCTGGTATTACGCGCTGTGCGTGGGCGGCGCGCCGTGAGCGCACTCGCTTCGCCCGCCGCCTGCTATCACTGCGGCTTGCCGGCCGCCGCCGGCGACGACTGGGAGGTCGTCATCGACGGTGCGCTGCGCCCCATGTGCTGTCCTGGCTGCGCGGCGGTGGCGCAGGCGATCGTGGACAACGGCTTCAGCGACTATTACCGCACCCGCAGCGCGTTCGCCGCGCCCGCCGATGAGGGCGCGCTGGTGCCGCCGCAACTGGCCCTGGTGGACGCGGCGCCGGCGCCATGCGCGGGCGAAGCCGGCGAGATCGTATTGTCGGTGGACGGCATCCGCTGCGCGGCCTGCGTCTGGCTGATCGAGCGCCGCCTGGCGCGCCTGCCGGGCGTGCTGGAGGCGACCATGAACGTGGCCAATGCGCGCCTGCGGGTGCGCTGGGATGGCGCGCGCTGCGGCGTCGGCGACATGCTGCGCGCGCTGCACGCGATCGGCTACGCGGCCTATCCCTACGATCCCGAACGCCAGGAGGCCCGCCAGGAGCGCGAGCGCAAGACCCTGTTCCTCCAGCTGTTCATGGCCGGCCTGTCGATGATGCAGGTGATGATGTACGCGCTGCCCGCCTACCTGGCCGGGGACGGCGCCATGGACCCTGGTATCGGCGCGCTGATGCGCTGGGGCGCGCTGCTGCTGAGCGCGCCGGCGGTGCTGTACTCGGCGCTGCCGTTCTACCGCGCGGCCTGGCGTGGGGTGCGCGCGCGCATGCCGGGGATGGACCTGCCGGTGGCGCTCGGTATCGTGGCCGCGTCCAGCGCCAGCGTGGTGGCGACCGTGCGCGGCAGTGGCGCGGTGTACTTCGACTCGGTCACCATGTTCATCTTCCTGCTGCTGGCCAGCCGCTATGTGGAGCTGGTGGCGCGCCGCAAGGCCGCGCGCGGGCTCGAGCGCCTGCGCCACGCCTTGCCGGCGGCGGCCACCCGGCTGCCCGATTATCCCGCCACGCGCGCGGTCGAACTGGTGGCGGCGGCCACCTTGCGCGCGGGCGACGTGATCGCCGTGGCGCCGGGCGCGGCCATCGCGGCCGACGGCGTGATAGTCGAAGGCGCCACCGAGATCGACCTGGCGCTGCTGACCGGCGAAAGCCGCGCCCAGGCGCGCGCCGCCGGCGCGGCGGTGGAAGGGGGCGCGGTCAACGTGGCCCAGCCGATCCTGGTGCGGGTCAGCCGCGGCGCCGCCGAGAGCACCCTGGCGCAGCTGGTGCGGCTGGCCGAGCGGGCCGGCGCGACCAGGCCGCGCATCGCCTTATGGGCCGACCGCGTGGCGGCCTGGTTCGTGGTGGCGCTGCTGGTGTTGACGGTGCTGGTGTTCGGCGCCTGGCAGCTGGCCGATCCGGCGCGCGCGTGGGAAGTGGCGATCGCCGTGCTGGTGGTGTCCTGCCCGTGCGCGCTGTCGCTGGCCACCCCGAGCGCGCTGGCCGCGGCCACCGACAGCCTGGTGCGGCGCGGGGTGCTGGTGCTGCAGCCGCACGCGCTGGAGACACTGCAGCGCGCCACCCACGTGGTGTTCGACAAGACCGGCACCCTCACGCAGGGCAAACCGGTGCTGGTGCGGGTGCAGCCCCTGGCCGAGCTGGACCGCGAGCGCTGCCTGGCGCTGGCCGCCGCGCTGGAGGCCGGCAGCGCGCATCCGCTGGCCCACGCCATCCGCGCCGCGTCGGCAGGCACCGGCGGCCCCACCAACACCGCCGGCGCGGCCCAGGCCCTGGACCTGCGCCACGAGGCAGGGCAGGGCGTGCAAGGCAGCATCGACGGCGTCGTCTACCGGCTCGGCCGCTCGAGCTTCGCCTGCGCCGCCCACCACACGGCGCAGGCCGACCCCGAGCTCACCAGCGTCTACCTGGGCGACGGCACCTGCGCGCTGGCGCGCCTGGACCTGGCCGACGCCGTGCGCCCGGACGCGGCCCAGGTGGTGCGCGCCTTCCAGGCCCACGGCAAGCAGGTCATCATCTTAAGCGGCGACGGCGCCGAGGTGGTGCGCCGGGTCGGCGACCAGTTGGGCATTACGAGCGCCGTCGGCGCCCAGCTGCCGGAACAAAAGCTGGCCTTCGTGCGCGTCCTGCAGGCGAGGGGCGCGGTGGTGGCGATGGTCGGCGACGGCATCAACGATGCCGCCGTGCTGCGCGCCGCCGACGTTTCGTTCGCCATGGGCGGCGGCGCCGCACTGGCCCAGCTGAACGCGGACTGCGTGCTGGTGTCGGGCCGCCTGGCCTCGCTGGCCGACTGCGCCGCCACGGCCGCGCGCACGCTCGCCGTGATCCGCCAGAACCTGGGCTGGGCCACTGTCTACAACGTGGTGGCGATCCCGGCGGCGGCCTTCGGCTTCCTCAGTCCATGGGTGTCGGCGGCCGGCATGTCGGTCAGCTCGGCGC
>DIZW01000100.1:0-181 GCA_002428015.1 Oxalobacteraceae bacterium UBA6018 | reverse complement strand
CGGCATGTCGGTCAGCTCGGCGCTGGTGGTCCTGAACGCGCTGCGCCTGCGCCGCGCGGCGCCGCCAACGCAGGCTTGGGCATGAGGGCGCGCTGATGGAAGCCTTATACCTGTTGATCCCCTTAAGTATCATCCTGGTCGCGTTCGCGGCCTGGGTATTCTTCGGCGCGGCCGACAGCGG
>DIZW01000136.1 GCA_002428015.1 Oxalobacteraceae bacterium UBA6018 | reverse complement strand
GTGCAGGTAGCCGTTCGGCTCGGGCGGGAAGCGCGTGATCACCTGCGGCAAGCCGGCGCGCACATGGGCGCCCGCTGCCAGGTCGTGCTCGACGATGGCTCGCAGAAAGTTGGACGACGGCGCGTTCGCTGGCGCGGCCGCCGCAGTATTTTTATCGTTGCTCATGGAGTGCTTCAGAATGGTCGGATTGCCGCATTTTACCGTACCCGGCGGCCGCCCATCTTCTAGTATGTGGGGGAGCGTACCGATTGTGCCGCCGGACCGGCCCCATACTGGCCCGCGCCGCCTTGTGAAGCGCCCGCCCGGCCGGCCGCTTTCTATAGGATAATCTCGCTTTAATGTTTTAGGCTGTCGCCCGGAGTTTCCTAGTGGAAAATTTATACGCTATTCTCGGAGTAGCGCCCAATGCCAGCGACGACGAGATCAAGAAGATTTACCGCTCGCTGGCCATGCGCTACCACCCGGACCGCAACGATGCGCCGGGCGCCGAGGTGCGCTTCAAGAGCATCACCAAGGCCTACGAAATCTTGTCCGACTGGGTCAAGCGCGACGAATACAACCAGAGCGTCAACCACCGCATCATCATCGATGCCGAAGCCGAAGCGTTCGCCCTGTGGCGCGCGCTGTTCGGCATGCACGGCGTCGTGCTACCGGCGTAAAGGCCGCGCCGGCGCCGCGGCGCCGGCCAATTGCGTATCACGCCTCACCACCAGGATCACACCATGAGAAAAGTACATCCCGAATTTGCCTACCAGTCGCGCGAGCTTGGCGGCCAGATCGAAGGCATCCTCGGCGACCCGCCGAACCAGAAGAACTACGACCTGATGGTCGGCGCCCTGATGAGCGAATACGCCAACGGCGGCGGCATCGAGGACGTCAACATGATGAGCTTCGCGCTGGTCGACCACATCAGCTTCAGCGATTCCAAGGGCCTGCTCAAGGAAGCGACCGAGTACGAAGGCGGCGACCCGGACAAGGTGTTCGCCATGGCCGCCTGCGAAGGTGAGGCGGAGGCCATGTACGCCGCCATCACCGAAAACCATCCGGACCTGGCGCGCCAGGCCATCATCACCGCATTCCTGTTCAAGCATCCGCGCCTGTGGGACGACGACGACGTCTCGCTCGACCAGCTCGCCGAAAACGACGAAGGCGACGACGAGCACGACGACGACATGGTCTCCGACGACTTCGCGCAGATGTTCGACCGGGAGGGAGAATAAGCATGAGCGACAAAGCGAATCTGCCCGCGCTCTCCAAGCAGGTCAGCGAACTGGTGCTGGCCGGCTCGCTGCAACACGCGGAGCAAGCCTTTTCCGAAGCAGTCGAGCAGCACGGCGACCTGGCCGTGGTCGAAGTGCTCGCCACCCTCGCGCCGCAGGTGACGGCGCTGCACCTGTCGGGATTCGACGGCGGCAAGACCTCGCTGGCGACCCTGCTGGTGCCGCCCAAGGCCTGGGCCGACAGCCTGGCCTTCTTCGCCGCCACCTGGGCTGACGACATGATCGAGGACGACCCCGAGCGAATCGCCGAGTCGCTGTTCGCCCACGTGCACGGCGTGGTGTTCTCGACCGACGATCAGCAGCGCCGCCACGACCTGCTGGCCGAAGCTTCCGCCACCGACTACGGCGCCACCATCTTCGCCATCCTGTTCTCGATGGCCCCGAAGGAGATGCTGGAGCTGGCCGGCGAGGTGCTGGCCAAGGGGCAGTACATCACCGCCCACACCGCCTCCGACAGCGACATCGCCCCGCTCGCGGTGGAACTGATCAAGGCCAGCGAAGACGGCTGGGACCGCGCCCTGTTCGAGCTGTTCCCCGACTTCCGCCACAGCGGCGACCTGGCCGACGCCGAGTACTCGGACGACCCCGACGAGGAACCGAAATTCCTGCAGCGCTCCACCAAGGAGCTGCTGTACCGCCTGCGCAAGCAGGTCCCGTCGACGCGCAGCAGCGTGCCCAAGCAAGGCGCGCGCAAGAGCCTCGGCACAGGCATCTTCTCGTGAGCGGGGGCGTAGCGACAATGCTTCCTGCACTGGTAGTAGAAAACCTCCCGCGCCTGGTGCGCGCGATCCGGCGCCTGGCCGCGCGCCAGCTCGACGACGAAGCGGTGATGCTGGCCGACGAACTGGCCGGCATCACCGCCATGGTGGCTGAAAAATTCACCAACGACCGCACCGCCGAAGGCATCCAGCGCGCCTACTTGCTCACCGTCGGCGGGGTCTCGCTCGGCCTGGACCACCTGCTCATGCACGAGGGCGACGACGCCGCCCTCGACTTCCTCATCGAGCATGGCGCCGAGCACGCGTTCCAGGCCGGGTTCCGTCTGATCCGCGACCTGGCCGCGCTGCCCGAGGACACCCTGGTCGGCGAATACGACCAGGACCCGGTGTACACCCAGCGCCGCCTGAAGGAGCTGTTCGTCGACATCTGCCACGCCGACCCGACCCAGAACTGGGACGGTTACGCGCGCTACGACCAGCAGTTCAAGCAGCGCAAAGCCGTACAGGCCATCGTGCGCGCCGCCGGCTGGCTGCGCCGCCACCACTACGCCGGGCCGATCAACGACACCGACCTCAATGCCGAAGGCGTGATCGCGCTGGCCGTCATCTTCGGCATCGAAGGCGGCGGACGGATCGTCGCCCGCACCGGGCAGAAGGAGTTTGAAGCGCTGGTCAAATCGGTGCGCAAGAACAAGCCCGACTTCGAGGCCGGCTGGGCCGCCCTGATGGCCAAGATCCCGCCCCAGCACCAGCCGGTGATCGCCGAACGGATTGACTCCTACCGCGCGCACTGCACCGTGCTGCAAAAGATCGGCACCCGCACGGCGATGAAGACCCTGTTCGCCGAACTGGAAAACTACGCCGGATCGGAGCTCGACGCCGACTACGCGTGACCGGCGGCGGGGCGGCCACGGCCGCCGTCGCCCCGGTACCGTCGGCCGTTGCGGTGAAGGCCGTCACCTGCACTGGCCGTCGCGCCCGCCGCCGCTCCGACGGCGCGGCGTTTTGCGCGGCGCCCCACGCGACGGCCTTTACTGATTCTGGCCAGTGGCCGCTCATTCATCCGTCGACCATTGCGCGCACGGCGCGCCTCACAGCACCTTCAGGAACGCCACCAGATCGGCGCTCTCCTGCTGCGTCAATCCCATCCTGAAGCGGCGGTCGTAGAACCGCACCACACCTTGTAAATCGCGCGCCGATCCGTCGTGGAAGTAGGGCGCGCGCGCCGCCAGCGCCCGCAAGTTCGGCGTCTTGAACTTGCCCACGTCGCGCCACTTGCCGCTCACCAGCGCGGCGCCCGGATCGCTTGTCGTGATCACCTCACCGGTCGCGATATTTTTCAAGGTGTAGAGCGGCATGTCCGGCGTGCGCGTGGCCCCGTCCGCGACTCCGGTATTGAACAGCCGCGCCACCGAATGCGCGCCGGCGTTGGGCGCATCGTGGCAGCTGGTACACGTGCCGCGCTGCAGCGGCAGGCGCAATTGGTCGGAGAAGCCCGCCACCTGCGCGATGTTGAAGGGACGGCTATTGAAGATCGCCTCGCCCCGCGCCACCGACGCACGGGCCTGGCTCTGCGCCGACGGCGGCGCCGGCGCGGGCGCACCACGGCCTGGGACCGGCGGCGCGGCCAGGTTGCGCCACGCCCCGAACAAAGTCATCGCATTACGGTTGAACGGCGCCAGGGTCCGATAATCGCCCGCCTGCACGTCGTTGATCCCGAAGTAGAACGGCTGCACCGCCAGCCGCGCGGGGCCGCCCAGCGCGCCGGCATCGCTCAAACTGCCCGCCGCGGCGGAACTGAGCTGCGCGGTGAACAGCGACCGTTCAAAGTCGACGATCGCACGCTGGTCAGCGGCGCTTAATGCCTGGGCGGCTTGCGCGTGGCCGCGCACCGCGTCGCTGGCCTGGCGCAGCAGGTTCGCGTCGAGCGTGGCGAAACACAGCGCCGGGCGCGAATCGGCGATGCACCGCGTCGATGCCGGATCGGTCTGCGTCTCGCGTCCGTCCCACATCACGCTGGCCGCGAAGGCCAGGTTAGTGCTCGGCAGCGGACGCCGGAACAAGGACAACTCCTGCGCGCTCGCGTAACCGTAAGGATCGTCCGCTCGCACCAGGGTGAACTCTGCGCCCGGCGGCACCGGCATGCCGATCCGGATCACCCCTTTTGTCAGTAGCATGCTGTAGGCGACACGCTTCTGGTCGAGCGTCGCGGTCGCGGCCAGCGGCGAATTGGCGCCGTCGACCAGTTGGAACACCGGGTCCGCGCCCTGGCTCGCCGCGAAGCGCGCCTGCAGGCTGCGCGGCGACAGCGTCCAGCCATCGGCCTGCTGATGACAAGTCGCGCAGGAGCGGCCGTTCCCCATCGGCTTGAAGAACGGGTTTGCGCCGTCGATGGTCCCGGTGGCGCTCAGCGTCAGCGCCGTCCCGTCCGGATTGGCCTGCGGCTGGGGCGCCGCGGCGCGCGCCGGCAGCAGCGCAGCGAGCATCAGCATGGCGTACAACGAGCTACGGCGATATTCAAATGACATGATCGGCGCTCCTTCGTGGGTCGATACAATGCAGCTTGAACCGCAAATGTGCAGCAACGATGGAGACTCACCGTGCCGGCCGGTCGCATGGGCTGCAATAGAATGGACGCCGGCGCCCATCGCCTCTAAGATGGCGTGTTAGCCGCTGGCCGAACCGCCCACACTATGTCCGCCACCATGACTGCCGCAGGCAGCCCGACCTTCAAGCGCATCAACCGCGCCATGCTCTTTGGCGGCTTCTCCGCCTTCGCCCTTCTGTACTGCGTGCAGCCGTTGATGCCCCTGTTATCGCACCAGTTCGCGCTCACGCCCGCGCAAGGCAGCTGGACCCTGTCGGTATCGACGCTCGCGATGGCGCTGTCGCTGCTGCTAAGCGGCGCCCTGTTGGACCGGGTCGGGCGCAAAAAGCTCATGACGGCCGCGCTCACCCTGGCCGCCGTCTTCACCGTCCTCACCGGGTTCGCGCACAACCTCGTCCAACTGCTCGTGCTGCGCGCGCTGATCGGCTTCGCGCTCGGCGGCATGCCCGCCGTCGCGATGGCCTATCTCAGCGAAGAAATCGAAGGGCGATCGCTGGGCCTGTCGATTGGCCTGTACGTCGGCGGCACCGCGCTGGGCGGCATGGCTGGGCGCGTCGTATCGTCCGTGATCAGCGACTACGCATCGTGGCGCCTCGCGTTCGGCACGATGGGCGCGATGGGACTCTACGCCGCCTGGGAATTTGCCCGCAACCTGCCGCCCTCGCAAAACTTCGGCCAAGGGCGGCCCGGCTGGCGCGCCATGCTCGCCGACGTGCGCGCGCACCTGAGCGACGGCGGCCTGCCGTGGCTGTACGCGTTCGCCTTTCTGCTCATGGGCGCATTCGTCAGCCTATACAACTACATCAGCTACCGCATGCTGGCCGCCCCTTTTGGCCTCAGCCAGAGCACGGTCGGCGCCGTATCCGTGTTCTACCTGCTCGGCATGTACAGTTCCCCGTGGGCTGGCCGGCTGGCGGACCGACTAGGGCGGCGGCGGGTGCTATGGCTCGTCCTCGGCGTGATGATGGGCGGCCTCCTGCTGACCCTATCGAACGCGCTCCCCCTGATTCTGCTTGGCGTGGCCCTCTTCACGTTCGGCTTCTTCGCCGCCCACACCGTAGCCAGCAGCTGGGTAGGGCGGCGCGCCGCCACCTCGCCCGCCCTGGCAGCCGCGCTCTATCTATTCTTCTACTACCTCGGCTCCAGCCTGGTTGGCTCCTTCAGCGGCGTTATCTGGAGCGCCCGCGGCTGGAACGGCGTGGTCGCATTACTCGCCTGCGCGCTCGCACTCGCCTTCGCGATCGCCCTGCGCCTGCGCCACCTCCAGCCGCGCGCACCGTCTTAAAAAAAATTTATTAAACCGATGGGGTCGGAGGCGACATTCGGACATGGACTCAGCAGGTAAGTCTGCACATGTCGATGCGATATTGAAAAATAAGGGGACGGGGTCGGAGGCGACAATCGGACACGGACTCGGCAGGGAGGCTACTCAGGCCAGTGCGATATTGAAAAGCGAAACGATAATGCGCCCGCGACTGATTTCGTCGGCGGTTTAATTTACTTGCTAGACTGCTGAGCTTGTGTCTGAATGTCGCCTCCGACCCTGGACACTGGCTCCGAATATCGCCTCCGGGTCCAATGGATCGAAAATAAATTGATTCTGTGCCGGCGGCCGGTATCGCCGGCGCTTTAATTATTGGATTGCCTGCTCAGCTCGTGTCCGAATGTCGCCTCCGACCCCAATGGTATTTAATTCGTTTTGATTTTCCAATGATGTTAGATCGTTGCCTTCATATTTGCGCCACAGTTGGCGGTTATGATAGGTCCGGGTATTGATGTGAGGGTCTGATATGCGGCGCAGGGGGAGTGTTTCGTGAGGCTGACGATCGCGCGCAAGCTGGCGCTGGCGGTCATCGCTATCGTCATCGTGTGCGTGGGGACGATGGGGTGGATGACGAGCTCGAACTTGAAGCGCGGCTTTATCGCTTATTTGAACGAGATGCAGGCGCAGGACCTGGACCAGTTGCGCGACCTGCTGGCCGAGCGTTATCGCCAGGAGGGTAATTTCGACTGGCTGCGGCGTCAGCCGCGCGCATTGCGCGAGGTGCTGGACTTGATGAAGCCGCAAATCCAGACCGATTTCGATGTCCGCAACCGGCGCCGCCCACCTCCCGGCAACGGGCGCCGGCCGCCGCGGGAGTCGTTCGATGACGGCGCCATGCCGCCGCGCGCGGCCGACCCGCCGCCACGGGCGGACGATCCACCCGCCGAGGCGCAGCCACCACCAGGGGCGCGCGATCCGATGGGGTTCGCGGCGCGGGTGTCGATCCGGGCCGCCAATGGCGAGGTGCTGATGGGTCCACCGGATTTCCCGCCCGGCGCCGAACGTGCCATCGTCGTGGATGGCAAAACGGTCGCCACGGTGCGCCTTCGTCCGCTGCGCCAGGCCGCCGGGACGGACGTGGGCGCGACCGGATTCCTGCATGAGCAGGTGCGTGATATCGCGATCTTGTCGGCGCTGTTGATCTTTACGTCGATCCTGCTGGCGCTGTGGTTGGCGCGGCACTTGCTGCGGCCGGTGGCGGCGCTGCGCGATGTCACGGCGCGCCTGGCGCGCGGGCAGTTCGACGCGCGCGCGCCGCTGCTGTCGCGCGATGAGCTGGCCGAGCTGGCGCTGCACGTAAATGAAATGGCAGAGGCGCTGGAGGCGAGCGAGCGTCAACGGCGCCGCTTGCTGGCCGATGTGTCGCATGAATTGCGTACGCCGTTGACGGTGATCCGGGGCGAGATCGAGGCGCTGCTCGATGGGATCCGCAGGGCCGATCCGGCGGCGTTGCTGTCGCTGCACGCGGAGGTGCTGCGCTTGAATAAGCTGGTCGACGACTTGCACCAGTTGGCGCTGGCCGACGCGGGCGACCTGCATTACGTGTGGACGCCACTGGCGCTCGCGCCCATGCTGGCGCCGCTGCTGGAGCGCTATCGGACGCGCGCCGCGGCGGCGGACCTGGAGCTTCGCTGGTCGTTGCCGCAACACCCGCTGGTGGTGCGCGCCGACGCGGACCGCCTGGCGCAGGTGGCGATCAACCTGCTGGAAAACAGCGTGCGCTACACCGATCGCGGTGGGCGGATCGCTGTGAGCTTGTCCGCGCGGGCCGGCTGGGCCACGCTGGCGTTCGAGGATAGCGCGCCGGGCGTGCCCGAGGGCGCACACGCGAGCCTGTTCGAGCGGCTGTACCGGGTCGACAGCGCGCGCACGCGCGAGCGCGGCGGAAGTGGCCTGGGCTTGTCGATCTGCCGCGCGCTGGTGGCGGCGCACGGCGGCACCATCGAGGCGACGCCGTCCACGCTGGGCGGCGTGCGGATACTGCTGCGCCTACCCCTTTTACCGAATCCATGACCATGACCCGTCAAGCCCATATTCTCGTCGTCGAGGACGATCCCAAGATCGCCGCGCTGCTGGCCGATTATTTCGCGGCGGCCGGTTGGCGCGTCACCTGCGCGTGCGATGGCTTGAGCGCGGTGGCGCTAGTGCGTAGCGCGCAGCCGGACCTGGTCGTGCTCGATCTGATGCTGCCGCAGTTGGATGGCATCGAGGTTTGCCGGGCGGTACGTGCGTTTTCGCAGGTGCCGATCGTGATGCTGACCGCGCGCGTGGACGAAATCGACCGCTTGCTGGGACTCGACACCGGCGCCGACGATTACGTGTGCAAGCCGTTCAGCCCGCGCGAGGTGGTGGCCCGGGTGCGTGCCCACCTGCGCCGCGCCGCGGTGCTGGCACCGAGCGCTGCGCCTGCGTTCACGGTGGAGCGCGCCAGCATGCGCGTGTTTCACGGGGCGGTCCCGCTCGCCTTGACGCCTGTCGAATTCCGCATCCTGGCCGAGTTGATCGAGCATCCCGACCGCGTGTATTCGCGTCAGCAGCTGCTCGACTTCGCGCATGAGGATCAGCGCGACATCAGCGACCGCACGGTCGACTCGCATATCAAGAATATCCGCCGTAAGCTGTCGCTGTGCTTGCCGGATGTGGATTGCCTGCAGTCGGTGTACGGCGTCGGCTACCGTTTCGAGCTGCCGGCTTAGTTGGGCTACATCTGACGGAACAGGTGCGCGTAGAGCGGACTGACGCGCGGTGTCTCCGGCCGCCCGCGCAGGCGCAGCGTGAGCCTGCCCATGTCGTCGCGCACCGCGCTGTGCACGCAGCCGGCGTTGACGATGGTGCCGCGGTGGACCTGCCAGAAGCGGGTGGCGTCGAGCTGGGGCAGCAGTTCCTTGAGGCTGATGCGGATCAGGGCCTCGCCGTCGGCGGTGACGACGTTGATGTATTTGTCGAGCGCTTCGAAGAACACCACGTCGACAACGGGGATCAGGCGCACCTGGTTGCCGACGGCGGCGCGGATGACCTGCAGGCGCTCGACTGGGGCCGCGGCCGGCAGCAGGGCGCGCATCTGGTCCAGCAGCTGCGACAGGTCGCCGCCGTCGGGCCGCGTCGCGAGGCGCTGGCGCAGTCTGTCGATGGTCTTGGACAGGCGGGCGTCGTTGACCGGCTTGAGCACGTAGTCGGCGGCGGCGTGTTCGAAGGCGTCGAGCGCGTAGTCGTCGTAGGCGGTGACGAACACGATCTGCGGGAACGGCTGCGCGCCGTCCCAGGCGTCGGCCAGTTCCTCGGCCGCTTCGAGCCCGCTCTTGCCGGGCATTTTGATGTCGAGGAAGAGTACCTCGGGCCGCAGGGCGAGCGCGTGCGCGAGCGCGTCGACGCCGTTGGCGCAGGTGGCCACGAGCTGCAGTTCGGGCCACAGGCGGTTCAGTGCCTGCGCCAGGGTGGCGGCGAGTACCGGCTCGTCTTCGGCGATCAGGGCGCGGATGGTCATGGTGCTGTTACCGGCAAGGTGAGGAGGGCGCGCGCGCCGGCCGGGTGGTTGGCTTCGAGCGTCAGGCTGGCCGCCGCGCCGAACAGGGCGCTCAGGCGCTCGCGCGTGTTGGCGATGCCGAGCCGGGTGCCTGGCTTGGCGGGCGCGCCGTCCAGCCCCAGGCCGGTGTCGCTGACGGCGACCACCAGCAGGCCCTCGGCGCGGCGCGCGCTGACGCTGACATGGCCGCCGTCGATCTTCGGTTCGAGGCCGTGGATGATGGCGTTTTCGACCAGCGGCTGGAGCAGCATCGGCGGCAGGGCGGCGCCGCGCAGGGCCTCGGGCAGGTCGAGCGTGTACGCCAGGCGCGCGCCCATGCGCACCGACATCAGCCCGAGGTAGGCGTCCATCAGCGCGAATTCCTGGCCCAGCGTGGTGCTGCGCGCGCGCGACGAGGTGAGCGTGGCGCGCAGGTACTGGATCAACTGGTCGAGCATGCGCTGGGCGCCGTCGGCGTCGATGGCGATCATGCCTTGCACATTGGCCAGGGTATTGAACAGCATATGCGGCTCGATCTGGGCTTGCAGCAGCTGGAGCTGGGTTTGCAGCGCCTGGCGTTCGACCGATTCTGCGCGCGCTTTCTGCTCGGCCGCCGCCGCCTCGGCCGCGAGAGCGCGTTCGCGGCTGACGAAGAATAGCGTGATGCAGGCGGTGGCGGCGAGGGTCACCATCATCATCCGGGCCGGCGTGCCGTACACCAGCGAGGACGGCGACGGCACCGGAAAGCCGAGCGCCACGCTCGCCAGGGCGCTGCCGGCATACTGGGCGATGGCGCCGCAGCCGAGCAGCAGCGGGGCGTAGTAGAACCAGCGCAGGCGCCGGTTGTGGCTGCACAGGACCAGCCGCACGCTGTCGATCAGGGCGAACGCGATGCTGCCGATGCACAGCGAATAGGTGAGGTTGACCGGGAAGTCGGCCAACCTGCCGGTAACGACCGTGATGATGGCGGCCGCGCCGACGTTGAGTAGGGTCGCGAAGCGCGCGTCGAGGGCGAAGCGGCGAAACGGGAAGCCGGGCTTGGTGGCGGTACCTGCGGTGTTATTCATGAGCGTTCCAAAAATACGCATTCTTGTGCCAGCGGCCACGAGGCGCAAGGGCGCGCCGATGAAGCGCCGCGCCGCGTCCGCGAAACAGCCTTGTCGCGCCGCCAAACGCAACTAATGCGCGCCCGCCCGGTCAAACTGGCTGGGCACCGGTCGTGCCTTACCGTGAACAGGAGAAAGCGATCATGATCCAAGCAAGTGAGATTCAACAGCGCTTCAGCAGCATCGAGCAGGCGATCGGCCAGGCCGCGCAGAGCTGCCAGAACGACGCGAGCACGCCGCCGCAACTGAAAGACTGCATCGCGAAATTGGACCGGCAATCCAGCCTGGCCAAGCAGGTCATGCAGTCGAGCGATCAGTCGCGTATCCGGCAATGCGTGGACGACCTGGAAATGCTGGGCGACGAGGCCAAGCGGGTGTGCCGCACCGACACCCACGTCGCACCGCGCCTGCGGGAGGTGGTGATGAAAGTCCACGACGAGCTCTCTGAGCTCAAGCATCAGCTGCATTGACGCTAAATGACGCCGCGTTCGCGCAACTGCGCGATCTCGGCGTCGCTGCGCCCCAGCAGCTCGCGCAGGACCTCATCCGTATGCTGCCCCAGCAGCGGCGGGGGCAGGGCGGCTTGCGCCGGTGTGGCGGACAGTTTCATCGGACTGCGTACCAGCTTGACCGTGCCGGCGCTGGGATGCGGCATGTCGATGGCCAGTCCGCGCGCCTTTACCTGGGGATTGTCGAACACGTCGGCGATATCGTTGATGGGCCCGCAGGGCACGCCGACCGCTTCGAGCCGCGCGATCCAGTCGGCGCGGCTGCCGGTGCGCACCATGTCGGCCAGCAAGGGCACAAGCACGTCGCGGTGCTGCACGCGCGTGGGGTTGGTGGCGAAGCGTGCATCGCTGCCGAGCTCGGGGCGGCCGCCGGCCTCGACGAATTTCTGGTATTGGCTGTCGTTGCCGGCCGCCACGATGATATGCCCGTCGGTGCAGGCGAAGGTCTGGTAGGGGACGATGTTGGCGTGGGCGTTGCCCCAGCGCTTGGGCGGTTTGCCGCTGTTGAGGTAGTTGCTGCCGACGTTGGCCAGCATGGCCACTTGCGTGTCGAGCAGGGCCATGTCGATGTACTGGCCTTCGCCGCTGCGGTCGCGGTGGGTGAGGGCGGCCAGGATGGCAATGGTGGCGTACATGCCGGTCATCAGGTCGGTGAGGGCCACGCCGGCCTTCTGCGGGCCGCCGCCGGGCAGGTCGTCGCGCTCGCCGGTGACGGACATCAGGCCGCCCATGCCCTGGATGAGGAAATCGTAGCCGGCGCGGTGAGCGTAGGGGCCGTCCTGGCCGAAACCGGTCACCGAGCAGTAGACCAGGTCGGGCTTGACGGCCTTCAGCGATGCGTAGTCCAGCCCGTAGCGCGCGAGTTGACCGACCTTGTAGTTTTCCAGCACCACGTCGGCGCTGGCCGCCAGGTCGCGCAACAAGGCCTGGCCTTCGGCGCTGGCGATGTCGACCGTGACGGAGCGCTTGCCGCGGTTGGCGGCCAGGTAGTAGGCCGCTTCGCTGGTGTCGTGCCCAGCCGTGTCCTTGGCGTAGGGCGGGCCCCAGGCGCGCGTGTCGTCGCCCACGCCCGGGCGTTCGATCTTGATGACGTCGGCGCCGAGGTCGGCCAGGTTCTGCGAGCACCATGGTCCGGCCAGCACGCGCGACAAATCCAGCACGCGGATGTGGCCCAGTGCCGTGGGCAGGGTGGCGGAGGATACGGTCATGGTCGGGCGCCCTGTTGTAAATCCAGCAGCGATTATAGCCGCGTCGCCGGGACGGGACGGGCGTTTTGGAGGCGCCGGCGCGCCGCCGCCCAGCCGGGCGAACGGGCGTCTGAGCCGGACCGGCACCGCTTTCCAGCCCGCCAAGGGTTTAGTGCGCGCTCGCCTCGTCTCGGGGCGAAACGGGGCCGGTCCGCCCCATACGCGTGGTATTTGTGCCATCATTTGCTTCCTGCGGCGTGGATGAGCGGGAGCGCTTGCGCGAGCGCTCTCGCGTGCGTTTGCGCACCGCGCCGGTGCGACCGTTATCGAAGCGATATCATAATCAATCATTGGTATGACCAAATGAAAGTGGTCGGACCAGATTGCAACGCTGGACTAGCCAATTCTCGGTAAAAGTGGCATACTAGGTGTGCGCGTTCAGACCGGCTGTCACCCTTCTGGCAGGCGACGATCGCATCTTCAAGGCCCTGGCATGACAGACACCACCAAAACCCCGCTGTACATTCGGATGCATTCCAACGATAACGTCGCCATCGTGGTCAATGATGGCGGGTTGGCTGCCGGTACGGTATTTCCCGATGGCCTGACCCTGGTGGACGCCGTGCCGCAAGGGCACAAGGTGGCCCTGGCCGATCTGGCCGAGGGCGACCCGGTGCTGCGCTATAACGTCACCATCGGTTTCGCCGCGCGCGCGCTGTCGCGCGGCAGCTGGGTGTCCGAGGCGACCCTGCGCATGCCGGGCGCGCGCGAACTCGACGGCCTGCCCATCGCCACCCGCAAGGCGCCGGTCATGGAGCCGCTCGAAGGCTACACTTTCGAAGGCTACCGCAATGCCGACGGTTCGGTCGGCACCCGCAACATCCTGGCCATCACCACCACCGTGCAGTGCGTCTCCGGCGTGGTCGAGCATGCGGTCAAGCGCATCAAGGACGAGCTGCTCAAGAAATACCCGAACGTGGACGACGTGGTCGGCCTGGAGCACACCTACGGTTGCGGCGTCGCGATCGAGGCGCCCGGTGCCGAGATCCCGATCCGCACCTTGCACAACATCAGCCGCAATCCCAATTTCGGCGGCCAGGCCATGGTCGTCTCGCTCGGCTGCGAGAAGCTGCAGCCGGCGCGCCTGTTCCCCAAAGGGTCGATCCCGATCGCCAGCGGCGGCGATCCGTCGACCGTGTGCCTGCAGGACGAGGCCCACGTGGGCTTTAACTCGATGATCGACTCGATCATGCGCACCGCCGAGGTCCACCTGGCCAAGCTCGATGCGCGCAGGCGCGAGACCTGCCCGGCCTCGGAGCTGGTGGTGGGCGTGCAGTGCGGCGGCAGCGATGCCTTCTCCGGCGTGACCGCCAACCCGGCCGTCGGCTTCGCCACGGACCTGCTGGTGCGCGCCGGCGCCACCGTGATGTTCTCGGAAGTGACCGAGGTGCGCGACGGGATCGACCAGCTGACCGCGCGCGCCGCCAACGCCGAAGTGGCCGACGCGATGATCCGCGAGATGGCATGGTACGACGCCTACCTCAAGCGCGGCGGCGTCGACCGCAGCGCCAATACCACGCCTGGCAACAAGAAGGGCGGGCTGTCGAACATCGTTGAAAAAGCCATGGGCTCGATCGTCAAGTCCGGCACGGCGGCGATCACCGGTGTGCTCTCGCCGGGCGAAAAGCTCAAGCAGAAGGGCCTGATCTACGCCGCCACACCGGCCAGCGACTTCATTTGCGGTACACTGCAGCTGGCCGCCGGGATGAACCTGCACGTGTTCACCACCGGCCGCGGCACGCCTTACGGCCTGGCCGAGGTCCCGGTGATCAAGGTCGCGACCCGTAACGACCTGGCGCGCCGCTGGCACGACCTGATGGACGTGAACGCGGGCCGCATCGCCAGTGGCGAGGCGAGCATCGAAGACGTGGGCTGGGAGCTGTTCCAGCTGCTGCTCGCCGTCGCCAGCGGCCGCAAGACCTGGGCCGAGCACTGGAAGCTGCATAACGCACTGACTCTTTTTAATCCTGCACCCGTTACCTGACATGAGCAAACCATTTAAACGCATTCTGCTGACCGGCGCCGCCGGCGGCCTGGGACGTCAACTCCGTGAACCGATCAAGGCCTTCGCCGACATAGTGCGCCTGTCCGACCTGGCCGACGTTGGTCCGGCCGGCGAAGGCGAAGAAGTCGTGCTGTGCGACCTGGCCGACCGCGACGCCGTCATGGCGCTGTGCGAAGGCGTGGACGCGATCCTTCACTTCGGCGGCGTCTCGACCGAGCAGCCGTTCGCCCCGATCATGCAGGCCAACATCCTCGGCGTGGCCAACCTGTACGAGGCGGTCCACAAGCAGGGCGTCAAGCGCGTGATCTTCGCCAGCTCCAACCACACCATGGGCCTGTACAAGACCACCGACCTGGTCGACGCCAGCATGCCGCTGCGTCCGGACGGCTACTACGGTGTCTCGAAGGTGTTCGGCGAGTCGCTGTCGCGCTATTACTGGGACCGGTTCGGCATCGAGACGGTCTGCATCCGCATCGGCTCGTGCTTCCCGGAGCCGGCCAATCCGCGCATGATGATCACCTACCTGAGCCTGGACGACCTGGTCGAGCTGCTGCGCTGCTCGCTGGTGGCGCCGCGGGTTGGCCACACCATCACCTTCGGCGTGTCGAACAATTCGGCCAAATGGTACGACGACCGCCATTCGCGCCACCTGGGCTACGTGGCCAAGGACAGCTCGGCCAAGTTCGCGCACAAGTTCCCGGACAGCGGCAGCTACGCGCCGGCCGATGACATCACCATCACCTACCAGGGTGGCGGCTTCCTGCTGACCGGACCGCAGTACAAGTAATGCCGCCGCTCGCGCTGCGCAGCGCCTGCCTGCGGGCGGAAATCCTGCCGCGGTCGGGCGCCGGCCTGGCGCGGCTGGACTGGATCGCGGACGGCGCCGCCGTTCCGGTGCTGCGCCCGTTCACGGCGGACGGCGTGGCGCCGCGCCCCAACCAGCTCGCGTGCTTCGTGCTGGTGCCGTGGTCGAACCGCCTGGCCGGCGGCTTTTCCTGCGACGGCGTCCAGCACGCCATCGCCCCCAACCGCGAGGGCGACGTCTATCCGATTCACGGCGAAGGCTGGCAACTGCCGTGGGCGGTGGTGCAGCACAGCGACTCCGAAGCGGTGCTGACGCTGGCGCACCGCGCCACCCCGTTCTCGTTCGACGCGCGCATCGCCTATCAGTTGCAGGACGACTCCCTGTGCGTGACGCTCGACGTGACCAACGCGGGCGAGCGCGCGCTGCCCTTCGGCCTGGGCCTGCATCCGTATTTGCCGCGCACGGCCGGCGTGACCTTGCAGGCGGCGGCGCGCTGCGTCTGGATTCCCGGTCCGGACAAGCTGCCGCTGCATGCCGGCGCCATCCCCCATGCGTGGTCGTTCGCCCATGCGAACACCTTGCCGGACGATGTGATCGATCATGTGTTCGAGGGCTGGGACGGCCGCGCGCGCATCGCCTGGCCGGAGAATCGCCTGCAACTGGCGATCGAGTCCGACGCGCGCTACTACATCGTCTACACGCCCGCCGGGGCCGATTTCTTCTGCTTCGAGCCGGTCGACCATCGCATCAACGCGCACAACGGCGCCGGCGGGCCGGAACGGCACGGCTTGACCATGCTGGCGCCGGGCCAACGCCTGCGCCGCAACTTCCGCTTCGTCGTCAGCGCTACGTCCCTGACTGACTAGCCGCGCAGCGGCGCCATTCCGCGTTCGACCGTTTGCAGGCCGCTGGACGCCGGTTGCAGCGCCAGCTCGACCACGCGCAGCGCCAGCGCAGGTTCGGCCGCGCCGCACATGAAGATGTCCAGCGCCGCGAAGCCGGCTTCAGGCCAGGTGTGGATCGAGATATGGGATTCGGCCAGCAGCACCACCCCGGTCACGCCCTGGCCCGCGCCGAAGCTGTGGAAGTGGCTGTGCAGGACGCGCGCGCCGGCCGCCGCCGCAGCGTCGCGCAGCAGCTGGTCGATCCCGCCCGGGCAGGTGAGCTTGTGGGCGCTGATGCCGCGCAGATCGGCCAGCAGGTGCACGCCGGCGGGGCGGTGCGGGCCGTTCACTTGTGGCCGCCGCCGGCGCCGTTACCCCAGCCGCCGCCGCTGCTGTGCGAGCTGAAGCCGCTGCCGCTTCCGCTGTTGACGGACGAGGTGATCAGGCCGCCCCAGCTGAGCGCTGTCGATACGATGGTGATGAATAGCGCGTAGAGGAAGTATTTGTAGTTCACGTCGCGCCTTTAGTCATTATTGCGGAACATCGCCGGTGGGTAGAACAGCGCGAACAGCGCGGCGGCGAGCACCAGGAGCGTATCGTCGAAGTTGAACAGCAGCGGAATCGCGTTCAGGCCCAGCACCCACCACATGAATTTAATCGCGGTGCTGTTGCGCCCCTTTTCGGCGCCGCCCTTGGCGGCCGGTGCGCTGCCCTTGACCGCGGCGCCGAACCAGGCGCGCACCTGGTCGAAGGCGACCGGGGTCGAGCGCGACCAGGTCAATTCCGCGTCGCTCAGTTCAGCCGCCAGCGAGGTGTTCCCGTTCTCGAACTCGAGCACGCGCACCTGGTCGCCCACCGCCACGCGCCAGTTGAAGGCGCCGGCGGCGAATTTCACGCGCGCCGCGTAGTCGTATTTTTTTCGGTAGATCACGCCGTCCAGGGTGGCGTCGTTGGAACCGGTCGACTGCCAGTTCGGCCAGTTGTCCAGCACATTGGCGCGGAACCAGCCATCCGCCGTTTCGACCAGCCAGAAGAAGCCGGCGCGCGTGTTGTAGACCAGGTACTCGGTCCATTCGGTGTTCTCATCGTCGGCGCGCACCATGGCCCCGATGACGGTGTGGTCGCTGCCGCTGATCTTGGCGACGGCGCCCAGCTCGAGCGTGGTGCGCACGCGCGCGACCTTTTCCCCGGCGGCCAGCACCTGCGCCTCGGGGCCGCTCGCGTCCAGGCGCGCGGCGCAGGCCGGACATACCAAGCTGGTGGTCACGCCGGGCAGGAATTTGATGGCGCTGCCGCAGGAGGGGCAGTCCAGCGCATCGACCTTGCCGCGGTATTTGCCGGCGCTGGCCTTGATCTGTTCATCGTCGCGCAGCAGCTGGCACTTCATCTGCCCCAGCGTGGTCGACACGCCGTCGTAGAACACCGGGCGCTCGCCGTCCGAGTAGTCGAGGGTGACGAAGCGCGCGCCGCTGCGAAAGTCGGCCACCCGCGCCTGATAGCCGGGGCCGACCTTGAACGGCAGCTCGCCCTGGCCGCCGATGCAGTCGGCCACGCGCTTCTCGGAGGCGGTGAAGCGCGCCTCGGCGATCGGGTATAGGTGGCCCGGCACGATGTCCTCGAAGCGCGGCAGGGCGTTGGTGACCGTGCGTTCGGTGGTGATGGTGAACAGGCCCGACGAGTCGCCCAGCCAGGCGGTGCTGGCATCGTCGAACAGCAGGAACCACTCGTTCCAGATGCCCTGGGAGTAGCGCAGCTGGATGCGGCCGACCACGGTGAAGCCGCGCTGCCCGGCCACGCCCGAGGTGCCGATCTGGATCGGCGAATAATCCTCCAGCACGGACGACATCTTGCCGATGTCTTTAACCGAATCGGCATCCTTGAGTACAGTGGCGCGGCAAAACTCGCACACCGCCATCACGGCGGCGTGCGAGCGGAACTGTACCGGTGCGCCGCAGCTGGGGCAGGAGACGGTTTGCATGCGGGCCGGCTTAGCCGATCAGTTTTTTAAGCAGCTCCGCTTTGGTGCTGTCGTAATCGGCGGCCGAGATGAGTCCTTTGTCGAGCAGGCCCTTGAGCTTTTGCAGGCGACCCTCGATCGACTCCTCGGCCGCTGCGGCCGGCGCTGCGGGCGTGGCGGGCGCCGCCACCGCGGGCGGGGCGAACGCGCCATGGCCGCCGGCCAGGCTTTGCGCCATGGCCTGGCCGACCAGGGCGCCGGCGCCCAGGCCGGCGCCGATGCCGGCCAGCCCGCCTTCGTTCTGGGCTGCCAGCGGGATGCTGCTGGCGACCTGGAACTGGGTAAAGCCGCCCATTTTGTCGGCCGACAGCCCGCCCTTCATGCCGGCCGAGATGCGCTCGTCGAGCGCGGCCTGCAGTTCTTCCGGCAGGCTGACGCTGGCGACGTTGAATTCGTCCAGGCCGATGCCGTAGCGCGCGAAGGCGGTCGCCAGGTCGCCCTTGACCTGCTGCGCCATCAAGGCCTGGTTGGCCGCCATGTCGAGGAAGGCCACGTTGGACGCGCCGAGCGAGCTGGCCATGGTCGCCAGCAGGATGCCGCGCAGCTGGTCTTCGACCTCGTCGCGGGTGTAGAGCTCGCGCGTGCCGCTGATCTCGGTGAAGAACTTGCGCGCGTCGGCGATGCGGTACGACAGCATGCCGAAGGCGCGCACGCGGATCATGTCGAAGTCCTTGTCGCGGATCGTGATCGACTGCGGCGTGCCCCATTTGCGCCCGGTCTGCACGCGCGTGCTGAAGAAGTAGACGTCGGACTTGAAGGGCGAGGCGAACAGCTTGTCCCAGTTCTTCAGGTTGGTCAGCACGGGCAGGGTGTTGGTGGTCAGCTTGTAGGTGCCGGGGCCGAACACGTCGGCGATGGTGCCTTCGTTGACGAACACCGCCACCTGCGATTCGCGCACGTTGAGGACGGCGCCGTTCTGGATCTCGAAGTCCTGCATCGGGTAGCGCCAGGCCAGCACGCCTTCCGCGTCCTCGTTCCATTGCAGGACGTCGATAAACTGCTTCTTGATGAATGAGCCGAGTGACATGTGGGCCTCCGTGTGGGACAGAACTGGGTTGGTCGGATCAGGAGATGCAGCCCGCGTTGATCAGGCCGACCGACAGCGAGATCGCGCCGAGCAGGCCGCCGAAGGCCGAGTTGTCGGCCTCGATCTGATCCTTGGACATGTGCAGCAGGCGCGTGGTGACGTTAAACACGAGCACCTGCACGATCAGCGCACCGGCCGCCCATCCGAGAAACTGGTACCAGTCGCCCGTGTGCAGCAGGGCCGAGGCGACCGTGACGGAAAAACCGATCAGGGCGCCGGCCAGCGACAAGGCGGCGGCGTGGTTACCCTGGCGAATCAGCAGTACCTCGTCATAGGGCGTGATTTTGGTGTAAATGACAAAAAACGCCATCATCAGGGCAGCTGCTGTTGCAAGGTGTAACAGATAGTTTAGGATGGCGGGCACGTATCCTCCCTGAAAAATAGTCAAAATGACAGCGCACAGCGATCTTAGAACAAAATACGCCCCATGACCAAACGAATTCTTATACTTTCCGTTTTTGTGGTAGCGTCCTGCGGCCTCGCCTATGAGCTGATCGCCGGCGCGCTCTCGAGCTATCTGCTGGGCGACTCGATCCTGCAGTTCTCCACCATCATCGGCTGCTATCTGTTCGCCATGGGCGTGGGCGCCCACTTGTCGAAATACGTGCGCGAGGACGACGTGCTGGCGCGCTTCATCGACATCGAGCTGGCCGTGGGGCTGATCGGCGGGGTGTCGGCGGCGCTGCTGTTCATGACCTTCAGCTGGATGAGCGCGCCGTTTCGCACGCTCCTGTACGTGCTGGTGTTCATGATCGGCGCGCTGGTCGGGATGGAGGTGCCGCTGGTGATGCGGGCGCTGAACGCGCGCGACACCGCCTTCAATGAACTGATCAGCCGGGTGCTCACGTTCGACTATTTGGGCGCGCTCGCCGTGTCGCTGCTGTTCCCGCTGGTGCTGGCGCCTTACCTTGGGCTGGTGCGCACCGGCTTCCTGTTCGGGATGCTCAACGTGGCGGTCGGGTTCTGGACCCTGTACACCTTCCGCGCCGAGTTGAAGGACAGCTTCGGGCGCGCGCTGCGCGCCTCGGCGGTGATGGTGGTGCTGGTCACCGGCTTCGCGCTGTCGGACCAGATGGTCAAGTGGGGCGAGCATGGCCTGTTCGGAGACGAGATCGTGTACGCGACCACCACCCCGTACCAGCGCCTGGTGATCACGCGCTGGAAGGACGACCTGCGCCTCTACATCAACGGCAACCTGCAGTTCTCCTCGCGCGACGAATACCGTTATCACGAGGCGCTGGTCCACCCGGCGCTGCAGGCGCTGCCCTGGGCGCGGCGGGTGCTGGTGCTGGGCGGCGGCGACGGGCTGGCGCTGCGCGAGATCCTGCGCTATCCGAACATCGAGCAGGTCACCCTGGTCGACCTGGACCCGGCCATGACCCACGCCTTCACCACGCGGCCGGAACTGGTGCGCCTCAATCACGGCTCGTTCTCGGACAAGCGGGTCAAGGTAATCAACGCCGACGCCGCGATCTGGCTGCAGAAGGACGAGGGCATGTTCGACGCGGCCATCGTCGACTTCCCCGATCCGTCCAGCTTCGCGCTCGGCAAGCTGTATTCGGTGCCGTTCTACGGCATGGTCAAGCGCCACCTCGCCGCCAATGGGCTGATGGTGGTGCAGTCGACGTCCCCGTTCTTCGCGCCGCACGCCTTCTGGACCATTGACGCGACCCTGCGCGAAGTGGGCCTGCGCACCTTTCCCTACCACGCCTACGTGCCTTCGTTCGGCGAATGGGGCTTCATCCTGGCCTCGCCCCAGCAGCAGTTCGTGCCGCCGACCAGCTACCGCCTGCCGATGCGCTACCTGAACGCCGAGACCACGCACGAGATGTTCAGCTTCCCGCCCGACATGCAGCCCATGCCGATGGCGCCGAACCGGCTCAACACCCAGTCGCTGGTGCACGAGTTCGAACAGGACTGGCGCCGGGTGATCCGTTGATGGACCGCCGTTCCTTTCTGTCCTACGCCGGCGCGGCCGGCGCGGCGGCGTCTGGCGCGTTCGCGTTCCGGCGCTGGCAGGAGATACCGCCGGTGGTGCACTATCTGGGCCGCGCCGAGGGCCACTACCTGCGCGACCGGCGCCAGCTGCCGGCGCCGTCCGAAGTCATCGAGACCGACGTGGCGATCCTCGGCTCCGGCATCGCCGGCCTGGCGGCCGCGTGGCGCCTGAAGCGCGACGGCCACCGCGGGGCCTTGATGATCGACGGGCCTCAGCCCTTTGGCAACGCCGCCGGCGGCCATTTCGGCGATCTGGCCTTTCCGACCGGGGCCCACTACCTGCCGCTGCCGTCGCCCGAATCGGTGCACGTGCGCGAGCTCCTGTTCGACCTGGGCATCATCGAACGCGATCCCTTCGCCGAGAAGCCTTATTACGACGAGCGCTTCATCCTGCACGCCCCGGAGGAGCGACTGCTGCTCAACGGCCGCTGGCAGGACGGCTTCATCCCGGCCACGGGCGTGGGCGCGGCCGAACTGGCCGAGCACCGGCGCTTCTTCGCCGAGGTGGAGCGCCTGCGCCACCTGCGCGGCAGCGACGGCCGGCGCGTGTTCGTGTTCCCCACCATCGCCTCGTCCAGCGACGGCAGCTTCGATGGGCTCGACCGCATCACCCTCAAGGACTGGCTGGACCAGAACGGCTACCGGTCGCCGACCCTGCACTGGTATCTCAACTACTGCTGCCGCGACGATTACGGCACGCGCTACGACAAGGTGTCGGCCTGGGCCGGCCTGCACTACTACTGCAGCCGCTGGGGGCAGGCCGCCAACGCCGGCAACGGCGCCTGGCTGACCTGGCCCGGCGGGCTGGCGCCGCTGGCCGAGAAGATGGCGCAGGCGTCCGGCATCGCGCGCCGGGCCGGCACCGCGGTGTCGGTCAAGCGTAGCGGCGCCGGTGTCGAGGCCTTGTGCTTCACGCTCGACGGCGGGGTGGCGCGCACCTACCTGGTCAAGGCGCGCAAGGCGATCTGCGCGATGCCGGTGTTCGTCGCCGCGCGCGTGGTCGAGTCGATCAAGGATTACGGCTTCGATCCTGCGCGCCACACGCCGGCCTACGCGCCATGGATGGTGGCTAATTTCCTGATGAAGAACTTCCCGCGCGAGCGGCCCGGCATGCCGCTGTGCTGGGACAACGTGGCCTATCAGGAGCCGGGGCTGGGCTACGTGGTGTCGACGCACCAGGACATCCGCGTCACGCCGCCGCCCAAGACGGTGTTCAGCGCCTACGTCGCGCTGTCGGACCGCACGCCCGAGGCGGCGCGCAAGTGGCTGCAGGGCGCCAGCGCCGAGGAGCTGGTGGCGCTGGCCAGCGTCGACCTCAAGACGGCCTACGGCTGGCGCTTCGCGGCCAATGTCGAGCGGGTCGACATCACCCTGCGCGCGCACGCGATGGCCGCGCCGCTGCCCGGTTTTCGCAGCAACGCCGGCACCAAGGCGCTGCGCGAGGCCGACGGACCGATCCTGTTCGCGCACGC
This sequence comes from Oxalobacteraceae bacterium UBA6018, assembly GCA_002428015.1. Classification (GTDB taxonomy): domain Bacteria; phylum Pseudomonadota; class Gammaproteobacteria; order Burkholderiales; family Burkholderiaceae_D; genus Telluria_A. The sequence continues at coordinate 37,564 of DIZW01000136.1, read as the reverse complement.
GGATTTGTCGGGCTTTTCGGTGTTCGAGGAGGCGGCGTGGTGGGGCGTGGTGGCCGCGCGGCGGGCCATGGCCTGAACGTGGACGCCGGTGCCCAGCGCGCGGGGGCAGGGACTGGCGGCCCGGCTAGCGCGGTTCGGCGTCCGCCAGGGTGGCGCGGAACAGGTCGCGCTCGTGGTCGACAATGCGGTCGACCTCGACCTCGTCCATCCCCAGCGCTTCGAGCACCGACGCCGACAGCTGCAGGCTCGCCTCCAGGGTCTCCGGCACCACCACGTTGGCGCCCGCGCGCTTGAGCGCACGCGCGTGCTTCTCGTCGCGCGAGCGGGCGAACACCTGCACGTTGGGAAATTCGCGGCGCACGCCGCGCACGGCATGCAGCGACGACTGCATATGATCCATCGTGAGCACGATCGCCGGCGCCTCGCCGGCGCTCACGCGGCGCAGCAGTTCGGCGCGCGCCGCGTTGCCGAAGAAGACAGGCATGCCTTGCGCGCGCAGCTTGGCGACCAGGCGCGCATCGTTTTCGAAACCGACATACGGGATCCCCTGCGCGCTGAGCAGCTTGGCCAACTGCTGGCCGACGCGGCCGAAACCGGCGATGACGATGCGTCCGCGCGCCGATTCGAGTTCCGCGTCGTCGCGCAACGCCAGCCGTTCGGCGTGGGTCTGTTCATAGCGCTCGCCGATGCCGCGCCCCAGCCGCGCCAGCAGCGGCGTGACGAACAGGCTCAGGGCCACGGCCAGCATCACGCGCTGGCCCAGGGCCGGCTCGACCAGCTTGCCGGCGGTGGCGTAACCGATCACGATGAAGGCAAACTCGCCGCCCTGGCCGAGCAGCAGGCCGCCTTCGAGGGCGCGCCCCCAGTTCAGGCCCCAGAGCCGGAACAGCAGCGCCACCACGGTGGCCTTCAACGCAATCAGGCCGAACACGGCGCCGGCCAGCCACCAGGGCGCGGCGACGATCGCGCGCAGGTCGATCCCCATCCCGACGGTCAGGAAGAATAGCCCCATCAGCAAGCCCCTGAACGGCTCGACCATCAGCTCGACCTCGTGTTTGAATTCGGTCTCGGCCAGCAGCAGGCCGGCGATGAGCGCACCGAGCGCCATCGACAGGCCGGCGGCGGCGCTCAGGCCGGCGATGCCGAAGGTCGACAGCAGCACCAGCGCCATGAAGACATCGGGCTGGCGGTGGCGCGCGAAGGTGCGGAACAAGGGATGCACGACGCGCCCGCCGACCAGATAGATGAGGGCGATCGCCAGCGCGGCCTTGAGCATCGCGACGCCGGCCAGCACGGCCAGGCTGCCGCTGGCGTCTGAGCCCATCGCGCCGACCAGGATCAGCAGCGGCACCACGGCCAGGTCCTGCAGCATCAGCACCGAGAAGTTGGCCTGGCCAAGCGGCGTGGTGGTGCTGTGCTGTTCGCTCATGAGCTGCATGACGACGGCGGTCGACGAGAGCGACAGCACCAGGCCGAGGATGATGGCGACATTCATGGGCTGGCCCATCAGCAGCAGGGCCGCGCCGATCGCCAGCGCGCTCAGGCCGACCTGGGCGGTGCCGGCGCCGAACACCCAGCGCCGCATCGACCACAGGCGCGCGGCCGACAGCTCCAGGCCGATCATGAACATCAGGAAGATGACGCCCAGTTCGCCCAGCCACACGATGCCGTCGCCGCGCGGGAAGGTGAGGTAGGCGAGCCAGGGAAGGCGGTGCGCGAGCAGGGCCAGGCCGAACGGGCCGAGCAGGGCGCCGGCTGCCAGGAACCCCAGCACCTGGTTGATGCGCAGACGCTGCAGGGTGGGAATCAGGATGCCCGCAAGTGAGAGGAACAGAATGATTTCCCGGAAAAACGGAAACGCGTGTTGCTCTTGCACGGGCCTGCCTATGGTTTGATTGATCGCCTGATCATTCTAGCGCGGCGCGCGGAACTGCCGGTGATTTTACGCGTCTAACAACGCAGATGAGGAGAAGGTATGCACACCACTTGGATTGTTGCGGCCGATGCCAGTCGGGCCCGCATTTTTGAAATTGGCGAAGGCGCTGATGCGCTACAGGAGATCGAGGATCTGGTCAACCCGGAGGGGCGCCTGACCGATCACGAGTTGCGCAGCGACGCGAAGGGCCGGTACTTCGGCAAGGGCGAGCATTCGCAGGGGCACAGCGCCGAGCCGCGCGTGACGCCGGTGCAGCAGGAGATTGGCAGGTTCTCCCGCCGCGTGGGCACCTATCTGGAGAAGGCGCGCAGCGAGCACCGTTTCGATCACCTATGGCTGATCGCACCGCCTAAGTTCCTGGGGCTGATCCGCGATAATCTCGGCGACGAGGCGCGCAAGCTGGTCGACGAGGAAATCGCGAAAGACCTCGCTGGGCTCAGCAGCCACGACATCGCCGAGTACGTGCGGCAGCGACGCCACTGATTACAGATGCCCGGTATGCGCGGGCGGCGCGCTCCAGTTGTCGTTGCGCCCGTCGACGTAGGTGATCGGTAGGGCTTCGAGTTCGGGCGCGCCGGCCGTGTCCAGGCAGGTAACACTGACGGCGACGAAAGCTCCGCGCGTCGGGGAGTGACCTCGGCTATAGATACGCACGCCGCAACGGCCGCAGAAGTAGTGGCGTTCGTGCTGATTGCCGAACTGGTACTCGGTCAGGGTCGATGCGCCGGCCAGGAGGTGAAGCGCATCCGGGGCAGTCATGACCGCCCAGCTTCTGACCTTCAAGCAATATGAGCAATTGCATCTCAGCGTTTCCTGGGTGAGGTGCGCCGTGAGCTCGAACGCGATTGCGCCGCAATGGCAGCTGCCGTGGTGGTTTTTCATGCCTGGCCTAAGTGAAAATAATCACGCGCCTCAATGGGAATACGCGTGATCATGCGCTTGGATGGAACTGCTCGTGATCATCGATCATAGCAGTCGGCCTTGTGCGCGCGCCTAGCCCGCAGGTCGGCGGCGTGCTGAGCCTCGGTGAGCGCTACTTGAGGACCTTGGCGGGGCGGAATGTTCGGGCCGCATTGATGGCGCGGAACGATTGGCGTGCGGCAAGCGGTTTTGTCCGGTGATCATGCGCGTCGACGGGGCTACTCTTGATCATCGATCATCGCAGTCGACGTTGTGCGCGCGTGAGCCTGGCGTGCACAAGCATGAGCAGGATTTATCGCCTCGCCCCGCCCCGCCAGCGGTTTGGTGCGGCTATGCGCACCCATGTTTGACATAAAGGCAGCAACGTTCGTACACTGAGGCTGTTGCCAGCGCTGACATTTCACGTCTTTTTCACGTGTGCGAACCATCCGGGTGTTTTCGTGAAAAGCATCCTCCGAGCGTCAGCAGTCTGATCGGCAACGTTCGACGTAGTCATAAGGCGCGCGATGAAACAAGACGACATTAATGAAGCTGAATGGCGCAATCCGGCAAACTGGAGTTGGCGCGGACCTCTCGGTCTCTACGCCAGCAAGCGGGACACGCGTGTGTTGGTCCCCAAGGCAACGCCAATGATGGGATTGACACTCAATTTCGGCCATTCCGCCTGCGCCTATGTCCTTATTGGCGTCGCGCTCCTTCCGATCGTATTCGCTGCCGCAACACACTTTCTGTCAAAGTGAACGAAATGTGTGCGGGCTGGAACACCGGCGGGCCGGACGACGATTTGGCGCCGCCCGGCCCAAGCTTAGCGAAGCGGCGGCAAGCGCGACGACTGCCGCCTTGAGGCAACGGCAGGCCGCAGGGGCCACGCGGTTGTGGACAAGCTTATGAGACATGAATGGCGCCGCGCGGACGGACGTGCGCACCGCCATCATGCCCGATTCCCAGCGGGCATTTGATGACCTGTTCGGAGATCGAACTTGCCACGTGAATCGTGGGGGAAATCGTGGGGGGCGTACGAGTGGTGCGCGGGCGCATTCTGCCAGCGATTTCTCTGCTGACGTCCCACCGAATGCGGCATCGATCCGCAATAGATATGGCCAGTCAATATCACCAGCCGTTGTCGCCCAATGGTCTCCCGGTCTCACATCGATTCTACAATCGCTGCAATAGCATCGTTTGGCGCCTCCATAAAAACTGAGGCGCACTTTCTTCTTATCAGGCGCCCGCCGCCCGAGGTTCGGCGCCGTGGTGCGCCATCGGCGGCAGTTCGGCCTGCTCGTCGCGCTGATGCAGATAGCGGGCCAGGGCGTGGTCCAGCGGCGGCATGAGCACCGCGCGCCCGGTGTGCAGGGCGCTGTAGAGCGGGCGCGCCGCAGCCCAGTTGAACTGCGTGCCCGCTTGCCCTTCCAGCCGGCTGGCGTCCACGCCGGCGTGCGCCGCGGCCTTGCCTGCCAGCTCCAGCCAGGTGACGGGGTCGCCGTTGGTCAGGTGCCAGACGCCGCTTTCGCGGTCGATGATCAGGTCCAGGCAGGTGTGCACGAGGTCGGGCACGTAGGTGGGCGAGACGGTCATGTCGCTGGCGGCCGAAAACGCATTGCCGTCGACCAGCGCGGCCAGCGCCTGGGTGACGAAGTTGTGGCTGTCCCACGGTCCGAAAAATGCGCTGGTGCGCACCACCAGGGCTTGCGGCAGGCAGTCGAGGACGGCGCGCTCGGCCTCGGCCTTGCTCTTGCCGTAGACGTTGAGCGGCGCAACCTCGTCGGTCTCGACGTAGGGCGATTGCTGGCTGCCGTCGAACACCAGGTCGCTCGAGAAGGTGGTCAGGTGCACGCCATGGCGGGCGCAAGCGGCGGCCAGCACGGCGGGGCCGTGCAGGTTCTCGCGGAAGCAGCGTTCCACGTCGTTTTCGGCGTCGTCCACCCGCACGTAGCCGCTGGCATTGATGAGCGCCCACGGCCGGTGCCGTTCCAGCGCCCGTTCCACCGAGGCGGGGTCGGCGATGTCCATGTCGGTCCGGCTGAGCAGGCGGTAGGCGAGATTGCGCTCCTGGCAGATGCGGGCGAACGCGCGCCCGAGCGTGCCGCTGGCGCCGGTGATGAGGATGGGCTGCACGGCCGTGCCGACCAGCACGTGGCCGTCGGCCGAGATCGAGGTCAGCGCCGCCGGCGTGGCCAGCGGCTGGCACAGGAAGCGGCCCGAGCGGCGCCACCAGCCCTGGCCGCGCAGCACCGGGTGCGACAGCGGCCGTTCGCCGGCCAGCTCGCGCATCATGGCCGCCAGCGCGGTGGGGCGCGGCTGCGGGGAGCGCACGTCGAACGGGCCGGGCTCGTAGTAGCCGCGGTTCTGGGTGACCAGGCTGTTCCAGTCGAAGGAGCCGAGCAGCGACCATACCGTCACGGCGCGCAGGTCGATCCCGTTGCGCTGGGCCTGCTGCCCGGCTTGCCAGACCTCAAGCAGCCAGCGCAGCTGGTCTTCGCGGTGGGCGTCGATATGCGCTTCCGTCACGGCCAGGGGCAGCTTGTAGCGGTCCCAGGCTTCCTCCAGCAAGGGGCCGATCCCGGCCGTGGGCGTGGCCAGCACGCGCGCCGTTTCCAGGTCGGCGCAGGGGCGGTTTCCCAGCCGCCCGCGGAAATGCTCGGGATAGCGCTCGGGGCGATGGTCCAGCCAGCGCTCGCTGGTGACGTAGTAGTTCACGCCGATGATGTCGGGCGGGCAGGGGTTGTCGCGGAACCAGAGCACCTCGCCCGGATCGATGCCGGTGCTGGTCAGGTAGGGCCACAGGGCGTGCTCGGGCCCGACCATGCCGCAGAGCAGGTCCCAGGCCAGCCAGCGGCGTTCGTTGTAGAACTCGGCCACGGGGGCCATTTCGCGCGTGCTGTAGGTCTTGCCCAGGTCGTCGGTCTGGACCAGCTTGGCGTTGGGATTGACGGCGCGGATCGCGCGCATCGACAGCACCACCGCCCGGCATTGGATCAGCAGGGCGCGCAGGAAGGTGTCGTCGTCGCGCCCGTGGGGGTACCACATGCCGTACAGGCCGCTAAAGCGCGCCGTGGTGAGCGGTTCGTTGACCGGCGTGTAGTACGCGAGCCACGGATAGCGCGCGGCCACCGCGCCGGCGTATTCGGCCAGCTGGGGTGGGAACGCGGGGTCGACCAGGCTGGTGTGGGCCGGGCCGCTGCCGTGGTGCACCAGCCCGGCGATCGGCGTGATGCCGGCCGCGCGCAGGGCCGGCAGGCGCTCGTCGGGCCAGGACCAGTCGGCGCTGGCCAGGCCGTTGGGGGCGGTGCGCTCCCACAGGACGGGATAGCGGATCGCCTTGATGCCCAGCGAGGCGAAGCGGGCGATGTCGTCGCCACGCTGGTGGTGGCCGTTGCGTTCGACTTGGCTGAAATACTCTTCGCGTACCCGGTTGACGGTGCATTCGAGACCGCCCCACAACTGGAGCGGCGCACAGGACGGATGAACGTTGATTGTTTGCATAGGGCTAGCCAGTGTTAGGTAAAAAGAAACTATACAAGTTAGAGGCAGGCGCAAACTGAAAAGTTCGCTGCGATTCGCCGAAGTTGCGTGCAGATGCGCAATTCATCGGGGCCGCGGCGCTGGCCTGCTGCCCCGCCAGCGGCCGCTCACGAAGTAAGGTTATCCCATCGACAAGATCGATGGCGCACCGTCGGGCCCGCTTTGGACTCCTGTATGATGCGCTACGCATTCCGCTTCCCCTTCTTGAGAATTCCTCTTCATGCAAACCTTTATCCCTGGCAAAGACGCCGCCCTGGAATCGACCATCGCGACGATGCAGGCCAAACTGGCCGCGCGCGGTTTCACCCTCAACGAATCGTCCTTGCTGCACGAAGTGGACGGCATCTGGTCCACTCACATGAAGGACAAGGAGTGTCCGATGCTGTTCTCCAACGGCAAGGGCGCGACCGAGCTGGCGGCCCGCGCCAGCGCCTACGGCGAGTTTTTCGAGCGCCTCGGCACGCATTATTTCTGGACCCACTTCCACCTGGGCGAAACGCGCGCCAACCGTCCCTTCGTGCACTATCCGCAGGAGCGCTGGTTCGCCCCCCAGGAGGACGGCAGGTGGCCAGTGGGCATTCTCAACGAGGAGCTGCACGCCTTCTATAACCCGGACGGCGAGATCGACGGCGAGGTGCTGGTCGACCTCAATTCCGGCAACGTCGAGCGCGGCATCTGCGCGCTGCCTTACCAGCGCCTGCGCGACGGCGCCGAGACCTTCTTCCCAGTCAACATCATCGGCAACCTGTACGTTAGCAATGGCATGGCGGCCGGCAACACGATGAAGGAAGCGCGCAGCCAGGCGCTGTCGGAAATTTTCGAGCGCCAGATCAAGTACCGCATCATCAGCGAAGGCCTGTGCCTGCCGGACGTGCCGGAGGACGTGATCTCGCGCTTTCCGAATATCCGCGCCGGCATCGACGGCTTGCGCAAGGCCGGCTTCGGCATCCTGGTCAAGGACGCTTCGCTGGGCGGCAAGTATCCGGTGATGAATGTCACCTTGATCCACCCGAAAGACCAGGGCGTGTTCTCCAGCTACGGCGCGCATCCGCGCTTCGAGATCGCGCTCGAGCGCGCCATGACCGAGCTGCTGCAGGGGCGCGCCCTCGATTCGCTGGAAGGCTTCCCGGAGCCGGGCTTCGACATGAGCGAGATTAACGCCGTGGCCAACCTGGAAATCCACTTCGTCGATTCGAGCGGCGTGATCAGCTGGAACTTCATGGGCGACACCCCGGACTTCCCCTTCGCCGACTGGAACTTCAGCAACACCACCGACGAGGACTACCAGTGGCTGGTCGATTGCCTGCACGGCGAAGGCAAGGACATCTACGTGGCCGACTTCAGCGAGCAGGGCGCGTACAGCTGTCGCATCCTGGTCCCGGGCTTTTCGGAGATCTATCCGGTCGAGGACCTGGAGTGGGAAAACAATAGCGTCGGCAACGACATCCGCCCGCAACTGGTGCGCTTGAACGAGCTGAGCGAGCAGGAGTGCGCCGAGCTGCTCGAGCAGTTGCAGACCATGAACGTGAACGATGAGCGTCCGCTGTGGGAAATCCTCGGCCTGGCCATTCCGCTGGGCACGCCATGGAAGCAGCTGCGCATCGGCGAACTGAAGACCCTGCTGGCGCTGGCCGTGGGCGACCAGGACGCGATCCTCGAAGGCTGCGACTGGATCCACCACTTCAAGGACCTGACGCCGGCGCGCCGGCTGGTGTACCGCTGCGTCGAAAGCATGCTCAACGTCGAGGACGTGGAGAACTACCGGCGCTCGATGGTGCTCTTGTATGGCGCCGAGACGGTGCGCCAGGCCGAGGCGCTGATTGACCGCAGCGAGCGCTTCTTCGGGCTGGACGACCTCGGTCCAGACATGCAGGGCAGCGCCATGCATCAAACCTTGCTGGCCGCCTACGACAAGCTGTTCGCCTAAGCAGCATCCCGCCATGGGCCGTCAGCCGGCCCATGGCGCACCCCCGATCCGGCGTCCTGCCGGGTATCGAAATCCACCACCGCAAGTCGCGCTGCGCTAGCTATTGGGCAAGCCGCTGGCGTATTGACGTCCACTGTGCGATCCTGCCCACCTTACTCATGACAAGGTGCCAACATGAACAAAGGATTGCGACTGACTGAGCGCTGGATGCAACGCGCCCTGTGGCTGGTGGCGTTTGCCTTCGCCTGGTTTTTGATCGGCCTGGGCGGTAAATTCATCGACAACATGTGGACCGTGCAGGCGCCGCCCACGCTCGAACAATTCATCGATCCGGCCCAGCGCCAGGCGCTGCGCAGCGCCGACGAGGCGGCCGAGAAAAGCCAGGAGCAGGCGCGCGCCCTGCGCGACCAGGCCGCCCAGAAGCTGCAGGTGGCGCAATCGAACACCCGCACCGCCGAGGACACCTTCCGCAACTGGCTGTCCACGCGCCGCGCCACCGCCAACCCGGACCAGGACCCGGAGCTGATCACCCGCACGCGCGAACTGGACCAGCTGAAGGCCACCGAGCGCGCCGCGCTGGCCGCCGTCGAGGCGCAGGACCAGGCCCTGCTCGACGCCAGTCAGGCCAGGGAGCGCGCGGCCCAGCGCCGCGAGGAGCTCGAACGCCCGGCCCGCGAGCAGGCCGAGCACGCGGCGCGGGTGCACGAATTCAAGGTCTTCCTGATGCGCCTGGCGCTGACCTTGCCCTTGCTGCTGATCGCCGGCTGGCTGTTCGCCAAAAAGCGCGGCAGCACCTGGTGGCCGTTCGTGTGGGGTTTCATCTTCTTCGCCCTGTTCGCGTTTTTCGTCGAACTGGTGCCTTACCTGCCTAGTTACGGCGGCTATGTGCGTTACGCGATGGGGATCGTGGTGACGGTGGTGGCGGGGCGCTACGCGATCGTGTCGCTGCAGCGCTACCTGGCGCGCCAGAAGGCGGCCGAAGCCTTGCCCGACCTGCAGCGGCGCGGCACCTTGCGCTACGACGTCGCGCTCTCGCGCATGGCCAAGTCGGTGTGCCCGGGCTGCGAGCGCGGCGTCGAGCTGAAGGACGGCACGGTGGATTTCTGCCCCCACTGCGGCATCGGCCTGTTCGACCGCTGCACGCGCTGCAACACCCGCAAGAACGCCTTCGCGCGCTTTTGCTTCTCCTGCGGCGCGCCCGGCAGCGCGGGGCTGCCGGACTAGCGGACGGGCTGGCCGTCCGCACGCGGACTAGTCGCGCAGGTCGGCCGGCACCTTGCCGCCGTTGGCCGCCAGCTTGTTCATCACCTGGCGGTGCAGCCAGATGTTCATCGTCGCCGAGTCGTTGGTGTCGCCGCTGTAGTTCAGTTCCTGCGCCAGTTCCTTGCGCGACTGCAGGCTGCTGTCCAGGTGGAGCACTTTGAGCAGGTCGACTATCGACGAGCGCCAGTTCAGCTGCTGGCCCGATGAGGCCGCCATATTGCTCAGGATGGCTTCAACGTCCACCTGGTCCATCGGCGCGGCCGGCGGTGGCGCGCCAGGCGTTGCCGGTGCCGCTTGCCCGGCGCTGGTCGACTGCATCGAGCCAGGGCTGGAAGTCTGCGGCGGCGCGGCCTGCGCGACGGCGGGATGCGAGGACGGGAAAATCTTGTGGAAGATATCGCTTAGGATGCCCATGGATGACCTCTTGGTGGAATCAGTGAGAAAGCGCTCAATGGCGCATGCCGTCGGCCATGCGGCCGAGCACGATCGCCAGCGCGGCGCCGCCGATGGATTTGACGAGGGTGGGGTGCTGGGCGTAGAAGTCGCCCATGCGGTCGACCACGCTCGGGTTGTGCTGCTCGGCCTGGGCCGCGATCTGCTGCACCTGGGCCGGCGTCACCGCGGCGGCCTGCGCCGGCGTGATCTGGGGCGTGCCGCCCTGGTTGCCGCTGAACAGGTGGCCGAGGGCGCCGCCCGCGAGCGCGCCGAGCAAGCCGGGGCCTACGCTGCCGAGCAATTGATTGAGCATGCCGGCGCGCTGGTTCGGGTCGCCTTGGCCGAACAACTGGCCCACCATTTGCGGGAACGGCGGGGTCTGGTCGGAGCGCAAGGCTTCCGTCACGCCCTGGGCCATGGACGCCTGGGGCGCGCTGTTGGCGATCTGGTCGAAATCATCGGCCGCGCGCGCTGGATTGGCGCTGGCGCCGCCGCCGAGGTACTGCTGCAGGATATTACCTAAATCAAAAGCCATACCACCTCCGCTGTGAGTGAATCGATTGCAACGCGCCAGGCAGGGCCAGGGCGCGATGCCGACAGCAGAGGGTAGGCCGTTGGCGCAACCTTATCTGTTCGCCACTTCACCGAGGCGCGAAAGCGCTTCGGCGCGCCGGACTATTCGCCGACCAGCTGGGCCGCGTCGACTTCCTTGTAGCCATGCTTGATGTTGTTGGCGAAGGTGTATTTCACCGCGCTCACCTGGTACGTTGTCTTGGGGAAGGTCCTGACGAACCAGGTGCGGTTGCCGCGGCGGTCGTGCTTGACGTCCGAAATGCCGGACCAGGCGGTGTTCCACTTGCCGTCGCTGTCCTGCAGCTCGACCTTGGTGATCGCTTCCGTCACGTCGCCGGCCGGCACCACCAGCCGCACCTCGGTGGCCTGCACTGGCTTGGCGTAGCCCAGCTCGAGCGAGTCGAAACCGATGTCCTGCTGGTTGTTGGTCCAGGTCTTGCCATCCACGACGCCCACCACGTTGGCGGCCAGGTTGCTGTCGCTGGGGTGCTCGCCGCCGAAGGTCGAGCTGGCCTTGGCCGAGGCTGCCCATTGCGCCTTCGGGTCCTTCATATAGGTGTCTTCCATGGTCCCGTAGTCGAGCGCCGCCTGCTTTTCGGCCAGCTCGCGCTGCGCTTCACTCATCTGGGCGGGGTCGGTCGCGGTTGTGCCAGTGGCCGTGGCGGGCGCGGCTGCCGGCGCTGCCGCTGGGGCAGCGGCAACCACCACCGGCGCAGGCTCGGTCACTTTTTTGTGGCAGGCGGAAAGCATGAGCGGGGCGAGCAGCAGGGCGGTGCGGGTGAAGTTGTTCATGGCATCCTTTGCAAAGTTAGCATTAAACTAAGACGCGCATCGTCGCACACAAAGCCTAACTCGGCAATACAGTTCGCGCAGGCGGCGCGGGACTGAATTTCGGATGTTCTTCGCGGATATTTTCCGGCGATAATCGCACTATGCGCTACGCCACCCTGATCCTGTTTGCCGCCCTCTACCTTGGCGCCTCCCTGCTGTGGGGCCTGCCGGCCCTGGTCGGCGCGCTCTACCTCGCCGCCAGCCTGGCCTGCTTTGCCATGTACGCGCGCGACAAGGCGGCCGCGCGCGCGGGCCGGCGCCGCACCCCGGAGGCGACCCTGCTCTGGCTGGGGCTGGCGTGCGGCTGGCCGGGCGCGCTGCTGGCCCAGCAATGGCTGCGCCACAAGTCGCACAAGCAGCCGTTTCGCCTGCGCTTCCACGCCACCGTGCTCGTCAATCTGCTGGTCTTCGCCTATCTGGCCTGGCCCGGCTCCTTTCTGCGCGCGGCCTAGGCAGCGGTGATTAGGCCGGGGATCAAAAATAATGCTACTGTTGCGCCATGTGGATCTATCCTGATTGCGTGGCGCACCGCGGCGGCGGCAAGCTCGCCCCTGAAAACACCATCGCCGGCCTGCGCTGCGCGCTGGCGCATGGCTACCGCGCGGTGGAGTTCGACGTCATGCTCGCGCGCGACGGCGTGCCCGTGGTCATGCACGACCCGTACCTCGGGCGCACCGTGGCCGGCACCGGCAATGTGTTCGACTACGACGCCGCCGAGCTGGTGACCATGGACGCCGGGCGCTGGTTCGGCGCCCAGTTCGCCGGCGAAACGGTGCCGCTGTTTTCCCAGTTCGTGGAATTCTGCAAGGCCAACGCCATCTGGATGAACGTCGAGATCAAGCCCGCGCCCGGCTTCGAGGAAGCCACCGGCACTGTCGTGGCCGGGCTCACGCGCGCCTTGTTTGGGCTGGAGATCGCCCAGGACGACCCGGCCCGGGTGCCGCTGCTGTCGTCCTTCAGCACGGCGGCGCTGGGCGCCGCCCGCGCCGCCGCGCCCGATCTGCCGCGCGCGCTGCTGCTCGAGCGCATCGCGCCGGGCTGGGAGGCGCAGGCGCGCGCCCTGGACGTGGTGGCCATCCACACCAGCGAGCGCCACCTGGACGCGCAGCAGGCGCGCGAGGTCAAGGCCGCCGGTTTCGGCCTGTTCTGCTACACCGTCAACGACGCCGCCCGCGCCCGCACCCTGCGCGCGTGGGGCGTGGACAGCTTTTGCACCGACCGCCTCGACCTGATCCCGCCGGATTTCCGCTAGCCCCCACGGCCGCCGCCGCCTCTATATCGCGCTATGCGACTAGGCTATAATCGTTGTTTTCCAGCATGCTGCCCTCTCTCGCCCATACCACATGAAATCATCCGAAATCCGCGAAAAGTTCCTTAAATTCTTCGAATCCAAGGGCCACACGATCGTTCGTTCCAGCCCCCTGGTGCCTGGCAACGATCCGACCATGTTGTTGACCAACAGCGGCATGGTGCAGTTCAAGGACGTCTTCATCGGCACCGACACCCGTCCGTACACGCGCGCCACCTCGGTGCAGCGCTGCGTGCGCGCCGGCGGCAAGCACAACGACCTGGAAAACGTCGGCTACACGGCGCGCCACCACACCTTCTTCGAGATGCTGGGTAACTTCAGTTTCGGCGACTACTTCAAGCGCGACGCGATCAACTTCGCCTGGGAGTTGCTGACCGGCGTGTACGCGCTGCCGGCCGACAAACTGACCGTGACGGTATACCACGAGGACGACGAAGCCTATGACATCTGGGCCAACGAGATCGGCGTGCCGAAAGAGCGCATCATCCGCATCGGCGACAACAAGGGCGCGCGCTACGCCTCGGACAACTTCTGGCAGATGGCCGACACCGGCCCTTGCGGTCCGTGCACCGAGATCTTCTACGACCACGGCGCCGACATTCCCGGCGGCCCGCCCGGTTCGCCCGACGAAGACGGCGACCGCTTCATCGAGATCTGGAACCTGGTGTTCATGCAGTTCAACCGCGACGACGCGGGCGTCATGCACAAGCTGCCCAAGCCCTGCGTGGACACCGGCATGGGCATGGAGCGCCTGGCCGCGGTGCTGCAGCACGTGCACTCGAACTACGAGATCGACCTGTTCCAGAACCTGATCCGCGCCGCCGCGCGCGAGACCGGCGCGGTCGACCTGGAGAGCAAGTCGCTGCGCGTGATCGCGGACCACATCCGCGCCGCCGCCTTCCTGATCGTCGACGGCATCATCCCCGGCAGCGAAGGCCACGGCTACGTCCTGCGCCGCATCATCCGGCGCGCGCTGCGCCACGGCCACAAGCTGGGCCAGAGCAAGCCGTTCTTCTACAAGCTGGTGGACGACCTGGCCATCGAGATGGGTAGCGCCTATCCCGAGCTGGTCGAAGCCAAGGAGCGCGTGGCCCAGGTCCTCAAGACCGAGGAAGAGCGCTTTGGCGAGACGCTCGAACACGGCATGAAGATCCTCGAGGCGCAGCTGGCCAAGGACGCCGAGAAGCTTGACGGCGCCACCGCCTTCACGCTGTACGACACCTACGGCTTCCCGCTCGACCTGACCGCCGACATCTGCCGCGAGCGCGGCGTGACGCTCGACGAAGCCGGCTTCACCGCCGCGATGGAAGAGCAGAAGAAGACCGCCCGCGCGGCCGGCAAGTTCAAGATGGCGGCCAAGGTCGACTACAGCGGCGCCAAGAACAAGTTCGTCGGCTACGAGACGCTGGTGCACAACACCCAGGTGGTGGCGCTGTACGCGGACGGCGCGCCGGTGCAGGAACTCAAGGCCGGCCAGGCCGGCATCGTGGTGCTCGACACCACCCCGTTCTACGCCGAGTCGGGCGGCCAGGTCGGCGACCAGGGCCTGATCAAGACCGGCGCGGCCGTGTTCGAAGTCGAGGACACGCTCAAGATCCAGGCCGACGTGTTCGGCCACCACGGCGTGCTGGCCTCCGGCGTGCTGAAGGTGGGCGACGCGGTCGACGCCCAGGTCGACGAGAGTACGCGCGCGCGCACCATCCGCAACCACTCGGCCACCCACCTGATGCACAAGGCGCTGCGCGAGGTGCTGGGCGGCCACGTGGCGCAAAAGGGCTCGCTGGTGGACCCGGACAAGACCCGTTTCGACTTCAGCCACAACGCGCCGCTTTCGGCCGATGAAATCGTGCGCGTGGAGGCGATCGTCAACCGCGAGATCCTGGAGAACCACGCCACCCACGCCCACATCATGTCGTTCGACGACGCCGTCAAGCATGGCGCGATGGCGCTGTTCGGCGAGAAGTACGGCGACGAGGTGCGCGTGCTCGACATCGGCTCGTCCAAGGAGCTGTGCGGCGGCGTCCACGTGGGCCGCACCGGCGACATCGGCCTGTTCAAGATCATCGGCGAAGGCGGCGTCGCGGCCGGCATCCGCCGCGTCGAGGCGGTGACCGGCGAAGGCGCGCTGGCGCTGGTGCAATCGATGAACCGGCGCCTGCAGGAAGCGGCCGGCGCGCTCAAGACCAGCCCGGACGAACTGACGGCCCGCATCGGCCAGGTGCAGGACCAGGTCAAGTCGCTCGAGAAGGAACTGGCGGCCTTGAAGTCCAAGCTGGCGGCCGGGCAGGGCGACGAATTGGCCACCAAGGCGGTCGACGTGAACGGCATCAAGGTGCTGGCGGCGACCCTGGAAGGGGCCGACGTGGCGCGCCTGCGCGAGACCATGGACAAGCTCAAGGACAAGCTCAAGAGCGCGGCCATCGTGCTGGCCAGCGTCAGCGACGGCAAGGTCAGCCTGATCGCCGGCGTGACGGCCGATGCGACCTCGAAGGTCAAGGCCGGCGAGCTGGTCAACTTCGTGGCGCAGCAGGTCGGCGGCAAGGGTGGCGGCCGGCCCGACATGGCGCAGGCCGGCGGCACCGACCCGAGCGGCCTGGCGGGCGCGCTGGCCGGCGTCACGGCCTGGGTCGCGCAGCGGGTCTGAGCCGCTGATTCACGCTGATGCGCGCAGATTGACGCGTCCTTACACGTATTGACGCGCCAGGCCGTTTCCGCCACAAGCGGGGCGGCCTGGCGCGCGCCTTACCACGCACTGCACAAAATCCCATGTCTTGTCGAGGAACTCACGGCTGTTAATAAAACGCCCAGACCGCTACCACCATTTGATTGCAAATGGTATATTGTCGTTGTGACCATGCAACAGAAAACATAAATTTTGGTGCGGTGCGTCAAAGAATGAGAATTGGAGTATATTTGGTCTGTGAGCACGCCAACCAACCGACTGAGCAAGTGATGAGCGACACGACATTCGATACCGAGATCATGGAATATCAAAAGGAACTCGACGCGCGCGGCCTCAATTGTCCGCTGCCGATCTTGAAAGCCAAGAAGGCCCTGGCGGAAATGGCGACTGGCGAGATACTCAAGATCGTGGCCACCGATTCCGGTTCCGTGCGCGACTTCCAGGCGTTCGCCAAGCAGACCGGCAACGCCCTCATCTCGCACTCCCAGAACGGCTTTGAATTCACCTTCCTGATGCGCCGCAAATAGCATGTGCATGGACGGGCGCCCACACGGCGGGCCCGCCGACAATCCCCCCTTGGTTCCACTTCGCGCGATTAGGCACTTTCCTCTAGCTGAAAAATCGCACGATCGTGCTTTAATTTGGTTGTGAAACCATTTTTCTCATATAATCTAGGCCACTTTAGTCAACGTCACTTCATTCAATTTCCAAAGGCACCCCTATGAAAGTCCTGGTTCCCGTCAAACGCGTCGTCGACTACAACGTCAAGGTGCGCGTCAAGTCCGACGGCACTGGCGTCGATACCGCCAATGTCAAGATGTCGATGAATCCTTTCGACGAGATCGCGCTCGAAGAAGCGATGCGCCTGAAGGAAGCGGGCAAGGTCACGGAAGTGGTGGCGGTGTCGTGCGGGGTCACCCAGTGCCAGGAAACCCTGCGCACCGGCATGGCGATCGGCGCCGACCGCGCGATCCTGGTCGAGACCACGGCCGACCTGGAACCGCTGGCCGTGGCCAAGCTGCTCAAGGCCCTGGCCGACAAGGAGCAGCCGCAGCTGATCATCCTGGGCAAGCAAGCCATCGACGACGACTCCAACCAGACCGGCCAGATGCTGGCCGCTCTGCTGGGCTGGCCGCAGGCGACCTTCGCCTCGAAGGTGGTACTGGAAGACGGCAAGGTCACCGTCACGCGCGAGGTCGACGGCGGCCTGGAAACGCTGGCGCTGACGCTGCCGGCCATCGTCACCACCGACCTGCGCCTGAACGAGCCGCGCTACGTGACCCTGCCGAACATCATGAAGGCCAAGAAGAAGCCGCTCGAAGTGGTCAAGCCGGAAGACCTGGGCGTGGACGTGGCGCCGCGCCTGAAGACGCTCAAGGTGGTCGAGCCGGCCAAGCGCACGGCCGGCGTCATCGTGGCCGACGCGGCCGCGCTGGTGGCCAAGCTGCGCAACGAAGCCAAAGTTATCTGATCGCGGCCCGCATGCCTGCCGTCTCAACACAAAAAATCTAGGAAAAATCATGGCCGCTTTAGTTATTGCTGAACACGACAACGCGTCTCTTAAAGGCAGCACCCACCACACCGTGACCGCGGCCGCGCAGTGCGGCGGCGAGGTCCACGTGCTCGTCGCCGGCAGCGCCTGCGCCGCCGCCGCGGCCCAGGCCGCCCAGATCGCCGGCGTCACCAAGGTGCTGGTGGCGGACGCGCCCCACCTGGCCGACGGCCTGGCCGAGAACGTCGCCGCCCAGGTGCTGGCGGTGGCGCAGAACTACTCGCACATCCTGGCCCCGGCCACCGCCTACGGCAAGAACATCCTGCCGCGCGTGGCGGCCAAGCTGGACGTGGCGCAGATCTCCGAGATCACCAAGGTCGACGCGCCCGACACCTTCGAGCGTCCCATCTACGCCGGCAACGCCATCGCCACCGTGCAGTCGAGCGACAAGATCAAGGTCATCACCGTGCGCACCACCGGTTTCGACTCCGCTCCCGCCAGCGGCGGCGCGGCCGCCACCGAGGCGGTGGCCGCGGTGGCCGACGCCGGCACCTCCGCCTTCGTCGCTCGCGAGCTGGCCAAGTCGGACCGCCCCGAGCTGACCGCCGCCAAGGTGATCGTCTCCGGCGGGCGCGGCATGGGCTCGGGCGAGAACTTCAAGCTGCTCGAGCCGCTGGCCGACAAGCTGGGCGCGGCCATGGGCGCCTCGCGCGCGGCCGTGGACGCCGGCTTCGTGCCCAATGACTGGCAGGTCGGCCAGACCGGCAAGATCGTCGCGCCGGCGCTGTACATCGCGGTCGGCATCTCGGGCGCGATCCAGCACCTGGCCGGCATGAAGGATTCCAAGACCATCGTCGCGATCAACAAGGATCCGGAAGCGCCGATCTTCTCGGTGGCCGACTACGGCATCGTCGGCGACCTGTTCGAGGTCGTGCCGGACCTGGTCAAGCAGCTCGGCTAAAATTTACGCAGAAAGGCCGGACAGCATGCCGGCCCAGCACATCACACGACAATTCGTCCGCCGCACAAGCAGGCCACGGCAGGCCCGGCACACAATGCCGGGTCCGGCGTGGCCTGATTTTTTGGAGATCCCCCAATGAGCTACAACGCCCCCCTGAAGGACATGCTGTTCGTGATGAACGAACTGGCCGGCCTGTCCGCCATCGCCCAGCTGCCCGGCTGCGAGGATGCCAGCGCCGACACGGTCGAAGCGGTCCTCGAAGAAAACGCCAAATTCTGCAGCGCCGTGGTGGCGCCGCTGAACCACGCCAGCGACAAGGAGCCCAGCTCCTGGCACGACGGTCAGGTCAGCACCGCCAAGGGCTTCAAGGAGGCCTTCAAGAGCTTCGCCGACGCCGGCTGGCAGGGCGTGCAGCACCCAAGCCAGTTCGGCGGACAGGGCCTGCCCAAGCTGGTGGCCACGCCCTGCATCGAGATGCTCAACGCGTCGAGCATCTCGTTCGCGCTGGTGGCGCTGCTGTCGGACGGCGCCATCGAGGCGCTGCTGACGGCCGGGTCGGACCAGCAGAAGGCGCTGTACCTGGAGCCGCTCATCTCGGGCAAGTGGACCGGTACCATGAACCTCACCGAGCCCCAGGCCGGCTCCGACTTGGCCGCCGTGCGCACGCGCGCGGTGCCCCAGGGCGACGGCAGCTACAAGGTGTTCGGCACCAAGATCTTCATCACCTACGGCGAGCATGACATGGCCGAGAACATCGTGCACCTGGTGCTGGCGCGTACGCCCGACGCGCCCGCGGGCGTGAAGGGGATCTCGCTGTTCATCGTGCCCAAGTTCCTGGTCAATCCGGACGGCTCGCTGGGCGCACGCAACGACGCCCATTGCGTCTCGATCGAACACAAGCTGGGCATCAAGGCCAGCCCCACCGCCGTGCTGCAGTTCGGCGACCATGGCGGCGCGCTGGGCACCCTGGTGGGCGAGGAAAACCGCGGCCTCGAATACATGTTCATCATGATGAACGCGGCGCGCTTCGGCGTGGGCCTGCAGGGCATCGGCCTGGCCGAGCGCGCCTACCAGCAGGCGGCCGCCTTCGCCAAGGAGCGCGTGCAGTCGCGCGACCTGGCCGGCTCGCCCGGCCCGGTGACCATCATCCACCACCCGGACGTGCGGCGCATGCTCATGTCCATGCGCGCCCAGACCGAGGCTGCGCGCGCCCTGGCCTACGTGGGCGCGGCGCACAGCGACCTGGCCCACCACCACGCCGACCCGGCCACGTGCGCGGCCAGCCTGGCGCTGTACGAGTACCTGGTCCCGGTGATCAAGGGCTGGTCCACCGAGATGGCGCAGGACGTCACCCGCGACGGCGTGCAGGTGCACGGCGGCATGGGCTTCATCGAGGAGACCGGCGCCGCTCAGCACTACCGCGACGCCAAGATCCTCACCATCTACGAGGGCACCACGGCGATCCAGGCCAACGACCTGGTGGGACGCAAGACGGTGCGCGACGGCGGCGCCGTGGCGCGCCTGCTGCTGGCCGAGGTGCGCGCCACCGAAGCCGAGCTGGCCGCCGGCGCGGGCGCCGACTTCCAGGCCATCGCACGCCGCCTGGCCGAAGCCGGCGCGGCGCTCGAGACGGTGGTGGCCTACGTGGTGGCCAACGCCAAGCTGGACGTCAAGGCGGTCTTCGCCGGCAGCGTGCCGTACCTGAGGCTGGCCGGGATCGTGCTCGGCGGCTGGCAGATGGGCCGTGCGGCGCTGGCCGCCCAGCGCAGGCTGGACGCGGGCGAGGGCGATGTCGGCTTTTATCGCGCCAAGATCGGCACCGCGCGCTTTTTCGCCGACCACATCCTGTCCCAGGCGGGCGGCTTGTGCAGCGCGATCGTCGAGGGCAGCGCCGGCGTGCTGGCCTTGAGCGAGGACCAGTTCTGAAGCGCATGCACTGAACCGGCGCGCGTTTGCGCTATGTCAAACGCGCGCCATCGTTCCTCAATAAGGTTGACGTATTCGTTGCTCCCTCGAGGAGAGCTATCATGCGTTTAACCTTGCCATCATTGCTGGCGATGCTGCTCTTTGCCGCGTGCCATTTCGCCGCCGCCGCCGCGCCCGCCACGCCCCCCGTCTACCGGGTCAGCGCATTCTCCGATCCGTCCTGGCACAGCCCCTGGGTATTCGACATCAACAATCGCGGGCAGATCGTCGGCGAATTCATCGGCGCCGACAATGTCGGCCAGGCCTACGTGTCGGTGGGCGGCGTGCTCAAGGGACTGGGCGCGTTCAACGGCCACGGCACCTGGGCCACCGGCATCAACGACGCCGGCGCGGTGGTAGGTAACATCAGCGACATCAACACCCAGCGCGCCTTTCTCTACAGCGGCGGGGTCATGCGCGAGATCGGCACCCTGGGCGGCACCTGGTCCAACGCGGCGGCGATCAACAACGCCGGCCAGGTGGTCGGCATATCGGGCACGGCCAGCGGCGCCGCGCACGCCTTCCTGTACCAGGACGGGCACATGCGCGACCTGTCGGCGCTGGCGCCGCCCGGCAGCGGCACCGCCATCACGCCGTACGACATCAACGAGCGCGGCGAGGTCACGGGCGGGTGGACGGTCGATGGCGAACCGCGCGCCTTCGTCTACACGGGCAGCCAGTGGCGCGACCTGGGCACCGTCGGCGGCATGAACGCGACCGCGCGCCGTATCAACGACAGCGGCGCCGTCACCGGCGACGCCATCACGGTGGCCAACCGCGACGTGGCCTTCTGGTACACCCCGGATAGCGGCATGCACGCGCTGGCGCCCGTGCAGGATGGCTTCCAGGTCGGGCGTGGCATCAACAACCGCGCCGACCTGACCGGCGACGGCTACAGCGACCACGGCCCCTGCTGCACCTTCTTCACGCGCGACGGCGTCACCTTCGATCTCGACGCACTGCTCGAGCCCAACTCCGGCTGGAGCATCTACCAGGCGGTCGGCATCAACAACGGCGCCCAGATCGCCGGCTACGGCTGCCACGACGGCATCGGCTGCACCGTGGTGCGGCTGGACCCGGTGCCCGAACCGTCCACCTGGGCGATGCTGCTGGCCGGGCTGGGCCTGCTGTGGTGGACGCGGCGCCGCCCGCGCGCAGGCGTGCGCCCGATGCGCGCGCGGCGCGGCGCGGCCGCCGTCCCGCTAGCCGCGCTGGCGTTGCTGCCGCTGCTGGCCGCCACCGCCACGCCGGCCACGGCCGCGGTGGCGCCGGCCTACACGGTCACCGCTTACCCACCCGGCGAGGCCGACGCGCGCGCCACCGACATCAATAACCAGGCCCACCTGCTGGGCATCTTCATGAAGTCGGGCGGCCCCTGGTACGACCAGGGCGTGCCCAGCCCCTTCCTGTCCACCGGGCCGCACTACGTCGACCTGGGCGCCGTGATGGGCAGCTTCGTCCCGGCCGACCTGAACGGCCGCGACCAGGTCGCCGGCACCGCCACCGTGGGCGCGCAGGGGCGCCACCGGGCCTACCTGTACCAGGACGGCGGCGTCAGCAATCTCGGGACCCTGGGCGGCAACAACAGCGGCGCCTCCGCCATCAATGACGCGGGCGAGGTGGTGGGCTACAGCAGCGTGGCCGGCGGCGCCGACCACGCCTTCCTGTACCACGGCGGCACCATGTACGACATCGCCACCCTGGGCGTGAGCAGCCATGCGCGCGACATCAACAACCGCGCCCAGGTCGTGGGCGACTACACGGACGGCGCCGGCCACAGCCGGGCCTTCGTGTTCGACCACGGGGCCATGCGCGACCTCGGCACCCTGGGCGGGATGACGGCGGCGGCCAGCGCCATCGGCGACAGTGGCCATGTGGTGGGGAGTTCGACGACGGCCGACGGCGTCGACCGCAGTTTTCTGTATTTCAACGGTGCCATGACGACCCTGGCGGGCGACCCGGCCATCCGCGCGCTGGACGTCAACAGCGGCGGCGAGGTGGTTGGCGCACGTGTCGGCGGCGGGGCCGCCAGCGGCGCCTACCTGTGGGCCGACGGCGCCTGGCATGACGTGGCCGCGCTCGTCAATCCGGCGTCCGGCTGGCAGGTCTACGACGCGGTGGCCATTAACGATCGCGGGCAGATCGCCGCGACCGGATGCTTGCGTGGAAGCTGCTCGGCCGTGGTGCTGGCGCCAGTTCCAGAGCCTTCCAGCGTGTTGATGCTGCTGGCTGGGCTGGCCGTCGTGGGGGTGGTTGGCCGCGCGCGCCGTGCTTAGGCGGTGGGCCTGGAGGCGCCCTCTGGAGGGACGCAGGCGAGGGACGGCTTCGGCGCCGGTGCGCCCCTAGGCTCGGCTGTGTTGGACGCCCAGAAAGGGCAGGGCGGGCTTGGGTGATGCGAGCCTTGGGTCACGCAGGTCTGGATTTGGCGCTGATGCGACCCGGGCTGGGCTAAGCCGGACGTAAACCAGGGCAGGGCGCCCTCGATGGTGCGAACTTCCGGGTGGGGCTGGCAGCGTCCTGCGTGCCAGCCCTGGGGCTTAGTAGCGCCCGATCGAGCTGCCGGCGTTCCTGACGCGGTCGCCACGCTGCATGCCTGGATCGCGTTCGAAATTGAACGACGCGTGGCGGCCATTGTCGTATTGCACGTCGACTGCCCACATCTGGGTGGCGTTGGCGTGCTCCTGCAGCTTCTTGCCTGCGTAGGCGCCGCCCAGGGCGCCGGCGAGGGTGGCCAGGGTCTTGCCGTTGCCGCCGCCGACCTGGTTGCCCAGCAGTGCCCCGGCGGCGCCACCGCCGATCAAGCCCAGCGCGTTGCTGTCGCCCGCGCGCTCAACCACGCGCACGCCGACCACCTTCCCGCAGTCGCCGCACACGTTCTGTGCGTTGCCACGCGCCTGGGCGTGGCTGCGCTCGAGCTCGCGCATGCATTTCTTCTTCTGACCGTGATTGCGCTCGTTGTCGCACACCCGTCGCGCGTCCTCGTAGCGTTGCGCCGCTTCATGGTTGTCGTCTTGGTAGCCATCCCGGGGCTCGGCTTGTGCGGCAAAGCTCAAGATGCTGAGCGCGAATGCGAGGATGATGGATCGTTTGAACATTATTATTTTCTCCATGTTGGCAAAATGTGATCATTGGTGAGCATTTGACGGTCACAGTTGCGCTATTGTAACGGACGAATCGCGCCGCGCCCGCCTAAATGTTGTGCACGGCCTGATCGTTCTCTCTCTGTATATATAATCGACCCAGCCATGATGCCCGGCGCTGGCTCACACCGAGGACCCCACCTTGAAACCGACTTTACACGCCATCCGACTCACCTCAACGCTGGCGCTGGCGGCGCTGCTCGCCTCCTGCGGCGGCGGCGGGGGCGGCACGTCCACCAGCGCCGGCAGCGCCACGCCGGCCGCGCCCGACCCGGCCGCCGGCTGCAAGATCCAGATCGTCGCCGACAGCGCGGTCCAGCAAGGCAAGACCGCGGGCGCCACCGCGCTTTCCTGCGGCGCACCCCTGAACGACATCACCTGGACCCAGGTGAGCGGGCCCTCCGTCGAGCTGCTGGCCGCGCGCAGCCCGACCGTCGCCATCGAGACCGTCGGTATCGCCACCGGCGTGATCGGCCTGCGCGCCGACGCCGTCCTGGCCGACGGCACCACCGCCTCGGCCAGCGCCACCATCAGCGTCGGCGACGCCCCGGCCGGCACCAGTTTCGTCACCGTGCGCGCCGACCACTCGGTGCGCCCGGGCACCGACACCTCGCTGCGCGCCTGGCCCACCCTGGCCGCCGGCGACTCGCTGCAGTCGGTCACCTGGACCCAGACCAGCGGGCCGACCGTCACCATGAACACCGCCGAACCGAACGTGCTGATGTTCAAGGCGCCCGCCGTCAGCGCCGACACGGTGCTCCAATTCCGCGCCACCATGATCACGACCCGCGGCCAGACCGACACCGACGACGTCATGGTCGGCCTGGACCGCGAAGCGGCCGCGCCGGACGGCTACGTTTTCGACGTCACCGCCCGCGTGCACCCGTATCGCCAGGGCGGCGTGTACACGGCGGTCCTGGCCCGCTGCACCTACGACGTCGGGCTGTATTACAAAGACGCGTCGAACAACAGTTTCTGCCCCGTGTCGACCCTGCCGCTGCTGCAAGCCGACGCCGGCATCGGCATCGGCGGCGTGCCGAGCGTGGCCCAGATCATGTCGCGCGTACTGGTGTCGCACGACTTCCTGGGCGCGAACTTCGAACAATTCCTCATCCAGCAGGACAGCTCCGGCGACTTCCGCCGCATGCTCGCCGGCGTGAGCGCGATCGTCATCGGCTCGCACGTACGCCCGAGCTTCTACGACCCCGCCACCGGCGCGATCTACCTCGACGCCGACAACCTGTGGCTCACCGCGACGCAACGCGACGTCGTCACCGAGGTGCCCGACTATCGGCTCGCCTACGACGACCTGCTCAACTACAGCGATGCGGGCCGCAGAGTCAAGGACAACGCCTACGCGCGCACCTACTACGACAGCGCCGCGCGCGTCACCCGCACGCTCTCCGACCTGCGCTACGAGCTTGGCAGCCTGCTCTACCACGAGCTTTCCCATGCTTCGGACTTCTTCCCGCCGGCCGAGCGTACCCTCGACGCCACCAAGTCGATCTGGGCCAATGCCGTCCCGCGCATGGTGGCCATGACCCTGCCGTCGGACGCGCTGGCAGCCCAGTACCCGCTGCGCTCGGACGAGATGAAGGGCCTGGGGCAGGTGCTGTTCGAAGGGGCGACCCCGACCGATGCGCAAAAGGCTTACACGGCCAGCCAGGTGGGCGGCTTCTTCGCTGGCGACGTGGCCTCCGACGACTACGCCTACGCGATCAACGGCAGCGACAACTCGCGCGAGGACTTGGCCATGCTGTTTGAAGAGTTCATGCTGGGTTACCGTTACGGCGTGCGCTACGACATCGCGTTTACCAGCAAGTACCAGAATGGCATGGACAGCAACAGCCTCGTGGTCGGGTGGGGCGAGCGCGGCCGGATTGCCGAGCCCGCGGTCAAGCCGCGCATCAAGCTGGTGTTGCAGCGTATCGCACCGTGGATCGATCCGGGCGCGGTGGACACCCTGCCGGCCCCGATCCTGATGCAGCCGGGGAGCACCTGGGGCCAGACCCTGGTGCTCAATCCAAGCGCGCTGTCGGGCAGCTCGGCGCTGCGCGTGGAGAGCGCCGCCCAGCGCCTGCAGCGCAGCCGCGACGAAACCCGGCGCCGCCGCAGGGCCGAACTGCCCTTGCATTGATCGGCCCGCCGGCGCGCGCATCGCGGGCGCGCCGGCCCTGAGGCCTCAGCCGACAGTCAGCGTGGGCGGCGCCAGCGGCCTTCGCGCCGCGCCGCCCTCGGGCCGCCCGGTCCGCGCGCCTCAACCGTAGGCGCCGCCCGTGTACAGCAAGTCGAACAGCCGCGAAATCGTCCCGATCACCACCACCGCGCCGACCAGCATGGTCGCCACCAGCAGCAGGGCCAGCGGCCAGCTCGCCGCCGACACCCGGCCCGAGCCGGCGTTGTAGCGCGCATCCCATTTCTCGTCGCTGAGCAGACCCAGCACCAGCGCTTCGATAAAGCCGGCGATGGCCGACACCAGCAGCGGCAGCGCCAGGTAGAACGGATTGGCCGCCGGCGCCACGCCATAGATCAGGCCGCACAGTGGCAGGCTGGCCACGTGCGCCAGGCCGATGCGGTCCAGGCTGCCGCGCAGGTAGAAGCGGTGCGCGCCGACGCTGCCCAGCAGCAGGGCGAGCAGGGTGGCCAGGGTTTTGTTCTTGTGGGGCGAAGCGGGGCGGGTGGCGGACATGGACGGTTGGGGGCTAGGCGATCGGTGGTGGAAAAAAAGCGCCAGGGCGGGCTTGCCCGGCAAAGCAGGCAGTATCGGTCAAAACCGTGGCCGATACAGCATTTTTTGCGCCCGCCCGCACGCCCGCGGCCGTGATCGGGATGGCGGGATTGTTCAAAATGAGCGATAATCTTCGATTCGATCCGGCCTGCGCGCCTGTTGTTCGCCTGTTGACACCCTGTTGCCAATAAGGCTTGCTGCTGCGTGGCGTTGCGCGCTATAATTGTCGGCTTTTTCCGCCCAGCACAACTTTTTGGAATTATTATGGTCGTTATTCGTTTAGCTCGTGGAGGCGCCAAAAAGCGCCCGTTCTTCAACATCGTTGCAACGGACTCGCGCAATCGCCGCGACGGCCGCTTCATCGAGCGTATCGGTTTCTACAACCCGATGGCAGCCGGTGGCGAAGTTGGTCTGCGCATTACCGCCGACCGTCTGGCCTACTGGCAAGGCGTTGGCGCGCAACTGTCGCCAACTGTGGCCCGTCTGGTCGCTAGCCAGCCTGCAGCCTAAGCTGGTCCAGGATTGAGCGTTTCGGCGGCATCCGGGGTGCAAGTCCCCGACGACCTGGTCCAGGTCGGCTACGTATCCGGCGCGTTCGGCGTCACCGGTTCAATCCGCGTGACCCCGTTCTCGACCGACGCGGATGCCCTGTTGGCGCTGAAGTCCTGGTGGCTGGATAAACCCGGCCTGCAGAGCGTACAAGTACGCACTGCCAAGATGCACGGCGGCGACGTCGTGGCCCAGTTGGTGGGCACGCTCGGGCGCGACGCCGCGGAGGCGCTCAAGGGCGCGGCCGTATCGGTGCCGCGCAGCGCCTTCCCCCAACTGCCGGCCGATGAATATTACTGGTCCGATCTGATCGGGCTGGATGTGGTGAATCTGCAAGGCGAGTCCTTGGGGACGGTCACCGACATGATGCACAACGGCGCGCAATCGATCCTGCGCATCAGCCCGGCGCCGGCGGAAGGCGAGGACAAGGCTCACGAACGGCTCATCCCGTTCGTCGACCAGTTCGTCAAGACCGTCGACCTGGCCGGGCGCAAGATCAGCGTCGACTGGGGCCTGGATTATTAAAGCCGCCGCCAAGGAGCACAAGCGCGATGCAATTTGACGTCATCAGCTTGTTTCCCGAGATGTTTGCCGCGTTGACGCAGTCGGGCGTGACCCGCCGCGCCTTCGAGCAGAAACGCTGGGGCCTGTCGCTGTGGAATCCGCGCGATTTCACGACCGACAATCACCGCACCGTCGACGACCGCCCGTATGGCGGCGGACCGGGGATGGTGATGCTGGCCAAGCCGCTCGAGGCCGCCATCGGCGCCGCGCGCGAACGCCAGGCGGCCTTGGCCTTGCCGGTGCCGCGGGTGGTGTTCATGTCGCCGCAAGGCAAGCCGCTGACCCATGACCGGGTCATGCAGCTCAAGAACGAGCCTGGCCTGGTGCTGCTGTGCGGACGCTACGAAGCGGTCGACCAGCGCCTGCTCGAACGTTGCGTCGACGAGGAGATCAGCCTCGGCGATTTTGTCCTGTCCGGTGGCGAGTTGCCGGCCATGGCCCTGATGGACGCGGTGGTGCGGCAATTGCCGGGCGTGCTCAACGATGACGCCTCGGCGCTCGAAGACAGCTTCGTCAACGGCCTGCTCGACGCCCCGCATTACACCCGGCCCGACAGTTATGAGGGGGTGGGCGTGCCGCCGGTCCTGATGGGCGGCAACCACGCCGAGATCCTCAAGTGGCGCCGCCAGCGCATGCTCGAGGCGACCGCCGCCAAGCGCCCGGATTTGTTGGCCAAGGCGCGCGACGCCGGCTTGCTGAGCCGTGCGGACGAACAGTTTTTGGCAGGTTTGTAGCATGCTGCTAAACCTGCGGCAGTAGGCAGTACCTTTACCACGGCGCATGTTGCCCCGTGGGTTGAACCCCATCCTCTACTGGGTATTTCTGGAACTGGACGCTCACGGCGTTCCTGCCATTTCAGAACCAGCGCCAGCACGATGGTTATCGGAGTGATAAAAATGAACTTGATTCAGCAACTTGAGCAAGAAGAAATTGCCCGTCTGGGTAAGACTATTCCTGATTTCGCACCTGGCGATACCGTCATCGTCAACGTCAACGTCGTCGAAGGCACCCGCAAGCGCGCCCAGGCATACGAAGGCGTGGTGATCTCCCGTCGCAACCGTGGCCTGAACTCGAACTTCATCGTTCGCAAGATCTCGTCCGGCGAAGGCGTGGAGCGTACGTTCCAGCTGTATTCCCCGCTGATCGCGTCGATCGAAGTCAAGCGCCGCGGTGACGTCCGCCGCGCCAAGCTGTACTACCTGCGTGAGCGTTCGGGTAAATCGGCACGTATCAAAGAGAAACTGCCAAACCGTCGCGCCTCCAGCGCTGCTGCCGAGTAATCCAGGCGGCTGTGTTGCGAAAAAGGCATCCGTCACTGGATGCCTTTTTTCGTGTGCGGACCTTTTCCTTTGGCAAACATTCCCTTCGATCCCGAACAATTGCCGCTCGACGCACTGGGCGGCGAGGCGCCGCTGGCGCCCGAGCGCCTGCGTCCCGAGTGGCTGCGCGGCCGCTTCGCCGCGCCGCCGGCCCACTGGGAGCCGGAGCGCTTCGAGGAACCCTTGACGCGTCAGCGCGTGCTCACTCCCGCCGCCGTCCTGATCCCGCTGATCGAGCGCGCCAGCGGCCCGCACATCCTGCTGACCCAGCGCACCGCCCACCTGACCAACCACGCCGGCCAGATCAGCTTTCCCGGCGGGCGCGCCGAAACCTGGGACGCCTCGCCGGTCGAGACCGCGCTGCGCGAGACCGAGGAGGAGATCGGCCTGCACCGGCGCCACATCGACGTCATCGGCACCTTGCCCGACTACCTGACCGCCACCGGCTACCGCGTGACCCCGGTCGTGGGCCTGGTGCTGCCCCCGTTCGAGCTCACCCCCGACCCCAATGAAGTGGCCGAGATGTTCGAAGTGCCGCTCGAATTTCTCATGAACGGCATGCACCACCGGCGCCTGTCCTTCGACCTGCCCGAGGGGGCGGGCCGGCGCAGCTTCTACGCCATGCCCTACGAGCGCTTCTTCATCTGGGGTGCCACGGCCGGCATGCTGCGCAACCTGTTCCATTTCCTGCGCGCCTGAGGGCTCATTGTCGGGGCAATAAGTTTGATTCCCGGACTGCTCTGCGTTATCGTAGCGGGCAAAGCGGTATTGCTTCACTTCAAAAGGACGTTTCGATGACATTTCTCTCCATTCTTTGCGCGCTGCTCATCGAGCAACTCAAGCCCCTGCGCGCAGATAATCTGATTTATGCCGAAATCAAGCATTTCGCCCTGCGCATGGAAGGCTGGTTCAACGCCGGCGACGCCGCCAACGGCCGCCTGGGCTGGCTGATCATGATGGGCGTGCTGATGGTGCCCACCGCCGCCCTCTACTGGTTCCTGCAGCGCCACAACTGGATCTTCGCCGCCTTCGCCTGGAACGTCCTGATCGTCTACCTGACGCTCGGCTTTCGCCACTACAGCCATTATTTCACCTCGATCCAGATCGCCCTCTCGGCCGGCGACGAGGCCGCCGCGCGCAACCTGCTGGCCGAGTGGACCAAGCTCGACACGATCGGCATGGAGACCACCGAGGTGGTCCGCATCGCCGTCGAAAAATCCCTGGTCACCACTCACCGCAACGTGTTCGGCGTCTTCTTCTGGTTCCTGATGCCGCTGGGCCCGGCCGGCGCCGTCATGTACCGCGTCTCGGAGTTCCTGGCGCGCGCCTGGAACGAGCCTGAGCACATGCGCAACGAAGCCTTCGGCCAGTTCGCCGCCCGCGCCTTCTACTGGATCGACTGGGTGCCCGTGCGCCTAACGGCGGCGGCCTTCGCGGTGGTCGGCAACTTCGAGGACGCCATCTACGCCTGGCGCAACTTCGCCCACCGCTGGAGCGACGAGGCGCGCGGCATCATCCTGGCCGCCGGCGGCGGTGCCATGGGCGTGCGCCTGGGCACCCCCAACGAGAACGCCTCCAAGGTCCTGCCGCCTGACGCCGCCACGGTCGACCTGAGCGACGCCGAACCGGAGATCATGCCGGGCGAGGAGCCCAACGTGCGCGCCCTGCAGAGCACGGTCGGGCTGGTGTGGCGCGCTTTGCTATTATGGATGCTGCTGCTGCTGCTCCTGTCCGGTGCGGTCTGGCTCGGTTAAGGGGCGTGCCCGCACCAGCGCAGTGCAAATCTGTACCTTGACTACAATTTCGCGACATTGGACCGGCAAGCCTGCAATTTCAACTCTTCTATAAGATATAATACTGAAGATTCAAGGCAGTACTGAATTCGGGCCCGCCGCAGCGGCGGGGTCTTTTGCGCATCTTTATTGGTAACACGCCGCCCTATGGCCGAGTCCACCGACATCAAGAAAGAAGTCTCCGAGGAGTTTTTCATTCTTGGCCTGACCAGCAATGGCAGGCAGTTCCGTCCCAGCGACTGGGCCGAACGCCTGTGCGGCGCGATGTCCTGCTTCCGCCCGGAAGGCTCGGGAGGGCGCCACGCCCACCTCCAGTATTCGCCCTACGTGCGGCCCACGCTCCTCAACGGCGTGAAGGCCGTGGTCGTCAACGGCGACCTCAAGGCCATCGAACCGCTGGCCTACCACTTCGTCGTCGACTTCGCCAAGGACAACGACCTGCAAGTGGTGGACGCCTGCTTCCTCCCGCTGCCCGGCGAGAAACGCTAGCTGCCAGCCGTGCGCCGGCGCCGCTTTGACCGGGGTCAAACGATGTGCCGATAGCTGCGTTAGCGTGGTTGCTTAACGCGCGCCGCGCCCCGCGGACGCGACCAGCGGCCCAGCGCCCGGGAGAACAGCATGCGAATAGGCGAAATCTGCACCGTCCAGACCATTTTTTGTACCCGCGATGAAACCGTGCAAGGCGCGGCCCTGCTCATGCGCAAGAACCACGTGGGCGACCTGGTCGTCATCGAACAGCCGGACGGCGAGCGCGTGCCGGTCGGCATCATCACCGACCGCGACATCGTCGTCTCCGTCATCGCCCTCGGCCTGGACGCCTCCAGCCTGCTGGTGGGCGACATCATGAGCGGCGACCTGTTGACCACCTCGGAGGATGACGACGTCTACGAAACGATCGAACGCATGCGCTTTCGCGGCATCCGGCGCGTGCCCGTGGTCAACAGCGCCGGCGGCCTGGCCGGCATCGTCAGCGTCGACGACCTGCTCGAATTCCTGGCCGAAGAGATGGGCGAATTGTCGCGCATCAGCACCCACCAGCAAGCCCACGAAAAACGCGCGCGCCAATAAGCTGCGCTTAAGCGGACGGGGGTAGCGTCTGCTACCATCGGATCGGGCCAATGCGTCGGGAGGGCGGCTGCCCGCCAAGCCTTGTCTTGTCCTGCCGTGCGTATTTGCGCGCCCTGTCGTCGCGTATTGCTTGCTGCCGGTTGTTTTCGATTGCTGCCGGTTTTTTTCGATCGCTGCCGATAGCTGCCGGTTTTGTTGTTGCTGGTTTTGACCACCCCGTTCCACAACCTGTGCCCGCCCATGACCGTCCTGTTCCGCTGGTCCCGCGCCCACGCCGTGCGCGCCTGCCTGTGCCTGTCCATGCTGCTGGCCGGCAGCGCCTTCGCTATCGCCTTGCCGGCCGGCGTCACCCAGGGCCCCGCGGTCGAAGGCATCACCGAATACCGCCTGCCCAACGGCCTCAAGGTGCTGCTCTTTCCCGACAACTCGCGTCCCACCGTCACCGTCAACGTCACCTACCTGGTTGGCTCGCGTCATGAGAACTACGGGGAGACCGGCATGGCCCACCTGCTCGAACACCTCATGTTCAAAGGCGCGCCCCGCAACCGCGACATCGTCCAGCAATTCACCCGCCGCGGCATGCAATACAACGGCACCACCGCCTTCGACCGCACCAACTTCTACGAAGTGTTCCAGGCCGGCGACGACAACCTCAAATGGGCGCTGCAGATGGAGGCCGAGCGCATGGTGCACGCCTTCATCGCCCGCAAGGACCTCGATTCCGAGATGACGGTGGTGCGCAACGAATACGAGAGCGGCGAGAACTCGCCCAGCACGGTGCTCATGAAGCGCATGCAAAGCATCGGCTTTGACTGGCACAGCTATGGCCGCGCCACCATCGGCAACCGCAGCGACATTGAAAACGTCCGCATCGGCAATTTGCAAGCCTTCTACCGCACCTGGTACCAGCCCGACAACGCCGTGCTGCTGGTGGCCGGCAAATTCGACGCGGCCCGCACCCTGGCCTGGATCGGGCATGACTTCGGCGCCATTCCCAAGCCACGCCGCGCGCTGCCGCAATTCTGGACCGTCGAACCGGTGCAGGATGGCGAGCGCAGCTTCGCCGTGCGGCGCCAGGGCGACGTCCAGGTCGTCGCGCTCGGCTACAAGATCCCGGCCGCCCTGCATCCCGACAGCGACGCCCTCAGCTTCGCCTCCGACATTCTCGGCGCCGCCCCCGCCGGGCGCCTGCACAAGCTGCTGGTCGAAAGCGGCATGGCCACCGAGGTGTTCGCCTACGCCCAGACCGGCTACGCCCCCGGCATGCAATTCTTCGGCGCCGTCGTCAAGAAGGGCGCCCCGGTCGAACCGGTGCGCGCCGCGCTCACCGCCGCCGTCGAGGACTTCGCCAACCATCCGCCCACCGAGGCCGAGATGGCGCGCGTGCGCCGCAGCGACGGCAACGACATCGAAAAGAGCCTGGACGACCCGGCCCGCGTCGGCGTGGCCCTGTCCGAATCGATCGCCCTGGGCGACTGGCGCCTGTTCTTCGTCGGGCGCGACCGCGTCGCCGCCATGAAGAGCGCCGACGTGGTGGCCGCCGCCGCGCGCTACCTGCGCCGCGACAACCGCGTCACCGGCGAGTTCATCCCCGAGACCGCCCCGCGCCGGGCCGAGATCCCGCCCGCGCCCAGCCTCGCCGCGGTCCTGGCCGGCTTCAAGCCCAAGACCACCACGCTGCAGGCCGAGGACTTCGATCCCAGCCAGGCCAACATCATGAAGCGCACCAGGCTGGCCACCGTGGGCGGCATCAAGCTCGCCCTGCTGCCCAAGAAGAACCGGGGCGAATCGGTCTCGGTCGATCTGCGCCTGCACTGGGGCGACGAGAATAACCTGTTCGGGCGCGGCGCCGTGCCGACCCTGACCAACGCCATGCTCACCCGCGGCACCAGCCAATACACCCGCGAACAGCTCTCCGACGCCTTCGACAAGCTCAAGATCTCCGGCACCTTGCTGCAGTTCGACACCACCCGCGCCAACCTGCCCGAAGCGCTGCGCCTGGTCGCCCACGTGCTCCAGCACGCCAGCTTCCCGGCCGCCGAATTCGAACAACTGCGCCAGCAGTCCATCGTCGCCCTGGAAGCCTCGCGCAACGACCCCGAAACGCTGGCCGCCCGCGTGCTCGCCGAGCACTACAACACCTACCCGAAGGGCGACGTGCGCGCCAGCCAGAGCATCGCCGACGACATCGCCGACCTCAAGGCCGCCCGGCTCGACGACGTGCGCGCCTTCCACCGCGACTTCTACGGTGCCTCCCACGGCGAGCTGGCCATCGTCGGCGACTTCGACCCCGGACCGATTCCCTCGCTGGTCCAGGAACTGTTTAGCCACTGGCCCAGCCACGCCAGTTACGCCCCGGTCAAGCGCAGCATCGCCCGGGTCGCGCCCATGACCGGCGTGCTGGACGCCCCCGACAAGGAAAATGGCGTGGTCAGCGCGCGCATGGATATCGAACTGAACATCGACGACCCCGACTACCCGGCCCTCATGCTCGCCAACGAGATCTTCGGCGACGGCGGCCTGCATTCGCGCCTCATGAACCGCATCCGCCAGCACGACGGCCTGTCCTACGGTGGCGGCTCCCAGCTCGGCGCCGGCGACCTCGACCGGGCAGGCATGTTCGGCGTCTCGGCCATCGCCGCCCCCGCCAACCTGGCCAAGGTCGACGCCGCCATTCGCGAGGAACTCCAGCGCGCCCTGCGCGACGGTTTCACCGCCGCCGAACTGGCCGACGCCAAATCCGGCCTGCTCCAGGAGCGCCTGCAAAACCGCTCCCAGGACGCCATCGTCGCCAGCGCCTGGGCCTCGTTCCTGTTCCTCGGCCAAAGCTTCGACTGGAGCCGCGACTTCGAACGCAAGCTCTCCGCCGTCACTGTCGCCCGCGTCAACGCCGCCTTCCGCAAGGCGATCGACCCGGCCGCCCTCAGCGTCGTGATCGTCGGCGACCAGCACAAAGCCGGGCAGGGCAAAACGGCTGTTTCACCGTGACAACAACTTGCTAGCTAGCTACCACCATATACGCTATGATGTTTCTCTAGGGCAGCAAATGCTGCTATAAGACAACCTCAAAAAGGTGAGGCATGCTCAAAGTTAAGCAAAAAGACACTTCATTCGAAGGCAAGGTGGTTCTCGTGACCGGTGCGGCGGGCGGCATCGGACGTGCGGCGGCGTTGGCGTTCGGTCGCGCCGGCGCCAGCGTGGTCGTGGCCGACACCTCGGTCGATGGCGGGCACGCCACCGCGGCGATGATCGTCGAAGCCGGTGGCAAAGCCCTGTTTGTGCACACCAACGTCACCCGCGCCGCCGAAGTTGAAGCGCTGATCGACAAGACCGTCGCCATGTATGGCCGGCTCGACTGCGCGTTCAATAACGCCGGCGTCGAGGAAGAGTCGGTCCCCCTGGGTGACGCCGACGAAGCCGCGTTCGACCGCATCGTCAACGTCAACATCAAGGGCGCCTGGCTTTGCATGAAATACGAGATTCGCCAGATGCTCAAGCAGGGCGGTGGTGCGATCGTCAACACCGCCTCCGTTGCCGGCTTGATTGGCGCGCCCACCCAGCCGATTTACGCCGCCACCAAGCACGCCGTCGTTGGGCTGACCAAGACCGCCGCCGCGGAATACGCCCGCGACGGCATCCGCATCAACAGCGTCTGTCCCGGCGTCATCAACACCCCCATGATGGCCCGCGCCCTCAAGCGCGAGCCCCAGCGCGAAGACCGCCTGCGCAAGGAGCATCCGATCGGCCGCTTCGGCGAGCCGGCCGAGATCGCCAACGCGGCGCTCTGGCTATGCTCCGAGCAATCCTCCTTCGTCACCGGGCACCAGCTCGCCGTCGACGGCGGCCTCACCGCCATGTAACAAGACCTGCGTCTTCCGATCCGTCGCCGCCCGGACCGGATGCGGCATTCAACACTGTACCGGGTGGCGGCGACATTGA
This sequence comes from Oxalobacteraceae bacterium UBA6018, assembly GCA_002428015.1. GTDB lineage: Bacteria > Pseudomonadota > Gammaproteobacteria > Burkholderiales > Burkholderiaceae_D > Telluria_A. The sequence continues at coordinate 2,646 of DIZW01000136.1, read as the reverse complement.
AAACCGCCGAAGTCAGCGCCGACAATCCGGGCATTGCCGGGACGCCGCCGCCAAGCATTGCCACGCGCGCGGCCAGATAAAGAAACGGGCCTGGCCGAAGCCAGACCCGCTCTCGATGAAGCTGGCAGAGTTACTTGGCAGCCACTGGCGCCGGCGCCGCTGCTGGAGCCGCCGCTGGCGCGCCGGCCTTGCCCGGGCTGTTGATCAGCAACATCCAATACTTGGCCAGGTCGCTCATGCCGTCGTTGCCGCTCAGGGTCTGGAACAGCTTGATGGCGTCAGCCTTGCGTCCAGCCATCGCATACGCTTCGGCCAGGTGCAGCTTGGCTTCGTCTGCCTTCTTGCCCACGCCCTTGGCGATGCCTTGCTCCATGAACCCGATGCCCTTGTCGAACTGGTCCATCGTCACGTAGGCATAGCCCAGGTTGACCAGCGCGATGCCGTCCTTGGCCTTGGTCGCGTTCGCTTCGCCGTTGGCAATGGTCTTGGTGTCGTCGGCCGCGCCCTTGTTGGCCTTGTCGCGCAGCTGCTTGTGCTTGGCCGCGTCGCTGCCGCTGCCCAGTACGTTCGCGGCGAAGCCTTCGTCGAGGACCTTCTTGGCTTCGGTCGGGTAGCCGGCGATCAGGTCCAGCTCGGCCATCTCGGTGTACTCTTCCGGTGCCATGGTCTTGATGGCGGCGTGCTCGAGGCGGTAGTAGTCGAGCTGGTGACGGTTGTTAAAGCCGGGCTTGCTCTGCGCGCGGTTCAGCAGGTCGGTCCAGTAGTCGTCGGTCGGGTAGTGGCTGACCAGCTTTTCCAGCGCGCTCACATAGGCCGGCATGTCCTTGACCTTGGCCGACGCGCTGGCGTACAGGCGCAGGTCTTCCGCATCCGGCACCTTGCCAGCCTGTTCGGCTTCCGCGATCACCGCCTGCAACTCGGTGCGCGCCGAGGCGAAGTCGCCTGACAGGTAGTACGAGCGAACCAGGGCGTTGCGCACCTTGAGCGGCGTCGGGCTCACTTTCTGGTAGCGCTTGTAGGTCTCGATCGCCTTGGCGTAGTTCTTGTCGTTGTAAGCGAAGTTGCCCAGGGCCGCCAGGTAGTCGCCTTGCTCGGTCGGATTCAGGCGGCCCGTCGCGATCACCGCCTCCAGCGCGGTGGTCGTCATGGCCTCGTTGTTGGTGGCCGAACCGAGCGAAATCTTCATGCGGTTGATCACGTACAGTTCGAACGGCGACAGGTTAGGCAGCGCCTCGACCTTGGTGATGCGGTCCTGTACCTCCGCGTAATTCTTTTTCGCCATCAGGTCCTTGATCGCGTTCGGATCGATCAGCTTGAACACCTCCGGACGCACGACATCCTTCGGTGCTTCGGCAGTCGCCGAGGCCGATGCGGCGGGCTTGGACTGGGCCTGGGCGCTCGAGAGGAACACTGGCGCGGCATTCAGGCCGATGGCGGCCAACATCAGGCTGATACGAGCAAGACGGAACTGGGACATAGAAATCCTTCAATCGATGACATAAAGACGAACCCGAGGCGTATAACGCTTGAGCTCGTCGAACAGTGGACACGGTGTTTCGCTACCTTTCCCGGGCGCGTGCAGACCGCCGATTTTGGAGCGAAGCGCATATTGTCACATAAACTCTGCCGTGGCGCCCTCATTTCCGTGCGCCAAGCTCCGGCGCGGCTGTCAGACGAAGCCGGGTACCGGGGCCTTGCCGCCGGCCTGGATGCGCCCGGCCAGCCAGTCGACGACGGCGTCCAGCGCCGGCGCGGCGAAGCCATAGGTGATCAGTGCCGGCGCGGCGATGTCGAGCGCCTGGTAAGGGTTCCACAACGCCAGGTGCAGGTCCGGCTTCCAGGTCGCGCGCGCGTTCTCGCCGTAGCGCAGGCGCGTGGTCGAGGCCAGGATCGTGAAGACCCCGTCCGGCGCCAGCGCGCCCCCGTCGAAGCGCTCGGCGTCGGCGTAGGTGACCAGGTCAACCTCGTACAGCCGCCCGAGCACCGCCGCCAGCGTGGCGGCCGGCACGCCGGCTTCGGACACGCCGTCGCTGACGCTGTCCTGGCGCACCACCAGGCGCACCTTGGCGCCGGCCGCGGGGCGGACCGGCGCACCGCGCGTGGTGAGCGCGCGCCGCCACGCGTCGGCCATCAGCGCGCGGTCCGCCGCGTCCTCGGTGTAGGCGTGCGGCGCGCAAGGGTAGTTGGCCGTGAGCGCGGTCAGGCGCCCCAGGCGGCGCTGCACCTGGTCCGGCGCCAGCGTGCCGTCGGCAATCGCGGCGGCGATCGCCTCGATGCTCGCGGCCTGGGTCTCGGGGGTGCCGAGCGCCATCACCATGTCGGCTCCGGCGGCCAGCGCGCGCACCGCCGCTGGGCCGGCGCCGTAGCGGTCGGCGATGGCGTGCATGTCCATGCCGTCGGTGATGATCACGCCGCGATAGTCCCACTGCGCGCGCAGCAGGTCGTGCAGGATGCGGCGCGACAGCGTGGCCGGCAGCTCCGCGTCCAGGGCGGGGTAGACGATGTGCGCCGTCATCAAGGCCGGGGCGCTGTTGCCGGCCGTCCGGAACGGCTTGAACTCGAAGTTTTCCAGCTCGGCCAGCGGCTTGTCCACGCGGGGCAGGTCGCGGTGCGAGTCGACCTGGGTGTCGCCGTGGCCGGGGAAGT
>DIZW01000075.1:227-12335 GCA_002428015.1 Oxalobacteraceae bacterium UBA6018 | reverse complement strand
GGTTATCGTCAGGCCAGTTATAGTGAGAAAACCCCAGCAGAGATGTTGGGGTTTTTTTTCGTCTGTACGTTTTGCATCGCGGCCCGCCCGGGCATACATACTGCGCGCCTGCCCCGGCCCCGGTGGCATGCAAGGTTTAACGATCTAGAAGGGGCGGGCCAGTTTTACCATGACAAAGTTGACGCCGGAATTGGGTTCCTTGATGCCGCCGTTGGAAAAGTGCTGGAGTTTAATGCCGAGATCCCAGCGGTTGTCGAACACGTAACCGGCGCCGACGTGATCGCCAAACTGGAATGCCGTCGACAAGCGCCTGCCCGCGTTGTTATACACCCGCGACAGCACATGCGCGCCGATACCGGCCTCCGCGTACCAGCCGGTCTTGCCCTCCGAGCCATACCGGAACACCGGTGTCAGGCCGATGCTGGTGATGTTCTGGTGCGCTCCCGCGACATCGCGATAGGCCGTGCCGCGCCATTGCGCGATGCTGGCGTCCCAATACCCCGACATGGCGCGTCCGCCGCCAACCAGCCAGTGCGCCTTCCAGTCAGACTGGGCCGCGAGACGAACAATGCGCACGTCCGGTCCGCTGCCCAGTTCGAGCGATGCGTGGTCGATCAAGCTATCAGCTGCACATGCCACCTGCGCGCTAATGAGCACGGTCAAGGCGATGAGAAGCTTCGAAAATGAGTGAATACTGCGCACCGGCATAAGGCCTTTCGTAGAATCGTGAGCCAATGGATAATGGCTATTGTGGTCATTGTACCCATCTCAAATAATCAATGATGGCGATCACATTTCATTCGAATCGTTCCCTCAAGAGGCACATCGTGGATCAAGCGCGCGTCACATTTCTCGGCATCGGCCTCATGGGGCGGCCGATGGCCATGCGTATCGCCGCGGCCGGATTTTCCGTGTGCGCGTGGAACCGCACGACCGCCAAAGCCGACGCCTTGCGGCCGTTCGGCATCAAGCCCGAGGCCGACCTGGCCGCCGCCGTCCGCCAGGCCGACGTCATCGTGTCCATGCTCGAGGCGGGCCCGGTGGTCGCCCAGCTGATCGATGCGGCATTGCCATCCTTACGGGCCGGAAACTTGTGGATCGACATGAGTTCGACCCAGCAGGGCGAGGCGCTGGCCTTCCACGCCCGGCTCGACGCCGCCGGTTGCCGCTTCATGGACGCGCCCGTGTCTGGCGGCGTGGCCGGGGCCGAGGCCGGCACCCTGGCGATCATGGCAGGCGGCGCGCTGGACGATTTCGCCCAGGCCGAGCCGATCTTGAAGGCAATGGGCCGCCCGACCCTGGTGGGCCCGGCCGGCAGCGGCCAGGTCGCCAAGCTGTGCAATCAACTGATCGTCGGCGGCACGCTTAACATCATTGCCGAGGCGCTGGTGCTGGCCCAGGCGGCCGGTGCCGATCCGGCCGCGGTGCGCGCGGCAATCCGCGGTGGATTTGCCGAAAGCAAGCTCTTGGAGATGCACGGCCAGCGCATGCTGGACCGTAATTTCATGCCCGGCGGGCAGGTTAAAAGCCAACTGAAGGATTTACAGAACGTCCTGGTGGCCGCCGCCGACGCCGGCCTGGTACTCCCGCTGGCGGCGCTCGTGACCGACACCTATCGCAGCATCGAGCACGACTATCCTCGTGCGGACCAGTCCGCCGCGCTGCTGGCTGTCGAGAAACTCAACCCCGGGCAACGGCTGGGCGCGGCGCCCGACCAGCTGCCTTGACGACGGCCGGGATCAAGCTGGCAGGCTCATCTCGGCCAGGCGCACCCAGAAGCTGGCGCCGATCGGCAGCAGGCTGTCGTTGAAATCGTAGCTGGCGTTGTGCAGCTGGCAGGGACCGAGGCCATGCCCGCCAGCCCGGTGGCCGCCCTCGCCATTACCGATGAACACATAGCAGCCGGGCTTTTCCTGCAGCATGAACGCGAAATCCTCCGCGCCCATGGTCGGCTCGGTGTTCGGATTGACCCTGTCGGCGCCCACGACCGCGCGCATCGCCTCGATGGCGAAGGCGGTTTGCTCCGGGTGGTTGACCAGCGGCGGATAATTGCGCTTGAAGTGGAAATCGATCCCGGCGTTGAAGCCGGCGGCGACATGGCGCGCCATCTCGTCCATGCGGCGCTCGATCAGGTCCAGCACGCCGGTGGTGAAGGTGCGCACTGTACCGATGAGCACGGCTTCGTCGGGAATCACGTTGGTGGCGCTGCCCGCGTGGATCTGGGTAATCGACAGCACCGCCGTGTCGAGTGGATTTTTCTCGCGCGACATGATCGTCTGCCAGCTCTGGGCGATCTGCACCGCCACCATCACCGGGTCCACCCCGCGGTGGGGCTGGGCGGCGTGCGCGCCCTTGCCCCTGACCACGACGCGGAACTCGTTACTCGACGCCATCATCGGTCCGGCCACGACGCCGAAGCTACCCATCGGCATGCCTGGCCAGTTATGCATGCCATACACCGCATCCATCGGGAACTGTTCGAACAGGCCGTCGTCCATCATGCGCCGGGCGCCGCCGCCGCCTTCTTCGGCCGGCTGGAAGATCAGGTAGACGGTGCCGTCGAAATGGCGGTGTTTGGCCAGGTGGTGGGCCGCGCCCAAAAGCATCGCCGTGTGGCCGTCATGCCCGCACGCATGCATCTTGCCCGGATGGCGCGATGCGTGATCGAAACTATTAATCTCCTGCATGGGCAAGGCATCCATGTCGGCGCGCAGGCCGATGGCGCGCTCCGAGCTGCCGTTGCGGATGATGCCCACCACGCCGGTCAGTCCCAGCCCGCGTACGATCGGGATGCCCCACTCGGTCAGGCGGGCCGCGACCACGTCGGCGGTGCGCTGTTCCTCGTAGCACAGTTCTGGATGAGCATGCAGATCGCGGCGGATCTGTTGCAGCTCGGACTGAAAAGCAATGATGGGTTCGACAAGGTTCATCTCGGTCTCCGATGCATGAATGCTAAGGCATTTTGAAGGCTATTGTAGCCCTCCCAACACATCCCAGCCAGAGCGGCGCGCAGATCGTATCGTGTGCGCCGGAATCGTATAGAGTATTGGCTTCGGCCACATTTTCTTGGACCACATAATGAGTTCCAGCCAAGTCCGGGCGACCTGCCCGCACGACTGTCCCGATACCTGCGCACTGTTGATCACAGTTGAAGATGGTGTCGCGACACAGGTGAAGGGCGACCCCGACCATCCGACCACGGCCGGCGTGCTGTGCACCAAGGTCGCGCGCTACACCGAGCGTACCTACCACCCCGACCGCCTGCTGTATCCGCTGCGCCGCGTCGGCAAGAAAGGCGAAGGCAAGTTCGAGCGTATCAGCTGGGACCAGGCCTTGGGCGAGATTGCCGCCCGCCTGGGCAGCATCGCCGCGCGCGACGCCCAGGCCATCGTCCCCTACAGCTACTGCGGCACGATGGGACAGGTGCAGGGCGAGTCGATGTCCGCCCGCTTCTTCCACCGCCTGGGCGCCTCGCTGCTCGACCGCACCATCTGTGCCGAAGCCGGCATCACCGGCTACCGCTACACCATCGGCGCCGGCATCGGCACCGACCTCGAACAAGTCCAGGACGCCCGGCTGATCCTGATCTGGGGCGGCAACCCGGTCGCCTCCAACCTGCATTTCTGGACCCGCGCGCAGGAAGCCAAGCGCCACGGCGCGCGCCTGATCGCGATCGATCCCTACCGCTCGCTGACGGCCGAGAAGTGCCACCAGCATATCGCCCTGCTGCCCGGCACCGACGCCGCGCTGGCGCTGGGCATGATGCATGTGCTGATCCGCGAGAACCTGATCGACGCCGATTACATCGCCCGCTACACCCTCGGCTTCGAACAGCTCGAGGAGCGCGCCGCCCAGTGGACGCCGGAACGCACCGCCGCCACCTGCGGCATCAGCGTCGAAGAAGTCGTCGGCCTGGCGCGCGAATACGGCCAGGCTGCCCAGCGCGGCGAGCCGGTCGCGATCCGCGTCAACTACGGCGTGCAGCGCGTGCACGGTGGCGGCATGTCGGTGCGCGCCATCGCCTGCCTGCCCGCGCTGGTGGGCGCGTGGCGCCACCCGGCCGGCGGCGTGCAGCTCTCTTCGAGCGGCTCGTTCGCGGTGGACAAGGCGGCGCTGCGCCGTCCCGACCTGCTGCCCAACCCTGTGCGCACGATTAACATGACCACCATCGGCGAGGACCTGCTGCGCGCGGCCTCGCCGCAATTCGGCCCGCGCATCGAGGCCGTGATCGTCTACAATTCCAACCCGCTGGCGATCGCGCCCGACTCCGGCCAGGTCATGCGCGGCTTCGCGCGCGAGGACTTGTTCACCGTCGTGATCGACCACTTCCAGACCGACAGCGCCGACTACGCCGACATCGTGCTGCCGGCCACCACCCAGCTCGAGCACGTGGACGCGCACACCTCCTACGGCCACCTGTACATGATGGCCAATAACGCCGCCATCGCGCCGCTGGGCGAGTCCAAGCCGAACACCGAGATCTTCCGCCTGCTGGCCGCGCGCATGGGCTTCGACGAGGCGCTGTTCAAGGAGAGCGACGACCAGCTGGCCGCCCAGGTATTCGACCGCAAGCACCCGCGCAGCGGCGGCGTGGACTGGGAAACGCTCAAGCGCACCGGCTGGCAGCGCCTGGCGATGCCGTCCGCGCCCTTCGCCCAGGGCGGCTTTCCCACCCCGTCCGGCAAGTGCGAGTTTTACTCGGCGCAGATGCTGGCCGACGGGCTCGACCCGTTGCCGGCCTATATCGCGCCCTACGAGTCCGTCGTCAGCAACCCGGCGCTGGCGGCGCGCTATCCGCTGGCGATGATCTCTCCGCCGGCGCGCAATTTTCTCAACTCGACCTTCGTCAACGTCACCAGCCTGCGCGCCACCGAAGGCGAGCCGACCCTGGACATCCACCCGGCCGACGGTGCCGCGCGTGGCATCGGCGAGGGCGCCATGGTCCGCATCTTCAACGACCGCGGCTCCTTCGTGGCCCGCGCGCGCCTGACCGACAAGGCGCGCGAAGGGCTGGTGGTGGCGCTGTCGATCTGGTGGAAGAAGCTCGCCAGCGACGGCAAGAACGCCAATGAAGTGACCAGTTCGCGTTTGACCGACATGGGCCGCGCGCCCACGTTCTACGACACCCTCGTCCAGGTCGAGCGCCTCGCATAGTAGTACACAGCGTTTAAGGTATTGAAGGTATTGCCATGTTCCGTATGACGTTATCAAAGACCGCGCGCCGCGCCCTGCTAGTGTGCGGCGCGGCCGGCCTGCTGGCCAGCTGTTCCAGCCTCAATTACTACCGCCAGGCCGCGCAGGGCCAACTGACCCTGCTGTCGGACGCCAGGCCGATCGACGACTGGCTCACCGACCAGTCCACCGACGCCAAACTCAAGCTGCGCCTGGAGACCGCGCGCCAGATCCGCGGCTTCGCCGTGCGCCAGCTCGGCCTGCCCGACAATAAGACCTACCGCAACTACGCCGCGCTGCACCGCCCCTTCGTGCTGTGGAACGTGGTGGCCGCGCCCGAGCTGTCGCTCAAGCCGCTCCAGTGGTGCTTCCCGGTGGCCGGCTGCGTCAGCTATCGCGGCTACTACAGCAAGGACGACGCGCTGGCCTACGCGCGCGAACTGCGCGCCGAAGGCGACGACGTCCAGGTCGGCGGCGTGCCGGCCTACTCCACGCTGGGCTGGTTCAACGATCCCCTCATCTCGACCTTCATCAACTACCCGGACGCCGAACTGGCGCGCCTGATCTTCCATGAGCTGGCGCACCAGGTGGTGTACGTGTCGGGCGACTCCCAGTTCAACGAATCGTTCGCCAGCACAGTCGAGGAGGCCGGCGTGGAGCGCTGGCTGGCGGGCTTCGGCAATGTGCAGATGCGCGCCAACTACGCCAAGTACCAGGCGCGCAAAAAGCAGTTCCTGGCCTTGCTGCTCAACTGCCGCGACGCGCTCGAACGCAACTACGCCTCGGCCCAGCCGGACGCGGAAAAGCGCGCGCTCAAGGCCCACCTGTTCCAGCAGCTCAAGGACGACTACCAAGTACTCAAGGCCAGCTGGGGCGGTTACGCCGGCTACGACCGCTTCTTCGCCGAGCCGCTCTCGAACGCCCACCTGGCGGCGATCGCCACCTACACCGATTTCGTGCCCGCCTTTCGCAACCTGCTGCAGCGCGAACGCAGCTTCCCGCGCTTCTATGCCGCCGTGCGCGACCTGGCTGCGCTCGACCGCGACGAACGCCACCGCCGCCTGCGGCAACTGGCCTCCAACCCGCCTACCGCCTGATCGTTGCTAAAAAACATCATTTTGTCGTCCGTAGAGGGCTTGCTCGGTTCCGGGTAAAAGCGCTTGCATCCGGCTGCCGTGCCCGATAGCATCACTAGCGGGCGGTAAACAAAGCGCCCGCTCGGTGTTTATGTCATCCACATAAACGCTGGATCGGCACGCCAGCTCTTATAACGACAAAATCTACAGGCAGAGGCAACGATGGATAAGATGTGGCTCAAGTCGTACCCCGGCACCGTGCCCGCCGAAATCAACCCCGACCAGTACCGCTCCCTGGTCCAGCTGCTGGAGGAGTCGTTCGAAAAATTCGCCGCGCGGCCAGCCTACGTGTGCATGGACAGCTTCATGAGCTACGGCGAGCTCGACCTGCACTCGAAGCGCCTGGCGGCCTGGCTGCAAAGCCGCGGCTTGCAGCGCGGCGCGCGCGTGGCCGTGATGCTGCCCAACGTGCTGCAGTACCCGGTGGCGATCGCCGCCATCCTGCGCGCCGGCTACACGGTCGTCAACGTCAACCCGCTGTACACCCCGCGCGAACTGGAACACCAGCTCAACGACTCCGGCAGCGAGGCGATCATCGTGCTGGAGAACTTCGCCACCACCCTCGAGCAGGTCCTGGCGCGCACGCCGGTGCGCCATATCCTGGTGGCCAGCATGGGGGAGATGCTCGGCGGCGCGAAGGGCATGCTGGTCGATTTCGTGGTCCGCAACATCAAGAAGCTGGTGCCCCCGTTCGCACTGCCGAACATGGTGCGCTTCAAGGCGGCGCTGGGACAGGGCGCCAGGATGCCGTTCACGCCGGTGCAGGCCGTGCCGTCCGACGTCGCCTTCCTGCAGTACACCGGCGGCACCACGGGCGTCTCCAAGGGCGCCACGCTCACCCACCGCAACATCATCGCCAACGTGCTGCAGACCGAGGCCTGGTCCAAGCCCGCGCTCTCGAGCAACCTGCTGATCGAGCAGGTGACGATCGTGTGCGCGCTGCCGCTGTATCACATCTTCGCGCTGACCGCCTGCGCCATGTGGGGCACCCGGGTCGGCGCGCTCAACATCCTGGTCCCGAACCCGCGCGACATCGGTGGCTTCATCAAGGAATTGTGCAAGTACCAGGTCAACATGCTGCCGGCCGTGAACACGCTCTACAACGCGCTGGTCAACCATCCCGCCATCGGGCGGGTCGATTTCTCCGGCCTGAAGACCTGCAACGGCGGCGGCATGGCGGTGCAGAAGGCCGTCAACGACAAGTGGAAGCAGCTCACCGGCGCCTTCATCGTCGAAGGCTACGGCCTGTCCGAGACCTCGCCGGTGGCCACCTGCAACCGCTGCGACATGACCGAATTCACCGGCTCGATCGGGCTGCCGATACCGTCCACCGAGATCGCCATCCTGGACGACGACGGCAACCCGGTGGCGCAGGGCGAGGCCGGCGAGATCGCCATCCGTGGCCCGCAGGTCATGGCCGGCTACTGGAACCGTCCCGATGAAACGGCCAAGGTCATGACGGCGGACGGCTTCTTCAAATCCGGCGACGTGGGCGTGATGGACGCCGACGGCTACGTGCGCATCGTGGACCGCAAGAAGGACATGATCCTGGTGTCCGGCTTTAACGTCTACCCGAGCGAGCTCGAAGGCGTGGTCGCGGCCCACCCGGGCGTGCTCGAATGCGCCGTCATCGGCCTGCCCGACGAGCACTCGGGCGAAGCGGTCAAGCTGTTCGTGGTGCGCAAGGACCCGGCCCTGACCGGCGAGCAGCTGATGGATTACTGCCGCGAGAACCTGACCGGCTACAAGCGCCCAAAATATATTGAATTTCGCGACGAGCTGCCCAAGTCGAACGTCGGTAAAATACTGCGGCGCGTACTGCGCGACGAAAAACAGGCAGCCTAGCACCGTTAGCACCCGCGGCGCGGCCCGGTGCGGGCCGCGCCTTCATCATTTTCACGAGGCATAGATGGACAAGTTTTGGCTCAAGTCGTATCACCCGGGCGTGCCCGCCGACATCGACTGGACGCAGTACCGCTCGCTGACGCACCTGCTGGAAGAAGCGTTCCACCAATACGCCGCGCGCCGCGCCTACGTGTGCATGGACAAGGCGATCACCTACGCCGAACTTGACCGCATGTCGGCCCAGATGGCGGCCTGGCTGCAGTCGCGCGGGATGCAGCCGGGCGCGCGCGTGGCCATCATGCTGCCCAACGTGCTGCAGTATCCGGTGGCGATGGCGGCGATCCTGCGCGCCGGCTACGTCATCGTCAACGTCAACCCGCTCTACACCCCGCGCGAACTGGAGCACCAGCTGATCGACTCCGGCGCCGAGGCCATCGTCGTGCTGGAGAACTTCGCCACCACGTTCGAACAGGTGCGCGCCCGCACCCAGGTCAAGCACGTCGTCGTCGCCACCATGGGCGACCTGCTCGGCGCGCTCAAGGGCCGGCTGGTCAACTTCGTCGTGCGCACCGTTAAAAAGCTCGTGCCGGCCTATTCCCTGCCCGGCGCGATCGGCTTCAACAAGGTGCTGGCCGAGGGCGCCCGTATGACGCTCACGCCGGCGACCACCGGGCCGGACGACATCGCCTTCCTGCAGTACACCGGCGGCACCACCGGGGTCTCGAAGGGCGCCGTGCTGCTGCACCGGAACGTGGTCGCCAACGTGCTGCAGACGGAAGCCTGGCTGCGCCCCGCGCTCGACACCCTGCCCAAGGACGAGCAGATCGGCTTCGTGTGCGCGCTGCCGCTGTACCATATCTATTCGCTGACGGTGTGCGCGCTGATGTCCACCCGCCTGGGCGGCATGAACCTGCTCATCCCGAATCCGCGCGACCTTCCCGGTTTCGTCAAGGAGCTGGCCAAGTACCGCATCCACATCTTCCCGGCCGTGAACACGCTCTACAACGGGCTGCTCAACAACCCCGACTTCGCCAAGCTCGATTTCTCCAGCTACAAGGTGAGCAACGGCGGCGGCATGGCGGTGCAGGAAGCGGTGGCCGCCAAGTGGCTCAAGGTGACCGGCACGCCGATCATCGAAGGCTACGGCCTGTCCGAGACCTCGCCCATCGTCACCGCGAACCGCTGCGACATCACCGAATTCACCGGCTCGATCGGCCTGCCGGTGCCGTCCACCGAGCTGGCCATTCTTGACGACGACGGCAAGCCGGTGGCGCTGGGGCAGCCCGGCGAGATCGCCGTGCGCGGCCCGCAGGTGATGGCCGGCTACTGGAAGCGCGACGACGAAACGGCCAAGGTCATGACACCGGACGGCTTCTTCAAGACCGGCGACATCGGCATCATGGACGAACGCGGCTACACCCGCATCGTCGACCGCAAGAAGGACATGATTCTCGTGTCCGGCTTTAACGTCTACCCGAACGAGATCGAAGGCGTGCTCGCTTCCCACCCCGGCGTGCTCGAATGCGCATGCGTGGGCGTTCCTGACGCCAACTCCGGCGAGGCGGTCAAGCTGTTCGTGGTGCGCAAGGACCCCAACCTGACCGTCGAGCAGCTGCAGGACTACTGCCGGCACGAGCTGACCGGCTACAAGCGGCCCAAGTACATCGAGTTTCGCGATTCGCTGCCCAAGACCAACGTCGGCAAGATCCTGCGGCGCGAACTGCGCGACGAGAAGACGCCGGCCTGAGGGGGGCGGCATCACCGATTCGCCGACGGTGCACATGGGAGGGGGCGACTGCGTGCATGACAAAGTGCGCGATCGGCATTCGGCCCAGCGTGATCACACCTGGCGCACCCCCGGGCGCCCATCCTCGACCAGAAAGCGCGCCAGCACGGATGCGCCGGACGCCGGATCGCGCACCTCGTCCAGGCCGACGAAGATGGCGCGCGTCTGTTCTGGCGTGAGCTCGAGCAGCATGAAGCCGCGCTTGTCGCTGCGGCCGTACTTGGTGTGCGGGTTCATGTCCACGAACTGCTGGGTGCGCGCTTGCGGGCGCGAACTGGAGGTCACCGAGGTGCCGCAGAATTCGGCGGCGAGGATCGGATTGCGCCCCGACGCGGGCCGGTAGAAGTCGCGTTTCAAGTCGCTCGCGTAGAAGGTGTGCACGTCGCCGGCGAGCACCACCGGATTGGCCGCGCGGCTCGCCAGCAGCGCGCCGAACACGCGAGCGCGCGCGGCCGGATAGCCATCCCAGCCATCGGTCCAGAAGCGCCCGTCGCCTGGCGCGGCCACCGGCACCTGGCTCGACTGCGCCATCGGCGTTTGCTGGGCGAGGATGTTCCAGCGCGCGCCCGAGGTCGCCAACCCCCGCGCCAGCCAGGCCTCCTGCTCGGCGCCCAGCATCGCGCGGCCGGCCGCCATGCGCTCGGCGCAGGCGCGCGTGACCGAACTGGAACCTCCGCGCCCGGCCGGCGTGCAGGGCTGCGCCGCGCGGTACTGGCGATCGTCCAGCACGTGGAAGCGCGCCAGCCGGCCCCAGTCGTAGCGCTGGTACATGCGCAGCCCCCCGAAGCCGCCGGGCCCGGGCGCCACGCGCAGCGGCATGTGCTCGTAGAAGGCCTGGTAGGCGGCGGCGCGGCGCTGGGCGAAACGCGGATCGAGCCGTTCGTCGCGTTCGCCCGCGTAGTCGTTCGCCACCTCGTGGTCGTCCCAGGTGACGATCCATGGCGCGGCCAGGTGCGCCGCCTGCAGGTCGCGGTCGCTCTTGTATTGGCCGTAGCGGGCGCGGTACTCGTCCAGCGTGAACGATTCGCTGGTGCGCCTGGCCGCCGCCGGATGGCGCAGGCTGTACGGGCCCCACTCGTAGATGTAGTCGCCCAGGAAAGCCACCAGGTCGGGCGCGGCCGCCGCGATGTGGCGGTGCGCCGCGTAGCTGCCGAACTCCCAGTGCTGGCACGATGCCACCGCCAGCTTGAGCAGCGCCGGCATGCTGTCCGGCGCCGGGGCCGTGCGCGTGCGCCCGACCGGGCTGACCGCGTCGCCCAGCATGAAGCGGTACCAGTACCATCGTCCCGGCGCCAGGCCGCTGACGTCCACGTGCACGCTGTGCGCCAGCGCGGGCACGGCGATCGCGCTGCCGCGCGCGGCGATGCTGCGGAAGGCCTGGTCGTGCGCCACTTCCCAGCGCACCGCCAGCGCCACCGGCGCCGCCGGCGCGCCGCCCAGCGGATCGCTGATGATGCGGGTCCAGAGGATGACGGAATCGGGCAGCGGCGAGCCGGACGCCACGCCCAGGCTGAACGGATAGGCGCCGTTTGGCGCGCCGCGCGCCGCGCCGGCCGCCAGCAGCGCCAGGCTGGCGGCGTCGCGCAAAAAGCTGCGGCGCTGCGGCTGCATCGGCGTTTTTACTGGGAGATCAGCGACTCGAGCGGCGGCAGCGGGCGCGGCTTGCGGTCGTCGCCGGTGGCGACGTAGGTCAGGGTGGCCTCGGTCACCTTGACGATGTCGGCCTGCAGGCGGTTGCGCTCGGCGTAGACCTCGACGTACACGGTGATCGAGGTATTGCCGACCTTGACGATGTCGGCGTAGAAGGACAGCAGGTCGCCCACGAACACGGGGTGCTTGAACAGGAAGGAGTTGACCGCGATGGTCGCCACGCGGCCGTTGGCGCGGCGCGTGGCCGGCAGCGAGCCGGCGATATCGACCTGGGCCATGATCCAGCCGCCGAACACGTCGCCGTGCACGTTGGCATCGGCCGGCATCGGTACTACACGCAGTTGCGGCATGCCGTCGGGGAGGGAAGTGTGATGCAGGCTATCCAATTTGGGCTCCGGGTCTTGAAATTCGTTAAACGGCTACAATCGTGTTCTAGTCATTGTGGGAAAGAGTTAAGCGCCGGCTGGCCGACGCGTACTCTGTCCTCAACATTAAATCATTGTGGGAAAGAGTTAAGCG
>DIZW01000075.1:0-199 GCA_002428015.1 Oxalobacteraceae bacterium UBA6018 | reverse complement strand
GTCGCCGTACACATTGGCGTCGGCGGGCGCCGGCATCACCCGCAATTGGGGCATCTTGCCTGGGGGCAGGCCTCGCTGGGGGGCATTTTCTGGCATGGTCATCGTGTTTTTCCGTGAAAGGCTACAATCCAGATTGAACCATATATTCCAAAGCCACGCCATGCGACGACATTCGACCAGCCCGCCACCCCCGCCCACC
>DIZW01000002.1:25800-26251 GCA_002428015.1 Oxalobacteraceae bacterium UBA6018 | reverse complement strand
TCGCGATGCCGATGTCGGCGCGCGCGGCCAGCAACGCGAGTTCGTCGCGCGAGTACGGGCCCCGCTGGACGCCGTTCAAGAACACCTTGTAGCGTTTCGCCGCTGCGGCCCCAAGCGGCGCCGGCAGCGGCGCTGACGATGGCAGCGACGGCGGCGGCGGCACGCTTAGCACCGCCCCCGCTTCGGCCTCGCTGGCCAGCACCTCGGGCTTGATGACGCGCTTGTCGAGCGGCCGTTCGACTTCCCAGTGGTAGGCGTCGCTGGCCGAGTCGGGCACGCGCTCGCTCCACTGGGCCAGGTTGGAGATGGCCGTTTCCACGTCGCGCGTCGTCACCGACGGGTCGAGCGCACGGGCGCGCGCGAACCAGGCCTCGTACAGGCGCCGCGCGGTGATGTTGGGCAGCGACGGCGACGGCAACTGGGCCCCGGTCTCGTCGACGTCGAGCTTCGG
>DIZW01000002.1:5258-25646 GCA_002428015.1 Oxalobacteraceae bacterium UBA6018 | reverse complement strand
ATCGCGAACTCGTTGCCGATCTGGAGCCATTCGCCGGAGCCGGGTTCGACCTCGAACAGGTACTGGCCACGCGGCTGGAAGCTGGCCTCGCGGTCCTGCAGGTCGGGCTTGCGCCGCACCACGCCGAGCGCGACCGCCTGCAGGAACCATTCGTAGTCGTCGGCCAGGCGATTGAGCTCGTCCATGCTGGGCGAGATCGGATGGCGAAAGCGAGTGGCGTCGAAGTGCAGGTGGGTGGGGATCTTGGGGTTCTCGATCTGGTAGGAGGTGCGCCAGGTCGGCAGGCCGCGCAGCACCGTCATCGGATAGCCGGACAGCTCGATGTAGCAGACCGCCTTGCCGGTGATGCCGGTGTTGACCACCGAGACCAGGTCGCCGTGGAAGGAGCCGGCCGGCACCGCCGCCTTGATCTCGCCTTCCATGCGGCGCCAGGCGTTGACGTCGCCCACCCCGATGAAGCATTTGTACTGGTCGGCGCTGGGCGTGAACTCGGCCGAGAAGCGCGCGTTAATCCACGGCATGGCGCTCCTGATCCATTCGCCGAAGATGCGCTGGCGCTCGGCCGGCGCCATGGCGGACAGGCGCTCGAGCAGCGGATCGGCCGGCTCGGCGCCGGCCAGTTGCTCCACGCTCAACTGGGTCTGGGCGCGCCGGAACAGCTTGAGCAGCAGGGCCGCGCGCGGCCTGTCCTCGTGCAGTTGCGGGAACAGGCGCGCCGAGCCGCCGAATTCGAGCAGCACTTCCTCGCTCCAGGCGCTGATGTCGCCGGTCAGCTTGACCGGCTCAGGCGGCGCCTCGCTGGCAAGCTTGATGTAGGTGGCATGGTCGTGGCGGGCGTCGGCGCGCAGCTGGCCGATGCGCTGGTCGACCGCGCCCAGCATGGCCTGCACCGCGCGCCGGCCTTCCTGGAATTCGCCGGCGATGCCGCTCCACACCGGCTGGCCGTCCTCGTCGAGCGATTGCGCGTCGCCCAGCCAGGCCGACAGCTGGCGCATGACCTCGATGGCCTGCCCGGCCGCCACCGCCAGCAGGTGGAAGCGCAGGTAGTCGGCGATGTCGCGCTTGAGGTGGGCCATCACTTCGCGCGCCTGCGCCTGTTTGCCGAACATGCGCCCGGCCGCCTGGGCCAGGTTGCCCAGCGATTCCTCGACCTGGCGCGTGCGCAGCGCGTCGCGGATGTCGCGATAGCGCTTGCCGTTGCGCTCGGCGTTGCCGAGGTCGCGCTGCAGCAGACGCGCCTTGATCTGCTCGAGCAGCGAGAGCACGAATTCAAGGCCGCCCTGCTTGCGGTCGTCCAGCAGCGCGTACAGCTGGTCGCGCGCGCGGCCCTTCAGGCGCGCCAGCAGTTCGCCCGTGTGGCGCTTGATGCGGTCCTCGCTGGTCTCGGCGGTGGCGCCGGCCTCGCGGATGGCGTCGCGCTCGAGGTGGGGCAGCAGCTCGGCCACCTTCTCGCGCCACACGCCGATCTCGTAGGCGCCCATGATGCGGTCGATCTCGAGCTGCACCTTGCTCTCGATGCGTTCGAGCAGGGAGCGCTGGTCCTTGTCCATCAGGAGCTGGCCGGTCAGCGCGTATTCCTGGAACGGGGTCAGGTCCACCGTGCCTTTTTTGAAGTCGGGGAATTCGTCGAACGGGTGCTCGCTCAGCGCCATCTGCTCGCGCATGAAGACGTCGCGTTCCTGGTCGCCGGCGCGGCGCGCCCTGGCGCCGTCGCTACCGGCCAGGCCGAAGAAGGCCTTGACCATCAGGCCGGCCAGCTCGTAGGCGCGGATGTCGTCGCGCAGGCTTTGCTGGGTGTCGAGCACGGCCTGGCCGAAGGCCGAATACACCTTCGAGTACGACAGGCGCATGTCGCCGAAGCGCTGCTCGGGCACGCGCGGGTTGAACGGGCCCAGCTTGTGCTGCTGCTGGTTGACCGCGATTGAGCGCTTGCGGTTGGCGAAATCGGCCGAGGCGAAGTCCTCGAACAGGGTGTCGGCCACCATCTGGTAGACGTCCTTGATGTCCTGGGTGGCCTTGTTGGCCAGGTTGGCGGTGTCGACGAAGTACACGTCGTCGAAGGGCGCGCCGCGCCCGACCAGGCTGTCCGGCTCGGCCCAGCGCACCTGCGCGTTCATGTCGCGCATGGTGGTCTCCAGCTCCATCAGGGTGGCGTAGGCATTGGCCTCGGTGCGCTCCTTGTTGGCCTTGGCGTAGCCCGAGGGCAGGAACATCACCAGGTCGACCTGGTTGTCCGACACCTCCTGGCGCGCGATGGCCTTGGCGATCCAGCCCAGGTCGATGGCGCTGCCGGCCCCGGTGCCGCCGGCGCAGGAGGCGATCACGACGATGCGGAACTTGGAGGTGTCCACCTGCAGGCCCAGGCGCTGGTAGGTCTCCTTGCGCTCGTTGCCCGCATTGCTGCTCAAGAAATTGAGCGCGGCCTTGATGCGCCCGCGCAGCTTGGGGTATTTGTCGTACAGGTACAGCCGCGCCAGCGCGCGGATCTGGCCGGCCCCCTTGGACGGGTCGATGCCGAGCGAGCGCAGTTTTTTCGGCCGCAGCGGCATCCAGTTCTCGATCAGCGGAAAGCGCGCCAGGCTGTCGTCGGACTCGTGGTACTGAAGCAGGTCGATCGGCTCGACCAGGCGCTCCTCGTCGCCCAGCTTGACCAGGTCGTACCAGGGGTCGGTGCGCTGCGACTTGCCCTCGTCGATGACGGCGTTGCTATCGAGGTCGAAGTGCAGGAAGCGCGCCACCGGGAACTGGGCGATCGACTCCACCCGGGTCGGGTTGTGGCGGTTCCAGACCTCGGCCAGGATGCGGCGCCGGATGCGCAGCATCACTTCCATGCCGGTGCCGCCGGCGCCGATGAACAGGGTGGGACGAAGATCGACTTTCAGCTCGGCCTTGCGGCTGCCGTTTTGCTCTGCCATGGTGGGCGTTCTTTCGTGGAGTATCGAGTTCATTTAGCGCCGTCCGATAAAGAGGGCCGCCACCAGCGCGGCCAGGCCGACCAGCACCAGCGGGCCGGTGACGGCGAAGGTCAGGAATTTGCTCGCGTTGACGATCGCCAGCACGGCCGCGGCGCTGACGAAGCCCAGGCCGACGAACATCAGCCAGCCGGCGCTGCCGGCGCTCGACGGCGCCACCCGCTTGACCACCAGGTGGTGCACGTAGGCGTTGCGAACGAAGAAGACCACCACCAGCAGGACCAGGAACACGGCGCTGCCGATGGCCATGTCGCGCGCGGAGGTGTCGGTGGCCGGGGCGCCGGCCACGGGCGTGACTTCGACCGGCGCGTTGGTGTTCCTGTCGGTGGTCTTCGGCAGCGGGTCGGGCGGCGTGGCGGGGGCGCCGGGCAGCTTGAAGCCTGGGTCGGTCGCGGGGGCCTGGGTGTTCTGCATGAAGGTGGTCCTGTCTCGGTTCTGGGGTCTGGAATCTGGGTTCGGGGTTTAGGCTTGGACCTCAACGGCCCAGCCGCACCTGCGCGCCTTCGCGCAGGTCGATCAGCTGGTGGCCGAACAAGGTGGTCTTCAATTGCGCCACCCGGTTGCCGGCCTTGTCGAAGATCGGCTGGGTGGTGCCGGCGCGCGCGTGGAGGGTGCGCAGTTCGTCTTCCACCGTGACGAGCGCCTTGCGCGGGCGCGCGAACGCCAGCGCGCCCGCGCCGAGCGCGCCGGCTACGACGAGGCCGACGCCGATCAGCGCCACCAGCGGCGCCACGCCGTAGTTGACGCGCACTTCTAACGGCAGGCGCGCATCGGAGGCGGCCACCTGGGCCGGCGGGGTGAAGATGTCGGGCAGCGGATCGCCCGGGAACAAGGCCTGCATCCGCTGGCGGAAGGCCTGCGACAGCGCCAGGCGCTGGCCGCTCAGGTGCAGCTCGATCACGCCGGGCAGCACATAGGCCGAGCCGGCCGACGCGATCGCCTTGGCCGACCAGGCGCCCGGCAGCTGGCCCACCGGCAGTTGCATGGTCGAGGCCAGCGGCATGCTCTGGCCCGGCGCCAGCGCCCTCACGACGCCGCTGGCGAGCGCGATGGGGCGGTCCTCGGCACCCACGCGCGAGCGGGCGCTGAGCACCGCGCTGGCGATGGTGTACGGGTAGATGGTGTTCTCGAGCCGCCAGGCCACCTGGGCGGCGGGGCTGCGCGCCTGGGCGTCGACGTCGGCGCGCAGCATGCCGTTCTGCGCCATCGAGAACGCCACGCCGGGCGCGTTGGCGACCCGGAACGGCACCAGGCGCACGGTGTCGCGGTCGAGCGGCTTCAAGCGCGCGGGCGGCTCGGTGATGACCTGGGCGATGCGGCCGGAGGCGAGCAGCGCGTCGAGCTCGCGCGCGCCCTGCTCGCCGATCGCGAAGGCATACACCATCAGGCCGTTGGCGTGGTAGTGGGCGCCCTGCACCGGCATGCGCAGCGCGAAGGCGAGCGCCTTGGTGATGGCGCCGCCCTGGTGGATCAACTCGTAGAATTCGCGGTTGCGGCGCGCGGTGGCCTGGTCGTTGTTGGGGCTGTTGCGGTTGTTGGTGACCAGCCAGACCAGGCCCGGCTTGCCGCCCATGGCGCTGGTGATGGCCGCGCCCACGGCCTCGCCCAGGTCGGTGTCGGCCAGGGCGCCGCCCTTGCGCGCCAGCGCCAGCGGCGCCAGCGCGGCGCCGACCTGCTCACGCGTGGCGGCGCCGGCGCGCACCGACAGCAGCGCCCGCGGCGACGGCGCGCCAGGCTGGCTCTGATTGAAGGCGGCCAGCACCAGCAGGTCGCCGGGCGCGGTGGCCGCGCCCACCAGCGCGGCCACCAGCGGCTTGAACGGCGAGGCTGGATCGGTGTAGAAGGGCTCCATCCAGCCCGAATTCTGGACCAGGAACACCTGCGCCGACGCGCACGCCGGGCCGGCCGCGGCCAGCAGCACGGCGCATGCCAGGGCGCGCCTCACGACAGCGCTTCCAGGCGCCAGCCGCGTACCTGGTTCCAGTCGGGATGGTGCAGCCACAGGCAGCCGTCGTACACGAAGGGCACGCATTCGAGCGGCTTGGACAGGCGCGCGACCTCGTCCAGGATAACGTTGCGCCGGCCTATCCATTCGATCGTGGTGCGCGCGATGATGCGGGTGCACAGCGCGTCCTCGGCCTTGCCGGTGTACTGGTGGAAGCGCAGCACCAGGCCGCTCGGCTGGCTGCGGTGGTTGTTAAAGCTGCGCAGCAGCGGCAGCACCAGGGTGTCGTCGTCGTGCGGGTCCTCGACGTGCTCGCGCTCCCACGGCTCGTTGATGACGGCGTGGCCGCGCCGGAACAGCAGGCTGGCGAAGCCCAGGCGCGCGCCGTCCAGGCGCTGCTGCTCGGGGTGCTCGCGGCCCAGTTCCAGGAAGGAGTAGCCCTGGGCGTCGTGGCCGATCACCCACAGGCGCCCGTCGCGGCTCTGGGTCGGCCCGCCCAGCGTCAGGCGCGCCGTCCAGCCGGGCGGCCAGGCGATCCAGCGCGGCGCGCCGCCCGGCTCCCACACCAGCTGGCCGTCGGCGTGGCGCCAGATCAGGCGAGCGTCGTAGCCGATCGGGCGCGACCAGCCGCCGGCCGGCGCTGCGCAGGGCTGGACCTGGGCCTCGGACAGGTCGGCGCGCGCGCTCCACAGGGCGGTGCCGGCGTCGGTCGTGAACAGGCAGGCCAGGTGCTGGCGCGTGGCGCCGGGCGAGGCCGCCAGCGCGCCCTCGAACACCGTCTCGGTGCGGTAGGTTTCACTGACCGGGTTGATGTAGAGGCGCTGCAGGCCGCTGTCGGTGGGCACCAGCGCGACCTCGCCGCGCTCGGGGTGCAGCGCCGGCAGCCAGGCGTAGCCAGGACGGTGGAAGGCCAGGCTGGCGGCGTTCTCCTCGGGCGCCATCACGTGCCACAGGCGCGCCAGCGGGTCCCAGTACTGGAGCACGTTGCGGGTGTGCGCCAGCGCCAGCAGGCGCTGCACGGGAAAGCCGAAATGGCCGGCGGCGAACACGCAGTGGGCGTTGGGCGGCACCGGCAGCGACAGCTCGGCGCGCCCCACCGCCGGCGCCGGCGCGCGCTGCTCCAGGCTCGCGCCCAGGTCCAGCGAGGTGACCGGCAAGCCATGCGGCACGTGGCGCGGCAGTAGCGGGTCGGCCCACGGCCCCCACCAGTCCGGCTGCGCGCCGGGCTGGGCGGGCAGTTGCTCGAGCGCCTGGCCGCATTGGTGGCAATAGGCGAAGCCTTCCGGGTAGATGGGTGCGCAATGGCAGGCGCGCGGCAGCGAGGCGCCCAAGAGGCGCGCCACGTCGGGCAGGCGCCTGCGCGCCTGGTCCTGCCAGTCGATCTGGCTCAGGCCCGCGCTCGAGGCCAGCGCGAACTGCCCGCTGCCCTCGTCTTCCAGCCAGACGCTGGCTGGCGTTTCCCATCGGTATGCCATCTCGCTTGCCGCCATTGATAGGGATAAAGGACCCCAGCGTCCGCCATGCGGGCGCTGAATAAGTGACAAAATCATAGCGCAAAGCGCCATAAGGGGAAGTTTGATTGCCGGGGTACCACATAGCGCTCTCTTCGGGCGCAAATTCCGGGTTGTTTGAGGAAAATGAAGGGGATTTGCGAGCGGAAGCGTAGGGAAGGCGGCGGACTGCGCCGGACCCGCCGGCGATTGGCGGCGCCGGCTGACCCCGGCGCCGGGGGCCTGGCTGGCGGCCGGGCAAGTTGCCGGCGCGCCAGTATAATGAGCGCTTCCCCGCCCGCCCCAGCCTTGCCACATGACCTCCCCCGCCGCCATGCTCCCCGTCCACGCCGTCGATGCCGCCACCGCGCACCTGCGCGACGTGCTCGCCATCGCCATCGGGCACGGCCCGGGGCGGCGCGCGCTGCTGGTGCACGACAGCCGCACCGGCCTGGCCTGCGCCCTGGCCGAAGCCTACCGCCGCAATCTCCCGGCGGCGCGCACGATCGACTTCGACGCCGTCACGCCCGAACAGGTGCTGGCCGCCTTCCGCGAGCTGGCCCCGGGCGACCTGGTGGTGCTGGTCCAGTCGACCAACTTCCGCCTCGAAGCGTTCCGCATCCGGGTCGAACTGTTCAAGCTGGGGCTGAAGGTGATCGAGCACGTGCACCTGTCGCGCATGCCCGGCGCCCAGGGCGAGCACTACATCGAGGCGCTGGCCTACGATCCGGCCTACTACCGCGGGGTCGGCCAGGCGCTCAAGGCGCGCATCGACGCCGCCGCCTCGGGCACGGTGTACAGCGGCGAGGGCGCCGTGCTCAATTTCGCCTCGCCCTTCGAGCCGGCCAAGCTCAACGTGGGCGACTACGCCGGCATGCACAACGTGGGCGGCCAGTTCCCCATCGGCGAGGTGTTCACCGAGGCGCGCGACCTGGAAGCGGTGAACGGGACGGTGCGCGTGCACGTGTTCGGCGACACCTCCTACCTGGTCAACCGGCCGGCCGCGCCGATCACGCTCATCGTCGAGCGCGGCCGCGTCACCGGCGCGCTCGACGCCACCGAGGAGTTCGAACGCCTGCTGGCGACCATCCGCGCCGACGAAGGCGAGGTGTGGGTGCGCGAACTGGGCTTCGGCATGAACCGCGCCTTCACGCGCGAGCGCCGGGTAGACGACATCGGCACCTACGAGCGCATGTGCGGCATCCACCTCTCGCTCGGCGCCAAGCACGGGGTGTATCCCAAGCCCGGCTTCAAGCGCAAGGACGCGCGCTATCATGTCGACATTTTCGCCGTGACCGAGGCGGTGTACCTGGACGACGCGCTGGTCTACCGCGACGGCGCCTGGCAGGTTTGATGGCTCATGCTTGACGGCTTATGTTTGATGGCCCGCGATCGGGCTACGATCGACGAATGGAGAACCAATGCGTTTCACAGCAATCCGCGCCCCGGCAGCGCTAGGAGTCTGCGCGGTAGAAGTGTTCGAGACCGAAACTGTCGAAAACCGAGGAGCGTTTGGCGATAGGGGCAAGCCAATAGCTGGCCTATTGGCGCCGACCATATCGCCAAACGCTACCGGTTTCTCGGCGGTTTGGGCCGGACATCTTCTACCGCGCAGACTCCTAGCCCCACTACTGGCCGCCGGCATGGCGCTGGCCGCCGGCCACGCGCTTGGCGCCGACGCCATCAACCCCGACCGTCCCGATTTCGTCGATTCGAGCGAGGTGGTCGGACGCGGCGTGGTGCAGGTCGAAACCGGCCTGGCCGGGGAACGCAGCAAGGACGGCGGCGTGCGCGAGCGCAGCATCGGCACACCGACCCTGGTGCGGGTCGGCGTGGGCGAGACGCTCGAGATCCGCCTCGCCACGGACGGCTACACCAGCACGCGCACCGATTTTCCGGCGCCGACGCCGGGCGAGCGCCAGCACGGCATGGGCGACAGCGCCATCGGCATGAAATGGCATATGGCCGACGCCCACGGCGCCGCGCCCTCGCTGGGCATCGTGGCCAGCGCCGACCTGCCCAGCGGCGCGACGGCCCTGCGCGGTCACGGCGTGCGCCCATCGCTGCACCTGGCTGCCGAATGGGACCTGCCCGACGACGTCTCGCTCGGGGTCATGCCGGGGATTGGCTGGCAGAGCCGGGACGACGGCGCGCGCTACCTGAGCGGCGTGTTCGGCGTGGTGCTGGACCAGCAGTGGAACGCGCGCTGGCATGGCTTCGCCGAGCTGTCGTCGCAGCAGATCGCGCGCGGGCGCAACGGCGGCAGCCAGGCCAGCTTCGACGTGGGCGCGGCCTATCTGATCAGCAGCGACTGCCAGGTCGACACGGCGTTCTCGCGCGGCCTGAACCACCGCACGCCGGATGTCAGCTGGACGGTCGGCCTGTCGTTCCGGCTTTAAGCGAACGCAGGCTGCGCGCGGCGGCCGGCTCGCCGCGCTTATGCTGAGTGCGCGACGCCGTGGGCGCCGAATTCGAGCGCGATGTGCTTGAATTTTTCCTCGATGACGAGCATCGCGTCGACCACGTCCGGGTCGAAGTGCTCGCCGCTGCCCTGGCGGATCAGCTCGAGCGCGGTCTCGTGCGTGAAGGCCGGCCGGTAGGGCCGCGTGGTGACCAGCGCGTCGTACACGTCGGCCACCGCCATCAGGCGCGCCGACAGCGGGATCGCCGCCCCCGCCAGGCCCTGCGGATAGCCCGATCCGTCCCATTTCTCCTGGTGCGAATAGGCGATCTCGCCGGCGTAGCGGGTGAACTGGTTGCTGTGGCCGAGCGCCTTTTCCACGTCGGCGACGGCGTCGCGCCCGTACACCGTGTGCTTCTTCATGATCTCGAATTCGTCGTCGGTCAGGCGTCCCGGCTTGAGCAGGATCGCGTCCGGCACGGCCACCTTGCCGATGTCGTGCAACGGCGCGGCCTTGTACAGCAGCTCGATGTTGGCGTCGCTCAGCTCGGCCGTGTAGCGCGCGTGGAAGCGCAGCTCGCGCGCCAGCACGGCCACGTAATGCTGGGTGCGGCGCAGGTGGTTGGCGATCTCCTTGTCGCGCGACTCGGCCAGCGACGCCATCGCCATCACCGTCGCATCCTGCATGTGGGTCACTTCGCGGGTGCGCTCGGCCACCAGGTGCTCGAGCGCGCGGTGCTGGTCCTTGAGCATGGCGCGGGCGCGCCCGAGCTGCAGCTGGGTCTCGACGCGCACGCGCAGGATCTCGGCGGCGATCGGCTTGCCGACCACGTCGGCCGCGCCCTCGCGCAAGGCGCGGCGCTGGTTCTCGCGCGCGTCCTCGTCCACCAGGAACAGCACCGGGATGTCGGCCGTGAGGAAGTTCGACTTCAACTCGGCGAACAGGGCGAAGCTGTCCATGGCGCCGCACTGCGCGTCGAGCAGGATCAGGTCCGGCCCGGGCGCCTGCATGGCGATGCGCAGGGCGTCGTCGACCTGGCAGGCCAGCATGACGTGCTGGTGTTCCTGCAGCAGCACCTCCGCCTGCACCAGCTCGTCGGACGAACTGCCAACGATCAGAATGCTTGCCTTACGTTCAATGCCCATGCTTTACCCCGTAAATATTCCTGACGGCAACAATAATAACGCGCTCAGGACAGTTCCGTCGCGGATTTTTTTGCGCCTGACCCGCCCCACACGGGCGCCACCGAAAAATGCTACGCTATCGGGATGACAACATATGCACCACCCTTCACCGACCTGGCCCACATCGGCGCGGCTTTGCGCGCCACCGGCTACGCGCTGGTGCGCCCGCGCGACGTGGCCGCGCTGGCCGGCTGCACCCTCGACGAACTCGACGCGCTGGCGCCCAGCTGGGACCGGCTCGAGCCCGACCACTACCTCAAGGACGGCGGCAAATACCGCCACCGGCGCCACTCCTGCTTCGTGCAGCAGGGCGCGGAGCTGGTCCAGAGCCCGCATCGGGCCCACTGGCAGCCGCTCGAGTACAACGCCCTGCACGGCGGCATGCGCAGGATGTTCGAGCCGATCGAGCCGGCCACCCTGGCGCAGCCGGCCTGGCGCCGCCTGCTGGTCGAGCTCGGCGCCCTGTGTTCGCAGGTGCGCGCCGCGCCGGCCTGGTATGTCGAGGCGCACCAGTTCCGCATCGATACGCTCGAAGGCATTGGCCGTCCGACCCCGGAGGGCGCGCACCGCGACGGCGTCGATTTCGTGGCCGTGCTGCTGGTCGGGCGCCACCACATCAAGGGCGGCGAGACGCGCGTGTTCGAGGCGGCCGGGCCGGGCGGGCAGCGTTTCACGATGACGGAACCCTGGACCCTGCTGCTGCTCGACGACGAGAGGGTGATCCATGAATCGACCCCGATCCAGCCGCTGGGCGCGGACGGCCACCGCGACACCCTGGTGCTGACCTGGCGCGCGGGCAGCTTTCAGGGCGACGGCGCATAGGGACGGCTGGCGTCCTTTTGAAATGTTTTTAGGACCCGTCCGGCCCAAATCCGATATAGTCATGACGATCGCGACCGTTTCGCCTGCCCCCGCAGCGCGACAGGAGGAGCACGCCATAGACCCAAGCCGCCAGGAGATGCGCGTGGACGCCACGTACGACATACAGCCAGCCGACTTCGAAATTCTGATCGTCGAGGACAGTCCGACCCAGGCCGAGCGGCTGCGCCGGCTGATCCAGTCCAAGTCGTACCGCGTGCGGGTGGCCGCCAACGGCCAGCTGGCGTTGGCGCTGATCCGCCAATACCGTCCCAACCTGGTCCTGTCGGACATCATCATGCCGGAGATGAACGGCTATGAGCTGTGCTGCGCCATCAAGGCCGACCCGGCGCTGCGCGACATTCCCGTGATCCTGGTGACGGCGCTGAACGACGCCAAGGACATCATCCGCGGCATCGAATGCGGCGCCGACAACTTCATCCGCAAACCCTACGCCGAAGAGTATCTGCTCAGCCGGATCGGCCACATGCTGGTCAACCAGAAGCTGCGCGCCGACGACAACGTGGACGGCATCGCGCTCTACCTGGGCGAGCAGAAGCACTTCATCCACGCCGGGCGCCAGCAGATCCTCGACCTGCTGATCTCGACCTACGAACAGGCGGTGCAGGTCAACGGCGAACTGCAGGCGCGCGAGCGCCAGGTGATCGAACTGAACATGCGCCTGGCGCACCACGCGGCCGAGCTGGAAACGATCAACGGCGAGATCGCCCGCAAGAACCTGGAGCTGGCCGAGGCCAGCCGCATGAAGTCGGCCTTCATCGCCAACATGTCGCACGAACTGCGCACCCCGCTCAACGCCATCATCGGCTTCACCGGCGCGCTGCTGATGAAGCTTCCCGGCCCGCTCACGGGCGACCAGGAAAAGCAGCTGACCACGATCCGCTCGAGCGCGCGCCACCTGCTCTCGCTGATCAACGACATCCTGGACGTGGCCAAGATCGAGGCCGGCAAGGTGACCCTGGCGCTCGAGCGCGTGCAGTGCCAGGACCTGCTCAACCAGACCGCCGACACTCTGCGCACGCTGGCCGTGCAAAAAGGCCTGGCGCTGGTGATGGACCTGCCGGGCGAGCCGGTGGTGATCGATTCGGACCGGCGCGCGCTGACCCAGATCATCATCAACCTGCTCAACAACGCCATCAAGTTCACCGAACAGGGCGCGGTGCGCGTGGCGCTGGCCCAGCGCATCGACGAGGGCGAGCTGCTGACCGAATTTAGCGTCACCGACAGCGGCGCCGGCATCCGCCTGGAAGACCAGTCCAAGCTGTTCCAGGCCTTCTCACAGCTCGATTCGACCTCGACCCGGCATGCCGAGGGCGCCGGCCTGGGCCTGTACCTGTGCCAGAACCTGGCCAGCCTGCTGGGCGGCCGCTTGTTCTTCACCAGCGACTACGGCCACGGGAGCACGTTTACGCTGTCGCTGCCGGCAAAACGCTGACGTCTTGTAAAACAACATGCAGGCCGGATTGTCGCGCGTCAGCAACACGGCGCCATGCTGCAATTGCAAAAGACATAAAAAAACGCCCGCGACCTTGCGGTGCGGGCGGCAATCCAATCTTCGGAGAAGATTTGGAGGAGACAGTTCCACTATATCGCGATTTATGTTGCACCGCAATATAGTATAACTACTGTATTTACCCCGTATGCATATCCCTATCGCCGCTACCGTTTTCAAGCGCGCATGACCTGGAACCCGGGCGCGCGCTGCGGCAGTGCGGGAAACAGGCGCGCCAGCGCGCTGTCCGGCAGGCGCAGGTGCCGCTCCGCGATTTGCGCCAGCACCGCGCGGAAATCCGTGGTGACGGGCAGGTCGCGTCCTTCGTTGAGGGCGGCGTCGCCTACGCCCTGCCAGTCGCCGTAGACCTTGCCGCCGGCCACAGGGCCGCCCAGCAGCCACATCGCGTTGCCGTGCCCGTGGTCGGTGCCGCCGTTGCCGTTTTCGTGGGCGGTGCGGCCGAATTCCGACATCACGATCACGGTGGTGTCGTCGAACATCGGCCCCAGGCGCTGTGCCAGGGTGGCCAGGCCCAGGCCCAGCGGCGCCAGGCGGTTGGCCAGCTGGCCTGTGCCCGCGCCCTGGTTGGCGTGGGTGTCCCAGCCGCCCAGCGCCACGAAGGCGACCTGGATGCCGGGCGTGTTGCGCATCAGGGTGGCCAGGCGCGCGGCGTCGTCAGGGAAGCCGTTGGGCAGCGGCGCGCCGTTGTCGGCGGCCTGCATCTCGCCGTGCATCGCGCCCTGCATGACTTCCTTGTGGGCGTCGCGGCCCTCCTGGTAGGCGCGCCCGAAGCGCGGGTTGCCGGCGTAGAGCTGGTCGAACGCGCCGCCGATGGCCGGGCGGTCCAGCACGTCGGCGCGGGTGGCCGCGGGCCCGTTGGGCAGGTTCATGGCGGCCGCGCTGCCGGCCAGGATGCGCGGCATCACCGGCCCGATGCTGAGCGCGCGGCTGGGCGACGGCGCGCCGGGCAGCGCCGCCACCAGGCGGTTGAGCCAGCCGTCCGGCGTGCTCTTGACGCCGGGTGTGGCCGATTCCATGTAATCCTGGGCGTCGAAATGCGAGCGCGTGGGGTCGGGCGAGCCGCTGGCGTGCACGAAGGCGAGCTTTTTCTGCTGCCACAGCGGCAGCAGCGGCGCGAGCGCGGGATGCAGGCCGAAGTAGCCGTCCAGGTCCAGCACGCCGCCGTCGGCGCCGGGGGCGGACAGGCCGATCGTGGGACGCAGCTGCAGGTAGTTGGGGTCGCCCACTGGCGCGACCACGTTCATGCCGTCGACGGCGCCGCGCAGCATGATCACGATCAGCTTCTGGCGGGTGGGGCTGGTGCCGGTGGCGGCCCAGGCGCCGCGCCCGAGCGGCACCAGCAAGCTGGCGCCGAGCGCGCCGGCGGTCAGGAAGTGTCTGCGTTGCATGGTCATTCTCCTTGTTCTGGTTAGCGCTGCATGAAGTCGGGGCTACCGAGCAGCATGGCCGCGCGCAGCGCTTCGGGGCTGGCCGCGACCAGGCCCAGGGTGTGCGCCGACATGGCCGGGCCGAGCGTGGCATACAGCTGGCGCGGATCGACGGGGGAAGCCGGGGCCGCCGGGCGCGGCGCCGGTGCCGGGACGCTGTTGGCCGCCATCTCCCCCGCCATGGCGGGCATCGCCGGGGCCATCGCCGGCGCGGCCAGCGGCAGGCGGCCCGCCGCCAGCGCGGTGGCGAAGGTGATGCGGCGGCTCAGCGCGTCCGGATTGAGCCAGGCCTCCTGGGTGTTCTTGTAGCCGTCCGGGGTCTGGCAGCCGTACAGCGGCATGCCCAGCTGGTTCATCGCGCCCAGCAGCGGCGCGATGTTCGACACCGGCGCGGCGCTGGCGCGCGCAGCCGAGACCACGAACTGGTAAGGCGTCTTGAACTTGGCGCCGAGCGCGGCCGGCGCCATGAATTCGTCGCTGGCGAACAGGGTGCGCAGCACGGCGCGGATGTCGCCCCCGCTTTGCATCCAGGTGCGCGCCATGCGCTCGACCAGGGCCGGCGGCGGCTGGTCCTGCACGAAGTACTGCGCCAGTTCATAGCTGATGTGGTGGGCGGTGGCCGGGTGCGTGGCCAGCACGTCGAGCGCCATCTCGCCTTCCTGCTGGCCCTGGTCGGTCACGGTATGGCCCAGCCACTGCTTGGTGCCGTGGTCGTGCCGGCGCGGGTCGAAGCGGAAGGTCTGGTCGGTGGCGATGAGGGCGCGCTGGTCATAGGTCCATCCGGTGAGCATGCGCGCCAGCTCGGTGACGTCGTTCTGGGTGTAGCCGCCGTCCACGCCCAGGGTATGCAGCTCCATCAGTTCGCGCGCGTAGTTCTCGTTCAGGCCGCGCTGCTTCTTCTGTTTCGGCCCGCCGAAGCCGGGCGCCACCGAGACCACGTTGTCGAGGTAGTACAGCATGGCCGGGTGCTTGGCGGTGGCGCCGAGCATGGCGCGGAAGGAGCCCAGCACGTAGGGGCGGATGGCGTCGCGCTCGTAGCTGGCGATGAGGGCGCGGTCGTTGCCCTTGCCGGAGAAGACGTTGAAGTGGTTGTACCAGAAGTCGACCATGACTTCCTCGAGCTGGCGCGGACTGTCGATGGCGCGCAGCAGGCGCGCCTCGGCCGTTTCGCGCGCGGCCACGGCGGCCAGGGCGCGCCGGCGCTGCTTGGCGCCCTCGTCGTCGTTCTTGACCTCGCGCCGCATCTCGACGAATTCGGCCATCGCCGCGCCGGCGCTGCGGTGGGGCGTTTCGAGCTTGAGCAGGCGCGCGGCAAGCTCAGGCGGATAGTCGATGCCTTGCGGGTCGAGCTGGCTGTCGATGTAGCGCTTGACGCCCATCTGCGCCACGCGTTCGATGTCGCCCGGCTTAGGGCCGAAGGCGAGGCGGTTGAGCACGTGCGCGGCCTGCTGCTCGGCGCTCAGTTCGGCCGCGCCGGCCGGCAGCGCAAGGATGAGCGCGGAAAGCGCGACAACAAGGAAACGGATCGGCATGAGGATCGGCATGACATGGCTCCTGTTCTGAATAGCCTCTTTTATAACCCGGCTGTGTTGCTGCTGTGTAAGGCGAAGCTTGACTGTTGTAACAAAATGTAAGCGCGGCGCCATCGGGTGGCAAGCCCTGGCGCCTGCAACGCGCTGCGTTAAAAGGCAAAGGACGCACGCATGCCCGTATGGTATCGCCAGGCGGCGGGCTGAGCGCCGCGCCGGCACGGAATGCGCGAACCGCAATGCGCAGCTCATCCATTAGTTAAATCAAACGATTAAGTTATATCAATCGTTTAAAAATTGTGTTTTAATTATGAGATGGAAAAGTTACCAATTATCCCACTCGAGGATGGCCGCAAGACCCGTTCCGACGGCGCCCAGTCGCGCGAGCGCCTGTTGCTGACGGCGATGCGCCTGTTCGCCGAGCAGGGTTACGCGCGCACCTCGACGCGCGAAATCGCGCTCGCCGCCGGCACCAACATCGCCTCGATCAGCTACTACTTCGGCGACAAGGCCGGGCTGTACCGGGCCGCCTTCACCGAAAAGAAGCCGCGCAAGTGCGACGATATCGCCGCCATCTGCCATCCCGGCGCCAGCCTGCGCGAGTCGCTCGCGGCGTTCTACGGGGTGCTGCTGGCGCCGCTCAAGCAGGGCGACCTGGCGCGCCTGTCGATCCGCCTGCTGTTTCGCGAGATGCTAGAGCCGACCGGCCTGTGGCACGAGGAAATCGACAACGGCATCCGCCCCGCCCACGCCGGCCTGACCCTGCTGCTGGCCCGCCACCTTGGCATCGCCGAACCGGACGACGACCTGTCGCGCCTGGCCTTCAGCGTGGTCGGGCTGGCCGTGCAGATGATGGTCGCGCGCGAGGTCATCGACAAGATCAGGCCGCAGCTGCTCGGCTCCGAGGCCGCCATCGATACCTGGATCGCGCGCCTGGTCGACTACGCCGAGGCGATGGTCCAGGCCGAACAGGCGCGCCGCGCTTCGCCTTCTGCGCCACCCGCGGCGCCCGCCGCACCCGCCGCAACACCAACACCACCGCCACGAAAGAAAACAGCATGACGATATTCCGCACGCCCGTCGCGCTCGCGTTCGCGCTGCAGCTGGCCGTCCTGGCCGGCTGCGCCGGCGCGCCGCCGTCCCAGGTCGCCGCGCCCGTCCCGCCGGCATGGCAGGCGCCGCTGCCGCACAACGGCAGCCTGACCGACCTGTCGCAGTGGTGGCGCCAGCAGGGCGACCCGCTGCTGGTGCGCCTGATCGACGCGGCCCAGGGCGCCAGCCCCACGCTGGCCGCGGCCCAGGCGCGCCTGGCCCAGTCGCGCGCCGAGCGGGTGGCCGCCGGGGCGGCGCTGGTGCCGTCCGTGGACGGCGCCGCCAGCGTGAACCGCACCAGCCAGCAAAGCACGCTCCCGAGCGGCACCACGGCGCAGGCGGCGCTGCAGGCGTCCTGGGAGATCGACCTGTTCGGCGGCGCGCGCGCGGCGCGCAACGCGGCCGAGGAGCGCCTGCTGGGCGCGCAGGCCGGCTGGCACGACGCGCGCGTTGCCGTGGCGGCCGAGGTGGCGAACCAGTATTACAGCCTGCGCGCCTGCGAGCAGCTGCTCGAAGTGGCGCGGCAGGACGCGGCCTCGCGCGCCGACACCGCGCGCCTGACCCAGTTGTCGGCCGACGCCGGCTTCCAGGCGCCGGCCACCGCCGCCTTGGCGCGGGCCAGCGCGGCCGAGGGCAGAGGCCGCCTGACCTTGCAGCGCTCCCTGTGCGACCTGGACGTCAAGACCCTGGTCGAGCTGACCGCCATCGACGAGGCGCCGCTGCGCGCGCAGCTGGCCGCCAGCGCCCCGGTGCCCGCGCCCGCGCTGACGATCGCCGCGCTGCCGGCCCAGGTGCTGTCCCAGCGGCCGGACCTGTACAGCGCCGCGCGCGACGTGGCCGCGGCCAGCTTCGACGTGGGCAGCGCCCAGGCCCAGCGCTATCCGCGCCTCGGCCTGACCGGCTCGATCGGGGTGGCGAACTTCCATAGCGGCGGCGAGAACACCCATCTCGACACCTGGACGATCGGCCCGCTGTCGCTGAGCGTGCCCTTGTTCGACGCCGGCCGCCGCGGCGCCAACGTGGACGCGGCGCGCGCCCGCTACGAGGCCGCCGTCGTCACCTACCGTGCCAAGGCGCGCCAGGCGGTGCGCGAAGTCGAGCAGGCCCTGGTGAACCTGAACAGCAGCACCGGGCGCAGCGGCGACGCCCAGGTGGCGCTGGAGGGCTACCAGGCCTCGTTCCGCGCCACCGGGGACCGCTACAAGAACGGCATGGGCAGCCTGCTGGAACTGGAAGACGCGCGCCGCACCCTGCTGGCCGCGCAGAACAACGTCGTCACGCTGCAGCGCGAGCGCAACAGCGCCTGGGTGGCCCTGTACCGCGCCGCCGGGGGCGGCTGGACCGCCGCCGCACAATGAACGCCATCGAACCGACCTCACTCAAAGACACCATGGACAAGCTCAAACTTCAAACCGTTCCCGCGCTCGTGATCGGCGCCCTGGCCATCGGCGCGGCGGCACTCGTGTCGACCTCGGCCCACTCCAACGGGGCCGAGGACAAGAAGGCCGGGCCGGTCAGGCCGGCGCTGACGGTGACGACCGCGCGCCCGGTGACGGCCAGCCTGCCGCTGCAACTGACCGCCAACGGCAACGTGGCGGCCTGGCAGGAGGCCCTGATCGGCAGCGAGTCGGGCGGGCTGCGCCTGACCGAGGTGCGGGTCAACGTGGGCGACGTGGTCAAGAAGGGCGACGTGCTGGCCGTGTTCTCGGCCGACACCGTCAACGCCGACGTGGCCCAGGCAGAGGCCGCGCTGGCCGAGGCCCAGGCCAACGCCGGCGAGGCCACCGCCAACGCGGCGCGCGCGCGCACCCTGCAAAGCTCGGGCGCGCTGTCGGCCCAGCAGATCAGCCAGTACATGACGGCCGCGGCCACCGCCAAGGCGCGTATCGCCTCGGCGCGCGCCGCCCTGGCCTCGCAGAAGCTGCGCCTGAAGTACACCCGCGTGGTGGCGCCCGACAGCGGCGTGATCTCGGCGCGCAGCGCGACCGTCGGCTCGGTCGTGGGCGTGGGCACGGAGCTGTTCAAGATGATCCGCCAGGGCCGCCTGGAGTGGCGCGCCGAAGTGACCGCCAGCGAACTGGCGCGCATCAAGCGCGGCACCGCGGCGCTGGTCACCGCGCCCAACGGCAGCGCCCTGACCGGCAAGGTGCGCATGATCGCGCCGACCATCGACCCGCAGACCCGCTCGGCGCTGGTGTACG
This sequence comes from Oxalobacteraceae bacterium UBA6018, assembly GCA_002428015.1. Lineage (GTDB taxonomy): Bacteria > Pseudomonadota > Gammaproteobacteria > Burkholderiales > Burkholderiaceae_D > Telluria_A. The sequence continues at coordinate 7,012 of DIZW01000002.1, read as the reverse complement.
TGGACCTGCCGCCCAGCCTGGGCGCGAGCGCGCCGTTCAAGCAGGGCATGTTCGCCACCGGCCAGTTCGAGCTGGGCACCTCGCAGGCGCTGACGGTGCCGCAGCAGGCCATCGCCGTGCGCGACGGCTTCAGCTACGTGTTCCGCCTCAATCCGGACCAGCACGTGAGCCAGTTAAAGGTGCAGACCGGCCGCCGCCTGGGCGAGCGCATCGAGGTGCTGGGCGGCCTCACACCGGACACCCCGGTGGTGGTCAGCGGCGCCGGCTTCCTCAACGACGGCGACCTGGTGCGCAACGTGGCCCCGCCCGCACCGGCGGTGGCCAGCGCCAAATAAGGAACCGCGATGAATTTCTCCGCTCTCTCCATCAAGAACCCGGTCCCGGCGATCATGCTGTTCGCGCTGCTGACGCTGGCCGGCCTGCTGGCCTACAAGGCCAACGAAGTGCAGGACTTCCCCGACATCGAACTGCCGATCGTGACCGTCACCGCGGTGCTCGACGGCGCCGCGCCGGCCCAGCTGGAAACCGAGGTGGCGCGCAAGATCGAGGACTCGGTCGCGACCCTGCAGGGGATCAAGAACATCTACACCAAGGTGCTCGACGGGGTGGCCACCATCACCGTCGAATTCGTCCTCGAGAAGCCCATCGCCGAGGGTGTGAACGACGTGCGCGACGCCGTCGCGCGGGTCAAGGCCGACCTGCCATCCGAGATGCGCGACCCGACCGTGACGAAGGTGTCGACCGCCGGGCGGGTGGTGCTGACCTTCACCGCCGCGGCCGCGCCTGGCCGCCCCGGCAATCCGATGGACGACCAGGAACTGAGCTGGTTCGTCGACGATGCCATCTCCAAGCGGCTGCTGAGCGTGCCGGGCCTGGGCGCGGTCAAGCGGGTCGGCGGCGTGTTCCGCGAAATCCGCGTGGAGCTCGATGACGCGCGCATGGCCGCGCTGAAGGTGACGGCGGCCGACGTCTCGCGCCAATTGCGCAGCGTGCAGCGCGAGACGCCGGGCGGACGCGGCGACGTCAGCGGCGCCGAGCAGTCGGTGCGCACCATCGCCACCGTGCACAGCGCCGACGAGCTGGCGCGCATGGACATTCCGCTGCCGGACGGGCGCCGCGTGCGCCTGGACCAAGTCGCCAAGGTGAGCGACACGGTGTCCGAGCCGCGCGCGCTGGCCGAGCAGGACGGCAAGAAAGTGGTTGGCTTCGAGGTATTCCGCACCAAGGGCGCCAGCGAGATCGACGTGGCCAAGGGCGCGCGCGCGGCCATCGCCGAGCTGCAGAGCGAGCATCCGAACGTGGTGCTCAAGGAAGTCATCGACAACGCCTTCCCGGTGCAGGAGAACTTCGACGGCTCGATGGAGCTCCTGTACGAAGGCGCGATCCTGGCCGTGCTGGTGGTGTGGTGGTTCCTGCGCGACTGGCGCGCGACCCTGGTGGCGGCCGCGGCGCTGCCGCTGTCGGTGATTCCGGCCTTCCTGGGCCAGTACTATTTCGGCTACACGCTCAACACCGTGACCTTGCTGTCGCTGGCGCTGGTGGTGGGCGTGCTGGTGGACGACGCCATCGTCGAGATCGAGAACATCTCGCGCCATCTGCGCATGGGCAAGACGCCGATGCAGGCGGCGCTGGAGGCGGCCGACGAAATCGGCATGGCGGTGATCGCCACGACCTTCGCGCTGGTGGCGGTGTTCCTGCCGGACCGCGTTCATGGGCGGCATTCCCGGCAAATTCTTCAAGCAGTTCGGCTGGAC
>DIZW01000002.1:0-5051 GCA_002428015.1 Oxalobacteraceae bacterium UBA6018 | reverse complement strand
GCCTACATCCTCAAGCCGCTGCCGCACGCGCCCGAGAAGGATGGCTGGGTCATGCAGCGCTACCTGCGCGCGATGAAGTGGTGCCTGAACCACCGCCTGGTGACGGCGATCGCCTCGGGCCTGTTCTTCGCCGGCTCGATCGCCCTGGTGCCGCTGCTGCCGACCGGCTTCGTGCCGCCGGCCGACCGTTCGCAGACCCAGATCACGCTGGAACTGCCGCCCGGCTCGACGCTGGCCGAGACGCGCGACGTGGCCGAGCGCGCGCGCCTGGCCGCGATGCAGGTGCCCGGCATCACCGGCGTGTTCAGCTCCATCGGCGGCGGCTCCAGCGGGGACGCGTTCGCGCCCGGCGCGGCGGCCGAGGCGCGGCGCGCGGTGCTGACCCTGACCACCGTGCACCGCACCAAGCGCAAGGAATCGATGGACGCGCTGGAACGCCAGATCCGCGCCAAGCTCGACGCCATCCCGGGCGCGCGCTTCACCGTCGGCCCGCAGGACACCGGCGTGAAGATGCAGCTGGTGCTGCGCAGCGAGGACCCGGTGGCGCTGACGGCGGCGGCCCAGGCGGCCGAGCGCGACCTGCGCACGCTCAAGGGCGTCGGCAACGTCAGCTCGAGCGCCTCGCTGGTGCGCCCCGAGATCATCGTGCGGCCGGACTTCGCGCGCGCCGCCGACATGGGCGTGACCGCCACCGCCATCGGCGACACGGTGCGCGTGGCCACCGCCGGCGACTACGACGTGGCGCTGACCAAGATGAACCTGGCCGAGCGCCAGGTGCCGATCCGGGTCAAGCTGCCCGACGCCGTGCGCGCCGACCTGGCCGCCATCGGGCGCCTGACGGTGCCGGGCAAGAACGGGCCGGTCATGCTGGCCAACGTGGCCAGCATCACGATGGAGAGCGGGCCGGCCCAGATCGACCGGCTCAACCGCAGCCGCAACGTGACCCTGGAAGTGGAGCTGTCGGGCCGCTCGCTGGGCGAGGTCAACGCCGAGGCGCGCGCGCTGCCGTCGCTGAAGAATTTGCCGCCGTCGGTGAAGATCGCCGAGCTGGGCGACGCCCAGGAGATGAAGGCGCTGTTCGCCAGCTTCGGCGTGGCCATGCTGATCGGCGTGCTGTGCATCTACGGCGTGCTGGTGCTGCTGTTCGGCGACTTCATGCAGCCGGTGACGATCCTGGCGGCGCTGCCGCTGTCGATCGGCGGCGCCTTCGTGGCCCTGCTCTTGACCGGCAAGGCGCTGTCGATGCCGTCCATGATCGGCCTGATCATGCTGATGGGGATCGTGACGAAGAACTCGATCCTGCTGGTGGACTACGCGATCCTGGCGCGCAAGGCCGGCATGAGCCGCTTCGACGCCCTGGTCGACGCCTGCCACAAGCGCAGCCGGCCGATCATCATGACCACCATCGCCATGGGCGCCGGCATGATGCCGCTGGCGCTGGGCTGGGGCGCCGATCCGAGCTTCCGCTCGCCGATGGCCATCGCCGTCATCGGCGGCCTGATCACCTCGACCCTGCTGTCGCTGCTGGTGGTGCCGGCCGTGTTCACCTACATCGACGACCTGGAACACCTGCTCAAGCGCGGCATGGGGCGCCTGCGCAGGCACGCGCCGGCGGCCAAGCCGGTGCGCGAACCGAGCCTGTAGCCAAGCCGATGGCGCCCGGCCCGCGCACGATACAGGCATTCATCAGGCGGTCATAAAGCGCTCCTACACTCCCGGTAACTCAACTTCCGGGAGACTTCATGAGCACTGCCATTTCACGCCGCAGCTTCCTCGCCAGCGGCGGCGCCTTTTCCGGTTCGCTGCTGCTGGGCGGCTGCGGCCCCGCGGACGTCGCCTCGGCGCCGGCCGTGGTGGTCAGCGACGCCGAGCGTCCCAAGCTGGTCTCGGGAATCCAGATCGGGGACGTCAACGCCGACCAGGCGATGGTCTGGAGCCGCAGCGACCGCCGCGCCATCATGGTGGTCGAATACGACACCACCGACCGCTTCGCCAACGCCAGCCGCATCGTCGGCCCGATGGCGACCGACCTGACCGACTTCACCACCCGCGTCGACCTGACCGGCCTGCCCGCCGGGCAGACCATGTTCGTGCGCGTGAAGTACGTCGATCCGGACAAGGGCAGCATCCAGAGCGAGACCCTGGCCGGGCAATTCCGCACCGCGCCGGCCGACGCGACCAAGGCCGTGCGCTTTCACTGGAGCGGCGACAACGCCGGCCAGGGCTGGGGCATCAACACCGACTTCGGCGGCGTCAAGATCTACGAGGCGATGCGCCGGCGCGACCCGGACTTCTTCATCCACAGCGGCGACACCATCTACGCCGACGGTCCGATCCAGGCCAAGGCCAACGCCGAGAACGGCGCCATCTGGACCAGCATCGTGACCGAGGAAGTGAGCAAGGTGGCCGAGACGCTCAAGGAGTTCCGCGGACGCCAGGCCTACAACATGCTGGACACGAACTTTCGCAAGTTCGCGGCCCAGGTGCCGCAGATCTGGCAGTGGGACGACCACGAGGTGCTCAACAACTACAGCGCGTCGAAGGACTTGTCGGGCGACGCGCGCTACACCGAAAAGAACGTGGCCGTGCTGGCGGCGCGCGGCCAGCGCGCCTTCCTGGAGTACGCGCCAATGCGCTACTTTAAGCAGCCCGACGAGCAGCGGATCTACCGCAAGATCGGCCATGGCCCGCTGCTGGACGTGTTCGTGCTGGACATGCGCAGCTACCGCGGACCGAACAGCGCCAACCGGCAGACGGTCGAGAGCGCGGACACCGCCTTCATCGGCAACACGCAGGTGGACTGGCTGATCGCCGAGCTGACCCGCTCGACGGCGACGTGGAAGGTGGTGGCGGCGGACATGCCGATCGGCCTGGATATCGGCGACGGCAAGGACGCCCAGGGCAACGCCAAGTGGGAAGCCATCGCCAACGGCGACGATGGCGCGCCGAGCGGGCGCGAACTGGAAATGGCGCGCCTCCTGCGGGCCATCAAGGCGGTCAAGAACGTGGTGTGGATCACCGCCGACGTGCACTACTGCGCGGCCCACTACTACGATCCGGCCAACGCCCAGTTCACCGATTTCTCGCCGTTCTGGGAGTTCGTGGCCGGGCCGATGAACGCCGGTTCGTTCGGGCCGAACACGCTGGACAAGACCTTCGGGCCGACCGCGGTGTTCCAGAAGACGCCGCCGATGGCCAATGCGTCGCCGCTGGCCGGTTACCAGTTCTTCGGCGAGGTGCTGATCGATCCGGTATCGAAGGCGATGACGGTGGAGCTGATCAACCTGGACGGGGTGTCGCAGTTCGCCAAGACGCTCACGCCGCAGGCCTAAGAGCTTGAGCGTATGTCGATCATGCCCGCTCATCACACCAGAAAGTGTCCACTCGTCGTTGCAAATGCTCGCCATAGCCCGAGCTATGGCTGTGCTTTGCGCCTAGATTGGCCTCATTCTGGTGCGCTGCTCGGTCACGCCCGAAAAACGCTCAAGCTCTGAGTGCCCGCCACCGCGCGCGGTGGCGGCGGGCATGAGCTGGCCGGACCTACACCAGCGGTGGGTCGGTCTCGCGCGCGAACGAGCGGTGCCCCGCCAGGGCCGCCTTGAACGCGTCCAGGGCCGCGGCCAGGTCGCCGGCCTCGGTGCCGATCAGGGCCGGGTCGGCACCGCCGTCGGGCAAGGCGGCCGGTACGCTGGACGCGGCCAGCAGCGCCGTGCCCTCCCCCACCACCATGATCGGCTTACAGTGGCGGTACTGCTCGCGCACGAAGTCCTGGGCGTGGGCGTCGCGGCTTAGCTGCTGGGCGGCGGCCGCTCCGTCCGGCACGATCACCGCGTCGTACAGCACCGACGGGCCGGCCTCGAGCGAGATCTCGACGTCGAGCTGGCCGCCGTCGACCGTCTTGACCTTACCCAGCTTGCTCGACACCAGGCGCGGCACGGCGCCGTCGGCCAGCAGCGCGCTGTAGATCGTCTTGACCATCGCGCCATCGCTGCCGTTGGCCACCAGGATCGCCACGCGGCGGGTGCGGATGCCCGTGGCGCCCGGACGCGCCATCAGCGACAGGCTGGGCGACGGCGCGTAGGTCGGCAGCGGCAAGCTGGTGGCCAGCGGCAGCGGCGCCGGGACCTCCATGCCCAGGCCCTCGGCCACGCGCGCCACCAGCTTGGCGTCGACATTGGCCAGGGTGGCCAGCACGCGCTCGCGGATGGCCGGGGTCTGCACGCGCGTGAGCTCGAAGCGGAAGGCGTTGGCGATGTGGAGCTGCTCGACCGGCGTTTGGCTGTCGAAGAACAGGCGCGCCTGCGAGTAGTGGTCGGCGAACAGCTCCGGCCGCCCACGCACCTTGCTTTCGGCGACCTGCTCGGGATAGCTGGAGAAGCCCTTGGCGCCGGCCTGGGCGGGGCTGCCGCCGGCCAGCGAGTTGGGTTCGTAGTTGACCCGGCCGCGGTGGATGGCCTGGCGGTGCAGGCCGTCGCGCTGGTTGTTGTGCACCGGCGCGAGCGGGGCGTTGATCGGGATCTCGTGGAAGTTCGGGCCGCCCAGGCGGGTCAGCTGGGTATCGACGTAGGAATGGATGCGCCCCTGGAGCAGCGGATCGTTGCTGAAGTCGATGCCGGGAATGATGTGGGCGGTGCAGAAGGCCACCTGCTCGGTCTCGGCGAAGAAATTGTCCGGGTTGCGGTTCAGGACCATCTTGCCGACCGGGATGAGGGGCACGAGTTCTTCCGGCACCAGCTTGGTAGGGTCGAGCACGTCGAAATCGAAGCTGGCCGCCTGTTCTTCGGTGAACACTTGCAGCGCCAGCTCCCACTCGGGGAAATTGCCCGATTCGATGGCTTCCCACAGGTCGCGGCGGTGGAAATCGGAATCGGCGCCGCTGATCTTGACGGCCTCGTCCCACACCAGCGAGTGGGTGCCCTGCAGCGGATTCCAGTGGAACTTGCAGAAGCGCGTTTCGCCCTCGGCATTGACCAGGCGGAAGGTGTGCACGCCGAAGCCCTGCATGGTGCGCAGGCTGCGCGGAATGGCGCGGTCCGACATCGCCCACATCA
>DIZW01000043.1 GCA_002428015.1 Oxalobacteraceae bacterium UBA6018 | reverse complement strand
GCCCTTGAGCTGGAAACCGGCGGCGGTCACCTGCTTTTTAAACGACGGCTTGCCGCATGACAGGCAAACCGTCAGCACTGGGTCGGATATCTTCTGCAGCACATCCTTGGCAAAACCGCATTCATCGCAGCGGTAGGCGTAAATCGGCATTGAATACTCCGCAAAAATCGTCAAAACCCTGAATTATAAGCCTTTTGTCGCCGCATCGCCGTATTTATGGCCGATCGGCAACGCAATGTTCTACTCGTAGCGCCGATACCGCTAGTGCGGATACCAGCGCACCAGCTGGATCAGCGCCAGGCCGATCCCGAAGGCGCCGGCGAAGTACACCGCGAACGACAGCAGGCGGTTGGTGCGCTGCTGCTCGAGCACCAGGCGGCGCAGCAGCTCGTGGTCGGCGGCCGGCGGCTCGCCCCCGCGCAGCAGGGCCTGGTGCACCAGGCGCGGCAGTTGCGGGAAGACCTTGTTGAAATGGGGTGCCTCCTCCTTCAGGCGCTCCCACATGCCGCGCAGGCCGATCTGCTCGCCCATCCAGCGCTCCAGGTAGGGCTTGGCGGTCTTCCACAGGTCCAGGTCGGGGTCGAGCTGGCGGCCCAGGCCTTCGATGTTGAGCAGGGTCTTCTGCAGCAGCACCAGTTGGGGCTGGACCTCGACGTTGAAGCGGCGCGAGGTCTGGAACAGGCGCAGCAGGATCTGGCCGAAGGAGATGTCCTTGAGCGGACGGTCGAAGATGGGCTCGCAACAGGCGCGCACGGCCGACTCGAGCTCGTCGACGCGGGTCTCGCGCGGGGCCCAGCCGGACTCGATGTGGGCCTCGGCCACGCGCTTGTAGTCGCGCCGGAAGAAGGCCAGGAAGTTCTGCGACAGGTAATCCTTGTCGAAATCGTTGAGCGTGCCGACGATGCCGAAATCGAGGGCGATATAGCGGCCGAAGGTGGCCGGCGCGATCGACACCAGGATATTGCCCGGGTGCATATCCGCGTGGAAGAAGCCGTCACGGAACACTTGGGTGAAAAAAATTTCCACCCCATCGCGCGAAAGCTTTTGCAGGTCCACGCCCTCGGCCGCCAGGCGGTCGATCTGGGACACCGGGATGCCGTGCATGCGCTCCATCACGATCACGCTGCTCGAACAGTAGTCCCAATACATCTCCGGCACCATCAGCAGGTCGGAATCGGCGAAATTGCGCCGCAGCTGGCTGGCGTTGGCCGCCTCGCGCATCAGGTCGAGCTCGTCGTGCAGGTATTTGTCGAACTCGGCCACCACCTCGCGCGGCTTGAGGCGCTTGCTGTCGGCCCAGATGCGCCCTATCCACTCGGCGGCGATGTGCATCAGCGCCACGTCCTCGTCGATCAGCTTCTTCATGCCCGGACGCAGCACCTTGACGGCCACCTCCTTGCCGTCGCGCAGGGTGGCGAAGTGGACCTGGGCGATCGAGGCCGAGGCCACCGGGGTGCGGTCGAAACTGGCGAACAGCTCGTCCGGGTGGGCGTGCAGCGAGCGCTGGATCTGGGCGATGGCCAGCGCCGTGTCGAACGGCGGCACCCGGTCCTGCAGGCGCGCCAGCTCGTCGGCCAGGTCGGGCGGCATCAGGTCGCGTCGGGTCGAAAGCACCTGGCCGAACTTGACGAAGATCGGGCCCAGCTCCTCCAGCGCGCGGCGCAGGCGCTCGCCGCGCGGGGCCGAGATGTCGCGCCAGAAGATGACGGTGTCGATCAGCTTGGCGGTGCGCGGCACTTTCAGGCCCGAGATGGCGATTTCGTCGAGGCCGTACTTGACCGCGACGCGCAGGATTTTCAGCAAGCGCAGGAATTTCAGAATCATCAAAGGTCCAAAGGTTGTTGCCCGGCCCCGGAGGCCGGTGGATCGACTGCCGGGTTGAGCTGCTGCTCGAGGCGGGCCAGGCGCTTGGCGGCGCGCTCGACGTCGTCGCGCAGGCGCACCACCTCGGCGCCGAAGCCGGCCACCTGGCCTGGGCACACCAGCAGCGCCTGCTCCTCGGTGAGAAATTCCGCCAGGTTCTCGGCCGCCTTGCGCTGGCCCGCGCGCAGGCTGGCGAAGGCGCTGCCGGCGCCGTCGGCCAGGCGGCGCGCGGCGATGGGGCCGAACAGGCGCTCCAGGTCGTGCGCGGCCTCCCAGCGCAGGCCCTTGCCCAGCTGCGACAGGGTGTTGGCGAACTCGGCGTCGCCCTCGATCTTCACGTAGGAAAACGCGCGCTCGCGGTTCTGCAGGATCAGCGGCACGTCGGCCAGCTTGAGGCGGATGGTGACGTTGGCCGACGTGTCGGCCCGGCTCGCCTCTAGCATGCCGTCGCGCCCCACGCGCAGGCGCAGCGCGAGCCCGCTGGCGTCGACGCAGGCCTCCTTGCCGGCGTGCAGCGCCAGTGCGTCGCGCGCCCAGGCCTCCTGCGCCAGCAGGTGGTTGATGGCCGCGATGATGGCCGCGGTGGCAGGCGTCATCAGGGTCGATAAGGAAAGAGGCGAATTCGTCGGTGGCATGGGGCTGTCGCTAAAAAAACAAAACCGCCCGGAAATGCGGGCGGTTTCGATCTTACCAGTTTGCCGGGCCGATTTCCGGCCCGCCAGGAAAGTTCGCGCGGACCGTTGGGCTGGCCGGGCGCGGGTCGGCGCCATGAAGCGCAAGGCTGCGCGGGGCGGTTTGCGCCCCGTGCAGCGCAGTTGAATCAGCTCAGCTCAGATCAGTTCAGTTCAGCTCGGATCAGCTCAGCTGCTGAATGCCGGCCAGAACCCAGCCCGTGCCGCCGTCATGCGGCTTGGACATGTTCCACACTTCCGCGAACGGCTGGGCCGCGGCCGTGGGCGCCGCCTTGATCATGCCGTTGAACTTGACGCTGGCAAGGTACTCGCTGCCGATGGTCTCGATGCCGAGCAATTCAGCGTCGATCGACACCACGTCGGTGAAATCGGCGCTGGCGCCGCGTTCCTGGATCTGCAGGCGCAGTTCCGCGAACACTTCCGGCGTGGTGAATTCACGCAGGTCGCTCACGTCGCCCTTGTCCCAGGCGGCCTGCATGCGGATGAAGCTGGACTTGGCCTGGCGCAGGAAGGCGGCGCTGTCGAAGTCCGGCGGCACGCCCCAGGGCGCGGCCGGGGCCGGCGCAACTGGCGTCGACGGCTGGCCGTAGATGGTGCCGCCAGGCTGCTGCACGGGCTGGAAAGCCGGCGGCTGCTGCAGGCCGGAACCGATTTCCGGGGTGGCGCTGAACGGCGCAGGCTGGGGCGCGTTAAAGCCCGAGAATGGCGCGCTGACCGGCTCATCCTTACGTTTGAACATGCGGAAGGCGAACATCGCCGCCCCCGCCAGCAGCACCAGCATCAGGATCGAGCCCATGCCGCCGCCCATGCCCCCGCCGAAGCCCAGGTGCGAGGCCAGCATGCCCAGGCCCAGGCCTGCCAGGGCGCCGCCCACCACGCCCTTCCAGGGGCTGGCCGGACGCGGCGCGATCGGGGCCGGGGCGCCCATTGGCGTGGCCGGACGCATCTGCTGATAGCTCGGCGCCGGCGCGGGCGCCGTTTGCGAATAGCGCGACACGGAAGGCGACTGGCGGCCGAACGAACGGCCGCCACCCAGTGGACGCGCGCCGGCATCGGCGATCATCGACATGGCCGCCGCGGCGATCATTATGCTTACCAAGAATTTTTTCATTGCGGATGTTCCTAAAATTTGATGCCGGTGTGCAGTGCGGCCACACCCGCCGTCAGATTGAAATACTCGACGCGGTCCAGGCCGGCCGCCTGCATCATGGACTTGAGGGTTTCCTGGTCCGGATGCATGCGGATCGACTCCGCCAGATAGCGATAACTATCGGCATCGCCCGCGATTTTTTGGCCCAGCCACGGCAGCACTGAAAACGAATATACATCGTATGGCTTCTGCAGCGCGGACGTTACTTTCGAGAACTCAAGCACCAGCAGCTTGCCGCCCGGCTTGAGCACCCGGCGCATCTCCGCCAGGGCCTGGTCCTTGTGCGTCATGTTGCGCAGCCCAAAGGCCACGCTGACCCGGTCGAAATAATTGTCCGGGAAGGGCAATTTCTCCGCGTCACACAACAAGGTGGGGGTGACCATGCCTTTATTCAATAGGCGGTCACGGCCCACGCGCAGCATCGACTCGTTAATGTCAGTCAGCCACACCTCGCCGGTAGGCCCGGCCTGCTTGGCGAAGGCCTTGGCCAGGTCGCCCGTGCCGCCGGCGATGTCGAGCACCTTGAAGCCGGGGCGCACGCCGGCCTGGGCGATGGTGAAGGTCTTCCACAGGCGATGCAGCCCGCCCGACATCAGGTCGTTCATGACGTCGTACTTGGCGGCGACCGAATGGAAAACCTTGGCCACTTCCTTGACTTTGTCGTCCTCGGAAACCGTTTTGTAGCCGAAATGCGTGGTGTTGGTCATGATGGGCGGTGCTGGTTGATTTGCCTGCATTATACAAGCGGCAGGGACGCGCGCTGCGTGCCCATGGATCGGCTTGGGGTGCGGAATGATGGCCGGTATCCGGAAAGATGCCGTGATCAACCGCGTCAACGCCGCACTTGCTGCGCCGACCTTTCCTTGAAACAGGGGTCTGTCCCCTGTCCTCCTCGGGGCGGCGGCTTCCGGCTTCGGCTTCGGCTTCGGCGGCTTCGGCTTCGGCTTCGGCTTTAGCCATAACCCTCTTGGAAAACTCCCTGGCGAAAAGCTCATCGCCCCGACGCGGGGCGGGGATTGCGATAGCTTGTACGGTAAAGGGTAGTCTAAATGGCGGGCCGTTCCAGGCAAACGCAGAGACCAGAGTAGCACGCAATTATAATAACGGAAAATCTACATTCGTTTGCCCATCGAAATCGGGCGGTGCACGTTTTAGCAAAGGCTGTTTGGGTGGTGATCGCATCTTCACTTCGGGCACGAGCCTCAATATTGGTGCTCAAATTACCATCTATAGCGGTAATCAACGGTAATGAACAAAAAGATGATTGCTCCTGAAATATCGCGACGCCTTGACTGGTGGGGGGGGCTATTTTTTTTTATCGCCTTCATAGCATCGGATTTCGCGCTCGGTATCAACGCGGCTGTCAAGGTCATGGGCGTGGCTTGCATTGTCACTGGGGTGGTTTGGTTTGTCCGACGGTCTGTGCCTGTTGGCATCGAATCGCGCCCTCCGTCGTTCTACCTACGCGGCCGGGTGGCACGATTCATTGGCATTGGGATGATGGCATTCGGCGTTGTACTCATGCGCTACTCTTACCAAGCCGCCTGTCTGCTTGGCTGGGCTGGTTAGCTGTTTAACTAGTCGATCCTGGCGTCGCGCTATATTCCAGGCTGCTGCCCAGCGTATCGCCGATAGCATGAGTCAGCGCCATCGCCGGCAACGAAGTGACTAAGTGACTTAGTGGTGGTGCCCGCAGCCCTTAGCCGCGGTGGGTGCGCCCGCCAGCGTGGCGCCGGGGGCGCGTCCGCTGTCGCCGTCGAAGCCGGCCGCGTGCAGCTTGGCCAGGTAGGCGGCCCACAGCGCGTCCTGCTCGCTGCCGAGCTTGTAGAGGTAGTCCCAGGTGTACAGGCCAGTGTCGTGGCCGTCGCTGAAGGTGGGCTTGACGGCGTAGTTGCCGACCGGTTGCATGTCGGTGATGCCGACCTCGCGCTTGCCCAGCTGGAGCACTTCCTGGCCCTGTCCGTGCCCGCGCACCTCGGCCGAAGGCGAGTACACGCGCAGCAGTTCAAAGGGCAGCAGGAACTGGCTGCCGTCTTCGAAGGCAAGCTCGAGCACGCGGGTCTTTTGGTGCACGGTCAGGGCAGTCGGCGTCATTTCAGGTTTCCTTGCTTTGCCCGTATTTTTGCATACGGCGCGCGATGTTGGCCGACAGTTGCGGCAGCAGCGCCCGGCGCGCCGCGAGGATGGACTCGTCGGTCGTGCGCACCGGCGCGGTCCAGACCGGATTGGGGAAGTGGGCGTCGTCGGCGAAGCGCGGAATCACGTGCCAGTGCAGGTGGGGCACCACGTTGCCCAGGCTGGCGACGTTCACCTTGCCGGGCGCCATGACCTCGCGCAGGGCCAGTTCGACATGCCAGACGGCGTCGTTCAGGCGCATGCGCTCGGCCGGCGCCAGGTCGCTCATTTCCTTGACGTGATCGTTCCACACCACCCGGCAAAAACCGGGATAGGCGGGGTCGTCCACGAGGATGACGGCCAGCTGCTCGTCCCGGTACACGGGCGTGACGGCCAGCTCGCACAGCTCGCATCCGGCCTGGCGCGTCATACCAGCACGCGCTCGATGCCGCCGTTGTTGGCGCGCGCAACGTAGTCGGGCAGCCAGTTCTCGCCCAGCAGGTGGCGCGCGATCTCGATGACGATGTAGTCGGCCGTCGTGTTCGAGTCGTCGTCGTAGCGCTTCAGGCCCTGCAGGCAGGACGGGCAGCTGGTGAGGATCTTGACCTCGCCTTCGAATCCGTCGGCGCGCAGCTTGTCGCTCTGCTTGACCATCTCCTCCTCCTTGCGGAAGCGGACCTGGGTGGCGATGTCGGGCCGCGAGATGCCGAACGTGCCGGACTCGCCGCAGCAGCGGTCGTTCTTCTCGATCTTCACATTGTCCACCGTCGACACCAGGGCGTTGACGGTCTTGACCGAGTCGCCCAGCTTCATCGGATTGTGGCAGGGCTCGTGGTACATGTAGCGGGTACCGGTCACGCCTTCGAGCTTGACGCCCTTCTCCAGCAGGTACTCGTGGATGTCCATGATGCGGCAGCCCGGGAAGATCTTGTCGAACTCGTAGGTCGCCAGCTGGTCGTAGCAGGTGCCGCAGGAGACCAGCACGGTCTTGATGTCGAGGTAGTTGAGCGTGTTGGCCATGCGGTGGAACAGCACGCGGTTATCCGTCATCATCTTGTCGGCCTTGTCGTACTGGCCGGCGCCGCGCTGGGGATAGCCGCAGCACAGGTAGCCCGGCGGCAGCACGGTCTGCACGCCCACTTCCCACAGCATCGCCTGGGTGGCCAGGCCAACCTGCGAGAACAAACGCTCCGAGCCGCAGCCGGGGAAGTAGAACACCGCCTCGGTATCGGCGTTGGTCCCTTTCGGATTGCGGATGATCGGGATGATCTTGTCGTCCTCGATGTCGAGCAGCGCGCGCGCGGTCTTCTTGGGCAGGTTGCCCGGCATCTTTTTATTGATGAAGTGGATCACCTGCTCGCGCACGGGCGGCTTGCCGGTGCTCGGCGGCGGCGCCTTGGTCTGCTCCTTGGCGAACTTCTTGAGCACGGCGTGGCCGAAGCGCTGGGCCTTGAAGCCGATCCCCGTCATCACCTGGCGCGTGGCGTTGATGGTGGCCGGGTCGGTCGCGTTGAGGAAGAACATGGCCGCCGCGTTGGCCGGACGGAAGGTCTTCTTGTTCATCTTGCGCAGCAGGTTGCGCATGTTCATCGACACGTCGCCGAAGTCGATGTTGACCGGGCATGGCGATTCGCAGCGGTGGCAGACCGTGCAGTGGTCGGCCACGTCCTCGAATTCCTCCCAGTGCTTGATCGACACGCCGCGCCGGGTCTGTTCCTCGTACAGGAAAGCCTCGATCAGGGCCGAGGTGGCCAGGATCTTGTCGCGCGGCGAGTACAGCAGGTTGGCGCGCGGCACGTGGGTGCTGCACACGGGCTTGCACTTGCCGCAGCGCAGGCAATCCTTGATGCTGTTGGCGATCTCGCCGATATCGCTTTGCTGCATGATCAGCGATTCGTGGCCCATCAGGCCGAACGAAGGCGTGTAGGCGTTGCGCAGGTCGGCGTCGAACTCGGGCAGGTTGAGCAGCTTGCCCTTGTTGAAGCGGCCTTCCGGNNAGCTTGGTGATGCCGATGCCGTGTTCGCCCGAGATGACGCCGTCGAGCGAGCGCGCCAGCTTCATGATGCGCGCCACCGCTTCGTGGGCGTCCTGCAGCATGCCGTAGTCGTCCGAATTGACCGGCAGGTTGGTGTGCACGTTGCCGTCGCCGGCGTGCATGTGCAGCGCCACGAACACGCGCGAGCGCAGCACCTTGGCGTGGATCGCCGTGCATTCGTCCAGGATCAGCTGGTAGGCGGCGCCGCTGAAGATCTGGCGCAGCTGGGCGCGGATCTCCTGCTTCCACGACACGCGCACGGTGCGGTCCTGGACCACGTCGAACAGGGTCGCGTCGCCCTGGCTGGCCAGGCGCTGGTCGAAGGCGTCGGCCAGGCGTTCGAGGCCGAGCTGTTGCAGCGGCGCGCGCGCGCTCGCCAGCGGCTGGTCGAGCTCGGCGAGGATGAAGGTCCAGCGCGCCTGCACTTCTTCGAGCAGCTGCTCGGCCTGGGTCACGCGGTCGCCCAGCATCTCGGCGCGGCCGATGCCCTGCTCGGCGTTGTCGTCGCTCTTGGTGATCGGCAGCTTGCCGGTGGCGATGAAGCCGCGCAGTTCCTGCACCAGTTTCAGCTTGTTGCGGATCGACAACTCGACGTTGATGCGCTCGATGCCGTCGGTGTACTCGCCCATGCGGTTGAGCGGAATGACCACGTCCTCGTTGATCTTGAAGGCGTTGGTGTGCTTGGCGATGGCGGCGGTCTTGGCGCGGTCGAGCCAGAACTTCTTGCGCGCTTCCGGGCTCACGGCCACGAAGCCTTCGCCCACGCGGGTGTTGGCGATGCGCACCACTTCCGAGGCGGCCTGGGCCACCGCGTTCTCGTCGTCGCCGACGATGTCGCCGAACAGCGCCATCTTGGGCAGCACGCCGCGCTTGGACTTGGTGGCGTAGCCGACCGCGCGCAGGTAGCGCTCGTCCAGGTGCTCCAGGCCGGCCAGGCGCACGGTGGCGAACTGCTCGCCCTTGGACGGCAGGTTGTCGAGGTAATCCTTGATCTCGACGATGGACGGCACGGCGTCGCGCGCCTGGCCGAAGAATTCCAGCGCCACGGTGCGGGCGTACTTGGGCATCTTGTGCAGGATCCAGCGGGCCGACGTGATCAGCCCGTCCGTGCCCTCTTTCTGGATGCCCGGCAGGCCGGCCAGGAACTTGTCGGTCACGTCCTTGCCCAGGCCCTCCTTGCGGAAGCGCCGGCCGGCGATTTCCAGGATCTCGCTCTTGAACGGCGCGCCCTTGGCCTCGCCCTTGCCGTTCGGGTGGGTCCATTCGAGCTGGAAGCGGGCCAGCGGCGCGTCGTGGATCTTGCCCAGGTTATGGTCGAGCCGGGTCACTTCGAGCCAGTCGCCGTTCGGGTCGACCATCTTCCATGACGCCAGATTGTCCAGCGCGGTGCCCCACAGGACGGCCTTCTTGCCGCCCGCGTTCATGGCGACGTTGCCGCCGATGCAGGAGGCGTGGGCCGAGGTCGGGTCGACCGCGAACACGAAGCCGGCCGCGTCGGCCGCGTCGGACACGGACTTGGTGATCACGCCGGCGCCCGAGTAGATGGTCGCGTATTCGCGTTCCAGCCCCGGCAGCACGGTCATCTCGACCTTGCCCAGCGTGATCAGTTTTTCGGTGTTGATCACCGCCGACATCGGCGTGAGCGGAATGGCGCCGCCGGTGTAGCCGGTGCCGCCGCCGCGCGGGATGATGGTCAGCCCCAGTTCGATGCAGCCCTTGACCAGGCCTGCCATCTCGTCCTCGGTGTCGGGCACCAGCACCACGAACGGATACTCGACGCGCCAGTCGGTGGCGTCGGTCACGTGCGACAGGCGGTGCATGCCATCGAAGCGGATGTTGCGCTTGTCCGTGTAGCGGCCCAGCACCTTGGTGGCGCGCTTGCGCAGGTCGTAGGTGGCGCGGAACTCGTTGCCGAACTCCTCCACCGCGCGCTGAGCGGCCTTGACCAGTTTTTCCACGGCCTGGCTGCGCGAGCTCGCCACCGCGCTGTCTTCGCCCTCGGCCGCGTCCACCGTGAGGCGGCGCTTGTCCACTTCGGCCAGGCGGTGGTGCAGCGCGTCGATCAGCTCCTGGCGCCGCTTGGGGTTGTCCAGCAGGTCGTCCTGCAGATACGGGTTACGCCGCACCACCCAGATATCGCCCAGCACCTCGTACAGCATGCGGGCCGAGCGGCCGGTCTGGCGCGCGCCGCGCAGCTCGTCGAGCAGTTCCCAGGACGACGCGCCGAGCAGGCGAATCACGATCTCGCGATCGGAAAACGAGGTGTAGTTATAGGGAATTTCGCGCAGACGGGTCGGCGCGTGGCCGTTCGGCGTTTCGGCAAGCAGCGCCTGGATTTGTGCGGGAGCGTTCATTGTGGTGTGGACTATGTTTTACTGACCCTGGGAGGATCCATTCTACCGTATTGCGTTGCACCATGTTGGAACAGCCACTTGTTGACCATGGGTAAAGAAAGGCAATCATGCCGTCAAAACAATGCCCTCCGCCCGCATCGCCGAATTAATTGATCGGAAACGGCGCTTTTGCCGTTTTACGTTATCGCCCAGCCCGCTTACATCGGCTTGAAGCGCCAGGCGTAGGCCTGGCTGGCCTTGAGCGTTTCCGGGTGGCCGCGCAGGGCCAGGGTCAGGCGCCCCATCTGGTCGCGCTGGACCCGGGCGATCGCCGCGGCGCGCACCACCACGCCGCGGTGCACCTGCCAGAACTGGTCGGCGTCGAGCCCCTCGATGAGCTCCTTGATGGGCTTGCGCACCAGCGCCTCGTCGGCGGCGGTGACCACGCGCGTGTATTTTTCCTCAGACTGGAAGAAGATCACGTCGTCGATCGGGATGATCTTGATGGTGTCGCCCACGCTGGCGCTGATCCAGCGGATCGGGGCCGGGCCCTCGCCGCGCAGGCGCTGGTCCAGCCGCGCCATCAGGTGCGCCAGGTCGGGAATCGGCTCGGCGCTGCGCGCGCGTTCGCGCAGGCGCGCGATGGTCTGCGCCAGGCGCTCGCGCGCCACCGGCTTGAGCAGGTAATCGATGGCGCCGGCCTCGAACGCGTCGAAGGCGTGGTTGTCGAAGGCGGTCACGAACACCGCGCGGCAGCGCCCGGCCGCGGCCTTGGCCACGTCCAGGCCGGACAGGCCCGGCATGCGGATGTCGAGGAAGGCGACGTCGGGGCGAAGCGCGTGGATGGCCTCGAGCGCGTCGGTGCCGTGCTCGCACTCGGCCACGATGGCAAGGTCCGGCCAGAGCTCGGCCAGCATGCGGCGCAACTCGCTGCGCGGGAGTTCTTCGTCGTCGGCGATGATCGCGGTGGGCATGGGTCGGGGCTCGGAGTTCGGGGCTCGGTGGTGGGCGGGTGTCGGGGCGGGGTTCACGCCTCGAACGTCAGCGGCAAGCGCAGGATAGCGCCAACGCCGCCTTCTGGATAGCCCTTGAGGGTCAGGCTGGCGCGCTGGCCGAAATACGTGCGCAGGCGTTCCTGGATGTTCGCCAGCCCGATCCCCGCGCCGGCCGCGTTGGCGCCGAAGCCGACACCGTCGTCGCGCACGCTCACCTCCAGCGCCTCGCCGCCGTCGCCGGCCACGCGGCGCGCCCGCACCTCGATGCGCGCCGGCCCGACCTTCGGCTCGATGCCGTGCTTGACCGCGTTCTCCACCAGCGAGATGAGCATCAGCGGCGGGATCGAGGCGCGCTCCAGGCCAGGTTCGGCGTCGACGCTAAAGTCCAGGCGCGGCATCCGTTCGCGCATCAGCGCCAGGTAGGAGCGCGCCGCCGCCAGCTGCGCGCCCAGCGGCACGCTGGTGGTGGCGGCGTCGCTGCGCATCTGCGGAATGCTGGCGCGGAGGTAGTCCACCATGTGATCGATGATGTGCGCCGCGCGGGCCGGGTCGGACCCGATCGCCGAGCGCACGCTGGCCAGGGTATTGAACAGGAAATGCGGCTCCACCTGGGCTGCCAGCACCGACAGGCGCAGCTCGGCGGCGTTGCGCGCGGCCCGGGCCCGGTCCAGCTCTTGGCGCGCCAGCACGTCTTCGAGCTTGCCGCGCTGGCGCAGGAAGGCGAACAGGTCGAACACGCCGCCCAGCCAGAAGGCCAGCGCCAGCAGCGCGGCCAGCATGATCGTCACCGATAGCGCATGCATGGCCGGGTTGATCGCGTCGGCCTGCTGGGGCGACGGCGGCGTCACCAACGGGGGCGCCGCCACCGTGGGCGCGGGCAGCGCGGCGTCCAGCCGTACCACCGCGGCCACCTGCTCGGCGCCGGGGTGGGGGCCGGCCAGCGCCAGGTTATGCGCCGTAGTCATCTTGAGCTTGGCGACGATGCCGGCGTACTGGCGCTCGAGATCCTCGTGCTGGTCCGTCGGCAACGCCAACGTGCCGGCGCGCAGCTTGGCGACCTTGTCGACGACGCCATAGTCGCCCATGGCGAAAAATATCGGCCACACCTGGGCCGCCGACTGGCGAATGCCGAACGCGTGCGCGAACTGCAGGTAGGCGGCCTTGAATTCCGGGCTGGGCTCGATCGTCGGGCCGTCGTGCGGCTCCTCCTCCACCGAGTACATCACCCCGACCTTCAGGTCGACGGTCGGCAGCAAGCGCACGATGTCGACCTCGCGCAGCTTGTCGGGAACCGGCCGTTCGTAGAGCGCCTTCAGGCCGCCCCAGATGGCGACGCTGGCCACCATGCCGGCCACCAGCGCGAGCAGGATCGCTGCGGGCTCGACGCGTCCCGCCAGGCGACCGTGCACCCACACCGCCAGGCCCGGGCCGATCAGGCACAGCGCGAACAATGGCGCCGCATAGATCGCGGCCACCGTCATCACGGTCGGCCAGGCCACCGCCAGCGGGGGGCCGCCAAGCATGCGGATGCCGGTCAGCGCCAGCAGCACGCCGACCGCCAGCACGAGCACGGTCAGCATCGCCACGCTGCGGTGCCGGTACCAGTCCACGCTGAAGATGGGGTAGTTGCGCGCGCTGGCGAACAGGGTGCCGGTGGCGGCGGCCAGTTCGGGCGGCAGCTTGGCGCCGGTGGTGGATGGTCGATGCGGTGCGATGGTGCTCATGGTCCCTGCCTTTCGTTGTCATGGTAACTGAAGGCAGAGCGTAGGCCAGGGCGACAGCGCGCGGCGGCGGTGCGACGGAATCGCGCCAGGACGGGATGGAAGGGCCGAACCGGAGGACGGCCTGGCCGTCTAACCGAGCATGTGGGCGATCTGGCGCCAGAAGCCGTCCGGCACGTACAGCAGGAGCGTGGTCATCATGATGTAGCGCGCCAGCTTGCCGGCCGCCATATAGCCGATGCTGGGCCAGAACGGCAGGTGCAGCCAGCCGGCCAGGGTGCACAGCGGATCGCCAATGCCGGGCACCCACGACAGCAGCATGGTCTTGGCGCCGTAGCGCGCCAGCCAGGCGAACCAGCGCGTCTGGCGTTCCTTGGCGAAGGCTTGCTTGGCGCGGTAGCCCAGGAAGTAGTCGAAGGCGCCGCCCAGGGTGTTGCCGACGGTGGCGACCAGGATCGCCGGCCAGAACAGCGCCGGATTGGCCTTGATGACCGCGAACACGGCCGGCTCCGAGCCCAGCGGCAGCAGGGTGGCGGAGACGAAGGCAATCAGGAAAACGGAAGTGAGACCGACTGTCGGTGCGGCGATCGTTTTGAGCAGCCATAGGACAGCGGATTCGATCATTGGCGGTTTCTGTGGCGGGCGAGGGTGTCCATTATAATGAGGAAAATGTATTGCACGGATTCGACACGCCGCGTCCGCCAGTTTCGGAAGCTTTCCGACCTATAACCACTTGCTCGCCGACCATGCCTACCGACTATCTCAAGAAGATCCTCACCGCCCGCGTCTATGACGTGGCCACCGAAACCGCGCTGGAGTACGCGCCGATTCTGTCCAAGCGGATCGACAACAAGATTTATTTCAAGCGCGAAGACATGCAGAGCGTGTTCAGCTTCAAGCTGCGCGGCGCCTACAACAAGATGGCCAACCTGTCCGAGGGGCAGTTGAAGCGCGGCGTGATCTGCGCGTCCGCCGGCAACCATGCCCAGGGCGTGGCCATGTCCGCCGCCAAGCTCGGCTGCCGGGCCGTGATCGTGATGCCGACCACCACGCCCAGCGTCAAGGTCGACGCGGTCAAGGCCTTCGGCGGCAACAACGTCGAAGTGATCCTGCACGGCGACTCCTACACCGACGCCTACAACTTCGCGCACGCGATGGAGAAGGAACAGAAGCTGGCCTTCGTGCACCCGTTCGACGATCCGGACGTGATCGCCGGCCAGGGCACCATCGGCGTGGAAATCCTGCGCCAGCACTCGGGACCGATCCACGCCATCTTCCTGGCCATCGGCGGCGGCGGCCTGATCAGCGGCGTGGCGGCCTACGTCAAGCAGATCCGCCCGGACATCAAGATCATCGGCGTGCAGTCGGCCGATTCGGACGCCATGGCGCGCAGCCTGAAGGCCGGCGAGCGCGTGACCCTGCCCGACGTCGGCCTGTTCGCGGACGGCACCGCGGTGCGCCTGGTGGGCGAAGAAACCTTCCGCCTGTGCCAGAAGCTGGTGGACGAGATCATCATCGTCGACACCGACGCCATCTGCGCGGCCATCAAGGACGTGTTCCAGGACACCCGCAGCATCGTCGAGCCGTCCGGCGCGCTGGCCGTGGCCGGCGCCAAGGCCTACGTGGAGCGCTCGGCCCTGTCCAAGAACCCGGTGCACGGCGAAACCCTGATCGCCATCGCCTGCGGCGCCAACATGAACTTCGACCGCCTGCGCTTCGTGGCCGAGCGCGCCGAGCTGGGCGAGTCGCGCGAGGCGGTGTTCGCCGTGACCATTCCCGAGCAGCGCGGCAGCTTCAAGCGCTTCTGCGAGCTGATCGGTCCGCGCAACGTGACCGAGTTCAACTACCGGGTCAGCGATGAGCGCCAGGCCCACGTGTTCGTCGGCGTGCAGATCGGCAGCCGCGACGAGTCCGGCCTGCTGGCGCGCACCTTCGAGCAGAACGACTTCAAGACGCTCGACCTGA
Source organism: Oxalobacteraceae bacterium UBA6018 (assembly GCA_002428015.1). Taxonomy (GTDB): domain Bacteria; phylum Pseudomonadota; class Gammaproteobacteria; order Burkholderiales; family Burkholderiaceae_D; genus Telluria_A. The sequence continues at coordinate 43,906 of DIZW01000043.1, read as the reverse complement.
CCCACGACGAGCTGGCCAAGCTGCACATCCGCCACCTGGTGGGCGGCAAGAGCGCGCTGGCCCACGACGAGCTGCTGTACCGTTTCGAGTTTCCCGAGCGTCCGGGCGCGCTGATGCGTTTCCTGGCGAGCATGGCGCCGAACTGGAATATCTCGCTGTTCCACTACCGCAACCAGGGCGGCGACGTCGGCCGCATCCTGGTCGGCCTGCAAGTGCCGGCCGGTGAGATGGACCAGTTCCGCCAGTTCCTCACCACCCTGGGCTACCGCTACTGGGACGAGAGCGCCAACCCCGTGTACAAGCTGTTCCTGGGGTAATTGCAGAGAAGTCGACGATGACGAATACGCCAGACCAATCACCGCTGGGCAAGCCGGCCGCGTACCAGAGCCAATACGCGCCCGAGCTGCTGTTCCCCATCCCGCGCCAGCAAAAGCGCGACGAACTGCAGCTCAGCGGCACCCTGCCGTTCTTCGGCGCGGACATCTGGAACGCCTACGAGCTGTCGTGGCTGAACCTGCGCGGCAAACCCCAGGTCGCCATCGCCACCTTCACGGTGCCGGCCGACTCGCCCAACATCATCGAGTCGAAGTCGTTCAAGCTCTACCTCAACTCCTTCAACCAGACCCGCCTGACCAACGCCGACGCCCTGGTGGCGCTGCTGCGCGACGACCTGGCGGCCGGCTTCGGCGCGCCGGTGCACATCGCGCTGACGGGGCCGGAAGGCTTCGCCGGCGTCAAGATGGGCGAGCTGGACGGCATGCTGCTCGACCGCCTCGACATCGAGGTGGACCAGTACACACCCGCGCCGTCGCTGCTGCGCGCTGCCAGCGGCGCCGCGCCGGTCGACGAGATCCTGGTGTCCCACCTGCTCAAGTCGAACTGCCTGGTGACCGGGCAGCCGGACTGGGCCAGCGTGCAGATCCGCTACGTGGGCGCCCAGATCGAGCAGGAAGGCCTGCTGAAATACCTGATCGGCTTTCGCGAGCACAACGAATTCCACGAGCAATGCGTGGAACGTATCTTCATGGATATCTACCGTCAGTGTGCACCGCAAAAATTGGCCGTCTACGCGCGCTACACGCGCCGCGGCGGTCTCGACATTAACCCCTGGCGCAGCAACTTCACCAGCGGCCCGCCACGGAACCTCCGTACCGCCCGGCAATAGCACCTGAGCGAGCGTTGACAAAAATCAAACGTACGGATCGGGCGGCGTGAAATCGCTTGACGCCGTTTCTTTGAGGGAATACCTTCGGCCTCAATGGGGTGTCGATCTGTGCTTTTGGGGCGACACGTAAAGCCGCCCTGCTTTACAATTGAACAAGCGCGGCCCGCTCTGAAGCTTGCATAAAAAACAGGCTGGCGGCACAGAAAAATCGGCCAAACCGGGCATCGGGCTCAGATTAGCGCGCCACATCGATAATTTCGCGCTGGAAATTCAACGCCCGACGCCGGCCCGCCGCGAAACGCCGTTTGCCGTTGTGAAATTCGCTATTACTTTTGCGATGGATCAAGATAGGAGGGCTGATGGGCGACAACGAATTCCGATTACACGGCCGAAAAACAGGCCTATAATTCTGGCTCGCAAGCACGATTGTGCGTCGCACCATTACACTTAGTGTTATGACCAACCTTAGCAAAATTTTATCGCTCGAAAACGTCCTGCTCGACCTGGAAGTGTCCAGCAAGAAGCGCGCTTTCGAGCAGGCCGGCCTGATTTTCGAGAACAACTGCGGCATCGCCCGCTCGACCGTCTCGGACAACCTGTTCGCGCGCGAACGGCTGGGCTCCACCGGCCTCGGGCATGGCGTGGCCGTGCCGCACGGACGCATCAAGGGCAGCAAGAGCCTCAAGTCGCCACTGGCCGCCTTCGTGCGCCTGGTCGAACCGATTCCTTTCGAATCGCCCGACGGCCAGCCCGTCAGCCTGCTGTTCTTCCTGCTCATTCCCGATCACGTCACCCAGCAGCACCTGGAAATTCTGTCCGAGATCGCCGAAATGTTCTCCGATGATGGTTTGCGCACCGCCCTGCTGACCGATCCTGACCCCAAGTCCGTGCATGCGCGCATCACCAATTGGCAGCCCAGCCTGCAAGCGCTCGGTTAAGCCATGCTGCAAACCCCGCTGACCATCCAACGCCTGTACGACGACAACCGTGAATCCCTGGAGCTTGGCTGGTTTGCCGGCTTCCCCGGCGGCGAGCGCCTCATTTCCGGCGACGTCGCCTCGGCCGCCGACCAGGTCGGCCACCTGAACCTGATCCACCCCGGCCGCATCCAGGTGTTCGGGCACCAGGAGCTGACCTACTACCACCGCCTCAAGTCCGGCTCGCGCAGCCACGTCATCGGCGAACTGATCGCCGGCGGGCCGCCCGCGCTGATCATCGCGCAAGGCCTGGAAACCCCGCCCGACATTCTCGCCATCTGCGACGAGCAGAACATTCCGCTGTTCTCGACCCCGCTGCCGGCCGCGCAGGTGATCGACTTCCTGCGCGTCTACCTGTCCAAGAAACTGGCGCAGCGCATCATCATGCACGGCGTGTTCATGGATGTGCTCGGCGTGGGCGTGTTGATCACCGGCGACTCCGGCCTCGGCAAGAGCGAGCTCGGCCTGGAACTCATTTCACGCAGCCACGGCCTGGTGGCCGACGACGCGGTCGAGTTTTCGCGCATCGCCCCCAACATGATCGAGGGGCGCTGCCCGCCCCTGCTGCAGAACCTGCTGGAAGTGCGCGGCCTGGGCCTGCTCGACATCAAGGCCATCTTCGGCGAGACGGCCGTGCGCCGCAAGATGCGCCTGAAACTGATCGTGCACCTGGTGCGCCGCGGCGCGCTGGAAGAAGAAGTCGAACGCCTGCCCTTCCTGTTCCCCACCGAAGACGTGCTCGGCCTGCCGGTGCGCAAGGTCGTCATCCCCGTGGCGGCCGGCCGCAATATCGCGGTGCTGCTCGAAGCGGCGGTGCGCAACACCATCCTGCAACTGCGCGGCATTGATACCTTGCAGGAATTCATGGAGCGCCAGCGGCAGGCGATGACCGGGGACTAAATACCCGTTTAGGCCAGCACGCTTTGTCACAACGTACCGCCAAGGTATGCGCGATGAGGTAGGACGTAATCCGTCGAACCAGCCCGCCAACCAAAGCGCGGTTCGTACCGTATCGCTACGTTATGGTGGCGGTCACGTTACGGCTTTGCGCGCCGCCTTGGGAACAAAAATCCTTGAGGTTCAGCAACTCCAGCGAGGGACCATTGGGGCGCTGTTGCCACTGCTCCGATGTCCGGCCAGTCGACACTCTGGCACGTAGGTAGCCGGCAAGCACCATGCGGGGGCCGGCACAGTAGTCTCGCACCAGATGGACGGAACCCGGACCCACGGCTCCGGCTCGAACCCCCATGCCTATTCGAGGAGTAAGCCATGGAAACCATTCGACATTACTTCGACGCCGGTTCCTTGTTGGTCATCGTCATAACTTTCGCTCTTTTCCTGATGGCGCTCTACTTCACCGGATTGACCCACGATCTGCTGCTCGAAGCGGGTGTTTTCCTGGTGTCGGTGAAATTGATCTTGATGTCGTACAAGAGTACTGTCGCGTCGGACAAGCTGCATGGCGAGTTGCGTGAGATACGCGCGCTGATCCAGGAGCTCAGTAAGCAAGTGTCGTCGAAGTAAGGGAAGCCAGCGCATCGGATGTGGTTCGCAGCCTTTGCCCTTGCCTTAATTCCTCGGCAGCCGGCGCCATGGGCCGGCAAAAGACCTGCGCATGCGGTATCATCGCCGCATGCGCATCGTACTCATCACAGGTATCTCAGGCTCCGGCAAATCGGTCGCCCTCAACGTCCTCGAAGACGCCGGTTACTACTGCGTCGACAATCTTCCGCCCGCCCTGCTGCCTAACCTGATCAGCGCGCTGGTGGCGGGCGGTACCGACTGCGTGGCCGTGGCGGTCGATGCGCGCAGCGCCGAGTCGCTCGTTGAGCTGCCAGCCAGTATCAAGCAGCTCAAGGACGAGGGGCACGACGTCAAGGTCATGTTCCTGACGGCGACCACGCATTCGCTGGTGGCGCGTTTTTCGGAAACGCGGCGCAGCCATCCGCTGTCGCACCAGTTGCGCCCGAACGAAAATCCGGCCGCGCGGCGCACGCTGATCGAATGCATCCTGGAAGAGCGCGAGCGCCTGTCTGCCATCGAGAAGCTGGGCCACGTGATCGACACGTCCGAGCTGTCGGCCAACAAGCTGCGCGCGTGGATCAAGGAGTTGGTGGCGCTCGAGCGCGCGCCGCTGACCCTGTTCTTCGAGTCGTTCGCCTTCAAGCTCGGCGTGCCGCTGGACGCGGACTTCGTGTTCGATGTGCGCGCCCTGCCGAACCCCTACTACGACCTGACCCTGCGCCCGCTGACGGGCATGGACGCGCCGGTGATCGCGTTCCTGGACGCGCAGCCGAGCGCCGCCGAGCTGCTGGAAGATATCCGCGCCTTCGTCGAAAAGTGGCTGCCTTCGTTTAAGACCGACAACCGCAGCTACCTGACCGTGGCGCTCGGCTGCACCGGGGGCCAGCACCGCTCGGTGTACATGGCCGAACGGCTGGCGGCCTATTTCAGCGCCAGCGAGCGCGTGGTCCTGCGCCACCGCGAACAGTCCTGAGCCGCTTGTAGCGCGCTAACCCAAGTGGTGTAGCGGATGCGCGTAGGCGGGCCAGGCCGGTTCGAAAAAGCGCGCCACCATCTCCGGCGTGACATCCTCCAGCCGGGCCGGATTCCATTTCGGCGCATTGTCCTTGTCGATCACCAGCGCGCGCACGCCTTCGAGCACTTCGCCATGCTCGAAATTGCGCCGCACCAGATTGCGCTCCATGCGCAGGCAGTCGGCCAGGCGCAGGCTGGCGCCGCGCGCCAGCATCTCGTGGGTCACGCACATCATCAACGGTGAACGCAGCCGCATGGCCGCCAGCGCCTTCTGGGCGAAGTCGTCCGGGTCGGTCTCGAGCGAGGCCATGATTGCCGGGACGGAAGCGGCCGAAAAATGGCGGTCGATACGCGCGCGCTGCGCCTGCAGGACGCTGTCGCCGGCACCCTGCGCCAGCGCGGCGATCTCCTCGCGCAGGCGCACGCCGGGGGTCGCGGCGAGCATGGCCGCCAGATCGGCCATGCGTGCGGCCGGCACGAAATGGTCGGCCAGGCCGGCGTAGAGCGCGTCGGCGGCGCCGATGGTCAGGCCGGTGAGCGCCAGGTAGACGCCGAGCCGGCCCGGCGTGCGCGACAGGAAATAGCTGCCGCCCACGTCCGGGAACAGGCCGATATTCACCTCGGGCATGGCCATCTTGGTCCGCTCCGTCACCACCCGCACGCGGCATTGCGGGCCGCCCTGGGCGATGCCCATGCCGCCGCCCATCACCACGCCGTCCATGAGCGCGATGTAAGGCTTCGGGTAGCAGTGGATCAGGTAATTGAGCCCGTATTCTTCGGTGAAAAAATCTTCGGTCAGGGCGCTGCCGCCGCGCGGCGTGGCGTGCCCGCATTCGTGGAAGAAGCGGATGTCGCCGCCGGCGCACAGGGCCTTCTCGCTGCTGCTGCCGATCACCACGGCGTCGACCGCGGCGTCGTCACGCCAGGCCAGCAGGATGGCGGTGAGGTCGCGCACCATCTGCAACGACAGGGAATTGAAGGCCTTGGGGCGGTCCAGGGTGATGATCCCGGTCCGGTTGGCGATATGTGATTGGACGAACTCGCTCATGGCTGGTCGACGAAAGTGGGGGATGAGCGATTCTAGCCGGTCCCGCCCGGCGCATGGCGCGCGCCCATGAAAAATGCCGTCGGGCGCGAGCCGGACGGCATTCGTTCAAGAGGACCGGGCTGGCTTAGACAGCGGCAGGCAGCTCTTCTTCAGGCAGGTGCTTGATGGCCTGGTGATTGTGATCTTGGGTCTTGTTCTTGTACTTCATGACCTGGCGGTCAAGTTTGTCAATCAGGCAATCGATCGCGGCGTACAGGTCGTGCGACAGGCTCTCCACGTACACGGTCTTGCCCGACAATCGCAGGTTGATCTCCGCTTTCTGGCGCTTTTCTTTTTCGGTGAGATTATCTACGGTAAGGATGACTGCAATGTCGATGACGTGATCGAAATGGCGCTTCACGCGCTCAAGCTTGCTTTGTACGTATTCACGGATGGCCGGGGTCACTTCGAGATGATGTCCACTGATTGTGAGATTCATACACACTCCTTTGATGATGTCACTGTCTGTTCATTCGTATCGGGCGGCGAACCGCGGGCGAAGAGGAACAGCGTTGGGTCCAGCTTGAGACGGACTTACAGACACTTCCGGAGGCTGACGGGCGGGATCTTGAGCGCTTCGCGATATTTTGCAACCGTGCGGCGAGCGATCACCATACCCTGTTCCCCCAGCATGTCCGCAATCTTACTGTCGGATAATGGATTTTTAGGGTCTTCTGCTCCTGTCAGTTGCACAATGAGCGCACGGATCGCCGTGGAAGAGGCTTCTCCCCCCGCTTCGGTGGCGACGTGGCTACCAAAAAAATACTTCAACTCGAACATGCCATGCGGGGTCAGCATGTATTTTTGAGTCGTCACACGAGATATCGTGCTCTCGTGTAGTCCAAGTGTATCAGCTATTTCGCGCAAAACAAGGGGCCGCATGGCAACCGCGCCATGGGAGAAGAAATTGCGCTGGCGTTCGACGATGGCCTGCGCCACCCGCAGGATCGTGTCGAAGCGCTGGCGCATGTTCTTGATGAGCCACTTGGCTTCCTGCAGTTGCGAGCTCATCTGGCCCTCGCCCTTGCCCTGCTTGAGCAGGCTGGCGTATAAACTATTTACCCGCAGGCGCGGCATGACGTCGTTGTTGAGCGAGACCGACCAGCCGTTCTTGGAGCGGCGCACGATCACGTCCGGCACCACGTAGTCCGAGACGTCGGACGCGAACGCCGAACCGGGGTGCGGATTGCACTGGCGGATCACGGTCTGGGCTTCGCGCAGGTCCTCGTCGTCGCAGTCGAGCGCTTTCTTGAGCTTGTTGAATTCGCGCTGGGCGAACCAGGCCAGGTGCTTCTCGACGATCGCCAGGGCCATGCGGCGCGTGACCATGGGCACGCCGGGCATGCGGCGGATCTGCAGGGCCAGGCATTCGGCCGCGTTGCGCGCGCCCACGCCGACCGGGTCGAAGCTTTGCAGCAACGCCAGCGCCGTGCGCAGCTCCTCGATCTCGATCTCGAGCTCCTCCGGCATGCGCGCGTGGATCTCCTCGAGCGGCTCTTCCAGGTAGCCGTTGTCGTCGAGCGCGTCGACGATCAGCTCCACCAGCACGCGGTCGCGCGCGCTCAGGGGCGTGACGCGCATCTGCTCCATCAGGTGCTCGCGCAGGGTGGTGGCGCCGGCTTCGAGCTGGGGGCGCGAGTCGTCGTCGTCCGGATTTTTCGAGCGGCCCAGCTCGCCCCAGTCGCCGTCGCTCTCGTTGTTGCTGGGCGCCTCGCTCTCGCCGCCTTCGCCGCCCTCGCCTTCGGCCGCCGGGGCCGGCGCCTCCTGGTTGCCGCCCAGTTCGGGCGTGGCGTCGGTCGAGGTGGTGCCGGTGCTGATGGCGCCGTCGCCGAGCAGGCGCACCGAGTTGTCGAGCGGATCGTCGAGCCGTTCGAGCAGGGGATTGTCGGTCAACAGCTGCTCGAGCTCCTGGTGCAGCTCCAGGGTCGACAGCTGCAGCAGGCGGATCGATTGCTGCAGTTGCGGCGTGAGCGCGAGATGCTGTGAGGTGCGTAGTTGGAGTGACTGTTTCATGCCATCTACATGCGGAAATGTTCGCCGAGGTACACCCGGCGCACGGATTCGTCGGCGATGATGTCGTCCGGCTGTCCGGACGCCAGCACCGCCCCCTGGTTGATAATATACGCGCGGTCGCAGATGCCGAGCGTCTCGCGCACGTTATGGTCGGTGATCAACACGCCGATGCCGCGCTCCTTCAGGAAACGCACGATACGCTGGATCTCGATCACGGCGATCGGATCGACGCCGGCGAACGGTTCGTCCAGCAGCACGAAGCGCGGATTGGTCGCCAGCGCGCGCGCGATCTCGACCCGGCGCCGCTCGCCGCCCGACAGCGACAGCGCCTGGCTCTCGCGCAGCTTCTCGATCTGCAGTTCGGCCAGCAGGGTGTCGAGGCGCACGTTGATCTGCTCTTTCGACATCGGCTTGCCGTCGATCTTCTGCAGTTCCAGCACCGCGCGGATGTTCTCCTCCACGGTCAGCTTGCGAAACACCGACGCTTCCTGCGGCAGGTAGGACAGGCCGAGGGTGGCGCGGCGGTGGATCGGCAGGCGCGAGATGTCCACCCCGTTGATGTCGATGGTGCCCGCGTCGGACGGCACCAGCCCGACGATCATGTAGAACGAGGTGGTCTTGCCGGCGCCGTTGGGCCCCAGCAGGCCCACCACTTCGCCGCACGCCACCTGCAGCGACACGTCGCGCACCACCAGGCGCTTGCCGTAGGTCTTTTGCAGGCCGCGGACGATCAGCGTGCTGTTGGGGTTGGCCGCCGCCATCATTGCGCGCCCGCCGCTGGCGCCGGCGCCGGCGGCGTGGTGGCGGGCTTGGCCGCGGGCGCCGGCGTGGCGCCGGCCGGGCTTGGCTTGCGCGGCGCGATGATCATGGTGCCGCGGCCCTTGCCGGCCCGGCTCTCGCCGCTGACGTCGTTGCGGGAGACGAACACTTCCTTGCGGCTGTCGTAGGCCAGGTATTCGCTCTCGACCTGGTCGGTCGTCTTGCTGCCTTCGAGCTGGCGGATCTTGGCGTTCGAGAACAGCTTCATCACGTCGGCGCGTTCGTCGTACTCGATGCGCTGGGCTTCGCCTTCCACCCACAGGTCGGGGCCGCCGTCGCGCTTCTGGCGGAAGGTGGCGTTCTTGCCGCTGGTCGAGGTCAGGGTCACGGCCATGTAGCCTTCCGGGGTCTCCTTGATCACGGCCTTGTCGGCCTTGAGCAGCAGCGTGCCCTTGGTGACGACCACGTTGCCGGTCGCCACGCTGGTCTGGTTGACGTCGTCCACGTCCAGCGAATCGTAGTTGACCACGGCCTGCTTGGACGCGTCGGCTTTCTCGGCCGAGGCGCTCAGCGCGGCCAGCGAAAGTACAGCGAGGAGGAACAATTTTTTCATGGTTTGCCTGTCATGGCGGCGCTTGGCGCGCCGCCTTTCGGTGGATAGACGATCTGCCCGCGGCTGGCGAAGTGCAGCTGGCGCGTGGCGTTATTGGCCTGCATGCCGGTGCCGGTGATGGTCGAGTCGCCCAGGGTCAGGCGCACCGCCACGGCCGACTGCATGCGGTCCTCGTCGGGGAATACGGTCAGCGCCTCGGTCTGCAGGCGCAGCGCGCGCGCCAGCGGCGACTCGGGGCGCTTGATGTCGACCTGGCCCATCAGGTCGACCTGGTTCTGGGCGTGGTGGATGCGCGCGCGCCGGGCCACGATGGTGCTCGGCGGCGTGCCCGGCGCCAGGTTCTGCAGCACCGGCAGCTCCACCTCGGAGGTGTCGTCCACCGGCCGGTGGGTCAGCTTGGCGCCGGACAGCAGGTAGTGCGGCTTGCCGTCGGCCGTCATGCGTACGAAGCTGAATTTTTCGACGATGTAGTCGGGCTCGTTCTTGAACGCGTCCCCGTCCACCGGCACGTCGCCCTGCATCTGGTGCAGGATCCAGTAGCTGCCGAACGCCAGGAAGCAGCCGGCCAGGATTGTCAGCAGCAGGGGCCAGCGGTGCGAAGTTCGCTTATCCATGGCGTGCCACGCTGGTCAAGCGAAGTACTGGGCCAGCGCCAGGTCGTACGTGCCCTGGGCGCGCATGACCATGTCGCACACTTCGCGCACGGCGCCGCGCCCGCCGCCGGCCTTGGTGACGTAATGCGCGCGGTACTGCACCTCCGGATGCCCGCTCGGCACCGTCACCGCGAAGCCCACCTGCAGCAGCAGCGGCAGGTCGATCACGTCGTCGCCGATATAGCCGCACTGCGCCGCGCTCGCGCCGGTCGCCTCGAGCAGCTTGGCGAAGCCGATGCGCTTGTCGTGGATGCCCTGGTAGACGTGGGCGATGCCCAGGTCGGCCGCGCGCCTGACCACGATGGGCGACTGGCGCGCGCTGATGATGGCGGTGGCCACGCCGCTCTTTTGCAGGAGCTGGATGCCCAGGCCGTCGAGCACGTTGAAGGTCTTGGTCGCTTCGCCGTCGGGGCCGTAGGTCAGGCTGCCGTCGGTGAGCACGCCGTCGACGTCGAAGATCATGACCTTGACGGCGGCGGCGCGGCGCATGTGGTCGAGCTGTGTCATCAGATCACCTTAGCGCGGGTCAGGTCGTGGATGTGCAGCGCGCCGACCAGCTTGCCGGCGTCGTCCACCACCAGCATCTGGTTGATGCGGAATTCTTCCATCACGCGCACGGCGTCCACGGCCAGCTGCTCCGGGTTGACCCGGCGCGGGTTGGCGTGCATGACGTCGCGGATGACGACCTTGCTGAAGTCCTGGACGCGCTCGATCAGGCGGCGCAGGTCGCCGTCGGTGAACACCCCAAGCGGGCGGCCGTCGGCGTCGACGATGGCGGTCATGCCCATGCCCTTCTGGGTGATTTCCAGCAGCGCGCTCGAGAGCGAGGCGTCGGCCGTCACGCGCGGCACCGCGTCGCCGCTGCGCATCACGTCGCGCACATGGGTCAGCAGGCGCCGGCCCAGCGCGCCGCCCGGGTGGGAGCGCGCGAAGTCTTCTTCCTTGAAGCCGCGCGCGTCCAGCAGCGCCACCGCCAGCGCGTCGCCCAGCGCCAGCGTGACGGTGGTGCTGGCGGTCGGGGCCAGGTTCAGCGGGCAGGCTTCCTTGGCCACCGAGACGTCCAGGTGCACGTCGGCCAGCTGCGCCAGGCTGGAGCTTGGGTTGCCGGTCATGGCGATCAGGGGCGACCCCATGCGCTTGACGATGGGCAGGATCGACATCAGCTCGGCCGTTTCGCCGGAATTGGAGATGGCGATGAAGGCGTCCTGGGCGGTCACCATGCCCAGGTCGCCGTGGGCCGCCTCGGCCGGGTGCACGAACATGGCCGGGGTGCCGGTCGAGGCCAGGGTGGCGGCGATCTTGCGGCCGATGTGGCCGGATTTGCCGATGCCCGACACCACCACGCGCCCTCCGCACTCGAGCAGCAAGGCCACGGCCCGGCCGACGCTGTCGTCGGTGGCCAGGCGCGCGTGCACCGCGCGGATCGCGTCGGCCTCGATCTCCAGCGTTTCACGGGCCAGCTGCATGGCGCGTTCCGTGATGTTTCTGTCAAAAGCTTTCAGCATTGTTTTTTCATGGGTTACACTCATGGCGGAAGTATAAACGAATTGCGAAAGCAAAAAACTTGCCAGACGCAACAAACAACGAATTCCCCCAACGTCTTACGGCAACGCATGTTTTCAGGTCTCGAACTCACCCTCCTTTTGCTGGGCAGCGCCGTGCTGGGCGTGGTCGCCTTCCGCATGCTGCACCTGCCGCCGATGCTCGGCTACCTGGCCGTCGGCATCCTGATCGGCCCCCATTCGCTCGGCCTGGCCGACAACAGCGAGACCACCCACGCGCTGGCCGAATTCGGCGTGGTGTTCCTGATGTTCTCGATCGGGCTGGAGTTTTCGCTGTCGCAGCTGATGGCCATGCGGCGCATCGTGTTCGGGCTCGGCCTGGCCCAGGTGGTGCTGACGATCGCCGCCACCATGCTGTTCGGGTGGGTCATCAGCAGCCAGCTGCCGGCGCCGTTCCGGCTCAACTGGCAGGCCGCGTTCGCGCTCGGCGGCGCGCTGGCCATGTCGTCCACCGCGATCGTGGTCAAGATGCTGACCGAGCGGCTGGAGCTGGAGAGCCAGCACGGACGGCGCATCATCGGCATCCTGCTGTTCCAGGACCTGGCGGTGGTGCCGCTGCTGATCCTGATCCCCTCGCTCGGCAAGCCGCCCGGGCAGCTGGCCGAGACGCTGGCCTGGGCCAGCTTCAAGGCCGTGATCGTGCTGGTGCTGCTGCTGTTCATCGGCCAGAAGATCATGCGCAAGTGGTTCACCATCGTGGTCAAGCGCCGCTCCCAGGAGCTGTTCATGCTCAACCTGCTGCTGATCACCCTGGGCGCGGCCTGGATCACCGAGCGCGCCGGACTGTCGATGGCGCTGGGCGCCTTCGTGGCCGGCATGCTGATCTCCGAGACCCAGTACAAGCACCAGGTCGAGGAGGACATCAAGCCCTTCCGCGACGTGCTGCTGGGGCTATTCTTCATCACCGTCGGCATGCTGCTCAACGTGCGCATGGTGCTCGATAACTGGTGGCTGGTGCTGGTCCTGCTGTGCGGCCCGGTGCTGCTCAAGTTCGCCCTGATCGCGCTCCTGGCCAAACTGTTCGGCAGCTCCGACGGGGTCTCCATGCGCACCGGCCTGGCGCTGGCGCAGGCCGGCGAATTCGGCTTCGTGCTGCTCAACCTGAGCGCCGGCGCCAAGCTGCTCGACCCCTTCATCATCCAGCTGGTGCTGGCCTCGATGGTGCTGTCGATGCTGGTGGCGCCTTTCATCATCGCCAAGTCGGACCAGATCGTGCTGAAGATGGCGTCCAACGAATGGATGCTGCAGTCGCTGCAGCTGACCCAGATCGCCAGCCGCACCATGGCCACCCAGAAGCACGTGATCGTGGCCGGGTTCGGACGCAGCGGGCAGTCGCTGGCGACCCTGCTGACCGAGGAAAAAGTGGCCTACCAGGCGCTCGACCTGGACCCTGAGCGGGTGCAGGAGGCGCAGGCGGCCGGCGCCCACGTGTCCTACGGCGACGCGGCGCGGCGCGAGAGCCTGATCGCGGCCGGCATCTACCGCGCCAGCGCGATGGTGATCACCTACGCCAGCACGGCGTCGGCGCTGAAGGTGCTGCACCTGGTGCACGAGCTGGCGCCCACCCTGCCGGTGATCGTGCGCAGCTACGACGACACCGACCTGGACCTGCTGAAAAAGGCCGGCGCGACCGAGGTGGTGCCGGAAGCGCTCGAGGGCAGCCTGATGCTGGCCTCGCACGCGCTGGTGATGATGGGCGTGCCACTGCGGCGCGTGGTGCACCGGGTGCAAAGCGCGCGCGACGAGCGCTACGCCTCGCTGCGCGGCTTCTTCCATGGCGTGAACGACGCCGCCGAAGACCCGGAGCACCTGTACGTGCGCCTGCATTCGGTGACCCTGCGCGAGAACGCGCCGGCGATCGGCAAGCGGCTCGACCAGCTCGGGCTCGACGGCGTGGGTGCGGAAGTGACGACGATCCGGCGCGGGCGCGAGCGCGTCGAGGTCACGCCGGTGACCCAGCTCGTCAGCGGCGACGTGGTGGTGCTGCGCGGCTCGGCCGAGGCGGTGACGAAAGCCGAGGCCTGCCTGCTGGCCTAGAACCAAGGCGCCGGGACTGACGCCGGATCCGCCCTACTCGAACGACACCACGCAATTGCGCCCGGCGTCCTTGGCCTTGTACAGGGCGCTGTCGGCGTGCGCCACCAGTGCCTGGGCCACGCCTTCGATGGCGTGGTCGCGCTCGAAGTCGTCCAGCGTGGCCACCCCGATCGACACCGACACCGGCACCTCCACCCCGTTCGAGAGCGTGAAGATGGTGCCAGACACGCTGGCGCGGATGCGCTGGGCCACCATGGCCGCGCTGTCGGCGTCGGCGTCGATCAGCAGCACCACGAACTCCTCGCCGCCGAAGCGCCCCAGCGCGTCCGACAGGCGCAGCTCGGCCTTGATGCGGATGGCCACCTCGCGCAGCACCTCGTCGCCGCCCTGGTGGCCGACGCTGTCGTTGACGTGCTTGAAGTGGTCGATGTCGATGTACATGCACGAGATGCGGTAGGCCTGGCGCCGCGCGCGCCCGATCTCCTCGAGCAGGCGGCGGTCGATGTAGCGGCGGTTGTACACGCCGGTGAGCGAATCGGTCAGCCCGATGTACTTGAGCATCTCGTTGCTGATCACGTTTTCCAGGCAGATTGCGATGATCGAGGCCATGTGCTCGACGAAATCGGTGCCCATTCCGGGTGTGAAGCGGTTGGCGTCCACGCTGCCCAGGTTGAGGCTGCCGATCAGGCGCTTGTTGCGCAGCAGCGGCACCAGCGCGATGCTCTGCAGTCCGGCCGGCGGATTGGGGAAAAACGCCTGGTGCGCCGCCGTGTGGTAGGGGCCCAGCATGGGTTTGGGCGGACCGGTGAACAATTCGTTGCGCGAGGGGACGAAACCCAGGTCGGTATCCGTTTCGACGAACAGCAGGTTGGGAAAATCACCGAAATTCACGCCCAGCTTGTGCATCACGGTATGGATGTCGGACTCCTCGTCCACCAGGCTCAGGGTGACGATGTCGAGCTCGCAGATGGCGGGCAGGCTCCTGAAAATCGTGCCGATCAGGTTGGGGAAGCTGTCCGAGCCGACGATCTCCAGGTCGAAGGCCTGGTGCCGGCACATGATCTCGTGGTTGCGTTCGGCCTGTTCGAGCAGGTAGGTCATGCGCGAACGCAGCGACTCGTTCTCGACGATCAGATCGCGCGATGAAGCGCCTGAATCATGCATACCGCGTCCCTCCCTGTCTCTGTTTATTATTTGACCTACAGCAATTCCTCAACATTACGCCAACTTCGCCGGAATGAAAACGAAAAGCCACCAAATGTTTCATTGCAGTGATCAAAATGCCAGGCTGACCGTTAATTCCTGGCCAACAACGAGGCGCTCGCCGTCGCCGCCGGCGACGATGCAGTTCATGCCGAAGCAGATCGCGTCGTCCAGCGCCGGTTTGCGGCGGTAGCCGCGCAGGATGTCCAGCGGATCGGGCCCGGCCTCGCCGGTGGCCTGGTCGACCGAGGGGATCGGGCAGCGCGGGCACGGCTTGACCGGCTGCAGCACCGCCTGGTTCGACGTGAAGCTGGCCACGTAGTCCTCCTCGAAGGCCTCGAGGCCGTCGACCACGATGTTGGGGCGGAAGCGGTTCATCGGCAGGGCCGGGCGCCCGGCCGCGGCCAGCCTGCCATTGAGGTCGTCCAGCGACGCGCGGCCGATCAGCAGCACAGGATAGCCGTCCGAAAACAGGTTGGGCGCCTCGACGCCGCCGGTCCAGCGCGGGTTCGACAGGCGCGTGACGCTCGGGTGAAAGCGCACCAGGCGGCAGGCCGTGCCGACCGCGTTCGAGAACCAGGTCGCGGTGAGCTCGTCGCAATCGTAGGCCAGCATGGTGTCGTCCCACAGCGTGACCTCGCGCGTGAGCTCGTGTTCGGGATCGGGCAGGCCGAGCGGGATCTCCAGGCGCAGCATGCCGGGCGCGCGTACTTCCAGGGTCTCGGCCTTGAGCATGGGCACGATCAGCGCCATGCGCGGATGCTCGCGCTGGGTCAGGTAGCGCCCCTGCGGATCGACCAGCATCCATTCGCGGTCGTAGACGGCGTCCACCGCCAGGCCGGCGTGGGTCAGCGTGGCCTCCAGCACCGAGATGCCGGCGCAGGACTTAATCGGGTAGAAAACCAGTTCGGACAGGGTCGCCATACTTGTCAGGAAGCCAATAATAAGCCGACAGTATGCCCTAATTTTGGCGCCGCGTCGGCACTTCCGCGTGATTCGTTTCCTGTGCAGAATATCAAAGCGCGCCTGCAGGTGCCATGTAAATTGGCAACATTGCCTAAAGGACATACCATACTGAAACCAATGGTTTTGTCGCTCACGCTATTGCTGGGCTTGGACGCGCGCGCTGCGCGAGCACCAGCGGCGGGCTAGTCGAGCGTGCGGCGAAAGCGCAGCAGCGCCACCGCCCCGGCCACCAGCATGAACAAGGCGATCGGCCACAGGTGGGGCGCGATCTCCGCCAGCGTGTTCCCCTTCAACATGATCCCGCGCACGATGCGCAGCAGGTGGGTCAGCGGCAGCAGCTCGCCGATGCGCTGCGCCCACCCCGGCATGCCGCGAAACGGGAACATGAAGCCGGTCAGCAGCATCGACGGCAGGAAGAAGAAAAACGTCAGCTGCATCGCCTGCATCTGGTTGCGCGCGATGGTCGAGAAAGTGAAGCCGATCGCCAGGTTAGCCGCCATGAACAGCACCAGCGCCGCCGACAACAGCCACACGCTGCCCACCATCGGCACCTTGAACAGCAGGGTGGCGGTGGTCAGGATCACCGCCACCTGCAGGTAGCCGATGAAGATATACGGGACGATCTTGCCGACCATGACCTCGAGCGGCGAGACCGGCGTGGCCAGCAGGTTCTCCATGGTGCCGCGTTCGCGCTCGCGCGTCATGGCCAGCGCCGTCATCATCACCATCGTCATCGTCAGGATCACGCCCATCAGGCCCGGCACGATGTTGTAGCGGGTCAGCCCTTCGGGATTGTAGCGGCGCTGGGTGCGGATCTC
The DNA here is from genome assembly GCA_002428015.1 of Oxalobacteraceae bacterium UBA6018. Lineage (GTDB taxonomy): Bacteria > Pseudomonadota > Gammaproteobacteria > Burkholderiales > Burkholderiaceae_D > Telluria_A. Next base: position 27,515 of record DIZW01000043.1, on the reverse strand, counting down.
GAACGGCGCGTCGGCGCCGCGCAGGTAGGCCAGCGGCCCGGCCAGTTCGCGCCCGATGGCGCGCGCGCCGATCGCGTTGACCACCGCCAGCGCGTTGCCGGTCGCGGCGGGATCGGTGGCGTCGGCCGCCAGCAGCAGCGCCGGGTGCTCGCCGCGCAGCAGGCGGCGCGAAAAGTCGCCCGGCACGATCAGCACGAACTGCACCTCGCCGCGCGCGAGCAGCTCGTCGCCCTCGGCCGCGCCGCCGATCCGGCGCACCACGCGGAAGTACTGCGAGCTCTCCAGCGCCGACACCAGGCTGCGCGAGAACACGCTATGGTCGCCGTCGTCCACCGCCAGCGGCAACTGGCGCACGTCGCTATTGATGGCGAAGCCGAACAGCACCAGCTGCAGGATCGGAATGCCGATCATCATCATGAAGGTCAGGCGGTCGCGCCGCACCTGGCGCAGCTCCTTGAGCAGCACCGCCAGCATGCGCTGCCAGTTCATGGCGCGTGCCCGTAGTTATCGTGCGCCGACTGCATCAGCGCGATGAACACGTCTTCCAGGCTGCTGGGAATCGGCGTGGCGCGCAAGCCTTGCAGCGCCGGCTGCGCCAGCGCCGCCGCCATCGCCTGCTCGTTGTCGGCGCTCACGTGCAAGGTGGCCCCGAAAGGCGCCACCGTACGGATGCCGGCGCACTGGCGCAGCAGCGCGGCCGCGCGCATCAGGTCCGCGCCGCTGACCGACCAGGTCCGCAGGTCGGCCCCCGCCACCACCTGCTCCACGCTGCCGCGCGCGAGCAGCTTGCCGTAGGCGATGTAGGCCAGCTGGTGGCAGCGCTCCGCCTCGTCCATGTAGTGGGTCGAGACCAGCACCGTCATGCCGGCCGCCGCCAGCGCATGGATCTGGTCCCAGAAGTCGCGCCGCGCGGCCGGATCGACGCCGGCGGTGGGCTCGTCGAGCAGCAGCTTGGGGTCGCGGATCAGGCAGGCGGCCAACGCCAGGCGCTGCTTCCAGCCGCCCGACAAGGCCCCCGCCAGCTGCGCGCGGCGGCTGCCCAGGCCCAGCTTGTCGAGCGTCTCGCCCACGCGCGCGCGGCGCCGCGCCACCGCGTACACGCGCGCCACGAAGTCCAGGTTCTCCTCGATGCTGAGGTCTTCGTAGAGGCCGAACTTTTGCGTCATGTAGCCGACCTGGCGCTTGATCAGGCGCGCCTGGCTGCGCAGGTCGTAGCCCAGGCAGCTGCCCTCGCCTTCATCCGGCGTGAGCAGCCCGCACAGCATGCGGATGGTGGTGGTCTTGCCGCTGCCGTTAGGGCCCAGGAAGCCATAGATGCGCCCGCGTTCGACCTGCATGTCGACGTGATCGACCACCACGCGCTCGCCGTACGACTTGGTGAGCCCGCGCACGTCGATCACCAGCTCGCTCACGGTGTGCGCTCCGGCGTGACGGTCAGGGGCTGGCCCGGATGCAGCGGCGCCTGGCCGGGCTCGGGCAGCGCCTCGACCATGAACACCAGGTTGGCGCGGTTCTCGTTGCTGTAGATGAGAGGCGACGTGAATTCCGCCTCCGGTGAAATGAAGCTGATATGCGCCTTGACCGGGCCGGCGCAGCCGTCGCAGGCGATGGTGGCGCGCTGGCCCAGTTTGATCGCGCCCAGCCGCGCCTCGCGCACGAAGAAGCGCGCCTTGACGTTTGCCGGCGGCAGCACGGTGACGATGGGCGCGCCGGCCGGCACGAACTCCCCGACACGGTAGGCCACGTCCGTGACCAGCCCCGCGGCCGGCACCGTTTGCGCTTTCTGGTCCACGCGCCACTGCGCCTGCGCCAGTTGGGCGCGGGCCGCGTCGGCATCGCGCGCGGCGGCGGCGATCTGGTCGCTGCGCGCGCTCTTGCGGGCCGTGCGCAGCCGCGCCGCCGCCTCGTCGGCATGCGCGCTGTCCGAGCGCACGGCGGTGGCGTCCTGGTCGAGGCGCGAGCGCGATATGAACTGCGCCGCGACCAGCTTGCGGTCGCGTTCGAGGTTCGCACGCGACAGCGCCAGCGCGGCCTGGGCGGCGCGCAGCTCGGCGCCGATGGCCGCCAGCTCGTCCGGCCGCGCGCCCTTGCGCAGATCGGCCAGCACGGCGTCGGCGCGCGCCACGCGGCTCTGCGCTTCCTGGCGCGCGGCCGTTTCGCTGGCCTGTTCGAGCACATAGGCAGGCGCGCCGGCGGCGGCCAGGTCGCCGCGGCGCAGGTCGATGCGCGCCAGCGTGCCGGGCAAGGGCGAGGCCAGGCGCACGTATTCGCCCTCGGCGTAGCCGGGATAGATGCCGTCGTCAGGATGGCTGCAGGCGGCGCACAGCAGCAATGGCCATAGGACCACTGCGGAAAAGCAAGATGGGCGTTGGGTGGGGTGGCTCAGGCGGCGCATAGCCCTATCATACGCCGGTCCCGACAGCCAGCACATGCCCGGGCGGCGGGCCGCCATGCCGGGCCCGGCGGTCCCTGCGCGCGGCCGGGACATTGAGCGCGGGCGCTCACCATCGTTGACCTAACTCAAACTGACGATGATTGAGTCGACCTTTCGCAGAACCGGTAGATCGAATCTACGAAACAGCTGCGTTCAAGGCTGGAACGACCAAGCGCTGTCGAGAAACCGCTGTCTAGATGCGGCGGTACGGTGGGCTGCCGCCTCGGCAACGCGCGGACACCCACCCGAGCCGGATAATGACACGGATTGTCTGAGTCTAAGTATGGGTGAGCGGAGGTAGATCATGAACGCGTTCAATGTCGCCCCTAGTACGAAATTCGAATTCGATCTGGAGCCGCCGCAGGGGACGGACTGCCTTGCCGCGCAGATGATCGTCAGCCGCGAGGCGGAGCGGATTGAACGTCTCCAGCAGACTAATAGCAAGCGAATTGGCGCGCTCCAGGACGTTCTCCAACGGTGGCGCAAGGCGCTACAGGAAAAAATCGGACCGGAAACCTTCGGTCAAATCACCAGGCTCGCAGAAGAACAACGGCGCAAGCGTGCGGGCGCGACCCAGCAGCTCGCCTCACCCGACAACTGGGACGCCTATCGCCGGGCCAGCAAGACTGCACACATGGAGCGCGCGGGCGTCTTCACGCACGCGGGCGTCGACCTCGCCGCTGTCAGCGCCATCAACGAGCAGTATCAGGCCCAACTCGAGCAGGCGGCGCGGCCGACGGCAAAACCCTCGCCCACGCTCACGCCTATCCCGGAGGGCAAGGTGCCAGCGGACGTCCTCGCCGGAAAGGGAAATCCATGGACGATTTTCGCGCCCCCGTTCCAGGGATCCATGTCCAGCTACGGATGGTCGCGTACCGGCGGCAACCAACCCGACCTGGCGTCCTATGTCGACCGGGCGCGCGGCGTCATCGGGCATCGCTCGGAGTGGTCGAACTACGACGCGGGGGACGTGGATTCGTTCTTCCTCGATTTTTTCACCGCGCTCGCGATGTGGTACCGGCCCAAAAAAGCCGGCCGGCTCAACCTCTATGTCCAAGCGCGTTGTGGGGCGGCCCACACGCATGTCTATCTCGACGATGAATTCGGCTGGTCCAGCTCCTCGTCAAGCTTCTGGAGTTACCTTACCGCGAACGTCTCTCCCGTGATCGCCGACGAAGACGAAACGCAGTCCTGGTACGCGCGCATCACCGGCTCTCCCGACAACCGCACCTACGACAACGACTGGTACACCCCGAACGCCGTGCGCTGGTTCCACATGGTCACCACCGATCCCATTCCCGCCGACGCGTGGTCCCTCATCAAGATCGGCACGCATGACATCCGCAATACCGGCCTCAATGACGTGTCGAGCTCCCAGTCCATGCGCAACATGTGGCTTGTCGAAAAGGTGTACGCCGACATTGCCTGACCAACTTCCGTAGGAGCACACATGCCTATCGTATTTGTCCATGGCGTCAATAACCGCAGTGATGACCCGGCGTACGAACTGGGCGTCCGGCGCACCGGGGATTTCTTGCGCGGCATTCTGGCGCCTGAAATCGGATTGCAGTCCAAGCATGTCGCCCTGTTCTTTCCTTACTGGGGCGACCACGGCGTGCGCTTCCGCTGGCGCCAGGCCTCGCTGCCGAGCATGTCGGAACAGGTCGAGGCATTGTCCATCGGCCACGGCGGCCCAGGCTCCGCGGACTATGAGCTCTGGATCGGCGAGGCCCGCTTCCAGTATGGGCCGAGCCAGGTGAACTTCGGGCAGCTCAGCCGCAATGCCGGATTCGAGACTGCCGTCGACGCCGTCTGGGACACGGCCGCGGCCGCCACCCAGCCGGAGCAAGGATATGCCAATGTGCTCGATGCCTACCAGGCGTCGATGGCTTACGCGCGGGCCACCCCCGCGCCGCCGTGGGCGCTGCAGGCGCCAATATCGAACGAGGCCTTCGTTACCAAGCTGCTGGAGGCGATCGGGCCGGCGCTCGCGGCCGGCCAAGCCGCCGGCGCGGAACGCCTTGGCCTGGCGGACTGGTGGGCCGGCCTGCGTGAAGCGGGCAACCGCCTGGAAAATGCCCCCGCCGACGCTGCCACCGCCCTGCTTGGCGGCCTGTTCAGAAAGCAGGCGCACATCCAGGCGTCCCGTTTTCTCGGAGATATCTTCATCTATCTGTCGCAGCGCGGCACCAGGGACGCCCCCGGCCCCATCGTGCGCGACGTGGTGGACGCGCTGGACCAGGCCGCCGGCGTCGTCTCGGCCGATGACGCGAAGCTGGTGGTGATCGGCCACAGCCTCGGGGGCGTGATCCTGTACGACATCCTGACCACTTTCAGGCCGGATCTGCGTTTCGACGCCTTCGCCACGATCGGCTCGCAAGTGGCCGTGTTCGAGGAGATGGGACTGTACTGCGCCAGTGCCCCGACGAGGCCGCCCAACCCGCCGGCCGACCTGCTGGACCAGCCCCACGGCGCCGGCAAGTGGCTCAATGTATTCGACACCAACGACATGTTTTCCTTCAAGGCTGCCACCGTGTTCAAGGGGCCGACCGACTACCGGTTCGACACGGGGTACGGGCTGCTGCAATCGCACAGCGGCTATTTCGCACGGCCCAGCTTCTACAAGCGCCTGGGCGCGCGGCTGGCCGCCCTGAGACCATGAGCCTCATCTTCGAAGCCGATCCGGCGGCGCGCCCGGCGGGGGCGCCGGCAACCCATGTGCTCCTCATCGGGTGCGGCACTTATCCCGGCATGGCGGCGGCAGGGTATCCCGGCCGCGCGCCGCTGTCGACGCCGGGGGTATCCGTACAGGCTATGGCCACATGGTTTCTCGGCGGCCCAGACGCCCGCGCGCCCGCGTCCGCCCTGCCACCGGAAGCGGCCTTCTTCAATCCGGCGGCGCCCCTTGGCAGTGTTGACATGCTCGCCTCGCCCATGGATCCGTTCCAGGGACCTGGGGGCGCCCCCAGTCCCGTCGAGCGTCCGAGCTTCGACAACCTGCGCGCCGCCTGCCGCCGCTGGCTGGCACGCCTGGGCACGAACGCGGCGAACCATGGTGTGTTCTATTTTTGCGGGCACGGCTTCGGGGACGGCGCCGCCCAGCAGCTCATCGCCGACGATTTTGGCGACGACCCTGAAGACGCCTGGTCCGCCGCCTTTCATGTCTCGAACACCTGCCAGGCGGCGATACGCAAGACGAGCGCGAAGCTGCTCTTTCTCATCGACGCATGCATGGAATTCAATCAAGAGCCCGGCTTCGAGATCGGCGGATTCAGGCCGCTCGTGCCGGGAAAAACTAGCGGCCCTGTCCTCTGCACCGACTGGCTGGTCATGCGCGGCTGCACCACCAGCCGCGCGGCCTATTCCGCGCCCAACGGCATGGCCCAATTCACCTGGGCGCTGCTCGACGCCCTCAAAGGCCATTGCGGCCGCCAGCGCATGGGGCAAGCCCTGTTCCACGTTACCGTGTCCCAGTTGCGCGACGCGACCAGCGCCTTCCTCGATTACCACCGGCTGGCCGGGCAATCCGAATGGCAGCAGCTGGGCCTGGAAGCGGGCGACGGGCGCTGGGATTTCCCCATCCATGTGCTGACGCAATCGCCGAAAGCCATCGTCCACCTCGACGTGGCGCCGCCCGGCTTTCGCCCCGTCGCCGCCGTGTACGTTGAACGGGGCGGCGTGCCGCGCCAGGTCAGGCCGCTGGCGGCGGGGCCGGCCGAATTCTCGCTCGAGTGGGGCGAATGGACTTGTGGCGTACTTCCGAGCACCGACGCGTTCACGGAAAAGCGCCTGCAGCACATGTTCGCCGAAGCTGTGGCCGAGCCCTACAGCTTCCCGGTTCCCTGAGGTCAGCTGAGGTCAAGCCATGCAGCTCACGATCCATGTCCCCGGCGCGGTCGCCGACGCCCGCATTCTGGCCACCACCTTCGATGTCGTCACGACCAGCGGGGCCCTCGTCGCGCAAGGAGCGGCCTCGCCGGCGGAACCGGCCACCGTCGTCCTGCCCGACGACCTGGGCCGCGTGTATGTGCTCGCCCATTCGCCATCCGGCAAGAAAACCCAGCAGGCGGTCGACCTCGCAAGCGAGCATGACGTCAGTCTGGAACTGGCCGCCAGTCCCCATGAGTGGCTCGCGTGGGTAGCCCCCTTCCGCTCGCTGACCCACCTGTCCAGCGAGACTGGCGGCCCCCAGCCGCAGCCAAGGCACATCGGAGCGATCTGGATGGTGCTGTGGCAGTTGCGCGGCGGCCAGTGGAGCGCGCAGCCCTTGCCCTGCGCCGACTCGCACCAGGACACCGGCGCGCGCCAGATCACCATCGACATGGCGCCAGACGCGCCCGGCCTGCTCCAGGTCGGCGGCGACGCGCTGGCATGGCGCCTGATCTCGCTGCCGGGTGGACCCGTACGCGTGGCCGTGACGCGCAGCCGAAGCGATGACCCTGGCCTCGATTCCGTCAAGGTCACCGTGGCGCGCGTCAAGCCGATGAACGAGCTGATCATGAGCTACCTGTCGCGTGGCGCGATGGCGGAGGCCGATCGCCTCGGCAAATTGTGGGAAAGCGCGGACCTCGACCTCTACGCCAAGCAGCAGGATTCGGTATCGGCGGCGGCGGGAGCCTATCTGCTGTTGAAGATCGACCGGCTCGAACCGCGTCGCCAGTGGGTCGAGAACCTCGTCAGCTGGTTCCCGATGCTACCCGACGGCCCCATCATCGCGGCCGCCCTGGCCCTGGAGCGCGAGCCTGTCGATGAGGTGCGGATCAGGCAGCTGATCGGCCTGGCGGTCCGGCGCGGCCTGCCGGTGTTCAGCATGGGCCTCACGACCCTGCTTGAAACCGCCACCGCGATCCATCGCGGCGCGCATGAGACGGAGGAGCTGAAGGCGATCTGCGAATTGCTCAAGTCATATAACGAAGCGAATGCGGCGCGCGGAGCGTTCTTCGCGTTCTACGGGCAAAGTCCGTGGCAACCCTCGCGGCGCCGCTACACGGGGCCACCCGATCAGCCCACCGAGGTCCAAACGACGGCGCAACTGCAAGAAGGGACGCTGGCCATGGTCGAGCGCAGCCTCCAGGAGCCCAGCCTCAGGTTTGTTGACGCCGCTGTCGCCGGCGGCAAGCCGGCATCCATATCGCTGGAGCAGCAATTCGCCGACATGCGCAGAAGTAATGCGTTCTTCGTCTTCGGCGGCACCGGATTAGCCGCCACAGGATAGACCAGGGTGGGCCGTCGCTACCGGGTACGCCTGCCTCAGCGCCGGGCCGTGCTCGCGTTCACAGAGTGGAAACCCGACATTGCGCGTTGGCGCCATCAGTGTGCTGGCACGACGGCGCGTTGCCGCCGCAGGCGACCTTGCCGGTCATCGAGGTAAGGCAAACTGGAGCGCGCCCGCCGCACGCGGCCTCTCCCGTGTGCGAGCTCTTGCAAACCTCGGCCAAGCCACCGCACGCAACCTGGCCGGTATGCGAGGTCTGGCAGACCGAAGCCTGCCCACCGCACGCCACTGCCCCTGTGTGCGAGGTCTGGCAGACCGAAGCCAATCCGCCGCACGCCACAGCGCCGGTGTGTGAGGTCTGGCAGAGCGTCGCTTGTCCGCCGCATGCCACTTCGCCGGTATGGGACACCTGGCAAGTGGGCGCCATGCCACCGCATGCCACCCGTCCAGTGTGCGAGACCTGGCACGTCACCGCCAGTCCTCCGCAGGCCACCTCGCCCGTATGCGAGGTTCGGCACATCGGGGCCGCCCCGCCGCACCCCACGTTGCCCGCCGCCGTCGTCGCGCATCCCGCTTCCTTGCCACCACAATGGAGCGAGCCGTCCGGCGACGACGTGCAAGAGGCGGCGGCCACGACCGGCGCAGGCGTGGTATCGCGGCGCGGCGTGCTGCACGCCGCGAGGAGAAAGGTCGCCAACAGGATAGCCAGAAATTTCATGATGGAGCTTTCATGGTGATCGATGCTTATGTTCAACGTGTACATGTGCCGGGCCGCGTGGTCGCGGTTCCAGTATCGGACAAGAATCTCGCCGCGCAAGGTTCGGCGACCGGGCGCGGCGGCGGCCGCATCAGCCTTTGCGCTCTTGCGCCAAGCGCGCGGCCAGGCGTTTGCGGGCTTCGGCGGCGTACTTGCGGCAGCCGTCCGGATCGATGAAGGTATTGTGCGTCGCCGTCTTCGCGGCCTGCTTCTCCATCGTATCGGTGAAGTCGGGGTGGGTCGAGACGATCACGTCGCACTTGAGCGCCGCCACCTTGTCGATGCTGGCCATGAAGGCGACGGAACGGTCGGCATGGTTTGCGTCACCGGTGAAGCGGAACCCGTCGGCCGACACCGGCGTCAGGCTGTCGGCGTAGACCATGTCGAGGCAGCGCCCGTGCTCGCACGAGGTCCAGGTCCAGGTGGTGCTCCCCGGCGTATGACCGGGCGTGAGGCGGGCGGTAACCTGCAACGGTCCGACGCTGAGCGTTTCGCCGTCGGCGACGCTGCGTACCTTGGCCACGCGCGAAACGCGCGACGGATGGGCCGGATCATATTGCGGATCGTCCGGGCCGATCGTGCCGTCGCGCAGGACCTGGGCGCCGTGCGCGCTGGCCACCACCACCGCCCCGCTCGCGGCCTGCAGCGCGGCGATCCCGCCGGCGTGGTCGAAGTGCGCGTGCGAGTTCAGGATCAGCTTGACGTCCTCGATGCGAAAGCCAAGCGCCTTGATGTTCTGCTCGATCAACGCGGCCGATTGCGGCAGCGCGCCGTCGAGCAGGATGTGGCCCTGGAGACCGGTGATGAGCAGGGCCGACAACCCGCCGGTGCCGACGTACCAGGTATTGCCGGCCACGTTGAACGGCCGCTGCGGCTGGTTCCATTCGGCGCAGTTGCTGCATTTGATGACGGAGATGGCGTCGTCGCCGGCCCATGCGGCGGGCGTGCCCAGCAGCGCGCCGGCCAGCACCAGCAGTCCGATCGTCTTCATGCGTTCACTCCAGAGTCCCTGAACCTGTCAGTCGTGCCAGGGATTCTACCGGAAAGCAAAAAGGAAATCTTGTTATTTTGCTTCCGCCAAAATGTCGCTGGTGACGCGGCCAGGGAGGTCCCCACCAACGCAGCAGGCGTTGATGTAGCGCGGGAACGCGACGATTTCAACAGGCTTGAAGAAACTCACGATCATGTACGCCTAACAGATGATCGTTATTGTTGATGGCTTGGAAGCAAAGAAGCCCCGGACTAACGGGGCTTCCAGGAAATCATGCGATCACTTAAAACGTCGTGATCTGATCCCGTCCAGTTAGACGTTGAACAGGAAGTTCAGCACGTCGCCATCCTTGACCACGTATTCCTTGCCCTCGGCGCGCATCTTGCCGGCTTCCTTGGCGCCGGCCTCGCCCTTGTAGGCGATGAAGTCGTCGTAGGCGATGGTTTGGGCGCGGATGAAGCCGCGTTCGAAGTCGGTGTGGATCACGCCGGCGGCCTGGGGCGCGGTGTCGCCCACGTGGATGGTCCAGGCGCGCACTTCCTTCACACCCGCCGTGAAGTAGGTCTGCAGGCCGAGCAGCTTGTAGGCGGCGCGGATCAGGCGGTCCAGGCCCGGCTCCTGCATGCCCATGTCGGCCAGGAAGGCGGCCTTGTCGCCCTCGTCCAGGTCGGCGATCTCCGATTCGATGGACGCGCAGATGGCCACGATGGGCGCGTTCTGCGACTTGGCGTACTCGCTCAGCTGGTCCAGCAGCGGGTTGTTGGTGAAGCCGGTGTCGGACACGTTGGCCACGTACATGGCCGGCTTGGCCGTGATCAGGCACAGCGGCTTGATCAGCAGCATTTCCTCGGCGTCCAGGCCCATTGCGCGCACCGGCTTGGCCTCGTTCAGGAAGGGCATCATGCGCTCGAGAAGGGCGACCAGCTTGGCGGCGTCCTTGTCGCCCGAACGGGCCTTCTTGTGCTCGCGGTGGATGGCTTTCTCGACCGTGCCCATGTCCGCCAGCGCCAGCTCGGTCTGGATGACTTCGATGTCGTCGAGCGGGCTGATCTTGCCGGCCACGTGGATCACGTTGTCGTCCTCGAAGCAGCGCACCACGTTGACGATGGCGTCCGTTTCGCGGATGTGCGACAGGAACTGGTTGCCCAGGCCCTCGCCTTTCGACGCACCCGCCACCAGGCCGGCGATGTCGACGAATTCGACGATGGCGTTGACCATGCGCTCGGGCTTGACGATCGCAGCCAGCGCATCCATGCGCGGGTCCGGCACTTCGACGACGCCGACGTTCGGTTCGATGGTGCAGAACGGATAATTCTCGGCCGGGATGCCGGCCTTGGTCAGCGCGTTGAAAAGGGTGGACTTGCCGACGTTAGGCAGGCCGACGATGCCGCATTGCAGACTCATGGGAAAACTTTCTAATTCGATGGACGAGGGACGCGACCGGCAGCGGGTGCGGCCCTAAACCTCACATTGTAACCCGCCCTCGCGGCGGCGGCGCCAATTATGCGCGCGCCAAGGCGCTCCCGGCGGCTGTTGGCGCGCCTGCCCGGTGCGACGATGACAACGTGACTAATTCAAATTTGACATATCAATTTCAAAATAAGTCAGTAGAACCAATCAAATTGCCTGCAATACCAGTACGGCGCGTTTGGCCGGATGAACATCAGGCGCATGCCGCGGTCTCACGGCATGCGCTTCTTTTTTTCGTTCCAACTCTTCCCAGCTGGCGGCCGCGGTTCCGGGAGGGGCGTGCGCGCAATACGCTCGCCGCGCCGGGGCACCCCGTGGTGCCCGCCCGATGTTGCGACGCAGGCAGCGCATCAGTTAAGCTCGGGGGGACCAACTTTTCCGATCGGCGCTCAAATGCAAATTACTCTCATGAGACATGGAAAGCCCATTTTGCCGGCAGCAGCTTGGTTGGCGCCCCGTGAAATGGCGCAGTGGATCGAGGATTACAACCGTTCCGAAGTGGAGGATAACGATGTCCCTATATCGAGCGTACACGCCGCGATGTCGGCATCGGTGATCGTGGCAAGTACCGCGACCCGGGCACTGTCGTCGGCGAAGGCGCTCGGCCATGCGCCGGCCTTGACCGACGCGGTCTTCGGCGAGGCGGAGCTCCCGTATGCGCTCTGGCGACGCCCTCGCCTGCCCCCGCATACGTGGGCCGCGCTATTCCGTTTGCTGTGGATCGGCGGTTATGCGCGCGGCGCCGAATCGATCCAGGCCGCGAGAACACGCGCCAAGCGCGCGAGCGGTCAGCTGGTTTCCCTGGCCCGGGAAGGCCCCGTGCTCCTGGTGGGCCACGGCATCATGAACCGCCTCATCGCAAAGGAGCTGATCGCTTCAGGCTGGATCGCCCGCGGACCACATCGAAGCAAGCACTGGAGCACGAACGTCTATCGGCTGCCGTCCGAACCCGGGCGATGAGCGCCCTGGCAAGGCAAGCGAGCGTGCGCTGAGGGCGCCGGCGTCCTCAGGCCGAATGCAAGCGCATCGTGGCGACGTCGAACTTGCCTTCCACCGCCAGCGGCAGCACGCGCAGGCTCTTGTCGATCGCCTCCTCGATGAGCACCTGCTCCTCCTTGCGCGGACGGTGCAGCACGAAGTCGGCCACGGCCTGCTGGGAGGCCAGCGTGCGCGGGTGGCCGATGCCCAGGCGCAGGCGCCAGTAGTCCTGGGTTCCGAGCGCGGCCGTGATGTCCTTGAGGCCGTTGTGCCCGCCGGAGGAACCGCCCTTCTTCAGCTTGGCCGCGCCGGGCGGCAGGTCGAGCTCGTCGTGGACCACCAGCACTTCGTCCGGGTTGATCTTGTAGAAGCGCGCCAGCGCGCCCACCGACTGGCCGGAACGGTTCATGAAGGTCAGCGGTTCGAGCAGCCACACTTCCTGGCCGGCGATGCTGCTCTTGGCCAGCATGGCGTTAAAGCGCGACTCGCGCTGCAGGCGGCAGCCGGGCAGGCTGTTGGCGAGGTTGTCGACCAGCCAGAACCCGGCGTTGTGGCGGGTCTGCTCGTACTCGGGGCCGGGATTGCCGAGGCCGACGATCAGGCGTATAGGCATGGAAAATAGCGGTTGGTGGATGAATGGCTGGCTAGTATATACGCCGGCCCGCGCGGCGGGCGCGGGCGTTAAAAAACCCGCCGGGCTGCCCCAGGCGGGTTCTTCTCCAGCAGCCGGGACAGGCGTCCCGGCGGCGGAATTACTTCTTGGCCTTGGCTGGCTTGGCGGCCGGTGCGGCGGCAGCCGCCGCGGCTGGCGCTTCGGCAGTCGCTTCAGCCGACACCTGGCCAGCTGGCACGGCCGCGGTGGCCACGGTCAGGTTCTTGCCGTGGGTCAGAGCGCTCACGCCTTTTGGCAGGGCCAGGTCGGACACGTGGATCGAGTGGCCAACGTCGATGTTGGACAGGTCGACGGTGATGAACTCAGGCAGGTCGGTCGCGACGCACGACACTTCCAGCTCGGACAGCACGTGCGACACGGTCGCGCCGTGCAGCTTGACCGCTGGCGACACGTCGGCGTTGATGAAGTGCAGGGCGATCTTCTTGTGCAGGCGGCTGTTGGCGTCGACGCGCTGGAAGTCAGCGTGCAGGACCAATTGCTTGAACGCGTGCATCTGGAAGTCGCGCAGCAGCACTTGCTGGCTCTTGCCGTCGATTTCCAGGTCCAGGATCGAGCTGTGGAAAGCTTCTTTCTTGAGCGCGTGGTACAGGGCGTTGCCGTCGAGCGCGATCAGCACAGGGGCTTCGGCGCCACCGTAGATGATGCCTGGGGTTTGGCCAGCAGTACGCAGGCGGCGGCTCGCTCCGGACCCCTGCAGATTGCGGTTAAATGCGATAACTTTCATGTGAAACTCCAAAAAATGCGGGGCTGGACTGCCCTGCGTGGTGAAGTCCCCGCGACCAGGGACTTCAAAAATGAGCGCACAGCGCGCCCACGAATCTTTTACGACAACGGCGCGCTGGCTTGGTTGCCAGCGCGCCGCGGGAAAAACCGGGACCGAATGCAGCGTGTCAGTCGACGAACAGCGACATCACCGAGTCGCCCTTGCTGATGCGCTTGAAGGTTTCAGCCAGCAGTGGCGCGCAGGTCAGTTGACGGATCTTGGCGCAGGCGCTGCCGGCCAGCGACAGCGGAATCGTGTCGGTGACGACCAGCTCGTCCAGCGGCGAGGCCGAGATGCGGTCGATCGCCGGGCCGGACAGGACTGGGTGGGTGCAATACGCCACCACTTTCTTGGCGCCGCGCTCCTTGAGCACCTCGGCCGCCTTGGTCAGGGTGCCGGCGGTGTCGACCATGTCGTCCATGATCACGCAGTTGCGGCCTTCGACTTCACCGATGATGTTCATCACTTCCGACACGTTCGCCTTCGGGCGGCGCTTGTCGATGATGGCCAGGTCGCAACCGAGGCGCTTGGCCAGCGCGCGTGCGCGCACCACGCCGCCCACGTCGGGCGAGACCACCAGCAGGTCGTCGTAGTTACGCTTTTGCAGGTCGCTCAGTAGCAGCGGCGAGGCGTAGATGTTGTCGACCGGGATATCGAAGAAGCCCTGGATCTGGTCGGCGTGCAAGTCCATGATCAGGACCCGCTCGACGCCGGCTTTTTCCAGCATGTTGGCCACCACCTTGGCCGAGATCGCCACGCGCGCCGAACGCGGACGGCGGTCCTGGCGGGCGTAACCGAAGTAAGGGATGGCGGCGGTGATGCGGCCGGCGGAGGCGCGCTTCAAGGCGTCGACCATCAGGATGATTTCCATCAGGCTGTCGTTGGTCGGTGCGCAGGTCGATTGCAGGACGAACACGTCCTTGCCGCGCACGTTCTCGTTGATCTCGACCATGACTTCGCCGTCGGAGAATTTCGAGACCACGGCCTTGCCGAGCGGGATGCCGAGATTTTTTGCGACTCCTTCTGCCAGCGCCGGATTAGCGTTGCCGGTAAAAACCATCAGGTTTTCGTAAGCCATGGGAGTCCCAGAGGTAAGCGTTGATTTACTTGAAAGGGCATCAGCCAGACCAGGCCAACTGACGCTATGCAAAAAGGATGACTCGCGAGGGCGAGGCCACCGAGTTCGCCTGCTGGACGCGGATTGCGCATCGACAGACCAGGCAAAACGAATGGCAGGGGAACAAGGATTCGAACCTTGGTATGCTGGAATCAAAATCCAGTGCCTTAACCAGCTTGGCGATTCCCCTACGCAACTGACTGCTTGCCGTCACATCTGACGCATTTTATCGTCAAACCTAACGTCAGGCCAAATTTTATTCTATAACTCCACTTCCTTGCAACACCGCTTGTAGCGGGTGGCGAGCCAGCGATTTGGCTTTCCAGGCGCTCCAGACAGCAGGCACTTGGGTCAGTACCGCGTCGGCCGCGCTTTCGCTGGAAAACGCGCAAAACACGCACGCTCCGGAGCCAGTCATCCTGGCCTCGCCAAATTGCCCCAGCCATTCGACCGCCTCGGCTACCGGCGGAAACAAACGGCTTGCGACAGCTTGCAGGTCGTTTTTACCAAACCCGCTCACAGCCGCTGGACTCGTGAGGTGCCTGGAAAAGTCCGCTATTCTGACGGGTTCTGTGTTCCTTGTCAAATGTTCGGAGCAAAAAATTGCCGCGGTCGGCACCGCGACGCCCGGTTCGAGCACCACGTACCAGCGCGCGGGCGTGGCCACCGCCACCAGGCGCTCCCCCACCCCTTCGGCGAAGGCGTTCTCGCCGAAGATGAAGAAGGGGATGTCCGCGCCCAGCGGCAAGGCCAGCGCCATCAGTTCGTCGCGCGTCAGGCCGGCCCGCCACAAGTGGTTGGCCGCCATCAGCGCCGTGGCCGCGTCCGACGAGCCGCCGCCCAGGCCGCCGCCCATCGGCAGGCGCTTGTCGATCGCCACGTCGATCCCGGGCGCCTGCCGGCCGTGCCGGCGCGCGTACTCCGCCTGCAGCAGGCGCAGCGCGCGCACGACCAGGTCCTGCTCCTCGGGCACGCCCGCCAGCTCGGTGGTGCGGCGCACCAGGCCGTCCTCGCGCAGGTCGAAGTCGAGGCTGTCGCCATGGTCGATCAGCTGGAACACGGTTTGCAGCAGGTGGTAGCCGTCCGGGCGGCGCCCGGTCACGTGCAGGAACAGGTTCAGCTTGGCCGGCGCCGGGCAGGCATGCAGGAAGGCGGCCATGTCAGGGCTGGCCGTCGATGACGATGCGGATCGCCAGCTCGCCGCTGTCGAGCGTGGCGCGGCGCTGGGCGTCGATGCGCTTGGGCTGCGGCCGCGGCGCGTGCTCGTCCTGCCAGCTCACGAAGCTCACGCTCCAGCCGTCGGCGGTGGTGATGCGGTTGTTGGCCGGCGAGGCCGCGAAGCGTTTGCCGTCGGCGCCGGTGGCATAGCCCTGCAGCCAGTATCGCAGGCCCGACACGGGCAGCGACCAGCCCAGCGTCTGCGCGCTCAAGGTGTCGATGTCCTTGGCCACCCGCGGCGCCTGGCCGGCCTGGATCAGCGTGGCGGACTGCGGCGTGACCTGGATCGTGGCCATGGTCTGGCCCAGCGGCGAGGCCAGGCTGACGTCGATGGCGGCCGGGGTCTGGGTCCAGTTGAAGGTGCCGGTCACGCTCTCCGGCTTGCCGTCCTTCTCGTAATTGACGCTCAGGCGCCCGCCCAGCGCGATGCTGTCGCGGTAGTCGGCCACCGGCGCGCTCGACAGCGGACCGGTGCTGGCGCAGGCCGAGAGCAGGAGGGCGAGGCTGGCGGCGCAGAGGCGGCGCAGTGCGGGAGAAAGTGGCATCGTCGAGGATATCGTGGTTGGCAAGGACCCGCAGAGTATACCGAAAGCGGCCAGTGCGGGCCGCGGCGCCAAGCGCGCGCCGCTACAGGCTCAAATGCAGGCGTGCCAAGGTGTCCTTGAGCGTGTCGTTGTGCGGGTCGCGCGCGCGCGCCTGGCGCAGCAGCGTCTGCGCGTCCGCCTCGCGCCCTTTCTTCCACAGCACCTCGCCCAGGTGCACCGCGATCTCGACGTCGTTGCGCAGCGCGTAGGCGCGGCGCAACTGGGCCTCGGCTTCGTCCAGGTTGCCCAGCCGGTACTGCACCCAGCCCATGCTGTCCATGATGAACGGATCGTCCGGGGACATCTGCAAGGCCTTGCCGATCAGCGCCAGCGCCTCGTCCAGGCGCACGTTGCGCTCGGCCAGCGAGTAGCCGAGGGCGTTGTAGGCGTTATGGTTCTCGGGCGCCTGCACCATCACTTCGCGCAGGGTCTTTTCCATCACGTCCAGGTGGCCGGTCTTCTCCGCCAGCAGCGCGAAGTCGTAGAGCAGGTCGGCGTTGGCCGGAAAGCGGCGCGCGCCCTCCTCCATCAGCGCGTAGGCCTCGTCAAACTTGCCGGCCGCGCGCAGGATCTGCCCCTGCGTCATCACCAGCTGGGCCTGGGCCGCGGCGTCGGCCGGCTTGAGCGCGGCCAGGAAGGTCTGGGCCCCGGCCAGGTCGCCGCCCTTGGCCATCAGCTCGGCGCGCTTGAGCTGGGCCGCGAAATACGCGGCCGGCTCCTCGTCGTCGACCTTCTCCAGCCATGCGCGCGCCGCCTTCAGGTCGCCGCGCTCCTCGGCCAGCTGGGCCAAGATCATCAGCACCTTGCCGCTGTCGCGCTCGTCGTTGGGACGGGTGTCGAGCACCTGCACGAAATGGGCGAAGTATTTCTCGGCCTCGGCCGGCTGGCCCACCTGCATCGACATGATGCCCAGCGCGTACAGGGTGTTGAGATTGTCGGGCGACTCCTTGAGCAGGGCCACGAACTGCTGGCGCGCCTGGTCGTACTGCTTCTGCCCCACCAGCGCGCGCGCGTACGCGGTGCGCACTTCGCGCGCGCCCGGGTTGGCGGCCAGGAAGCGGGTCAGCATGGCGGCCACCTCGGCCTGGTCCGGCGTGACCTGCGCCAGGGTCAGCATGGCGAGCTCGGAATCGGGCTTCATCGCCAGCGCGGCGCGCGCCTCGGCCATGGCGCCGGCGCTGTCGCCGCGCGTGAAGGCGTCCTGGGCCAGTACGACGCGCGCCTCGACCGTGCCGGCATAAGGCGCCAGCAGCCGCTTGAGCACGCCGGAGGCGGCATCGCGGTCCTTGGCGCGGCTCAGGTATTGCTGGGCCTGGAACATGGCCAGCGGGCGCGTGGCCGGGGTCGCCTCGTCCAGCTGGCGCTTGAAGATGGCCTCGGCTTCGTCGAGCCGGTCGGCCATGACGGCGAAGCCCAGGTAGTACTGGGCCGCCTCTTCCGAGTCGGGCGCCAGCGCGCGCCACAGCGACACGGCGGCCTTGGCCTGCTCGCCCTGCTTGGCGCCCAGCGCCATCTCGGCGGCGCGCTGGGCCAGGCGCGGGTCGCGGGTCTGGCGCGCCGCGCGCATCAGGATCGCGTAGGGATCTTCCCAGTTGCCATCCTTGTATTCGAGCTCGGCCTTGAGAAGCTGGTACAGCAGCTCGCCCGTGAGCGCCACCTTGGGCAGCTTTTCCTCCGACGCGACCGCCTCCGGCGCCTGCGCGATGTCGGCTTCGTCCGCTGCCGCGGCGGGCGCGGCAGCGGTGGCCAGGGCGGCGCCGGGACGCTGGGGGGCGGTGGCGCACGCGGCCAGCAGGCCGGACAGGGTTACAATGGCGAAAGCGTTTTTCAAGGCAATTCCAGAATGACAGCAATTAGTTCCGATTCTACGCTGAAGCTTCCGCCCGCGTATGGGACCGGCGCGCCACTTTACATGAATTTTCACCGCGATCGGCGCGTCCCCCATGCCTGAGTTGCCAGAAGTCGAAGTGACCCGGCGCGGGGTGGCCCCGCATATCGAGGGCCGCGTGGTCGAGCGCGTGCTGCTGCGCCGCGACGGCCTGCGCTGGCCCTTCCCGCCCGGCCTGGCGGCGCTGCTCGAGGGCCGGCGCATCACCCATACCGGCCGGCGCGGAAAGTATTTGCTGATCGGCTTCGGGCACGGGACCTTGATCGTGCACCTGGGCATGTCCGGCCACCTGCGCGTGCTGCCGGCCGACACGGAGCCGAAGAAACACGACCATATCGACCTGGTGATCCAGGGCGAGACCGGCCTGCAGGCGCTGCGCATAAACGATCCGCGCCGCTTCGGGGCGGTGCTGTGGCATGCCAACGACGACGGCGAGCTGGACCAGCACATCCTGCTGCGCGGCCTGGGCGTGGAGCCCCTCGGCGACGACTTCAGCGGGGCGACGCTGTTCAACGCCACGCGCAGGCGCAGCGCGCCGATCAAGCAGGTCTTGCTGGCCGGCGACATCGTGGTGGGGGTCGGCAACATCTACGCCTGTGAAAGCCTGTTCCGCGCGGGCATCAATCCGAAGACGCCGGCCGGGCGCATCGCGCGCGGGCGCTATGACAAGCTGGCCGCCGCCATCCGCGGCATCCTGGCCGAGGCCATCGTGCAGGGCGGCAGCACTTTACGCGACTTTCTTGCGGTGAATGGACAATCCGGGTATTTCCAGCAGACGTATTTCGTCTATGATCGTACCGGAGTGCCGTGCCGCAACTGTGGCGCCCCGATCCGCCAGATCAAGCAGGGTCAGCGCTCTACCTTTTATTGTGTGAATTGTCAGAGATGACGAGGGCAACGTGAGCAGAATGGTGCACGATTTTCAGCAGTACGGCGCGTGGCGCAAAGGCGTGGTGGCCGCGCTGGAAAATTATCAGATGTGGGTCAACGCGGCCGAGCTGACCGATCCGGTGACCGAGCAGCGCATCGCGCGCGCGCTGGGGCGCCTGGCCGACGACAAGCTGTCGGTGGCCTTCGTGGCCGAATTCTCGCGCGGCAAATCCGAGCTGATCAACGCCATCTTCTTCGCCGACTACGGCCAGCGCATCCTGCCGTCGGCGGCCGGGCGCACCACCATGTGTCCGACCGAGCTGATGTACGACGCGGCCTACCCGCCCTGCATCCGCCTGCTGCCGATCGAGACGCGCGCGAGCGCCCTGTCCACCAGCGACTACCGCGACGACCCGGGCGCCTGGACCGTGCTGCCGCTGGCCCTGGGCGCCGGCGACGACATGCACGAGACGTTCAAGCAGGTCAGCCGCACCAAGCACGTGAGCGTGGACGAGGCCAAGCGCTACGGCCTGTTCGACGAGAGCGATCCCGACATCGCCGCCACGCTCGACGGCGCCGGCCAGGTCGAGATCTCGCAGTGGCGCCACGCGATCATCAACTTCCCCCATCCGCTGCTCAAGGAAGGCCTGGTGATCCTGGACACCCCGGGCTTGAACGCGATCGGCACCGAGCCCGAGCTGACGCTGAACCTGATCCCGAGCGCGCACGCGGTGCTGTTCATCCTGGCCGCCGAGACCGGCGTGACCAAGAGCGACATCGAAGTCTGGCGCAACCACATCGGCGCCGGCGCCGGCCGCATCGTGGTGCTCAACAAGATCGACGCGATGTGGGACGAGCTCAAGAGCGAGTCCGGCAACGAGGCCGAGATCGAGCGCCAGCAGGCCTCGGTGGCGCACATGCTGGCGCTCGACGCGCGCCAGGTGTATCCGGTGTCGGCCCAGAAGGCGCTGGTGGCCAAGATCAACGGCGACATGGCGCTGCTGGAGAAAAGCCGCATCGGCGCGCTCGAGGCGGCGCTGTTCAACGAGCTCATTCCGGCCAAGAAGGACATCATCCGCAAGCAGCTGGCCGACGACATGGCGGCCCTGGTCGCGGTCCAGCAGGGCAGCATCGGCGCGCGCGTGCGCGACATCGTCGAGCAGCTGCAGGAGCTCAAAAGCCTGCGCGGGAAGAACCAGGGCGTGATCGCCCACATGATGCGCCGCATCGAGGTCGAGAAGAAGGAATTCGACGCCAGCCTGTTCAAGCTGCAGGGCACGCGCTCGGTGTTCGCGCGCCTGTCCACGGAGCTCTACACCACGCTCGGCATGGACATCGTGCAGCACGAGATCTCCACCGTGCGCGAGGCCATGCAGGCGACCCGCTTCGCCACCGGCATGCGCGCGCCGGTGCGCCAGTTCTTCGACCAGGCCCGCGCCAACCTCGACATCTCCAGCGCCAAGATCAACGAGATCAGCGAGATGATGGAGATGATGTACAAGAAATTCGCGGCCGAGCACGGCCTGTCGCTGCCGGCGCCGATGGCGCTGTCGCTGCGCAAGTACCGCGCCGAGATCGACGCCATCGAGGACGTCTACCAGAAGCAGTTCGGCACCACCACCCTGATCATGACCAGCCGCGGCGCCCTGCTCGAACGCTTCTTCGACTCGATCGCCTCGCGCGTGCGGCGCAGCTACCGCGCCGCCAACGCCGACGTCGAGGCCTGGCTGAAGGTGATCATGGCGCCGCTCGAGGCGCAGATCCGCCAGCACAAGGAGCAGCTCAAGCACCGGCTGGCGTCGATCCAGCGCATCCACGACGCCACCGACAGCCTGGAACAGAAGATCGCCGCCTTCGAGGCCACCCAGAGCGACCTGGAGAAGGTCCAGGACCGCCTGCGCGATCTGGCAGGCGGCGTGGCGCGGGCCATGGACGCGGCGCCGCTGGCGGCGGCGGCGTGAAACGGCTGACCGAATTCGAGCAACTGGACGACCCCAGCTTCTCGGCCAGCGTCATCGAATGGCAGCGCACATACGGGCGCCACGCGCTGCCGTGGCAGAACACCCGCGACGCCTACCGCGTGTGGCTGTCCGAGATCATGCTGCAGCAGACCCAGGTCGCCGCGGTGCTCGGCTACTACGCGCGCTTCCTGGAGCGCTTCCCCACCCTGCACGACTTGGCCGCCGCGCCGCTTGATGCCGTAATGGCGCAGTGGAGCGGGCTCGGATACTACACCCGCGCACGCAACCTGCACGCCTGCGCCAAACGTGTCGTGGCCGAGCACGGCGGCGTGTTCCCCAGCGACCCGCATTTGCTGGCCGAGCTGCCCGGCATCGGGCGCTCGACGGCGGCGGCGATCGCGGCGTTCTCCAGCGGCGCGCGCGCGGCCATTTTGGACGGCAACGTCAAGCGCGTGTTCGCGCGCGTGTTCGGCATCGCCGAGTACCCCGGCCTGAAGCCGGTGGAGGACGCCCTGTGGCGGCGCGCCGAGGCGCTGCTGCCGCACGAGGGCATCGAATCCTATACCCAGGGCTTGATGGACCTGGGCGCGACCCTGTGCACGCGCGGCGCGCCCGATTGCCAGCGCTGCCCGCTGAGCGCGCGCTGCGTGGCCCTGGCCGAGGGCCGCACCGCCGAGCTGCCGGTGCGTAAGCCGAAAAAGACCATCCCCGAAAAGCAGGCGGCCATGCTGGTCGTGCTCGACCAGGGCGCGGTGCTGCTCGAACAGCGTCCCGACAGCGGGATCTGGGGCGGCCTGCTGTCGCTGCCCGAGGTGGATGGCCATGGCGCGCGCGGCGCGGTCCCCGACGGCGCGCTGGACGCCGCCGCGGCCCGCTTCGGCCCGGTCGAGTCGGTCCAGGCGCTGCTGCCGCTGGTGCATGTGTTCACCCACTACAAGCTGCACGTGCTGCCGTTCCAGGTGACCTTGGGCGCGCGCGCCGCGCTCGAGGCGCGCTACCAGTGGTACCCGTTGAGCGAGGTGGGCGGCGCCGCCCTGCCCGCCCCGGTCAAAAAGCTGCTGGCCGAGCTGGGCGCGCCGTCATTGTTCTAGCGGCCTGGCGGCGCTACAGCTCCTCGAGCGAGAAAATGCGGCGATGCTCGCGGATCGCGTAGCGGTCGGTCATGCCGGCGATGTAGTCGGCAATCTTGCGCGCCTGCTTGCCCGCCTCGCCGGAACCGTCCTGGTAGTCGGGCGGCAGCAGCGCCGGCTCGGCCATGAAGGCCTGGTACAGCTCGCGCACGATGCGGCTGGCCTTCACGCGCATGCGGTTGACCTGGTAGTGGCGGTACAGGTTGGCGCGCAGGAAGCGCTTGAGTTCGGTCGCGTCCTTGCGCATCGGGTCGGAGAAGCGGATCAGCGGCGCGCCCGCGCGCACGGCCTCCACGTCGGCCGGCGCGGCCTCGGCCAGCAGGGCGCTCGAGCAGTTGATCAGGTCGTCGGCCAGCACCGTGATCAGGCGCCGCAAGGTCTCGTAGATGGCGCGCCGCCCGGACAGGCCCGGATACGCGGCCTGCACCTCGCGCCAGCGGCGCGCGAAGAAATCGACCTCCTCGAGCTGGGCGATACTGATCAGGCCCGAACGCAGGCCGTCGTCGATGTCGTGGCTGTTGTACGCGATCTCGTCGGCCAGGTTGGTCAGCTGGGCTTCCAGGGTCGGCTGGGTGCGGTCGATGAAGCGCTGCGCCACCGGCCCCAGCGCGCGCGCGTTGGCCAGCGAGCAGTGCTTGAGGATGCCCTCGCGCGTGTCGAACATCAGGTTCAGGCCGTCGAAGGCGCCGTAGTGCTGCTCCAGGTGGTCCACCACGCGCAGGCTTTGCAGGTTGTGCTCGAAGCCGCCGTGGTCCTGCATGCACTCGTTGAGCACGTCCTGGCCGACGTGGCCGAAGGGCGTGTGGCCCAGGTCGTGGGCCAGCGCCAGCGCTTCGACCAGGTCCTCGTTCAGGCGCAGGTTGCGCGCGATCGAGCGGCCGATCTGGGCCACCTCCAGGCTGTGCGTGAGCCGGGTGCGGAACATGTCGCCCTCGTGATTGAGGAACACCTGGGTCTTGTATTCGAGGCGGCGGAAGGCCGAGCTGTGGATGATGCGGTCGCGGTCGCGCTGGAACTGGCTGCGCGAGGCATGGCCGGCCTCGGGATGGCGCCGGCCCCGCCCCGCGTCCGAACGCGCGGCGTAGGGAGCGAGGTGGTCTTCGGGGCCCATGTCAGCCGACGCAGGCGGCCAGGGTGGCCAGCAGGTGCTCATGCGGCACGGCCGTGATGCAGGGCGCGCCGAGCGGCTTGAGCAGGATGAACTTGATGGCGCCGCCCTCGTTCTTCTTGTCCACTTCCATCAGCTCGAGCCAGCGCGCCGTGCCCAGGTCGGGCGCGCGCACCGGCAGGCCGGCCGCGGCCACCAGGTTGCGGATGCGCGCCACGGCGGCCGCGTCGATGTAGCCTAAGCGCTGCGACAGGTCGGCCGCCATCACCATGCCGCAACCGACCGCCTCGCCGTGCAGCCATTCGCCGTAGCCCAGGCCGGCCTCGATCGCGTGGCCGAAGGTATGGCCGAAATTGAGGATCGCGCGCAGGCCGCCTTCGCGCTCGTCCTGGCGCACCACGTCGGCCTTGATCTCGCACGAGCGGGCGATCGCGTGGGTCAGGGCCGCCACGTCGCGCGCCATCAGCTTGACGATGTTCTGCTCGATCCAGTCGAAGAACGGCGCGTCGATGATGGCGCCGTGCTTGATGACTTCGGCCAGGCCGGCCGACAGTTCGCGCCCGGGCAAGGTGTCCAGGGTGCCGGTGTCGGCCAGCACGGCGCGCGGCTGGTAGAAGGCGCCGATCATGTTCTTGCCGAGCGGGTGGTTGATGCCGGTCTTGCCGCCCACCGAGGAGTCGACCTGGGACAGCAGGGTGGTCGGGATCTGCACGAAGGGCACGCCGCGCATGTAGCTGGCCGCGGCGAAGCCGGTCAGGTCGCCGATCACGCCGCCGCCGAGCGCCACCAGGGTGGTCTTGCGGTCGCATTTGTGGGCCAGCAGGGCGTCGAACACCTGCATCAGGCTGACCCAGGTCTTGTGCTCCTCGCCGTCCGGCAGGACGATCTCGAGCACGTCGCGCCCGGCCGCGCGCAGCGGGGCGGCCACCTGCTCCAGGTACAGCGGGGCCACGGTGGTGTTGGTGACGATGGCGACCTTGCGCCCGGCGATATGCTGGTTCAGCAGGGCCGGGTCGGCCAGCACGGCCGCGCCGATGGTGATCGGGTAGCTGCGTTCGCCAAGGTCGACGTTGAGTATGGTGCGTTGTGGTTCGGTCATCGATGATTCGGTGTGAGGGCTGCGCGCGGACCGGGCGCCGGAATGCTCCAGCGCCGCCAACTGCGCCAGAATGGTCTGCACCATCGATTGTACGTTAGGTCGGCCGGTGTCGATCACCAGGTCGGCCACTTCGCGGTACAGGGGCTCGCGCGCGGCGGTCAATTCCTCGAGCTTGCGGCGCGGATCGGCCGTCTGCAGCAGCGGGCGGTTCTTGTCGTGGGCCGTGCGCGCCAGGATGCTGTTGACCGAGGCGCGCAGGTAGATCACCCGGCCGCGCGACTTCAGGAAGGCGCGGCTGGCAGGGTCGAGCACGGCCCCGCCGCCGGTGGCCAGCACGATGCCGTCCTGGGCCGACAGGTCGCCGATGACCTCCGCCTCGCGCCGGCGGAAGCTGGCCTCGCCTTCGATCTCAAAGATCCACGGAATCGACGCGCCGGTGCGCGCCTCGATTTCGTGGTCGGTGTCGATGAAGCGTTTTCCTAATTTCCTGGCAAGGATGCGGCCAATGGTTGTCTTGCCCGCCCCCATCAACCCCACCAGGAAGATGTTCCCCGATTTCAAGGTGCCGACGTAAATGTGCGCAGGTACGAAGCACCGCCCGGCGTGGTGATCTTGAGCGCGAAGCTGCCCGGCGCGCAGGCGGTGTCGGGCTTGATGCGCACCGTGTGCAAGGTGCCGCCGACCACGTTGGTCGATGGCACCGCGTTCGGCGACATGGTGCCAGGGCTCAGCTTGTCCGCGTCTGAGGTGGCCACCGCGGTGTTGCTCGGCATCGGGTTGTTGTTGACGTCAAACAGGCGGAAGGTGAAGTCCTGGGCCGCGCAGCCGTTGCCCTGCAAGCCGCTGATCTGGCTCTCGGTGCCGTCGGCGCTGGTCCAGTCGCGGCAGGTCGCGGCGGCGCACACCTGGCGCACGATGGTCGGCGCCGAGCCGCTGAAGGTGATCTCGGTGCTGGCCGCGATGTAGTTCAGACCCCACTTGCCGTCGCCCGCCGCGCGGTAACCGGTATGGTTGAACGGGATCGGCAGGTCGCCATTGGCCGCATCGTAACTGTTGTCGAGGGTGCTGTACTTGCCCTGCGCCTCCATACCGAAGGTCGCGCCCAGCATGCCGGCGTCAAGGAAGGGGTCGCCCTGGTCGGTGAACGGTTCGCCGCCGCTCACGCAGGTGTCGATCAGCGGCCGGTAGGTGGCTGGCACGTTACCGTTTGGATCGACGAAATTGGTGCAGCTGTACTGGCCGTCGCCGTTGCTGTCGACGAAGTTCTCGATGCCTTGCACATAGGCCAGCACGGTGACGCGGCCATTGGCCGGCCTGAAGTTCTGGCTGCGCAGCTGTACCGTGCAGCCGCCGTTGAGCGTGGTGCAGGCGCCCTGGGCGGAGGAGCCAACCGCGCCGCCTTCGGTGACGAAGTTGACGGCGGTGTCGTCGGAGATCGGATTGCCGTACTGGTCGGCCAGGCGCACCGTCAGGTTGGCGATCGTGCCGTCGATGTTCCAGCCTTCAATGTTGTAGCTGTCCGCGCTGAGCGACATGTTGCGCTGGATCGGCAGGCCGGTCGAGATGACCAGGGTGTCGGACAGGCCGCTGATGGTCTTGCCGTTGCGGGTCGCCTCGGCGATCACCCGCACCGGTGTCGGGATGGTACCCGACGACACGGTGGTGGTGACCTGGCCGTTGGCGTCGGTGGTGCCCTTGTCGGGCTGGACGGTCAGGCCGCCGGTGCTGGTGGTGGGGCGGAACGCCACGTCCACGCCGGCCAGGCCCTTGTTGTTCTGGTCAAGCACGCGGAACGTCAGCAAGGCCGATTCCTTGCGGCCCAGGCCGCCCGAGCCCTTGAGCACGATGGAGCTGCCGTTCAGGTCCGAACCGACGAACTGGATGGTGCCGATGTTGGCCGCGTCCACGCCGATCTTGATGGTCTGCGAGGAATTGCCGATCGAGGCGGTAATCGTGTCCGTGACGCGCAGGCAACCGTTGTTGGTATAGGTAGCCGACTGGATGCCGTTGGCCAGGCTGCCCTGCACCAGGGTGGCGGTGCCGTCGCCCACGCACAGCGAACTGAGGGTCAGGCCGGTCACGCTGGTGGCCGGCTGGCCGGCCGAGGTCACGGGAATGGCCAGCGCCGCGGTGCTGAACGCCGGCAGCGAGCCACTCGGCGCGGGGGTGAACGAGAGCGTGCCGACCGTCAGCGGCGCGGCGCCGACGGCGATGTTGACGGTGCCGGTGGCGGTCTTGCTGGCGACCACGGCATCGGCCTGGATCGTCAGGGCGCCGGCCGAGGTGACGCTGGCCGGCTTGATGTTGATCGTGGCCACGCCGCTGGCGTCAGTCAGGGCCGAGCCGGAGGCCGGCGTGAAGGCCACCAGGGCGGTGTCGGAGGCGGAAAATTTAACCACGGCATTGCCCGCGGCCGCGCCGGCCGCGTCGACCACCTTGGCGCGCAACACGCCGCTCTGGCCGCCGGACAGGCTGCTGATGGCCGCGCCGCTGCCGTCCACCATGGACAGGGTCAGGGCCGGCGCCGTGGCGGTGGTGCCCGTGCCGGTACCGGTGCCGGTCCCCGTGCCCGTTCCGGTGCCGCCAACGGCGCCAGGATTGCCGCCGCCGCCGCCGCACGCGCTCAGGGCTAGGGCCAGGGTCGCGCAGCCGATCAGGCGAAAGCGCGGCGCGAGTACGCGGTGTAGAAAGTTCGGCAGCATGGTCATTTCCTGGTGTTGTCCTGATGTGAAAGATGAATTATATCTGCCTGTCAGTGGCTCGACAGGCGGTCGGCCACGATCTTGGGCGTGATGAACACCAGCAGCTCGGTCTTGTTGTTGGTGCGCGAGGTGCTCTTGAACAGGTGGCCGATCACCGGCAGGTCGCCCAGGAAGGGCACCTTGTTCTCGTTGCTGGTCTCGGATTGCTGGTAGATGCCGCCCAGGACCACGGTGCCGCCGTTCTCGACCATCACCTTGGTCATCACGTGCTGGGTGTTGATGGCGAAGCCGGCGCTGGTCTGGTCGCCCTTGGAATCCTTGTTGACGTGCACTTCCAGCACCACGTTACCGTCCGGGGTGATCTGGGGCGTCACTTCCAGGCGCAGGTTGGCCTTCTTCCAGGCGATCGAGGTGGCGCCGCTGCTGGTGGCCACCTGATAAGGCAGTTCCACGCCCTGCTCGATGACGGCGATGTTCTTGTCTTCGGTGACCACGCGCGGGCTGGAGATGATCTTGCCGCGGCCGTCAGCCTCCAGCGCCGACAGTTCCAGGTTCAG
>DIZW01000040.1 GCA_002428015.1 Oxalobacteraceae bacterium UBA6018 | reverse complement strand
CACTCAAAACGACATTGGGCCCGCAAATGGATGTTGGACAGCGACGTAGTTGAAGCCGTGATCCAGCTACCGACCGACGAATTTTTCAATACCGGTATTTATACCTACCTGTGGGTGCTCAATAGAAACAAACAAGCACATCATAAAAACAAGGTGATGCTGATTAATGCCAGCGAAAAATTCAAACCATTGAACAGGGCTAAAGGTTCCAAGCGCAAAGTGGTGGACGAACTCAGCCGCCTGGAAATCGTGGCCACTCTCTCGGCCTACCAAGACAACGATTACGCCCGAGTGTTTGATAAAGAGTTTTTCTACTTCAACAAACAAGCCATCATGCTCACCAATGTCGATGAGAAAGGCAGAACATTCGAAACGCACTTGCCGATGAAGGAAGACAAATTCGGCGAAATGAAACGCGTTAGCTCAATCGATCTGACGCCCACTAAGATCACGCAGGGTGAGCTTGCGCTGACTGAATTTTGTATCACGCAGTACGACGCTACCCTATACGCCTCGTTGGACAATTATTGCGCCGATGCCATCAAACCCCAAGTGGCACAGCTCAATTATAAAGAACAGCCATTGGTAATCAACACTGTCGATGCCAAATACTATTACGACGCGGATCAGGAAACTCTGATCAAAGAAGCAAATGGAACAAATGAAGCCCTTGGCTGCGGCAAGATCATCGTTTCGGCAAGTTACAAAAAGGCCACGAAAAAATTGGCCGAGCGCATTGAGATTTGCGTCGAACTGACTGCCGACTATCAAAAAGACTACGAGATTGTCCCCTTTCATAAAGATGTAGCGGAAAACCAAGCCGCCATCAAAGCGTTTATGGCACGTTACATTAGCAAGCCGTTCGTGTATTTGGAAAACGTGGTCGGCGTAGAACTGAATTTCAACAAAATTTTTTACAAGCCAGAAATGCTGCGCTCAGTGCGCGATATTGCGGCGGACATTGCAGAGCTAGATCAACAGCTTAAAGTACTCGAAGCGGAGCTGGTGCTGTGAGTAGTGCCAAGCTAGAGCGATATTCCGCTTATATAAATAGTGGCGTTGAATGGCTGGAGCAAATCCCTTCGCACTGGAAACTTACGCGCAACAAAGATATTTTTGTTGAACGAGGTAGCTTAAGCCAATCTGGGGGTGAAACGCTGTTGACGGTTTCTCACATTACGGGCGTAACACGGCGCTCCGAAAAGACAGTGAACATGTTTATGGCCGAGACAATGGAAGGCTATAAACACTGTAGAGCTGGGGATTTGGTTATCAACACCATGTGGGCATGGATGGGGGCGCTAGGAACAGCCAGAGAGGACGGAATTTGCAGCCCAGCTTATGGCGTTTATGCCCCCAGAAAGGGGCTTCCCTATAGCCACGGATACTTTGACTATTTATACCGAACCCCAAAAGCAGTTTCCGAAATGACGAGAAACTCCAAAGGGATCGTCTCATCGAGGTTGCGGTTATACCCAAAAGATTTTTTTCAGATATTAACGGCACTTCCCTGTTATGAAGAACAAGCAGCTATTGCCACCTATCTTGACACTAGAACCGCACAGATTGATCGGAAAATGGATTTGCTCGGTCAAAAGGTGGCTCAGTATGGAAAGTTAAAACAATCTCTAATCGTCGCGACTGTCACTCGTGGCTTGGATACATCTGTGCCAATGAAAGACAGTGGCGTGGAATGGATCGGTGAAGTGCCTGCGCATTGGGAAATTAAACGAATTAAGGATATGTCAACTCTTCAAAGTGGCATTTCGATTGTGTCAGAGGAAATTGAAGAAAAAGGTTTATATCCAGTGTACGGCGGCAATGGCTTGCGAGGATATTTTTCGAAATATACCAACGATGGCGAATACATCTTAATCGGTCGACAAGGTGCTCTATGTGGCAACATAAATTACGCATCTGGGAAATTTTGGGCGTCGGAACATGCGGTTGTTGTGTATCTAAGTAATCGCGTAAATTTAAAGTGGTACGCGGGGGTCTTGAGGGTTATGAACCTAAATCAGTATTCCATAGCAGCTGCGCAGCCAGGTCTAGCAGTTGATCGGATAAAGCGACTGTTGTTGCCAGTCCCACCATACAAAGAGCAAATTTGCATCGGCGCTTACCTCGACGAAAAAACTGCACAGATTGATCGCATCGTCGTTGCGATCAATAGCCAGATTGAAAGACTGAAAGACCTGCGTAAAGCGCTCATCAATGATGCGGTTACCGGGAAAATTAGGGTTGTATAGCCATGAATTTGAAACAAAAAATACTCATACACTTTCTATCGATAGCCTCCTTTTCTGGATTTATTGCGCTATTCCTAATAAAGAATAAATTGCGGATTCTATGTAGGTTGCCGTTTGTCGAATCGGAAATCAACATAATCTGGTCATATCTCATTTGTCTTGCGATGCCGATAATTTTGGCATTTATTTCAATCTTCTTTATTACACGATTCCCAGCAGACGACACTCTGGAAGTTGAAGGGAACGATATTGTTCCTGTAGAAGGTAATTTCTTGCCTACTTACATAGGGATGTATGTAATTTCAATTAGCCTCGGAGCGATTGATACAGACACTATTGTTATCTGTGTATTTTTATTCGTCATGTGGCTTCAGCTTGGAAGCGTTTCATACTTTAATCCGTTCATTTCACTACTAGGCTATCGCTATTATTCGGTTCGCTCTATTGGCAACAAGACGATTACGTTGATCACGAAAGAGAAAGATTTGAAGCAGGCGATAATAATTGATAATCTTGTAAGAATTAACAACTACACATTTTTCAGAAAGATGAAGAAATGAAAAAATTTGTCGGACGTCTGAAAGATGGAAACTCGGTATTGATATTTTCTGAGTCAAATAAAAACTTGGCTCTTATTGAAAATGAATTTGGCTTCCCAGTTATTGGCACTGATGCGGAAAAGAAATTTCAGCCGGACTACAAATTGGCTGATGACGAATGGTTTTACGTGGATATCAATGCTGAGGATAAAGCTTTGATGATGGCACCATATTTGCCAACCGTTGAGTCAACTGCGGATGTAAATAATATCGTTAGCAGTCAATATAAGGAACTGGCTGTTCTATATTTGGCAAGCAAAGATGACGGCGGCAAGGCAAAAATAATTTTTAATAGGATATTCAATAAGTTTTATATCACATCAAAAATATTTTTGAAATTTATTGATTCTGGCGAAGCAGCTGTCAGCACCGAGGAAAATGTCGTTGAATTTAATAGCAACGTTGATGCCTATTGGGATGACGCCAGCTCAAAGTTATATTTCAAAAGTTACTCAACGATTAAGCCATTATTTAAAGGAATCGATAAATTTTACCGAAGCGCGACTAGCGAAGAGGTGGATTCCTTTGTTAATAGTGATTTTTTCAAAGTGGAAAAAAGTTTTAAAAGTGAAAATCTTGGTGAACGTGCGCTCAAGCATATTGCGGGAATTATTGATGAGAAATCAATCGACTTTGGCGACGTTGCGGTAAGAAAAAAGTACAACGAATATGCAAAGGGTTATTCCGAATCAGGATTTTCGATTGCCGCAGATGGGAAATTTATATTAACAAAAGTAAGTGATTTGACGCATGTCATCAATTTGCTTCAAGAGCGATATTACACGTCACAAATAACGAACGAAAAACGTGTCGCCCACAGCACTTCAAATATCTAACAAAAACCAAGGTTGCTTTCGTGAACGAACTCCATCTCCAAGACAAATTTCTGCTTCCGTTCTTTCGGGAGGGACTGAAATACAAAGAAGTCAAAGCCAACACTGTGACCCAGTCATTGATTGTTGAAGAGGATTTGCAGACGTTCATTTCGGAGAGTTCACTCAACCAGAAGTCGTATGAGACTTTGCTAAAGAGATACCGGGGCGATAAAAAGGCTTTGCTTCAAGAACTCATGGCATTGATCGCCGAACGCATTGCCAGCAGTCGGAACATGGCTTTGTTCATCAACGCAAACAAATCAATTACTTTGCATGGCGTTAAGCTGCATCTTTTTTATACAAGCGACAGTGTGATTCATGGCAACGCGTTGTTCGACGAGAATATCTTCTCTGTGGTGCAAGAGCTGTCCTATAAATTCAACTATTCGGGTGCACAAGTCTTCTCCTTCCGTCCCGACATCGTGTTGTTCGTGAACGGTATTTACCTCGGCTACAGCGAGTTGAAAAGCAACTACACGAGCCAAAGCGCCAGCAAGAACGGGCGCGGTAAGGTGTTGAAAGATTATTTTGAGGCAGTGAAAGTGTATCACCAGCACATCGACAGCAATATCATGCTGAGTGACAAGGAGAAACTGGCTTTTCGCAAAGATTTCCTTAAGATCTTTGAAAACGCCATTCATATCACGACCACCGATATTGGCGAAACCTATGTCATCCGAACTATCGCAGATTATTTTGACGAGATTTTGATTACCTGCCGCGAAGGAAAATTCGACCGCGAAGAAATCGAGAAGAAGGCGCATAGCGTCTTTAAGTTGTACCCATTGCTTAAGCCTGACGCTGAAAAAAAGGACAAACTCAAAGAGCTGTTCGCTGCCTTGTACGGCAAGCTCATGATCGAAAAAGAGATCCTGTATTACAACTTCATCGAACGTGACGTCTACGTCAACAAAGGGGTGAAGGAGGTGAAAGACCAAACAGGGCACTTGATTTCACCGCGCCCGAAACAGAAGTTTGGCACTGACAAGATCATGGCCAAAATTGATGAGTTTTTGGCCCACGAGCAAGAACCAGATTATTTTGAAAAGTTGTTGGAGAAACAGTTGGTCGGCGTTTCCGATGCGAAGAAAAAAGAACTACTGGAAAAGCGTAGAGCTTACTCTAACAATAAAAATGTATATTCGCTGTTGATGCAATACGCCGCTGGGTTTGGCAAGTCCAACATCATCGGTTGGTCAGCCTTGCAGTTGAAAGACTTGCGCCGCCCAGATAGCCAAGGCAAAGCGCAGTATGTGTACGATAAAATTATGATTGTGGTGGACCGCCTGCAACTGCGCAGCCAGATTGATTCGCTCATGCTGAACATGAACATCGATAAGCGCATGGTGATTGAGGCTACCAACAAGAAGACCTTTCAAGAGGCTTTGGCATCCGATACGCGCTTGGTGATCGTTAATTTGCAGAAGTTTGGCTCAGTGCGCGAAATGCTCGACGTGGATGTCCTGGAAAAACTGGCAGGGATGCGTATTGTTTTCTTAATTGACGAAATTCATCGGTCTAACAGTGGTGACCAGCACGAAGAGATGGTGAGTATTTTTGACGAGCTACAAAGTCCGTTTGATGGCGCTTCCTACGTCGGTCAGGCTACTAAGAAAAACCTGATTATCGGCTTTACTGCTACGCCGGATGACCATACCTTGGCGCGGTTTGGCGAGTTCAGCGGCTATGCCGAAAGCGAGAAACTTTGGCGTCCTTTTGATACCTACACCATGAAAGAGGCTATTGAGGATGGCTTCATCCTCAACCCGTTGAAAAATATTGTGCCCGTTGCATCCAAGATGCTGTTTGATTTGCCTGTGAATCCTCTTGAAGGTTTTACTGAAAAGGAATACAAGGACGCGCAGAAAAAGCAGGTCTATGAGAACCGTGACCGTATCGACGCTATTGCCAAATACGTGGCCGATCTATTGGTCAAGGATGTGTACCGTCAAATAAGGGGTACCGGCAAGGCGATGTTGGCAGTACATTCAATCAAGGCGGCCATTGCCTATCAAGGTGCGGTGACGAAACACTTCAATGCCTTGATAAAAGAAGCTAAGTACGAAAGATACGCAGGTGCACCGATCCATGTGGTGTATTCCAGCAATCAAGATGAACAGAGCGCGACCGGACTCAATGGCGGTTTGACAGAGGAGAAGGTGCTTGAAAGTTTTAGCTTAAGCAAAAATGGGTTGATGATTGTTGTCGCCAAACTGCAAACAGGCTTTGACGAGAAGAAATTGCATACCTTGTTTTTGGACAAAGAAATCAAGGGGATCAGTGCCATTCAAACCATTTCTCGCGTGAACCGCACCACGAAATATAAGAACGACTGCAAAATTGTTGATTTTTCGTACAACAACGTGAATGTGCAAAACATCAAGGACGCCTTTGAGCATTTTTCTGATGTGGTGGTGAGTGATTTTGATCCGTTTGGCGACAAAAAAGTACTGGATGTATTACTGACTGAGCTCAAGAAGTCAGATACATATGAAAAATTTTTTAATGTGTTCATGAGTATCTACAAGGATGCTGCCAAGCGCGATGAACCAGAAAGCTATTTGGACTTTGAAAGCAGCGTAAAGAAATACATCGATGCCAACCCGCAACGTACCGCTGACACCAAGGCTAAGGCTTCGCAGTATTTCACCATTCTCAATCGCATTGAATACGTGATCGAGCTGGATGCCAAGTACAGCGATCCGAGTTTTTTGTTCTTCTGGCGAAAATTCAATACACTCTACAATATGTTACATCGTTGCGAGGACATTAAAGATCCGATTGAGGTGTATTTTGACAACCAAATTGGAATAATTGAAGTGGCGACGTATGAGCTAAAAACCAAGCCTAAAAAACCGCTAATGGTGGCCGAGGGGGAAGCTCCTTACGGCGGAGGACAATTTGACATCCTTGCCATTATTGCGGCGCGAAACGAGCAAGAAGAAAAGACCGGAACGTTGATTAAGGACTTTGAAGAGAAAATCATTGTCTTTTTCGACTATATACGCAAGTCCAGTGAAGGCGAAAGATTGATGGTTAAAATCAAATCGCATGTTTCTGAAAATGAAATTTATGACGATTTCGCAAAAATCTATCGGCGCTACAAGGCACTACATCGGCAAAGTGTCGGCGACTACTTCTTCAAAGAAATGGAGGATTTGGTTGAGAAACTGTGTGATGATTTTGAGGTAACAGTACGGAATGCATAGAACACTGCATCTTGCGGGTTGCAGATCGCAGCCATGAAATGGTTTTGCCGCAAGACGGAGCGATGTAACTGACCGTGGTAATTTCAGCTCTCCTACGTGCTGGAGTGCTGGCGGGGGGCCTGCCTTGCGTTACTCGTTTGTCTGCGACGAAACGTGAGAAAAATGCAGGGGGAGAAGCGCTAGGAGATTCTTGGAGTCCGCAGAACCGGAAATGGACCGGACACGAGGACTACAAATCCCAGAAACGACAACGCCAACCGGTGAGGGTTGGCGTTGCGTGAACGATGTTCCTTGGTGGCCCGGGGCGGAATCGAACCACCGACACAAGGATTTTCAATCCTCTGCTCTACCGACTGAGCTACCAGGCCAAGAGGCATGATTATAGTCAGCCGAACCACGGTTTGCAAGGCCGAGTGTGAGATTTTCTTGAAAAACGCGGTTCCGGACGTCAAAACCGTGTCGTTTCAAGCCGCTATAATGCATTGCATGACTAGCCCACTGAACTCCTCCGCGCGCCATCAGAGCGCCATCTGCATCGTCGGCAACGGCGCCATCGCCAAGACGGCCGCGCTCGGCTTCGCCCAGGCCGGCCACAGCGTCACCATCCTGATGCCCACGGCCAAGCCAGCCGACACCACGCCACCAGCGCCCGCCGCGGACGGCGCCGGGCAGCCCTGGGATGTGCGGGTCTACGCCCTCAACCACACCGCCCACACCCTGCTCACTGCCCTCAAGGTGTGGGGCGCGATGGACCAGTCGCGCATCGCGCCGGTCGACGCGATGGTCGTCAACGGCGACGGCCAGCACGGCGGCGACCTGGCCTTCGACGCCTTCGGCGCGCACGTCAACTCGCTGGCCTGGATCGTGGAGGACCGCAACCTGAACCAGGCGCTCGACGCCGCCCTGCGCTTCGCCCCCCACGTCAGCATCGTCAACGGCCGCGCGGTGAAGCTGGCCACCGACGCCGCCGGCGCCACCGTCACCCTGGACGACGGCAGCAGCATCGCCAGCGCGCTGGTGGTGGGCGCCGACGGCGGCCAGTCCTGGGTGCGCGGCCAGTGCGACATCAACCTCGATTACCGCTCCTACCACCAGCGCGCGGTGGTCACCAACTTCTCCTGCGCCAAGCCGCACCATGGCGTGGCCCACCAGTGGTTCCCCTGCGCCGAGGGCATCGTGGCGCTGCTGCCGCTGCCGGGCGAGCGCGTCTCGCTGGTGTGGTCGGCGCCGGACGCGCTGGCCGACACGCTGATGAGCGAGACCCTGAGCGAACTGGCCGTGCGCCTGGCCGAGTACTGCGAGGTCCAGCTGGGCGCCCTGCGCCCGCTCACGCCGGAGGCGGTCAAGGACTTCCCTCTTTCGCTGGTGCGCCCGCACAGCATCGTGGCGCCGCGGGTGGCGCTGGTCGGGGACGCGGCCCACGTGGTCCATCCGCTGGCCGGACACGGCATGAACCTGGGCTTCGCCGACGTGGCCGAGCTGCTGGCGACCATCGCCGCGCGCGAGGACCAGCGCAGCGTCGGCGACGAGCGCGTGCTGGCGCGTTACGCGCGTGCGCGCAAGGAGGACATCCTGCTCATGCAGGTGGCGACCGACGGCCTCGCGCGCCTGTTCGCAACAAATCTCGAGCCGGTACGCGTGGTCCGCAATTTGGGATTAAACTTGTTGAATAAGTTGCCCTACCTCAAGCGTAAACTGATGTCCCACGCGATGGGCAAGTAGCAACATGACATGGATAACTGGAGAAGTTGATGTACAAAAGTAAATTAGCGCTGCTCGTGATGACCGGGCTGATGGCGTCGTGCGTGGGCGCCGAGACGCCCGTCGAGGCCAATATCAAGAAGGCCATCGAGCCGCACCTGGGCGAAGGCGTCAAGATCGACGCGGTGCGCGCCACGCCCTACGCCGGGCTGTATGAAATCCAGGCCGGCGGCGACATCCTGTACACCGACAAGGAAGGCAAGTACATCATCAGCGGCCAGATCTTCAACGCCAAGACGGCGCAAAACCTGACCAAGCTGCGCCTGGACGAGGTCAACAAGATCCGCTTCTCCGACCTGCCCTTCAACCTGGCCCTCAAGACCGTCAAGGGCAACGGCAAGCGCGTGATCGCCATCTTCGAGGACCCCAACTGCGGCTACTGCAAGCGCTTCCGCCAGACCACGCTCAAGGAAACCGACAACGTCACCGTCTACACCTTCATCCTCAACATCCTCTCGCCCGATTCGCTCGTCAAGTCGACCGCGATCTGGTGCTCGCCCGACCGCAACAAGGCGTGGGACGAGTGGATGGTCGACGGTAAGCTGCCCCCGGCGCCGCCGGCGAACTGCAAGACCCCGCACGAGGAAGTGGCGGCCCTGGGTAACCGCCTGCACATCACGGGCACCCCTGCCCTGTTCTTCGCCGACGGCACGCGCGTGCCCGGCGCGATCGACAAGACGACCCTTGAAGCAAAGTTCGCGACAATCAAATAAGATACCTGCACAAATAGCAATTCAAAAGTTCAGCGATGCCGTCATAACAAGCCGCGAATGCGCCGCGGCGCTACAACCGAGAAAGGGCAGTGAATGGTCACATTGAATATCAATGGCCGCGACATGTCGGTCGACGCCGATCCGTCAACGCCGGTCCTGTGGGCGCTGCGCGATCATCTGCAGATGACGGGCACCAAATTCGGCTGCGGCGCGGCCTTGTGCGGCGCCTGCACCGTGCACCTGGACGGCGCGCCGATCCGCTCCTGCGTGACGCCGATTTCGGCGGCGGCCGGCCACAAGATCACCACCATCGAGGCGATGGAGACGGACAAGGTCGGCAAGGCCGTGCAGGACGCCTGGGTGCGCCACGACGTGCCGCAGTGCGGTTACTGCCAGAGCGGCCAGGTGATGAGTGCGACGGCGCTGCTGCGCTCGAACAAGCACCCGAGCGACGCCGACATCGACGGTGCCATGAGCGGCAACATCTGCCGCTGCGGCACCTACCAACGCATCCGCGCCGCCATCAAGGATGCGGCCAAGACCCTCGCTTAAGGAGAGCAGCATGCGCACTGAATGGATTAACCATGCTGCCCTGTCACGCCCGTCGGACGGCGGCATGTCGCGGCGCAGCTTCATCAAGGCCGGGGCGCTCGCTTCCGGCGGCCTGGTCATCGGCTTCTTCATCCCCGGCGCGAACCGCCTGGCGCGCGCCGCCGCCGCCCCGGCTTCGGCGCCGAACGCCTTCCTGCATATCGCGCCGGACAACACCGTCACCGTGATGGTCAACCGGCTCGAGTTCGGCCAGGGCGTGCAAACCTCGCTGCCGATGCTCATCGCCGAGGAGCTCGACGCCGACTGGTCGCAGGTGCGCGGCGCGCTCGCGCCAGCGGGCGACGCCTTCAAGGACCCGCTGATGGGCATCCAGATGACCGGCGGCTCGGGCAGCGTGGCGCACTCGTTCACGCAGTATCGCGAAATCGGCGCGCGCGCCCGCGCCATGCTCATCGCGGCCGCGGCCGAGCAATGGCAGGTCAAGCCCGAGCAGTGCGGCACCGCCAAGGGCACCGTGACCGGCCCGGCGGGACAGAAGGCCAGCTACGGCGCGCTGGCGGACGCCGCGATGAAGCAGCCGATGCCGGCCAGCGTCAAGCTCAAGGACCCCAAGGATTTCCACCTGATCGGCACACCCGTCAAGCGCCTCGACGCGCTGGCCAAGTCGAGCGGCAAGGAGCAGTTCGGCATGGACTTCACCCTGCCCGGCGCCAAGGTGGCCGTGGTCGCGCATCCGCCCGTGTTCGGCGCCAAGGTGGCACGGCTCGACGCCAGCAAGGCCAAGGCCATCAAGGGCGTGGTGGACGTGCTCGAGGTGGCGACCGACCGCGGTGGACGCGGCGTGGCCGTGATCGCCGACGGCTACTGGCCGGCCAAGCAGGGCCGCGACGCGCTGGTGATCGAGTGGGATAGCAGCGCCGTCGAGAAAGTCAGCAGCGCCAAACAGCTGGCCGATTACAAGGCGCTGGCCAGCACGCCTGGCATCGCGGCCAAGACGGCCGATACCGCCAAACTGGCCGGCGCCGCCAAGAAGATCTCGGCCGTGTACGAGTTCCCCTACCTGGCGCATGCGCCGATGGAGCCGCTCAACTGCGTGGTGGACCTCAAGGCCGACAGCTGCACGGTATGGGCCGGCACCCAGTTCCAGACCATCGACCAGGGCGCCATCGCCGCCACCGCCGGCCTGAAGCCGGAACAGGTCACCCTGCACACGATGACCGCCGGAGGCGGCTTCGGCCGGCGCGCGGTGCCGACCTCGGACTACCTGGTCGAGGCGGTCAACATCGCCAAGGCCTACAAACGCGGGCCGGTGAAGGTGATCTGGAGCCGCGAGGACGATATCCGCGGCGGCTACTACCGCCCTTCCCACGTTCACCAGGTCGATATCGGCCTCGACGCCAAGGGCGATATCGTGGTCTGGAACCACGTGGTGGTGGGCCAGTCAATCATCGCCGGCACCCCGTTCGAAGCCTTCATGATCAAGGGCGGCGTCGATTCGACCATGATCGAGGGGATCGGCGAGCCCTACGAGCTGCCGCTCAACCTCAGCGTCCACAACGCCAAGGCCAACGTGCCGGTGCTGTGGTGGCGTTCGGTCGGCTCGACCCACACCGCGTTCGTGATGGAGACCCTGATCGACGAAGCCGCGCATGCCGCCAAGGCGGACCCGGTGGCCTACCGCAAAAAGCTGATCGGCGCGAAGCATCCGCGCCATCTGGCCGCGCTCGACCTGGCGGTGGCCAAATCCGGCTACGGCGTGCGCAAGTTGCCCAAGGGGCATGCCTGGGGCGTGGCGCTGCACGAGTCCTTCAACAGCATCGTCGCCTACGTGGTGGAAGCCTCGCTCGTCAAGGGCGTGCCGAAGCTGCACAAGGTCACCGCGGGCGTGCACTGCAACCTGGCCGTCAATCCGCTCACCATCGAGGCCCAGGTCCAGGGCGCGGTGCTGATGGCGGTCGGCACCACCCTGCCGGGAGCGGCCATCACGCTCAAGGACGGCGTCGTCGAACAGCAGAACTTCAACGACTACACGGTCGCGCGCATGCCCGACATGCCGCACGTGGACGTGTTCATCGTACCCTCAAACGACGCGCCGACCGGCATGGGCGAACCGGGCTTTCCGCCGCTGGCGCCGGCCTTCGCCAACGCCGTGTTCAGCCTGACCGGCAAGCGCCTGCGCAAGCTGCCGTTCGACCTGCACGCCGCATAGCATGCACGGCATGCCCCCGGTCGGCATCCTGCTCGCCGCCGGCCGCGGGCGCCGCTTCGACCCCTCCGGCGCGCGCAACAAGCTGCTCGCCCGCCTCGATGGCGGCGAGCTGGTGGTGCTCGCCAGCGCGCGCGCCCTGCTGACCATCCTCCCGCGTGTGATCGCCGTGGTGCCGTCCGACGACGGCGGCGTCGGCGACGCCCTGCGCGCGCTCGGCTGCCACGTCACCGTCTGCGCCGACGCCGACAGCGGCATGGCGGCCTCGCTGGTGCATGCGCTGCGCCAGTCGCTGCCCACCTCCGGCTGGATCGTCGCGCTGGGCGACATGCCCTACGTGCGCCCTGCCACCGTGGCCGCCCTCTCGGCCGCGCTGGCCGGCGGCGCCGACATCGCCGTGCCAAGCTTCGACGGCCGGCGCGGCAACCCGGTAGGGCTGGGCGCCGTCCACCTGGCCGCCCTCCTGGCGCTCGAAGGCGACCAGGGCGCGCGCGCCATCGTGCGCGCCAACCCGGCCAGCGAAGTGCCGGTGGACGACCCCGGCATATTGATGGACATCGACACGCTCGCGGATTTGCCGAAAAACGGTACACTTTAATCATGAAAAAAACAACGCAAACCCCTACGCCGGCCATCCAGTACGCGATCGTGCCCAAGGACCTGGCCGGCCACCTGTTCGAGGTCACGCTGGTCGTCGCCAACCCGGCCGCCGATGGTCAGCTGCTGGCGCTGCCGGCCTGGATACCGGGCAGCTACATGATCCGCGAGTTCGCCCGCAACATCGTGCAAATCCGCGCCGAAGCGAACGGCAAGCCGGTCGCCTTGACCAAGCTCGATAAGCACTCCTGGCGCGCGGCGCCGGTGACCGGTGCGCTGACCTTGCGCTACGAGGTCTACGCGTGGGACCTGTCGGTGCGCGCGGCCCACCTGGACCAGACCCACGGCTTTTTCAACGGCACCAGCGTGTTCCTGCGCGTGCTCGGCCAGGAAGACGGCGCGCACCAGGTGGACATCCAGCGTCCGGCCGACCCGGCCGCGAAGAGCTGGCGCGTGGCCACCGCGCTGGCGGAGCTGGGCGCCGGGCGCTACGGGTTCGGCACCTATGTCGCCGCCAATTACGACGAACTGATCGACCACCCGGTGGAAATGGGCGACTTCGCGCTGGCCAGCTTCAAGGCCCACGGCGTGCCGCACGATATCGTCATCACGGGGCGCGTGCCGAACCTGGACATGGCGCGCCTGCAGGCGGACCTGAAAGCCATCTGCGAGACCCAGATCGCCTTCTTCGAGCCGCGCAGCAAGCGCGCGCCGATGGAGCGCTACGTGTTCCTCACCCTGGCCGTGGGCGACGGCTACGGCGGCCTGGAACACCGCGCCTCGACCGCGCTGATCTGCGCCCGCGCCGACCTGCCCACCACCGCCACGCCCAAGGGCGCCGAGATCGGCGAAGGCTATCTCAAGTTCCTGGGCTTGTGCAGCCACGAGTACTTCCACACCTGGAACGTCAAGCGCATCAAGCCGGCCGTGTTCGCGCCCTACGACCTGCAAACCGAGGCGCACACCTCGCTGCTCTGGCTATTCGAAGGAATCACCAGCTATTACGACGACCTGATGCTGGTCCGGAGCGGCATCATCGGCGAGGCGCAGTACCTGAAACTGCTGGCCAAGACGGTGGGCGGGGTGTTGCGCGGCAGCGGGCGCACCAAGCAAAGCGTGGCCGAGTCGAGCTTCGACGCGTGGAGCAAATACTACCGCCAGGACGAGAATGCGCCCAACGCCATTGTCAGCTACTACGCCAAGGGCTCGCTGGTCGGGCTGGCGTTCGACCTGACCATCCGCGCCAAGACCGGCGGCGCCAAATCGCTGGACGACGTGATGCTGGCGCTGTGGCAGCGCTATGGGCGCGACTTCTACCCGGCCGAAGGGCGTGGCGTCACCGAGGCGGAGGTGGAAGCCTTGTTCGATGAAGTCAGCGGCTTCAAGTTGCGCAGCCTGTTCCAGCGCTACGTGCATGGCACCGAGGACATCCCGCTGGCCAAGCTGTACGCGCCGTTCGGGGTCAAGCTGGCGGACGAGCGCAAGAGCGCCAAGCCCTCGCTCGACGCTGGCCTGGGCCGCGACGGCGCCGACACCAAGTTAAGCCAGGTGCACGAAGGCGGCCCCGCGCACCGCGCCGGCATGTCGGCCGGCGACATCCTGGTGGCGGTGGACGGGCTGCGCGTGACGTCGAACCTGGATACGCTGCTGGCGCGCTACAAGGTCGGCGACAGCGTGACGGTGCACGCGTTCCGGCGCGACGAATTGATGAGTTTCACGGTCGAACTGCAAGGCGAGCGGGTACCGGGCGTCACGCTGACGGTGACGGACCCGAAGAAGAAAAGCCAGCGTCCCAGCGCCGTGTGAGCGCGCGCCGGCCCTGCCGTGCGCGCGGCGCCTAGTCGAACAGGCGCGCCAGCTCGACACCCGGGTCGGGCGCGCGCATGAAGGCCTCGCCGACCAGGAAGGCGTGCACGTTCGCGTCGCGCATGCGCTTGACGTCGTCCGGCGCCAGGATGCCTGATTCGGTCACGACCAGCTTCTCGGGCGGTATGCGCGGCAGCAGGCCGAGCGTGGTTTGCAGCGACACCTCGAAGGTGCGCAGGTTGCGGTTGTTGATGCCCAGGAGCGGTGTGCGCAGCTTGAGCGCGGCGGTCAGCTCGTCGCCGTCGTGCACCTCCACCAGCACATCCATCCCCAGTTCCAGCGCGCACGCTTCCAGCTCGGCCATCAGCCCGTGGTCCAGCGCCGAGACGATCAGCAGGATCGCGTCCGCGCCCATCGCGCGCGCCTCGTAGACCTGGTACATGTCGATCATGAAGTCCTTGCGGATGACCGGAATCTCGCAGGCGGCGCGCGCTTGCCGCAGGTAGTCCACGCTGCCCTGGAAGAAGTTCACGTCGGTCAGCACCGACAGGCAGGCCGCGCCATGGCGTGCGTAGCTTTCCGCGATGTTGGCCGGCTTGAAATCCGCGCGCAGCACGCCCTTGGACGGCGAGGCTTTCTTCACTTCGGCGATCACGCCGGCCTTGCCGGCGGCGATATTGCGGCGCAGGCTAGCCTCGAAGCCGCGCAGGCCGCGGCGCAGGCCGGCGTCGCCTTCGACTTCGCGGCGCAGGCTGGCCAGGTCGCGGTACTTCTTGGCGGCGGCCACTTCGTCGGTCTTCACGGCGAGGATTTTATTGAGGATGTCGGACATAGGGGACTCTGGTAAAGGCGCTGGTGTTAAACGCTGGTGTTAAGCGCTAGTGTTGCTTAGACAGGGCGAGCTTGACGCCGAGCCCGATGAACAGGCCGCCGGTCACCCGGTTCAGCCAGAGCGACACCAGCGGGCTTGCCTTGATGCGGGTGCTGGCCTGGGCGGTCATCAGCGCCAGCGCGTGGGCCCACAGCATGCCGTTGATGTTGAAGACCAGGCCGAGCACGATGAACGCCAGCGCCTTGGTGGGCGAGGCGCTGTCGATAAACTGCGGCACGAACGCCAGGAAGAACAGCGCCACCTTGGGATTGAACACATTGGTCAGGAAGCCCTGGGCGAAGATGCGGCGGTAGACCATGGGCGCCGGCGCGGCCAGCGGCACCGCGGCGCCTCCGCTTTTCGACCGCAGCATGCCATATGCCAGATACAGGATGTAGGCCGCGCCGACGCTTTTCACGACCGTGAACGCGGTGGCGGAGGTGGCCAGGATCGCCGACAAGCCCAGCGCCGCGGCGACGATATGCACCATGGTGCCGGCGCCGATGCCCCAGGTGGCGGCCACGCCGGCGCGCCAGCCCTGGGAGGCGCTGCGCGTCATGATCAGCAGCGAATCGGGGCCGGGCATCATGTTCAGCAGCAGCCCGGAGATGACAAACAGCGCCAGGTCGTGGATGCCGAACATGTCAGCGCGCTCCGAGCTGCTGGGTGACCTGGACGAACTGCTCGACTTTGGCCAGCGCCGCGCCGGACGCGATGGCCTGGCGCGCCTTGCCCAGGCCTTCCTCGATCGAGGCGGCCACGCCGGCCGTGTACAGCGCGGTGCCGGCGTTGAGCGCCACGATGTCGTAGGCCGCGCCGGCGTCGCCGCGCAGCGCTTCCATCATGCGCGCCTTCGATTCGGCGGCGTCGGCCACCTTCAGGTTGCGGCTGCCGATCATGGACAGGCCGAAGTCTTCCGGATGGATCTCGTACTCGCGGATCTCGCCGTTGACCAGCTCACCGACCATGGTGGCCGCGCCGAGCGAGACTTCGTCCATGTTGTCGCGGCCCCAGACCACCACCGCATGCTGGGCGCCCAGGCGCTGCAGCACGCGCACCTGGATGCCGACCAGGTCGGGGTGGAACACGCCCATCAGGATGTTGGGGGCGCCGGCCGGATTGGTCAGCGGCCCCAGGATGTTGAAGATGGTGCGCACGCCGAGTTCGCGGCGCACCGGCGCGGCGTGCTTCATGGCCGCGTGGTGGTTGGGCGCGAACATGA
Organism: Oxalobacteraceae bacterium UBA6018; assembly: GCA_002428015.1. GTDB lineage: Bacteria > Pseudomonadota > Gammaproteobacteria > Burkholderiales > Burkholderiaceae_D > Telluria_A. Next base: position 18,931 of record DIZW01000040.1, on the reverse strand, counting down.
AGCCGATGCCGGTCTGGGCGATCGACTGGGCGATCTGCTCCGGCGTGAGGTTGATGTTCGCGCCCAGCGACTCGAGCACGTCGGCGCTGCCCGACGAGGACGACACGCTGCGCCCGCCGTGCTTGGCCACGCGCGCGCCGGCCGCCGCCGCCACGAACATGGCCGTGGTCGAGATATTGAAGGTGTGGGCGCCATCGCCGCCGGTGCCGACGATGTCGAGCAGGCCGCTGGTGTCGGCCATCGGCACCTTGGTCGAGAACTCGCGCATCACCTGGGCCGCGGCGGTGATCTCGCCGATGGTCTCCTTCTTCACGCGCAGGCCCAGCGTCAGCGCGGCGATCATGGTCGGCGACATTTCGCCCGACATGATCTGGCGGAACAGGTGCAGCATCTCGTCGTGGAAGATCTCGCGATGCTCGATACAACGCAGCAGCGCTTCCTGTGCAGTGATTTTCATGGCGGCCCTTAGCGGTCGAGGAAGTTCTTCAGCAAGGCGTGGCCATGCTCGGACAGGATGGACTCGGGGTGGAACTGCACGCCCTCGATGTCGAACTCCTTGTGGCGCACGCCCATGATCTCGCCGTCGTCGGTCCACGCCGTCACTTCCAGGCAGGACGGCAGCGAGGCGCGCTCGATCGCCAGCGAGTGGTAGCGGATCACGGTGAACGGGCTCGGAAGCCCTTTGAACACGCCCTCGCCGGTGTGGGCGATCAGCGAGGTCTTGCCGTGCATGACCTGCTTGGCGCGGATCACCTTGCCGCCGAAGGCTTCGCCGATGGCCTGGTGGCCCAGGCACACACCCAGGATCGGCAGCTTGCCCTTGAACTGGCGCAGCACCTCGACCGAAATGCCGGCCTGCGCCGGCGCCTTGGGGCCGGGCGAAATGCAGATGCGGTCCGGCTTCATGGCCGTGATTTCGTCCAGCGTGATCTCGTCGTTGCGCAGGGTGAGCACTTCCTCGCCCAGCTCGCCGAAATACTGCACCAGATTGTAGGTGAACGAGTCGTAGTTATCGATCATCAGCAGCATCTCAGAACTCCCCATCCAGGCCGTCTTGCACTTGTTCGGCGGCGCGCAGCACAGCGCGCGCCTTGCTTTCCGTCTCCTGCCATTCCATCTCGGGGATCGAGTCGGCCACGATGCCGGCCGAGGCCTGCACGTACAGCATGCCGTCCTTGATCACGCCGGTGCGGATCGCGATGGCCACGTCCATCTCGCCGCCGAAGCTCAGGTAGCCGCAGGCGCCGCCGTAGATGCCGCGCTTGGTCGGTTCGAGTTCGTCGATCACTTCCATCGCGCGCACCTTGGGCGCGCCGGTCAGGGTCCCGGCCGGGAAGGTGGCGCGCAGCACGTCCAGGTTCGACATGCCGGCCTTGAGCCGGCCTTCGACGTTCGAGACGATGTGCTGCACGTGCGAGTATTTTTCAATCACCAGGCGGTCGGTGACGACCACGCTGCCGGTCTCGGAGATGCGCCCCAGGTCGTTGCGGGCCAGGTCGATCAGCATCACGTGTTCGGCGATTTCCTTCGGATCGGCCAGCAGTTCTTTCGCCAGCTCGGCGTCGCGCTCGGGCGTGGCCCCGCGCGGACGGGTGCCGGCGATCGGGCGCAGCGTGACCTTCTTGCCGCCGTCCGGCGCGCTCTCGTTACGCACCAGGATCTCGGGCGAGGAGCCGACGATCTGCATGTCGCCGAAATTGTAGTAGTACATGTACGGCGACGGGTTCAGCGAACGCAGGGCGCGGTACAGGGTCAGCGGATGGTCGACGTAGGGCTTGCGGATGCGCTGGCCGATCTGCACCTGCATCAGGTCGCCGGCCATCACGTATTCGTGGGCGCGGGCGATCGCCTTCAGGTAGTCGGCCTTGTCGAAGTCGCGGATCGCCTCGGTGCGCACCGAGCTCGATGTGACCGGCGCGTCCACGCCGCGGCGCAGCATCACGCGCAGATCCTTCAGGCGCTGGCGCGCCTTGGTGAAGGACTCCGGCTGGGTGGTGTCGGCGTACACGATCAGGTACAGCTTGCCGGACAGGTTGTCGATCACCGCCAGTTCCTCGGTCACCATCAGCTCGATGTCGGGCAGGCCCAGGTCGTCCTTGGGCTGGGTTGCGGCCAGCTTCTTCTCGATGTGGCGCACGGTGTCGTAGCCGAAGTAGCCGGCCAGGCCGCCGCAAAAGCGCGGCATGCCGGGCCGCAGCGCGACCTTGAAGCGCGCCTGGAACTGTTCGATGAAGTCGAGCGGATTGCCCTCGTAGGTCTCGATGACGGCGCCGTTCTTGACGATCTCGGTGCGCCGCCCGAAGCTGCGCAGCACGGTGCTGGCGGGCAGGCCGATGAACGAGAAGCGGCCGAAACGCTCGCCGCCGACCACCGATTCGAGCAGGAAGGTGTTCTTGCCGCCGTTCTGGGTCTGGGCCAGCTTGAGGTAGAGCGTGAGCGGGGTTTCGAGATCGGCGAAAGCCTCGGCGATCAGGGGAATGCGGTTGTAGCCTTCGTTGGCCAGCGATTTGAATTCGAGTTCGGTCATGCTTTTCTCCATGCCGCCGGGCGTAGGTGCAGGCGGTGGGTTTCAAAAAACCTGACGGCGCGCAGGGCAGCCGACAGCAATCGATGCGGGTTACTTAGCCCACGATTGCCAGCGTCGCCAAAGCCAGGCCTCAAGCGAGCCTGTTTGGTTGACATGGTGTTTTTTGATGAAAAACATTTGTGTGAGGTTCAGTTTGCAGTCTGGTTATGCGAACGAATCAAGCCCGCTGCGTGCAGCAGCGAGGTAACTATACCATCGGAATCGGTTTCCTGTATAGCCCGACCGTGGTTGTAGCCATACGGGACGGTGAGCACGAAGCAGCCGGCCGCGCGCGCCGCCTCGGCGTCGTTGGACGAGTCGCCGATGGCCACCACCTCGCGCGGCGCCAGCGCAAAGTCGGCGCACACGGTCAGCAGTGGCAGCGGGTCGGGTTTCTTGCGCGCCAGCGAGTCGCCGCCGTAGACGATCTCGAAGAACGGCGCCAAGCCCATTTGCGCCAGCAGCGGCATGGCGAACGCGATCGGCTTGTTGGTCACGCAGGCCAGGCGCAGGCCGGCCTCGCGCAGCGCCCGCAGGCCTTCGCGCACCTCGGGGTAGAGCGTGCAGTGGCGCCCGTTGACGTCCAGGTAGTGGCGCTGGTAGGACGCCAGCGCCGCGTCGAAACGGCGCGCCACGCCGGCGGCGTCGAAGTCCAGCGCCAGCACCGCGCGGATCAGGTTTTCCGAGCCCTTGCCGACCATCACGGCGATCTGGGCCTGGCTGATCGGCGCCAGGTCGAGTTCGGCGCGCATGTGGTTGAGGGCGACCTGGAAGTCCGGCACCGTGTCGAGCATGGTGCCGTCGAGGTCGATGATGGCGGCGCGGATCGTGCAATGGGCGTGGTCAGGGTGGGTAAACATGGTATGGAGCCGAAAAGGAACCCGACGATGTTACCGCACCTCATGAATTTGCGTGCGCAAGGTCCCTTCGCACACGCCGCGACCCGCCATCCGGCCCCGGCCCTGACAGCAAGCGCAGCCGTCGGCGCGGTTCAAACCGCGTAGGGCGCGTCGACCAGGCGCTGGGAGATCCACCAGATGTTTCCTGCCGGGTCCCTGACGCCGCCTTGCCGGTCCTGGTAGGGCATGTCCTGCACCGCCATTTCCAGGGTGGCGCCATGCTCGATGGCGCGGCGCATCGCGGCGTCCGCGTTCTCCACGTACAAATAGTAGGAAGCCGGCATCGCCGGATAGGCCGCCGACACTTCGCCGACCATGACAGTGCAGCCGCTGATGCTGACCTGGCAAGTGGCGATCCGGCCGTCTGGCCGCAGGGAGCGAAGCTGCTCCACGCCACCTAAACCATCGACGAGAAATGCCACGAGCTTGTCGGCATCGCTGGCGAACATATAGGGAGTGACGACTGAGAATCCGGATGGAACAACCATTGGATAAGCTCCGCGAATCAATTTTCCTTCGAACGAAGATGTCAAGAATGCGTGATGAGTCCACCGATTTTGACACAGGAGGCCGATCCGGCACGCCCGCTTCAGCCGCAGGGGCGAGGCTGGCGCCCCTACACGGCGGCGGCGACGGCGTTCAGTTGCGGCAGCGAGGCGATCAGGTCGGCGAAGCGCTGCCCCTGGATCATCACATGGCCGCGCGTCAATCTGGCGGCAAGCTCGCCATCGCCTGCCAGGATCGCCTGGACGATGGCGTCATGCTCCGAATACGAGTCGCTGACCCGGTCGCGCACCCGCAGTTGCAGGCGGCGGTAAGGCCGCAGGCGCCGGTACAGGCTGCGCGTCTGCTCGATCAGGAACTGGTTGTGGCTGCCCGCGTAAATGGCTTCGTGGAAGGCTTCGTTCTTGTAGTAATAGTCGTCCGGGTCGTCCGACCGGCGCGCCGCCGCGCAGGCGGCATGGGCCGCCAGCAACTGGGCCTGCTCCGGCGGCGTCATGCGGCGCGCCGCGATGCGCGCGCAGATGGCCTCCAGCTCCGACATCACCTCGAACATCTCCACCAGCTGCTGCGGGCCCAGCTCGGCCACGATCGCGCCCCGGCGCGGACGAATCACCACCAGCCCCATCGAGGCCAACTGGATCAGCGTCTCGCGGATCGGCGTGCGCGACACGCCAAAGCGGGCGGCAAGCTCGGTCTCGTCGAGATGCTGGCCGGGCGCCAGCGTCCCCGTGGCAATCAACTCTTCGATCTGCTCGCGCAGCGATTCCGAACGGCTCTTCATATTGGACGACTAATTCCTGTGTATGTGGCGCCATTATAAATCGCAAATTGCGCTTGACTCTGTATAAATTTAGCGTAATCTTGTATACACGATGCGCTGGATTGCATAACTAAAATATTAGCCAGCCTTGACGACACTCGATCGACACCATCTTGGAGGATGACATGACGGCATTAACCCGCAGGACCGTTCTAGGCGCTATCGCCAGCAGCCCGCTGTGGCTGCAGACCGCTTGGGCGCAGACCAGCACGCTCAAGATTTCGCACCAGTTCCCCGGCGGGACGGTCAGCGAAGGCGACTTCCGCGACCGCCTGTGCCGCCTGTTCGCGGCCGAGGTCGAAAAGCGCACCAAGGGCGGCCTGAAGTTCGAGATCTACCCCGGCTCCTCGCTGATGAAGACCAACGCCCAGTTCTCGGCCATGCGCAAGGGCGCGCTGGACATGTCGCTGGTGCCGCTATCCTACGCCGGTGGGGAGGTGCCCGAGGTGAACATCGGTCTGATGCCCGGCCTGGTGACCACCTACGAACAAGGCTACGGCTGGAAAAAGGCGGAGGTGGGCAAGGAGCTCAACCGCATCCTCAATGAAAAAGGGATCGTCGTCGTCAGCTGGATCTGGCAGGCCGGCGGGGTCGCCTCGCGCACCAAGCCGATCGTCGAACCGGAAGACGCCAAGGGCATGAAGGTGCGCGGCGGCTCGCGCGAGATGGACCTGATCCTCAAGGCCGCCGGCGCCGCCGTGGTCACCCTGCCTTCCAACGAAATCTACGCGGCCATGCAGACCGGCGCGATGGACGCGGCCCTGACCTCGTCCACGTCGCTGATCTCGTTCCGCCTGGAGGAGGTGTCGAAGGCATTGACCACCGGGCGCAACGGCGCTTACTGGTTCATGTTCGAGCCGCTGATGATGTCCAAGGCGACCTTCGACCGCCTGAGCAAGGAGCACCAGGCCGCCATCATGGCCGTAGGGGCGGAGCTCGAAGCCTTCGCGCGCAAATCGGCCCAGATGGACGACGCGGCCGTGGCCGCGGTCTACCAGAAAGCCGGCGCCAAGGTGGTCGACCTGACACCGGCCATCGTCAAGAAGTGGCAGGCGATCGCCCGCACCACCGCCTGGAAGGACTACGGCGAGCGCAGCCCCGGCTGCGCCAAGTTGCTCGCGCTGGCCGAGAAGACATTGTGAGCCACGGTTTTGAACTGGCGCCGCCCAAGGGGCCGGCGGTGCCTGACCATCCCGCGCTGGCCCGGTTCTCACTGCTGCTCGACCGCTTCAACGCCCTGCTGATGAAGCTGTCGATGTGCGCGCTGGTGCTCACCGCGCTGGTGCTGACCTACTCGGTGGTGACGCGCTACTTCTTCAAGGTGCCGACCGACTGGCAGGACGAGGCCTCGGTGTTCATGCTGGTCGGCGTCACCTTCTTCTGCGCGGCCTATGTGCAGTCCTACCGCGGCCACATCGGGATCGAGGCGCTCGCCTCGCTGCTCCCGCCCAAGGTCAACGCGGTGCGCCTGTTCATCGTCGACCTGGTGTCCTTCCTGTTCTGCGCCTTCTTCTCGTGGAAGTCCTGGACCCTGTTTTACGAGGCCTATGTCGAGGGCCAGACCACCTCGTCCACCTTCGCCCCGCCGCTGTGGATCCCCTACGGCATGATGGCGCTCGGGATGTCGATCCTCACGCTGCAGATCCTGGTCCAGGTGTGCACCCACCTCACCAACACCAGGGGCGCCAAATGAGCCCGCTGACACTGGGCGCGCTGTACGGCGTCGTGACCTTGATCGTCATGTTCTCCGGGATGCCGATCGCCTTCGCCCTGGGCACGGTGGCCACCGGCTTCATGTACTTCTTCATGCCGGCGTCCTCGCTCGACACCGTCACCCAGAACGTGTACGAGGAAATGGCCTCGATCACCCTGCTGTCGATCCCGCTGTTCATCCTGAAGGGCGCGGCCATCGGCAAGTCGCCGGCCGGCAAGGACCTGTACTCGGCCATCCACACCTGGCTGCACAAGGTCCCCGGCGGGCTGGGGATCGCCAACGTGTTCGCCTGCGCGCTGTTCGCGGCGATGGCCGGCTCGTCGCCGGCCACCTGCTCGGCGATCGGCTCGGCCGGCATTCCCGAAATGCGCAAGCGCGGCTACTCGCCCGGTTTCGCCGCCGGCATCATCGCCGCCGGCGGCACCCTGGGCATCCTCCTGCCGCCATCGATCACCATGATCCTGTACGCGGTCGCGGCCGAGCAATCGCTGGGCCGCCTGTTCCTGGCAGGGATCGGCCCCGGCGTGCTGCTGGTGGCGCTGTTCGCCGGCTACGCGGTGTACCGGGCGCGCAAGGAATACCGGATGGCCAAGGACGTCTACGAGGGCGGCGGCGTCAAGTCCGCCTACCTCGACGCCGAGCATTTCACGCTCAAGCAGAAGGTGGAGATGCTGCCGCGCGTGCTGCCCTTCGTGATCCTGCTGATCGGCGTGATGGTGGCCCTGTACGGCGGCTACGCCACCCCGTCCGAGACGGCGGGCCTGGGCGCGCTGCTGGCGCTGGTGCTGATCGCCCTGATCTACCAGGTGTGGCGGCCGAAGGACCTGCCCCCCATCCTGACGGCGACCATCAAGGAATCGACCATGCTGCTGCTGATCATCGGCATGTCGCTGTTCTACTCCTACGTGATGAGCTACCTGCACATCAGCCAGTCGGCGGCCCAGTGGGTGGTCGACATGCACCTGTCGCGCTGGCTGCTGCTGGCCGTGATCCTGCTGATGGTGATCGGGTTCGGCTTCTTCCTGCCGCCGGTCTCGATCATCCTGATGACGGCGCCGATCATCTTGCCCCCGCTCAAGGCGGCCGGCTTCGACCTGATCTGGTTCGGCATCGTCATGACGGTGGTGATGGAGATGGGCCTGATCCATCCGCCCGTCGGCCTGAACATCTTCGTGATCAAGAACATCGCGCCCGACATCCCGCTCAAGGACGTGATCTGGGGCGTGATGCCCTTCGTCGGGCTGATGTTCCTGGCGGTGGTGCTGCTGTGCGTGTTCCCGTCGATCGCCACCACGCTGCCCGACCTGCTCATGAAAGGGAAATGATGGACAAGCACCAGCCGGCATCGCCGAAAATCTGGAACACGCTAGCGCGCAACCGCGCGGCTCGCCTGGAACGGGTCGCGCGCGCGCTGGGCCCCGCGCTCGACGGCAAGCGCGTGCCCGCCGCGCTGGTCAAGGACCTGTTGCACCAGGCGCTCGAATGCGGCGACCGGGTCTGCCTGGAAGGGAACAACCAGAAGCAGGCCGACTTCCTGGCCAAGGCCCTGGCCGGCCTGGACCCGGCCCGTATCAACAGCCTGCACATGCTGCAGTCGGTGCTGGCCCTGCCCGAGCATCTCGACGTGTTCGAACGCGGCGTCGCCGCGCGCCTGGATTTCTCCTTCTCCGGTCCCCAGGCCGGCCGCGTGGCCAAGCTGGTCGCGGCCGGCAAGCTCAATATCGGCGCCATCCACACCTATCTCGAACTGTTCAGCCGCTACTTCATCGACCTGGCGCCGCGCGTGTCGCTGATCGCGGCCGAGGCGGCCGACCGCCACGGCAACCTGTACACCGGGCCCAACACCGAGGACACGCCCGCCATCGTCGAGGCCACAGCGTTCCGCAACGGCATCGTGATCGCCCAGGTGAACCGCATCGTGGACGTGCTGCCGCGGGTGGACATTCCCGGCGACTGGGTCGACTATGTGGTCGCCTCGCCCGAGGATTACTTCATCGAGCCCCTGTTCACGCGCGACCCGGCCCAGATCTCCGAGATCCAGGTGCTCATGGCGATGATGGCGATCAAGGGCATCTACGCCGAGTACGGGGTCGAGCGCCTGAACCACGGGATCGGCTTCGACACCGCAGCCATCGAGCTGCTGCTGCCGACCTACGCCGAGTCGCTCGGCCTGAAGGGCAAGATCGCGCGCCACTGGGCGCTCAACCCCCACCCCGCCCTGATCCCGGCGATCGAGTCGGGCTTCGCCGAATCGGTGTATTCCTTCGGCTCCGAGCTGGGCATGGAGAACTACATCCGCGCGCGGCCCGACGTGTTCTCGGTCGGCGCCGACGGCAGCATGCGCAGCAACCGCGCCATGTGCCAGGCCGCCGGCCACTACGCCTGCGACATGTTCATCGGCTCGACCCTGCAGATCGACTTGCAGGGTAATTCGTCCACCGCCACGGCGGGCCGCATCGCAGGCTTCGGCGGCGCGCCCAACATGGGCGCCGACGCGCGCGGCCGGCGCCACGCCAGCCCGGCCTGGCTCAAGGCCGGCCAGCAGGCGCGCGCGGGGCGCAACATGATCCCGCGCGGCCAGAAGCTGGTGGTGCAGATCGTCGAGACCTTCCGCGAGCACATGCAGCCGGCCTTCGTCGACCGGCTCGACGCCTGGGAACTGGCGCGCCAGGCCGACATGGCGATTCCGCCGGTGATGATCTACGGTGACGACGTGACCCATATCCTGACCGAGGAAGGCATCGCCAACCTGCTGCTGTGCCGCACCGACGAGGAACGCGAGCAGGCCATCCGCGGCGTCGCCGGCTACACCCCGGTGGGCCTGGGCCGCGACCGCCGCATGGTGGAAAACCTGCGCGACCGCGGCATCATCCGGCGCGCCGAGGACCTCGGCATCGACAAGCGCGACGCCACCCGCGACCTGCTGGCGGCCAAGACCATGAAGGACCTGGTGCGCGCGTCGGGCGGCCTGTACGTGCCGCCCAAGCGGTTCAGGAACTGGTAACAGAATTGGAGAGCGAAGATGGAAACCCTGGTATATCGGTTTGAAAGCGGCAGCCGCGTGCCGCCGCCCAAGGCGCAGCTGGTCGGCGTGGTCGGCTCCGGCAACCTCGAGGTGCTGATCGAGCCGTGCGCGCTGGACGGCGCCTGCAGCATCGAGATCACGACGGCGGCGGTGGGCTTCGGCGCCATCTGGGAAGCCGTCATGCGCGACTTCCACGCGCGCTGGCAACTGGCCGACACGCGCATATCGATCAACGACATGGGCGCCACCCCGGCCGTGGTGAGCCTGCGGCTGGACCAGGCGGCCGAAACCATCATGGGGGCGCCGGCATGAGCAGCTACCTCGAATCGACCGCGCGCGAGCGCCTGGACAAGCTGGTCGACGCCGGCAGCTTCGACGAATTCCTGGGGCCGGCCGCGCGCGTGACCAGCCCCCATCTCGGCCAGCTCAACGCGCCGGTGTCCTTCGACGACGGCGTGGCCGTGGGCGCCGCGCGGCTGGACGGCGCCCCGATCTACGTGGCGGCCCAGGAGGGCAGCTTCATGGGCGGCGCGGTGGGCGAGGTCCACGGCGCCAAGCTGGTGGGCCTGCTGCGGCGCGCGGTCGCCCAGCGCGCCGGCGCCGTGCTGCTGTTATTGGAGACGGGTGGCGTCAGGCTGCACGAGGCCAACGCCGGCCTGATCGCCGTCTCGGAAGTCATGCGCGCCGTGCTCGACGCGCGCGCCGCCGGCGTGGCCGTGGTGGCCCTGGTGGGCGGATCGAACGGCTGCTTCGGCGGCATGGGCATCGTCGCGCGCTGCTGCAACGCCATCGTGATGTCGGAGGAAGGCCGGCTCGCCATGTCGGGGCCGGAAGTGATCGAGACCGCCAGCGGGGTGGAGGAATTCGACTCGCGCGACCGCGCCCTGGTGTGGCGCACCACCGGCGGCAAGCACCGCTTCCTGCTGGGCGACTGCCAGGCTGTCGTGGCCGATACCGTGGCCGCCTTCCGCCAGGCGGCGATCGACGCCATCGCGCGGGTGCGCCAGGGCGAGATCGCCTTGAGCCTGGCCGCGCTCGAGCGCGAGCACGCGCTGCTGGCCGAGCGCCTGCGCCGTTTCGGCGACATGCGCGATCCGGTCGAGATCTGGGGCGCGCTGGGCATGGACGATCCGGCGGCGATACCGATGCTGGAAGCCGAGCGATTTATCAGCGCCGCGCAAACGCGCCGGCTGGGGAGCGAATGATGGAATGGAAAACAGTGGCCGCGTCGATGTTCCCGCTCGGCTTCGACATCGCCGAACGCGACGACTTCTTGTGCGGCAGCGCGCAGCTGGCGGGCGGGCCGATCGCCGTCGTCGGCACCTGCGGGCACGCGCCGATCGGCGTGGAGATCGCGCTGGCGCAGGCCGGCTTCGTGCTCGACGGCATCCGCCAGCATCCGGGCCGGCCTATCCTGATCCTGGTCGACACCCAGGGCCAGCGCCTGCGCCACCGCGATGAAATGTTGGGCATTAACAGTTACATGGCCCACCTGGGCAAATGCGTGGACCTGGCGCGCCGCCATGGCCACCGCACCGTCGCGCTGGTGTACGACCAGGCGCTGTCGGGCGGCTTCATCACCAGCGGCTTGATGGCCGACGCCTGCTACGCGCTGCCCGACGCCACCATCCGCGTGATGGGGCTGCCGGCGATGGCGCGCATCACCAAGGTGCCCGAGGAGCGCCTGGTCGCGCTGGCGGCCACCAACCCGGTGTTCGCGCCCGGCCCGGAGAACTATCTGCGCATGGGCGGCATCGAAGCGATCTGGCAGGGCGACCTGGCGGCCGCCCTCGAACAGGCCCTGGGCCAGGCGCACGGCGACGACACGCGCAGCGCGCTCGGGCTGGCGCGCGGCGGGCGCAAACTGGCGCAGCCGGTGATCGAGGCCATCGTCGCGGGAAAGCATGCACTCGCGTCATGACCTGGTGTGGCTCACGCCTGGCGGCTGGGATGGCGCCTGGCGCGCGGCCGGCCCGGCCCAGCGGGATGCGCTCGCGCGCTGGCGAGATAAGGACTGGCCGGCCGTGGTGCGGCGCCATGAACCGGGCGCCGGCGCGGACCAGCTATGCCTGGGCCTGCCCCTGCCGCCGGACGCCGTCAGCGGCGCCAAGGAGCGCATCGCGCTGACGGTCGCGTGCGCGGTCGTCGCGCGCAGCGCCCCGCCCCTGGCGCTGGGCGCGGTGCTCGACACAGCGCCGCAGCTGTGGCGCGCGCCCCTGGCAGCGCTGGACGCGGCCGCGCGCGGCCTGCGCCTGCACGTCTTCGGCTCGCTCGCGCTCCAGGCCATCACCGGCCAGCCATATGTGACAGCCCGCTCCGATATCGACCTGTTGTTCCACCCCGCCAGCGTGGACGGCCTGGGCGCCGGCCTGGCCCTGCTGGCGCAGGCGGCCACCGGGCTGCCGCTGGACGGCGAGCTGGTGTTCCCCTGCGGCGCCGCGGTGGCCTGGAAGGAGTGGCTGGCGGCCGGGCCGACGGGCGCCAAGGTGCTGGTCAAGGACCTGGGCGGTGTGCGCCTGTCGAATCGCGCCGCGCTGCTGGCCACCCTGGAGGCATGAGGATGTCCGCCCTGCCCCCCTTGATCCCGGCCAGGCTGGCGCCGCCCGCCCGGGTGCGCCCGCAAAGCGACCAGCGGCGCCTGCGCGCCAGCGCGGCACGCCTGGCGGTCGGCTGCCTGCATGCCGAGCTGGTGCTGTATCCGAAGCCCGGGCTGGTATCGCTGGTCGACAACGGCAGCCATCGCGACATGAACGCCGCCACCTTCGTGCGCAGCATGTTCGCGCTGCGCCACTACTTCGCGCGGATCTGCCAGGCCGGCATCGACGACGCGCCCTTCGCCGTCCTGCGCCAGCTCGGCATCGAGGCCGAGGAGCGCATGCTCAAGGCGACCGCCGGCATCAACACCCACCGCGGCGCCATCTTCAGCCTCGGCCTGCTGGCGGCTGCGGCCGGCCGCGCCTGGGCCCAGGGCATGCCGACGACGGCGCCGACCCTGCGCGCCAACCTGCTGATCAGCTGGGGCGACGCGCTGGCCGCCCACACCGGCCTCACTGAAGCGAACTCGAACGGCCTGCGCGCGGCGGCGCGCCACGGCGCCAGCGGCGCGCGCGAGGAAGGCGCGCTGGGCCTGCCGTCGGTCTTCGAGGTCGGCCTGCCGGCCCTGCGCCGCACCCTGGCGGCGGGGCGCGGGATGCGCTGCGCGCGTATCGACGCGCTGTTTGCCCTGATGGCCCACGTCAGCGATACGAACGTCCTGCACCGCGGTGGCGCGCGCGGCGCGGCCACCGTGCGCGAGGCTGCGCGCCGCTTCATCGCGCTGGGCGGCAGCGCACACCCGCGCTGGCGCGCCAACGCGCTCGCCTGCCACGAGCTGTTCGTCGCGCGGCGCCTGTCGCCGGGCGGCGCCGCCGATCTGCTGGCGGCCACCTGCCTGGTGCACGCGCTCGACCTGATGCCGCCGCCATGAGCGCGCGCCTACTGCTGCTCTGCCCTGGCCAGGGCGCGCAAGGGCCGGACATGTACGCGCTGGCCGCCACCGATCCGGGCGCGGCGGCGCTGATCGCCCGCCACCGCCCCGCCGCCGAACCGGACGCGCTGTTCGCCAACCGCGTCGCCCAGCCGGCGATCGTCTGCGCCACCCTGGCCATGTGGGAGGCGCTGCGCGAGCGCATCCCGGCGCCGGCCCTGGTGGCCGGCTACAGCATCGGCGAGCTGTCCGCCTACGGCGTGGCCGGCGCGCTGGACGCGGCCCAGGCCATCGAACTGGCCGGCGTCAGGGCCGCGCTGATGGACCAGGCCGCGGCGGCCGGCCCGCCGCAGGCGCTCGCGGCCATCGGCGGTCTCGCCCTTGCGCGCCTGCGCGCGCTGGCGGCGGGCGCGCGTTGGCACGTGGCGATCGTGACCGGGCCGGACACCTGCATCGTGGGCGGATTCGAGCACGACCTGCCCGTTCTGGCGCAGGCGCTGGCCGCGGCGGGCGCGCGCTGCGAGCGCCTGCCGGTGACGCTCGCCTCCCACACGCCCCTGATCGCGGCGGCGGTGGCGCCGTTCGCCGCGGCCCTGGCCGCGCAGCCCTTCGGCGCGGCGCGCTGTCCGGTGCTGGGCGGGATCAGCGCGGCCCGCGTCCATGACAAGGCAGGCGCGGTCGCGCATCTGTCGCGCCAGCTGGCCGAGACCATCGAATGGCGCGATTGCATGGACAGCGCCGTCGAAGCGGGCATCACGGTCGCGCTGGAGCTGGGGCCGGGCGCGGGCCTGGCGCGCATGTTCAGAGCCCAGCATCCCGGCCTAGCCTGCCGCTCGGTGTCCGAGTTCCGCAGCCTGGACGGCGTGGCCGGCTGGGTGGCCGCGCAGTTCGCGTAGACCGCCATCGAAAGTCGGCAGAGCGCCTGGCGCGCCGCATCTGCCGATCAGCCTGTTTGATGCAGATCAAAATTTTGCGAGTTAAAGCTTTGATCAAATAAAATCCGTTGTAATTCCACGAATCTCGACGAAACCGCGCCTTGGAACAGAGAAGCGCCCGCGTAAGATGGGCCGGTCGACCACTTCCGAGGAAATCCCATGAAATCAACGCCACGCCCGACACCTCGCCCGGGCGCACGCATCTGGCGTACGCTGGCTGTCATCATCGCCGCCCAGCTTCTGTCCGTCCCGCTGCTGGCCCGGGCCGTGCCCGCCTTCGCGCGCCAGACCGGCATGCAGTGCGCCACCTGCCACGCGGGCGGCCAGTTCCCCGAACTGACCTCGTTCGGACGCATGTTCAAGATGACCGGCTACGCCATCGGCACGCGCACCCTGCCGCTGTCCGTGATGGGCGTGGCCAGCTACACCAAGAGCGCCACCCCGACCGATGACGACGCGTTCGCCAAGGACGCGGTCGCCCTGTTCCAGACCGCCAGCGTGTTCGTGGCCGGCAAGATCACTGACAAGTCCGGTATTTTCGCCCAGGCGACCTACAACAATTACGACAACCGCGACCCGGTGACCGGACGCTGGAACGGCAAGTGGGGTTCCGACAACCTCGACCTGCGCTACGCCGATCACTTCGCTCTTCACGGCGAGGACCTCATCATCGGCCTGAACCTGAACAACAATCCCTCGGTCAGCGACCCGTGGAACACGGCGCCCGCCTGGCTGCAATACGTGCCGACCCAGTTCGGCGTGACCGGCCCGGACGCCGCGCCCGTGGTGACCCAGCTGGGCGCCCTGGTCGCCGGCGTCGGCGCCTACGGCTTCTGGGATGGCACCCTGTATATAGAGGCGAGCGGCTACCAGAGCGCGACCGGGGCCTGGAGCTTCCTGAGCCTGGGCACGAGCAACGCCGACCAGATCAAGCTCAGGGGCATCAACCCCTACCTGCGGGTGGCGCTGACCCATGACTGGGGGCCGCATAGCGCGATGGTGGGCCTGATGGCCTTCAACGCCGACATCTATCCCGACAACCTGAACCCGTCCGGGCCGACCACCCAGTATCACGACCGCGGCGTGGACGCGCAGTACCAGTATTCGGACGCGCCGCACACCGCCACCGCCCAGATGAGCTACATTCACGAGACGATCGCCCACGGCGACCTGACCGCGGTGGCCGCCAACCGGACCAACCAGCTCAACCAGCTCAAACTCAAGGGGAGCTACACCTACGGCGCCAAGTACGGGGCCAGCCTGGCCTATTTCAGCACCACCGGCAGCTCGGACGCGGTGCTGTACCCGGACGCGGCCAGCAATCCGGACACGCGCGGCTGGACGCCTGAGCTGTTCTGGATACCCGAGCAGCATCTGCGGGCCGGCGTTCAGTACTTCGCCTACGACCGCTTCCACGGCGCGTCGAACAACTACGACGGCAATGGCCGCAACGCCAGGGACAACAACACCTTGTTCGTCTACCTCTGGGGCTTGTACTAGCAGCCGGGCCAGCGCGGCCGCGCCTTCACATGCGCTGGGGGAGCGCGGTCAGCTTGTCCGGATTGCGCATGATGAACACCGCGACAATACGCCCGCCATCGACGACGAAGGACTGGGCCGATTCGAGTGTGCCGCCCACATAGCGCAGCAGGCCAGGCTCGCCGTTGATCATGGCGGGCCGGTAAGCCACCTGGGCCGGATACTGGTGCTCCAGCGACCAGTACACGCCGGCGACGCGGCCGGCCCCGTGCAGCACGCGCAGGAAGGAATTGACCTTGCCGCCGCCGTCGGCGACCAGTTGCACCTGGTCCGACATCAGCGCCTTCATGGCGGCGCGGTCGCCCTTTGACGGCCGCCTGCATGAAACTGGCCAGCAGATCGCGGTGCGCATCCTTGGGCACCGCGAAGCGCGGGCGCTCCTGCTGCACGCGCGCCTGCGCCCGGTGCACCAGCTGACGGCAGCTCGCTTCCGGTCTGTCCAGCATCGCCGCGATGTCGGCATAATCGTGGTCGAACACCTGGCGCATCAGGAACGCGGCGCGTTCATCCGGCGCCAGGCGCTCCAGCATCCACATGAAGGCCACCGACACCTCGCTGGCCAGTTCGGCGGCGCTCTCCGGGGTGCGCTCATCCAGTTCCACCAGCGGCTCGGGCAGCCACCAGCCGACGTAGGCTTCGCGCTCGGTTTTACGTGTGCGCAGGCGGTCGATGGACAGGCGTGTGGTGACCGTGACCAGCCACGCCTCGGCCGACTGCAATGCCGCCGGCTCGCCGCCGTGCCAGCGCAGCCAGGCATCCTGCACCACGTCCTCCGCGTCGGCCCGCGTTCCCAGCATGCGGTAGGCGATCGAAAACAGCCTGGGCCGCATGGCGGCGAAGGTCGATTCCTGGCTGGGGCTGGCGGGCGTGCTCATCTCTGACACAGTATAAGGGTGAACGGCGGGGCGAACGGCGGCGCCGGGGCGGGCCGTCAGAAGCCGGGCGCCGGCACTTCGGCGATCTGGTTGCGCAGGCTGAGGTTGAGCAGGTTCCACGCCTTGATGGCGGCGGTGGCGTAGCTGAGCTCGGCGATCTCGTTGGGGCTGAAATGTAGCTGCAGTTCGGCGTAGGCGGCGTCGGTGTCGTCGCGCAGCGGCAGCGCGTTGACCGCTTCGGCCCAGCCCAGCGCGGCGCGTTCGCGCGCGCTGTAGAACGGCGCCTCGCGCCAGCCGGGCAAGGCGTTCAGGTGGCGCGGATTGACGTCCTGTTTGATCAGGTCGCGCCAGTGCATGTCGACGCAAATGCCGCATCCGTTGATCTGGGATACGCGCAGCTGGACCAGCTCGACCAGATGCGGCCCGAGCGAACTTTGTTTCACGGACGCGGACAGGTTGATCATCGCCTTGAGGTTGGCGGGGGCGAGGGTGAAGAAGGGAATGCGGGCGGTATTCGACATGGCGTGCCTCGTAGTGGACTGGGAAGGCGCCCATTGCGCCCTCCATACCTGTAAGACGGGCCAAGCGCGCCGCTTGTGACAGGAATGCGCAGATTTTTTTGTCCGGCGCCGCGGCGGAGTTTGGCCTGGCCGGCGAAATGACTCTGTTACACTGCCCCAGCTGTCTGGTTGGATGCACCATGGCTCGCCGTAACGCCGATCGCCCTTTCCCAGGAAAGCGGCGTCGGGTCAGACGGCCCGCGCGTAGCCCGGTGCATATCGGCCCGACGGCATGTACCGTTTCCAAGCGCTGCCACCATGCAGGTCAGCAGAACATATAGAGGTGCGCCTTTGCCGCCCGTACCCGCTGCGGGCGCTTGCGTTCGTCCCGCGGCCCGCCGCGCCGGGACGGCTATCTGTTTGTCATGCTCCATGGCGGCGCCCTCGTTCAACCATAGGGATGCCATGTCACATTTAGCTACACTCGAAACCATTATCCGCGACACCATCGCCCCGGCCGCGCCAGCGACCGACCGCGACGCCGTCTTCCCACGTGCCGCCATCGACGCCCTGGGCGCGGCCGGCCTGCTCGGCCTGGTCAGCGCCGCCTCGGTGGGCGGCATGGGCCTGGGCCTGGACGCGGCCGCCCAGGCGGTCGAACTGATCTCCCAGGCTTGCCCCTCCACCGCCATGGTGGTGTGCATGCACTACTGCGCCACCACGGTGCTGGAAAAATTCGGCAGCGACGCGGTGCGGCGCGACATCGCCGCCGGCCGCCATCTGAGCACGCTGGCATGGTCCGACCAGGGCTCGCGCAGCCATTTCTGGGCGCCGGTCGGCAGTGTCGCGCGCGACGGCGACGAGGCCGTCGTCGACGGCAGCAAGACCATGGTCACCTCGGCCGGCGAGGCCGATTCCTATGTGTGGTCGACCGCCCCGATGGGCGCGGCCGGCGCCAGCACCTTGTGGCTGGTCGACAGCAAGAGCGCCGGGCTGTCCGAGCCGGTCCACTTCGACGGCATGGGCTTGCGCGGCAACCGCTCCTCGCCGCTCACGGCCAAGGCCATGCGGGTGCCGCTGGCGCGCATGCTGGGCGAGGACGGCGGCGGCTTCGACATCATGATCGGCGCCGTGCTGCCGGTGTTCTCGGTGCTGATCGCGTCGTGCTCGGTGGGCCTGATGGACGCGTCGCTGACGGCGTCCTGCGCCCACGTGGGCGCCAGCCGCTTCGCGCACCTGGACAGCGCCCTGTCCGACCTGCCGACCGTGCGCGCCTATCTGGCGCGCGCCCGCATCCAGGCCGACATGGCGCGCGTGCTGCGCGACGACACCGTCGCCGCGCTGGCGGCCGGGCGCCCCGACGCCATGCTGCGCGTGATGCAGGCCAAGGCGGCGGCGGGCGAGGCGGCGCTGGACGTGACCGCCACGGCGATGCGCGTGTGCGGCGGCGCCGCCTTCCGCAAGGACGTCGGCGTGGAGCGCTATTTCCGCGACGCGCGCGCGGCGTCGGTCATGGCGCCGACCTCGGACGTGCTGTTCGATTTCATCGGCAAGGCCGTGTGCGGCATGCCGGTCTTCGGTTGAGGTGGCATCGATGACGACACCATTGATGATGGGCGCGGTCGCCTACGCGCCGAAGGTCGTGACGATCTGGGAAGGCTTCAAGGAGTATTTCCACCGCCACGGCTTCGCCTTCGACTACATCCTGTATTCCAACTACGAGCGCCAGGTCGAGGCCCAGTTTGACGGCAGCGTCGCGCTGGCCTGGAATTCGCCGCTGGCCTGGGTGCGCGCCGACCGCATGGCACGTGCCCGCGGCCAGCAGGCGCGCGCGGTGGCCATGCGCGACACCGACTGCGACCTGAGCTCGGTGCTGGTGATGCGCGCCGACGCGGCCGACGCCGTGGGCGCGGACCTGTCCGGCCTGCGCGGCATGCGCGTCGGCTTCGGCGCCATCGATTCGCCGCAGGCGCGCCTGATCCCGCTCGACCACCTGCGCCAGCACGGCCTGCTGGCCGGGCGCGACTTCAGCGCGCAACGCTTCGATATCCTGGGCGGCAAGCATGGCGACCATATCGGCGGCGAGCG
>DIZW01000076.1:26401-30516 GCA_002428015.1 Oxalobacteraceae bacterium UBA6018 | reverse complement strand
GGCGAGGACGTCGAGAACATCATCCAGAAGCTGCTGCAAAGCTGCAATTACGAAGTCGACAAGGCCCAGCGCGGCATCGTCTACATCGACGAGATCGACAAGATTTCCCGCAAATCAGACAATCCGTCGATTACGCGCGACGTTTCCGGCGAAGGCGTGCAGCAAGCCCTGCTCAAGCTGATCGAGGGCACCATGGCCTCGGTGCCGCCCCAGGGCGGGCGCAAGCATCCGAACCAGGACTTCGTGCAGATCGACACGACCAACATCATGTTCATCTGCGGCGGCGCCTTCGACGGTCTCGTCAAGATCATCCAGAACCGTTCTGAAAAGAGCGGCATCGGCTTCTCGGCCAGCGTCAAGAGCCAGACCCAGCGCGCCAGCAGCGAAGTGCTGCTCGAAGCCGAACCGGAAGACCTGATCAAATTCGGCCTGATTCCCGAATTGGTTGGCCGTTTGCCAGTTGTCGCGACATTGAGCGAATTGACCGAAGAAGCGCTGATTCAAATTCTGATCGAGCCGAAAAACGCCCTGATTAAGCAGTATTCAAAATTGCTTGAAATGGAAGGCGCGGAATTGGAGATTCGCCCGGCCGCTTTGCACGCGATTGCACGAAAGGCACTGGCCCGTAAAACCGGCGCGCGCGGCCTGCGCTCGATTCTCGAACACGCGCTGCTCGACGTGATGTACGAACTGCCGAACCAGCAGAACGTGGTGAAAGTCGTGATTGATGAAAATTCGATCACGAACGGAGCGAAACCTTTGCTGATTTACAGCGAAACGGCGAAGGCTTCGGGCGAAAACTAAGCTTGTGCCGCGCGCGCACAACAAAAAGGGTTTGATTCTCTAATTCTTGGCGGTACAATTTACCTCAATAAAAGAATTAGGCTTCAATCGAAAAGCCACTCGCAGCAACTGTCTGTGCGGTGGCTTTTTTATTTGATGTTCCATAAATCTTTTAGACTATTCCGGTGTATTCGATTCAAGTTGGTAAATTAGTCAAAATACTTTTAGAAAATATTTTCTGATCCGGTCTTGTGTTTTGGCAGCGAGTGCCAACATCGTAAAAAGGGGGCACCGGCGAGCCGCAGCGCACTAGCTTGATCGACGTCCCCGCAAACACGCTTTCTATAAGGTATGCCATGACAACTTCTAAATTAACCGAGCAAACGACGCTGCCCTTATTGCCGTTGCGCGACGTGGTCGTCTTCCCGCATATGGTAATTCCGCTGTTCGTCGGCCGTCCGAAGTCCATCAAGGCACTCGAGGCCGCCATGGAGCAGGGCAAGAGCATCATGCTGGCGGCGCAAAAGGCGGCGGCCAAGGACGAACCGTCCGCGTCCGACATCTACGAGATCGGTTGCGTGGCCAATATCCTGCAAATGCTCAAGCTTCCCGACGGTACCGTGAAGGTGTTGGTCGAGGGGGCCCAGCGCGCGCGCATCAACCACATCAGCGACTCGCCCACCCATTTCATCGCCGACTTGACCCCGCTCAATTCGGAAGTCGGCGACGATTCCGAAGTCGAGGCGATGCGCCGCGCGATCGTCCAGCAGTTCGACCAGTACGTCAAACTGAACAAGAAAATCCCGCCTGAGATCCTCGCTTCGCTGGCAGGCATCGACGACGCCGGCCGCCTGGCCGACACCGTCGCCGCCCACCTGCCGCTCAAGCTCGAGCAGAAACAGGTGATCCTCGAGATCTTCAACGTCGCCAAGCGCCTTGAGCATCTGCTCGGCCAGCTCGAAGGCGAGCTCGACATCCTGCAGGTCGAAAAGCGCATCCGTGGCCGCGTCAAGCGCCAGATGGAGAAGTCGCAGCGCGAGTACTACCTGAACGAGCAGGTCAAAGCCATCCAGAAGGAACTGGGCGAGGGCGAGGACGGCGCCGATATCGACGAACTCGAGAAGAAAGTCATCGCCGCCAAGATGCCCAAGGAAGCGCTCGACAAGGCCACCGCCGAAATCAAGAAGCTCAAGCTGATGTCGCCGATGTCGGCCGAGGCGACCGTGGTGCGCAACTATATCGACACCCTGGTCAACCTGCCGTGGAAGAAGAAATCCAAGGTCAACAACGACCTGGCCAATGCCGAGAAAGTGCTGGAAGGCGATCACTATGGCCTCGAGAAGGTCAAGGAACGCATCCTGGAATATCTCGCGGTGCAGCAGCGCGTCGACAAGCTCAAAGCGCCTATCCTGTGCTTCGTCGGTCCTCCAGGCGTGGGTAAAACCTCGCTCGGGCAGTCGATCGCCCGTGCCACCAACCGCAAGTTCGTGCGCATGGCGCTCGGCGGCGTGCGCGACGAAGCCGAGATCCGCGGCCACCGTCGTACCTATATCGGTTCGATGCCGGGCAAGGTGCTGCAATCGCTGGCCAAAGTGGGCGTGCGCAATCCCCTGTTCCTGCTCGACGAGATCGACAAGATGGGCGCGGACTTCCGCGGCGACCCGTCGTCGGCCCTGCTCGAAGTGCTCGATCCGGAACAGAACCACACGTTCTCCGACCATTACATCGAAGTCGATTTCGACCTTTCCGATGTGATGTTCGTGGCCACCTCGAACTCGTACAACATCCCGCCGGCGCTGCTCGACCGGATGGAAGTGATTCGCCTGTCCGGTTATACCGAGGACGAAAAGACCAGCATTGCGCAGCGCTATCTGCTGCCCAAGCAGA
Organism: Oxalobacteraceae bacterium UBA6018; assembly: GCA_002428015.1. Classification (GTDB taxonomy): domain Bacteria; phylum Pseudomonadota; class Gammaproteobacteria; order Burkholderiales; family Burkholderiaceae_D; genus Telluria_A. The sequence continues at coordinate 27,846 of DIZW01000076.1, read as the reverse complement.
TCAAGGCGAACGGCTTGAAGGAAGACGAGATCAAGGTCGATGAAGGCGCGCTGCGCGACATCATCCGCTATTACACCCGCGAGGCCGGCGTGCGTTCGCTCGAGCGCGAAATCTCCAAGATCTGCCGCAAGGTCGTGAAGATGCTGCTGCTGAAGAAGTCCGAGAAAAAGGTCATCGTCAGCAACAAGAACATCGACAAGTTCCTGGGCGTGCGCCGCTACGATTTCGGCGTGGCCGAAAAGGAAAACCAGGTCGGCCAGGTGGTCGGTCTGGCCTGGACCGAAGTCGGCGGCGACCTGCTGACGATCGAGGCGGTGACGATGCCCGGCAAGGGCGGCGTGATCCGCACCGGTACCTTGGGCGACGTGATGAAGGAGTCGATCGAAGCGGCCCGTACGATCGTGCGCTCGCGCGCGCATCGTCTCGGCATCAAGAGCGACATCTTTGAAAAGAGCGATATCCACATTCACGTGCCTGAAGGCGCGACGCCGAAGGACGGTCCTTCGGCCGGTATCGCCATGACGACGGCCCTGGTATCGATATTTACCGGTATTCCAGTGCGCGCCGATGTGGCGATGACGGGTGAAATCACCTTGCGTGGCGAAGTGCTGCCGATCGGCGGTCTGAAAGAGAAACTGCTGGCGGCGCATCGCGGCGGGATCAAGACCGTGCTCATTCCCGAGCAGAACGTCAAGGATTTGGCCGACATTCCGGACAACGTGAAGAACAAGCTCGAAATCGTTCCGGTGCGCTGGATCGAGAAAGTGCTGGAAATCGCGCTGGAACGCCAGCCTGTGCCGATCGTCGACGTGCCGGCCGTGCCGGTGGCCGCCGCGACCCAGGCTGACGGTGCCGCCGCACCGACGGAGATCGTCAAGCACTAAGCGCGCACTGCCGTCTTTCGCAGTCGAGCCGACAAGCGCCCTCGTGGCGCTTGTCTGTTTTTGGCTTGACACTTCAGGTGGCGGCTTGTTTAATACGCGCTGCGGTTCATGTTGGCCGCAACCTTTTCATGTTACGGGGCCCAAGTGAATAAGACAGAACTGATCGAAGAAATCGCGAAGTCCGCGGACATTACCAAAGCTTCCGCCACGCGGGCCCTGGACGCGATGATCGAAGCGGTGACCACCAGCTTGCAGAAAAACGACAGCGTGACCCTGGTCGGCTTCGGCACCTTCTCGGTGGGGGAGCGCGCCGCACGTGCCGGACGCAATCCGCGCACCAAGGAAGCGATCAAGATTAAAGCGGCGAAAGTTCCGAAATTTAAAGCTGGCAAAGCGCTTAAAGATGCAGTAAACTAATGTCCTTCGGTGCGGTGACAAGCGCCGGAGATGCACGGTAAAGCAGTGTCTTGCCATGCATGTAGTACCCGTATTTTCGTGGAGCGGTAGTTCAGTTGGTTAGAATACCGGCCTGTCACGTCGGGGGTCGCGGGTTCGAGTCCC
>DIZW01000076.1:0-26315 GCA_002428015.1 Oxalobacteraceae bacterium UBA6018 | reverse complement strand
TCGCGGGTTCGAGTCCCGTCCGCTCCGCCAGAACAAAACGGTAGAAAGTGTTCCCCCCGCGGGGAACACGGATTGGGAGTCGAAGGGAATCCCTTGCCAGGGATTCCGCGGCCTGCGGAATGTAGGCGAGTCCCGTCCGCTCCGCCAGAACAAAACGGTAGAAAGTGTTCCCCCTGCGGGGAACACGGATTGGGAATCGAAGGGAATGCCTTGCAGGGATTCCGCGGCCTGCGAAACGTAGGCGAGTCCCGTCCGCTCCGCCAGATATAACAAAGAAAAGGCGAACTTGGGTTCGCCTTTTTTTTCATCTGTTTAATCATCTTCGAATCGGCGAATCATGTTTGAATTTATTCGTAATCACCAGCGTTGGATGCAGGTCTTGTTGGCCTTGCTGATCGTGCCATCGTTCGTCGTCGTCGGCGTCAGCAGCTACAAGGGCGGTTCCACCGGTAGCGAAGTGGCCACCGTGGACGGCCAGAAGATCACCCAGCAGGAATGGGATGGCGCGCTGCGCGAGCAAATGGACCGTTATCGCGGCATGATGGGTGCGCAGTTCGATCCCAAGATGTTCGAAACCCCACAGGTGAAGCAGAGCATCCTGGAAAACCTCGTTGCCGAGCGTGCGCTCAACGCGGAAATCGCGCGCAGCCACATGACGGTGCCGGACGCCGCCCTGCAAAACACGATCCTGCAGATCGAGCGTTTCCGCAAGCCCGACGGCACCTTCGACAAGGACCAGTACATCGCCGCGTTGTCCGCACAGGGCATGACGCCCGCGATGTTCGAGGCGCGCGTGCGCCGCGACCTGACCTTGCAGCAATTGAACGGCGCCATTTCGTCGACGGCCTTCACGCCGCGCAGCGTGGCCGGCCGCCTGTCGGAGATTAATGAGCAGGAACGCGAAGTGCAGGAGCTGATGTTCCCGATCGCCAATTACGTTTCGCAAGTGAAGGTGACCGACGAGATGGTCAAGGCGTTCTACGACAAGAACCCCGCGTTGTTCCAGGTCCCCGAGCAGGTCAAGGCCGAGTACGTCGTGCTCAACGCCGCCGCCGTGGAAAGCCAGGTCAGCGTGCCGGACGCGGAAGTGACCGCCTTCTATAACCAGAACCAAACCAAGTTCACCCAGCCTGAGCAGCGTACCGCCAGCCACATCCTCATCACGGTCAAGAAGGGCGCCAGCGCGGCCGAGAAAGCCGCCGCCAAGGCCAAGGCCGAGGCGATCCTTGCCGAAGTGCGCAAGGACCCGGCAAGCTTCGCCAGCGTGGCCAAGGCCAAGTCCCAAGATCCCGGCTCGGCCGAGGCGGGCGGGGACCTGGGCGTGGTCGAGAAGGGCGCTTTCGTCAAGCCGGTCGAGGACGTCATCTACGCGCTCAAGGAAGGCCAGATCAGCGATGTTGTCGAGTCCGATTTCGGCTATCACATCATTACCGTGACCAAAGTCGTGCCGGCCAAGATCAAGACCTTGGATGAAGCGAAGGCCGAGATCGCCGCCGAGCTCAAGAAGAGCAAGATGTCGAAGAAGTATTCGGAAATGGCCGAGGTGTTCACCAATACCGTGTACGAGCAGACCGACAGCCTCAAGCCGGTGGCCGACAAGCTGGGCTTGAAGATCGAGACTGCTGCCGGTCTGACGCGCACCCCGTCGCCGCAGCTGGGCGATACCCCGGTCAACAACGCCAAGTTCCTGAAGGCCATCTTCGCTGACGATGCGATCAAGAACAAGCGCAACACCGAGGCGATCGAAGCGGGGCCGAGCACCCTGGTGGCGGGCCGCGTCGTCGAGTACAAACCGGCCGCCAAGCGTCCGCTGGCCGAGGTCGAGGCGACGATTCGCCAGCGCGTGGTGCAGCAGGAAGCCGAGAAACTGGCGCGCGCCGCCGGCGAGCAGAAGCTTGCCGCGGCCAAGGCGTCGGGCGACGCGGCCGGTTTCGGCGAAGCCAAGGTTGTCACCCGCACCAAGCAGCCGCCGATTAACACGACCGCCGCCATCGCCGTGCTCAAGGCCGACACCAGCAAGCTGCCGGCCTACGTGGGCGTGGATGTGCCGGGCACCGGTTACGGCGTATATCGCATCAACAAGGTGGCGCAAGCGGAGAAGCCTGACCTGGCGCGCCGCGCTTCGGAACAGCAGCAGATCGCCGGTGCCATCGGCCAGGAAGAAATGTTCGGCTACATCGAAGCGCTGAAGCTGAAAGCCAAGGCCAAGGTGCTGGTCAAGAACGGCCAGGGCGACACCAAAGGCGAACCGGTCAACTAAGGCTGGCCACGCAATAGAAAAAACCGGTCGCGCAAGCCTCCGGTTTTTTTTCGCCTTCAGGTTTCGGCGCGTGCGCGCGCCAGCCGCTGCAGGAAGCTCTGGGGCGGGACGAAGCCGATCACCCGGCCCTGGGCGATCTCCTTGCCGCTGGCGCCGAACAGCACGATGCCGGGCGGGCCGAACAGACTGAATTTTTTCAGCAGTGCGCGTTCCTCGGCACTGTTGGCCGTCACATCGACCTGCAGCAGCCGCATCGATTTCATCACCGCGGCCACCTGCGGATCGCTGAACGTCATGCGCTCCATCTCCTTGCAGGCGACGCACCAGTCGGCGTAAAAATCCAGCATGGCCGGCGCACCCGGCGTGGCCAGGGCCTGTTCCAGTTCGGCCACGTTATGGACGCGGGTAAAGCGCGGCGCGTCCGCCGCCGCCTGCGCGGTGCCGCCTGCGACCGCGCGCAGGTGCGCCAAGGGCTGCATGATCGATTGGCCGCCGCTGGCCGCGCCGGCCAGCTCGAACAGCCCGCCCACCATCAGCACAACGCCGAGCGCCTTGCGTGCGTACGCGCCCGCGGTGCTGTGCGGCGGCAGCGGCTGGCCCACATGCAGGAACAGCGCGCAGGCGATCGCCAGGGCGCCCCACAACACCATCGTCACCGCCACCGGGAACACCGGCGTGACCATCCAGATCGCCACCGCGATCAGCAGCAGGCCGAACACCTTCTTCACGCCGTTCATCCAGGCGCCGGCACGCGGCAGCAGGCTGCCCGCCGACAGGCCGGTGAGCAGCAGCGGCACGCTCATCCCGGCCGCCATCGAGAACAGCGCCCAGCCGCCGGTGGCGGCGTTGCCGGTCTGGCTGATGTACAGCAGCGCGCCGGCCAGCGGACCGGCCACGCACGGACCGACGATCAGCGCCGACAGCGCGCCCATCACAAACACGCCGGCCGCGCGGCCACCCTTGACGCCGCTGGCGCTCGGACGCGACTGCAGCGCGCTGGGCAACTGCAGCTGGTAGAGGTCGAACATCGACAAGGCCAGCGCCACCATCAGGGCGCCAAAGGTCAGCAGCACCCAGGGCTTTTGCAGCGCCCCTGCCAGACCTTCGCCGGCCAGTCCGGCGCCCACGCCGAGCGCGGTGTAGACCAGCGCCATGCCCAGGCTGTAGGCCAGCGCCAGCAGCAGCCCGCGCGTGCGCGTGACGCGCCCTTCGCCGACGATGATCGACGACAGGATCGGCAGCATCGGCAGCACGCAGGGCGTGAACGAGAGCAGCAGGCCGAACACCAGGAAGGCCGCGCCGATCTTGGCGATGCTGCCGCTTTCCAGCGTGCGCTGAGCCAGCGAACTGTCGTCCTGCGTGGCCGGCGTTAACGCGGGTATAGCCGCAGCCGCGGCAGCGGGTACGACTGTTGCTGCGGGTACGGCTGCGGCGGCAGCGGGCACAGCCTCCTGCCGCGCCAACGGCCCGGGCCGGGCCGGATCGACTCGCAAGCTTTGGTGCATCGGGGCGTAGCACAGGCCGGCGTCGGCGCAGCCCTGGAAGGCGACCGTCAGTGTGAACGGGACGGCGCCACCTTGCAGTGGCAGCTTGAGCGCCAGCGTGTGCTCGTAGCTCTCTCTTTCCGTGTTCAGATTGGGGTCGAACTTGCGCACGCCGGCCGGCAGGGCGGGCGCGGCGAAGGGCGCACTGGCCGTGTCGGCGCTCAAGCGCAGCTGGTCGCGGTACAGGTGATAGCCGGGCGCGATGGTCCAGTGCAGCAGCACGGCCTGGTCCGCCAGTTCGGCCTTGAGCTGGAAGGCCTGTTCGGGTTCGAGGAAGTCGTCGGCGCGCGACAGGCCGGGGAGCAGGGCTAACAAGGCCAGCGCCGCCAGCAGCCAGCTGCGCAGTGCTTGGATGTTCATGGAAATGTCCTTGTAATGAGGGTGGTCAGAGGTCCTTGCGGAAGCACTGGCCATGCTGGTCGATGGCCAGGTAGGCCACGCCGGCGCAGGCGAGGAAATTGAGCGCGTCCTGCTGCATCAGCATGGCGATGGTGGCGCAGCTGCCGGCGGCGATCGCCAGCGGTCCGGCCACGCTGATCGATTGCCAGTGGCACACCGGCTGGCCGCTGCGCGGATCGAGGATATGGCAGTAGCGCTGCCCGTCGACTTCGATGAAGCGTTCGTAGTCGCCGCTGGTGGCCAGCGCGCCGCCGCCAAGCGGGATGGACGCCGTCAGCTGGCTGGCATGGCGCGGATGCTGGATCGCGCAATGCCAGGGCGTGCCGTCCGGCTGGGGGCCGACCAGGCGCAGGTCGCCGCCCAGGTTCACATAACCGTGTCGCACGCCGGCCGCGGCCAGGATGGTGGCGGCGCGGTCGGCGGCGTACTCCTTGCCAAAGCCGCCGAAGTCGATCTCCATCGCCCGCATGGGCAGCCGCACCGCGCCGCCGCGCCACTCGACGCTGGACCAGTCGACCAGGGGCAGCAGCGCTTCGACCGCGCCCGGCGCGGGCAACTGCTGGCGGCCGAAATTCCAGGCCCGCCTCAGCACGCCGGAGGTGATGTCAAACAGGCCGCCGCTGGCCTCGTACAGCGTGTCCGCGTAGGCCAGCAGCGCTACGGTCTCGTCGTCGCAGTCACAGGCCTCACCGGTCCCGGCCAGGGCATTGATGCGGCTGACGATGCTGTCGGGACGGTAGCGCGAGTATTTGCGCTCGATGCGGCGCACTTCGGCAATGGCCAGCTCGGCGAGGGCGCCAGCCTCGCCCTCCGTGGCCAGGTGAAGCAGGCAATCGCTACCCATCGCAGCGAAGGGAAAGCTGCGGGTCCGCATCACCAGGAGCGGCTCAGGCCGACCTGGAGGCTGAGCGCGCTCAGCGGTGCCAGGGCTGCGCTGGCGTGCCCGAACGCGCGCCACTGCGAACGCTGGCGGTAGCTTTCGAGCTTGACGTCGGCCAGCCAGTCCGGGCCCAGCTGGTGCACCAGCTTGAAACCCAGCGTGACGGCGCCGAAGGCCGACAGGCGCTGGTCGGCCGAGCCGTAACGCAAGGTGCCGCTGGCCAGGATCACGGGAAAGCCGTCGTCGCCTGGATTGTCGACATAGAAGCTGGCCGCGCGCTGCGAGTACAGGCGCAGCGAGGGCGCGAGCGTCCAGCCCTGGCCGAACGGCTGCACGTATTCGCCGCCCAAGGTGTGGGCGCGGATGCCGAAGCTGTCGTCGTAGAGCCGGTAGCTCAGGCGGCTGGTGCCGTCGCTGGCCGCGTGGTGGTGGTTCCAGCGCAGCATGAGGGTGCGCTGCGCGCGTTGGCCCGGGCGCAGGTCGAGCGCCTTGTACGGATCGTTGAAGTAGCCATGCCCGCGCGTGTAGCCCAGCGTGACCTGGGCCAGGTCGTCGGCACTGAGTACCCGGGTCAGGCCGGCGATCAGGTTCACCGTTTGGCGCTTCGCGCCCCGTACGATGAAGTTGACCGGGTCGATGCTGTCGTCGGCGCCGCCGACGCCGAACGACCAGCTGGTGTTGCGGTCCTCGCTGGAAAGCGTACCCAGCACCGACAGCGCGCGCGAGACGTAATCGTGCTCGGTCGAGTAGGCCGCGCCCACGCTCAGGCTGGCGTTGGAAAAATAGCGCGTCAGGTTGACGTCGCCGGCCTTGCGGTCGTCGTGCATGCGCGAGGCACCCGAGACGGCCGTGTAATAGCGCGGCGAGGCGCCCGAGACCGCGTCGGCGGTCAAGCTGGCGCCCAGCGACCAGGTGGCACCCAGCGGCGTCTCCAGCGCCACGGACGGCGCATGCACCGTGATGCGGTCCAGGCCCGGCTGGCTTTCCTCGTAATCGAGGTAGCGCAGCGAAAGCGTGCTGCGTTCGGGCGGGTTCTCGGCGTGGGCCGCCACGCCTGGCAACAGCGCCGCCGCGGCCAGGATAGCGTGGCCCAGCGAGGCCATGGGAACTTGTTCGGATCGCTTACTCATCTGCTTGATTCCTCATCTGCGTGCTTCCTCATCTGCGTCAGTCCCGCTCAATTGCAGCCGCAGCCGCCGCCACCAACGCCGCTGCCACCGGAGGCGGCCTCGCGGCTGGTGTAGATATGCTCGTCGTAGCGCATTTCGAGCGCGGGGCCGTCGGCCCGCATCTCGGGGCGCGCCAGCACGCCTTTTTCCCACGGCTGAACGGGCGGGCCGAGGGCGCAGCCCGACAGCAGGGCGCACACGGCGCCGGCCTTGATCAGGCGCTTCATGGCGCCGCTCCCAGCGCCGCCTTGATGCGGCTTTCCAGTTCGGCGCGGTCAGCCTCGCGAAAGCCGGTGTGGATCAAGATCACCTTGCCGGCCGCGTCGATCAGCACACTCGAAGGCATGCCCTTGATGCCGTAGCTGCGCGGCGTGGCGCCGGCCGGATCGAAGGCCACCGTGAAGCGCGCAGGATTGGCTTGCAGGAAGCCGCGCGCGTCGTCGGAACGCGCATCGAGGTTCACGCCGACGATGCGCAAGCCTTGCGCGCCGTATTTGGCCTGCATCTCGTTCATCCAGGGGAAGGATTGGCGGCACGGGCCGCACCACGAGGCCCAGAAATCCAGGTACACCAGCTTGCCCTGGAACTGGCGCAGCGCGACCTGGCCGCCTTGGCCTTCCAGCGCGAAGGCGGGAGCAGGCCGGCTAACGTCCGGCGCGGCCGCGTGTGCGGACAGCGCCAGCGCGCAGGCGGCCAGGAGCAGCGCGCCGCTGCGCGCGCGCCGGCTCATGCCGGCTCCTTGGCCGTGACTCGGCGCCAGCCCAGCACAGCGAGCGCCAGCAGCACCAGCAGGGCCAGCATCGGGTCGTTGCCGTCTTTGATAGCCGAGCAGCCGCCGCCGCCGTTTTGCACGACCGGCGCGGCCACCGTGGCCGCGCTCTGGCCCGACAGGGCGATGGTGGTGCTGGCGGTGGCGTCGCCGGCGAGGACGACGCTGCCCGTGGCTGCGCTGTTGCCGGCGGTGTAGGCCACCACCAGGTCGCAACTGGCGCCGGGCTGCAAGGTCAGCGGCATGGCCGCGCAGCCGCTGCTGTCGACGGCGAGCGCGAACGGTCCGCTGAAGGTGGCGCTGGACAGGGTCAGCGCCGCGGTGCCGCTATTGCTGAGGGTGATGCGCTTGGTGGCGGCGCTGCCGAAGTCGTAGGCTTGCTGGGCGACGGTCAACACCGGCGCGGCGGCCACGGCCACGCCATTGCCGGCCAGGCTCAAGGTCAACTGGGCGCCGCCATCGGTGAGCACCAGGATCTGGCCGGCGCGCGCGCCCGCCGCAGTCGGCGCGAACACGCTGTCGAGCGTGCAGCTGGCCGCCGGCGCGATGCTGGCGTTAGCCGCGCAGGTGCCGCCCAGGGTGAAGTCGCCGGCGTTGGCGCCGCCCAGGGTCAAGCTTGAAATCTTGAAGGCGACCGCCGAGGGATTGGTCAGCGTGGTACTGTGGGCGGCGCTCTTCTTGCCCAGCGCGGTGTCGGCAAACGCCACCGGCGCGCTGTCGGACAAGGTGGGCGCGGCCACCGCGGCCTTGGTGCCGCTGGCGCTGACGGCGACCGTCAAGGGCGCGGCGTTCGACGATATCGTCAGCGTGCCGTTGACCGCGCCTTCCGCGGCCGGGGCGAACAGCACCCCGACGGTGCAGCTGGCGCCGACCGCGATCGATGGGCGGCAGGTGTCGCCCGGGGCCACGCTCAGGCCCGCGCCGGTGATGCCGATGGCGCTGACATTGAGCGCCACGTTGCCGGTGTTGGCGATGCTGACCTGCTGGCTGGCGGCCGGCGCGCCCACGGTCTGCTGGCCGAAGGACAGGGCGGCCGGGGTGGCGGCGAGCGCCGGGGCGGCGGCCGCGCCGCTGCCCGACAGGCCGATCGCGGCATTGCCGCCATTGCTGGCCAGGTCGACGCTGGCGCTGAAATTGCCGGCGCTGCTGGCCAGCGCCGTCAGGCTCAGGGTGCAGCTGGCGCCGGCCGCGACCGGGGTGGCGACGGCGCAGCTGCCGCCAAGGGTGATGAAGCCGCTCTGCGCGCCGCTGACCTTGATGCTGGAGAAGTTCAGCGCCGCCTGGCCGCTGTTGCTGATGGTGACAATGCGCGCGCTCGACGCGCTGCCGACCAGCAGGGCGCCGAAGTTGACGCTGGTGGCCGAGGTGGCCAGGCTCGCCTGCGGCAGCGCCGTGCCGCTGCCGCTCAGGGAGAGCGTGCTGGTGGCGCCGGTGCCGTTGTGGGTGATGGTCAAGGCGGCCGTGCGGCTGCCCGCCGCGCTGGGCGTAAAGCTCAGTTGCAAGGTGCAGTTGGCGCCCACCGCCACCGATCCGGCCGGCGCGCAGCTGCCGCCGCTGCGGCTGAAGTCCGCGGCGCCCGCGCCCGACAGGCTGATGGTGTCGATCTGCAGGACCGCGTTGCCGGTATTGGAAAGCGTGGCCGACAGCGGCGCAGCGCCCTGGCCGACGGTGGTCCCGGCAAAGGTCAGCGTGGCCGGGGCCAGCGTCGCGGCCGCGCTGGCCGTCACGCTCGGGTTGCCGATGAAGGCGGCCAGGTCGGCCAGCTCGCTCGTGCTGAAGGCGCCGGTGTAAAGGGCGCCCATGCCCCCCTTGTTGGCGGCGATCGTGTCGCTGATGATCGTGGGTTGGTTGGCCGCGGCCAGGATGCCGTTGACGTTGGCGGCCGGGGAGGCGCCGTGGCAGGCGCTGCAGGCGGTGCCCCCGGCGACCGGACCGTTCAGGTACAGGTGCTTGCCGTTGAGCGCGTCCGCGGCGTGGGCGGCCGGGGCGGCCGCTACCGCCAGCAGGGCGGCGAGGCCAAGGCCCAGCCAGCGTCCATCACCTCGTGATTGATCCAGATTCCATCGCATTTGCTGCTCCTGTTATAAATGTTCACATCAAAAGTAAGTTCCGCACCACGCCAGCGCCGCGCCGTTGCAGGCGGCATGCGCCAGCGCGCACAACTGCCAGCGCCGGCGCCGCCCGTACAGCCAGCCCAGCGCGAACCCCATCGGCAGGGTCGGCGCCGCCACCGCCCACCCCCGCGGCAGGTGCAGCGCGCCGAACACCAGGGCCGCCACGCTCAGCGCGCGCCAGTGCGCGACGCCGCGCCGCAGCAGCCATTCCTGCAGCCCGGCCCGGATCAGCCACTCTTCCAGCAGCGGCGCCACCAGCAGCAGGCGCAACAAGGTGGCGGCATCGTGTTGCAGCAGCGCCGGACCGCACATCGCCATCGTTTCGAACCCGTGGTGGAGGGACAGGTGGGTGCCTGCTTGTCTTCCGGTCAATACCTGATTGAAATGAAATGGTTCAATGGCCCGGAAAATATTTTTTTGCGGTGTAAAATTTCGCCATGTTTTTCTGTGGACACAAATATTCGTGTGCGCATGAACTTTTACACCGGCAACAGGTATTCACCGCATCGGGAGAAGTCATGGGGATGTTCGACAGGTTCAAACGGCATAGCGCCGTGCGGCATGGCGATGCGGAAGCGGCTGAGGCTGGCCTGGTGGCCAAGGTGGCGCGGGGCGACCGGGTCGCCTTCCAGGCCTTGTATGAATTGTATTTCGGGCGGCTGGCGCGCTTCCTCGACCGCATGCTGCGCGGCACCGCGCTGATCGAGGAGATCATCAACGACACCATGCTGGTGGTATGGCAGAAAGCGCACAGTTTCGACCGCAGCTGCAAGGTGTCGACCTGGATCTTCGCCATCGCCTACCGGCAGGGTTTGAAGGCCATCCACGCCAGCGATGAAGCGGTCGAGGACGATCCTGATCTGCAAGCGGGAGACGCGCGCATGGAACCGGAATCGATTGCGATGCACCAGCAGATGTGCGAGGGTGTCGGCGCGGCGCTCGACGCACTATCGTTCGAGCAGCGCGTGGTGGTGAGCCTGGCCTACTACCACGACATGGGTTACCAGGAAATCGCGGACACCATGGGCTGCCCGCTCAACACCGTCAAGACGCGCATGTTTCACGCGCGCCAGCGACTGAAAGTTTTGTTGTCCGCGCACAGGGAAGAAGCAGCATGAAAGCTACATCAGAGAGCGGTGCGCTGACGCACCAGGAAGTCCAGGACTTGCTGCCAAGTTACATCGGCAAACGTCTGCCCGAGGAACGGCTGGGGCCGCTGCGCGCCCACTTGGCCGCATGCGAGGCCTGCCGCGCCGACCTGGCGCTGGAGACGCGCCTGCGCGCCGACCCCCAGCGCGAACCGGCCGGACTCGATCCGCAACGGGCGTTCGCGCGCCTGGCCGCGCGCCTGCCCGAGCAGCCCCGGCCCGTGCCGGGCCCGTTGCGGCTCCTGCGCCAACGGTTCAGCGGCGGCGCCGGCTGGATGCCGTATGCCCTGGCCGGGCAGGGCGTCCTGCTGGTGGTGCTGGCCGTGCGTCTCATCGGCGCGGCCCCGGCGCCGGCCCAGTTTCACGCCTTGTCGAACGGCGCCGCGCCCGCCCGGGCCAGCCTGGTGCTGATGTTCAAGCCGGACGCCTCGTCGCTTCAGATCGAGCGCGCCTTGCGCGACGGCAACGTCCGCATCGTCGACGGTCCGACCGTGACCGGCGCCTACTTGTTGCAAGCGAGCGGGGATGAGGCGGTGACGCTGCGCAGCCTGCGCGCCAACCCGGCCGTGAAATTGGCCGAATCCCTGGATGCCCAGCCATGAGGCGCCTTTGCCTATGCCTGTTGTTGTTCGTGGCGCTAGCTGCCGGCGCCAAGGAGCCGGATCCAGCCCCCGTGGTGGAAATCCTGGTCATGCTGGACCTGCCGGCGCCGCACTTCCGCCCCGACAGCTACGTCGGCGGCGACTACCGCAAAGATGGCGGGCACGCGATGCGGCGCCGCATCGCCGAGGCGCTCGCACGCGAGCACGGCCTGGTGATCCTGGAAGACTGGGCCATGCCGGCGCTGGGCGTGGATTGCTACCGCATGGGCGTGCCGGCGGGCGGCGCGCCTGAGCGGGTGGTCGAAGCGCTCTCGCGCGACGCCCGGGTCAAGTGGGCGCAGCTGGTCAATACCTTCGTGGCGCAGTCCAGCGATCCGCTGTACGCGGTACAGCCGGCCACCCTGCGCTGGCCCTTGCGGGAAATCCATCGCACCCTCACCGGGCGCGACGTGGTCGTGGCCGTGATCGACAGCGGCGTCGACGCCAGCCATCCGGACCTGGCCGGCCAGGTGCTGGCGCAGGAAAACTTCGTCGACGGCCAGGCCTACGTGGCCGAAGTCCATGGCACCGCGGTTGCCTCGATCATCGCCGCGCGCGCCGACAATGGCGTCGGCATCGAAGGCATCGCGCCGGGGGCCCGCCTGCTGGCCCTGCGCGCCTGCTGGCAGCAGAGCGACAATGGCACCCGCTGCAACAGCTTTTCGCTCGGCAAGGCGATGTACGCGGCCCTGCAGCGGCACGTCCAGGTGATCAACCTGAGCCTGTCCGGTCCGCCCGACCGCCTGCTGGGCGAACTGATTGACGTGGCCTGCGCGCGCGGCCTGCGGGTGGTCGCCGCGGTCGATCCGCACAGCCGCGACGGCGGCTTTCCGGCCAACCATCCGGGCGTGTTCGCCGTGTCTGCCGACCAGCCCGGCGCGCAGGCGGCGCGGGTGCTGTACGCGCCGGGACGCGACATTCCCACCGCCGCGCCGGGCGCGCGCTGGCAAATGGCGTCCGGATCGTCCTTTTCAGCGGCGCATATCTCGGGCATGATGGCGCTGATCAGCCAATTGCGCCCCCAGCTGGACCTGGCCCAGCTGCGCGCGGCCCTGGTTGCCGACCGGGCGCGGCCCAATCCCGGTGTCGACCTGTGCGCCACCTTCACCGGTTTGACGGGAACCTGTACATGCGCGTGCAATGCCAGCCTGACCAGCACCACCGCCCAGCTGCGCTGACAGTGGGAGAGGGCATTGCCTAGGGCCGCCGCGCGTGCGCGCACGGCGCTGTGCTGGCTGGCGTGCTGCGGCGCCGCCCAGGCCCAGGTCGGCGGGAGCCTGACCCTGGCCTCGGATTACCGTTACCACGGCTATAGCCTCAGCGAGGGCCGGCCGGTCGCCCAGTTGCTGCTCACCTACGATGCGCCTTCCGGCTGGTACGGCGGGCTGCAGGTGAGCCGCGCGCGCGGCGCACCCGAGCGGGAGGCCGGCACCGACCTGCTCGGCTACGGGGGCTATGCGCGCCGGCTCGACGGCGGCCTCGCGCTCGATGTCGGCGTGGCCGCGTATACCTATTCGGCCATGACGACGAATAATTACCAATCAATCCAGCTGGGCGTGAGCGCCGAGCGCGTCAGCGCGCGCATGTCCTACCTTCCGGACTACCTCGGTCTTGGCGTGCGCAGCGTCTACCTCCAGGCGGACGCGGGCCAGCCGTTGGCGGCCGGGTTCAGCCTGTTCGGCCACCTTGGCCACATGCAGACCCTGGGCACGGGCAGGCTGTACGGCCGGCGCAGCATCGCCGATTTCCGCGTCGGCCTGGGCCTGACGGCCGGCGACTGGAATCTCCAGCTGGCCCGTGACGGCGCCGACACCGGCGCCTACAACGGCTATCAGGACGGCGCATGGACGCGCGCGGCGCGCTCGCGCACCTTGCTGATCGCTACCCGCCCGTTCTGAGGCCTTGCGCCGCGCCCAGGTGCAGCGCCTCGGCGGCGGCGCGGAAATCGTCCGGCCCGATATCCTGCAGTTCCAGCGGCAGCGCCTGGCCGTACTGGATGAAATTGCGGTCGATCGACCGCAGGTACGCCGGATCGTAATGCTCCGCCAGCAGCTGGCCGACCAGCTCCTGCATCGCGCCGCCGTTGGCCAGCGCATGCCAGCTGTCGATTTTCTCGCGCCCGTGCAATTTGGCCAGGCAGTCGAGCTGGGCATTGAGGGTGGCGGGGCTGTCGGCGAAATGGCGGTAATCCTCCATCAGCAGGCGCACCCGGTTTTCGAGTGACAGCGCCAAGGCCACGCAGGGCGACTTGCGCATGCGTTCCATCAGCGCATCGGGCACGCGCAGATTGCCCACCTTCTTGCTTTCGGACTCGACGAAGATGGGCCGGGCTAGATCGAAAGTGCGCAGTTTCTGCCAGATCATGGTCTCGAACATCTTCTGCGAGGGCTGCGGCTGGCTCGGCAGGTGCCCGAGCACGGAGCCGCGGTGGGCCGCCAGCTGCTCCAGGTCGAGCACCTGGGCGCCGATCGAATCGAGCACTTCGAGCAGGCGGCTCTTGCCGCTGCCGGTGGTGCCGCAGATCACACGCAAATCGAGGGCGGGCGGATCGGCCAGGTCCGCGCTCACGTGCGCGCGGTAGGCCTTGTAGCCGCCGTCGAGCTGATACGCGGGCCAGCCGATCTTGGACAGCACCAGCGCCAGCGAGCCGCTGCGGTTGCCCCCGCGCCAGCAATACACGAGCGGCTTCCAGTCTTTCGGCTTGTCCAGCCACAGGGTTTCGATATGCCGCGCGATATTGCGCGACACGAGAGCCGCGCCGATCTTCTTCGCTTCAAAGGCGCTGGACTGCTTGTACAGGGTGCCCACCCGGATGCGTTCGGCGTCGTTGAGCACCGGGCAGTTGATGGCGCCGGGAATATGGTCGAGCGCGTATTCGGACTCGCTGCGGGCGTCGATGATGCAGTCGAACTGGTCCAGTTGCGGGAGGATTTGCGAGAACAGCTGTAAGGCCGGATATTTCATCGTGATGTGAGCAGGGCGTGAATTTGGGGCCAGATAGTAGCCAGGATAATCGGATGGCCGGCCGCGAGCGGGTGCAGGCGGTCGGCCTGGAACAGCGTGTCGGCCACGCCTTCGAGCATGAAGGGCACCAGCGGGGTTTTTTCCTCGCTGGACAGGGTTGCGTACATGTCGTGGAAACGCTCGGTGTAGGCGCGTCCGTAGTTGGGCGGCATGCGCATGCCCACCAGCAGCACCTTGGCCTTGTTGGCCTTGGCCAGCTCGACCATCGCTTGCAAATTGGCGGCCGCCGCGTTCACCGGCAGGCCGCGCAAGCCGTCGTTGGCGCCCAGCTCGATCACCACCAGCGCCGGATGGTATTGGGCCAGCAGGGCCGGCAGCCGGCTCTTGCCGCCGCTGGTCGTCTCGCCGCTGATGCTGGCGTTGACCACGGTGGCGTCGACCTTCTCGGCCTGCAGCTTGTGCTCGAGCAGGGCCACCCAGCCGGCGCCGCGCGCCAGGCCGTATTCGGCCGAGAGGCTGTCGCCCAGCACCAGCACGGTTTTTGGTGCAGAATAGGCGCTGCCCGATGCGCCCAGCAACAGCAGTGCGCAGATCGTCCATTTTTTGAGAAAAACCAGCATGCGTGACATTCCTGAAGCTTTCAAGCGCGACGTAAAGGGGAGGGACGGCCAGGGCAGCGCCGCGATCGAGGTGGTCAAGCTGTCCAAGCGCGTGGCCGACGCCAGCGGCGAACTGACCATCCTGCATTGCATCGATTTTACAGTGCAAGCGGCCGAGACGCTCGCCATTGTGGGCGCGTCCGGTTCCGGGAAGTCAACTTTGCTCGGCCTGCTGGCCGGGCTGGACAATCCGTCGGGCGGCAAGGTGTTCCTGGACGGGGTCGACATCTTCGCACTGGACGAGGACGGCAGGGCCAGGCTGCGCAAGGAAAAGCTGGGCTTCGTGTTCCAGTCGTTCCAGCTGCTGGCCCACCTGACCGCCCTCGAGAACGTGATGCTGCCGCTGGAATTGCGCGGCGAGCGCGACGCCGCCCACAAGGCCGCCGCCATGCTGGGCCGGGTCGGGCTCTCGAGCCGCCTAAAGCATTATCCCAAGTATCTGTCGGGCGGCGAGCAGCAGCGCGTGGCGCTGGCGCGCGCCTTCGTGACCGAGCCGCCGCTGCTGTTCGCCGACGAGCCCACCGGCAGCCTGGACGCGGCCACCGGGGAGGCGGTGATCCAGCTGATGTTCGAACTGAACCGCGAACGCGGGTCCACCCTGGTGCTGGTCACCCACGACACGTCGATCGCGGCCCGCTGCGCGCGCACCATCACGATCGCGGCGGGCCGGCTGGTCGAGAACGAGGAGTCTGCGCGGGGCTAGCCCTTCTTCTTCGGCTCGAGCACGCTGCTGGCCTGGCTGAGCTGCTCCGGGGTCAGGCGTTTCTCGACCAGGGCGGCCATCGCAGGCGCCTGCGCGTGGCCCATCTTCGCGGCCAGCTTGAACCAGATGTAGGACTGCAGCAGGTCGACCCCGCCGCCTTCGCCCTTGAACAGCATCACGCCGGCGTTGGCCATCGCGTCGGCCTGGCCCTGGGCGGCCGCCGCGATGAACAGCTTGCGCGCCACCGGCAGGTTCTTCGCCACCACCTGGCCTTGGTAGAAGTAGGTCGCCAGCGCGTTCTGCGCTTCCGGATGGCCGCCGATGGCCGCCAGCTTGTACAGGCGCAGCGCCTTGACCGGGTCGGCCTTGACGTCCACACCCTGGTCGTACATGCGCGCAAGCGCCAGCTCGGCGTGCGGCTTCTTGCTGTTCGGGTTGGGGTTGAAGGCCACCTGCTGGTACCAGCCCAGGGCCTGCTGGGGATCGCGCGGCACCAGCTTGCCCTCGTCGTAGATGCGTGCCAGCAGCCACTGGGCCGGCGCGTAGCCGTACTCGGCCGCGCTGGTGAGCAGCTTGACGCCCTCGGCGACGTCCTTGTCGCCGCCGTAGCCGCTCATCATCTGGCGGCCCAGGATGTAGCGCGCCGGCACATAGTTCAGCTCGCTGGCTTCCTTGTACCATTTGCGCGCCGCCTTGGGATCCGGCGCGACGCCGTCGCCGCTCATGTAGATGCGCGCCAGGCGCACCTGGGCCTCCACCCGCGGCGTGGCCGCGTCGGGCTGCTTGGGGTTGTACGGGCTGTAGTGGCTCTTGTTGGTCGGCGCGCCGGCCAGCTTGGTGTACCAGTTGATGGCTTCCTTGACGTCGCGCGGGGCGCCCTGGCCGTTCAGGTACATGGTGCCCGCCATCAGGGCCGCCTCGTCCCAGCCCACCTTGTTGTAGGAGCGCTTGAAGGTTTCCAGCGCCTTGGTGTAATCCTTGGCGTCGTAGGCGGCGTAGGCTTCGTCGAGCGTCTTATCGTTGCGTGCGATCTGGTTCATGCCGGCGGCGAAGTTGCGGTCGTTCTGGCCGCAGGCCACGCTCATGCCGTCAGCGCTGGAGCCGGTCGGGCGCGTCAGCGCGCCGGTCTTGGCGTCGCCGGCCGGGCTGTTGTCGTTAAAACCGTTCTCCTCCGGCTTGCCGTTCTGCGCAGCCATGAGCGTGCTGTCGCCGAAGGTCGGGTCGGGTACCTCTTCGTTGGCCGGGTCCCGGTCGCGGCCCTGGAAATGGTCCATGTACTCATCGGTGAGATCATCGGCGAACGAGGTGAAGCTGTAGGCGCACGAGGACGCTGAACGGCTCAGCCTGCGGATCTGTGCGCTGGGGCGGTGCAGTTTGCCAAGCACGGTGACGACCGAGATTTCCGGGTCGACGCTGGGCGCCGTCGTTTGCGCGCTGGCCGCGCCAAAGGCCATGGAGACGGCCAGTGCCAGCAAGGCCGGCCCAGATGAATTCATATGCATATACGCACCTTCGTTAATTGAAAAAACGGCCCAACGCAATTGCGAAGGGCCGCCAAAAGAGATAAACGAGAATGAAACGTGATTAATGGCGGATGTTCATGCCAATCAAGATGCTGCGACCGGAGTAGCCGCGCAGGTTGACCGACGGCGTGCCGTTTTCGTACCGAACGAAACGCCCCTGAGTCTGGTCGCCTTCGGCTCGGCCTAGATTACGTGCCTCGGCGAACAGCTCGACGCCGTTCTTGAACTTGTAGGCCATCTTGGCATCGATGAAACGGGTAGCGCCTGTGTAGTTTGGCGAACCCGGGTTGAACGGCAACACGGTGGTGCGGATGACGCCATTGGCCGGATAGTTGTTCACGGTGTTGCCAAAGCAGGCAGCGATGCACAGGAATTTCTCGGCGACCGCCTGCACCGCCACCCGCGCCGAGAACGCCCCGTCGTCATACCACAGCGACCAATTGTAGGAGTAGCGCGGTTCGCCAACCGGCGCCAGCGTCTCGCCCGTGAACAAATCAACCACAGTAATCGTGTTGTTGGACGACTTGACCTTGGTGTAGTTCGCATCCAGGCCGGTGTAGCGCAAAATGGATGGCAAGAAGGTGAACGCGGTCTTCGTGCCAACTTCGACACCGGTGCGTGTGGTAGCAGGACCGTTTTCCAGAGTCGTGTACGAGAACTTGGCGTCACCGAGCGGCTTGCCGGTCGCAGGATCGACCGCGCCACTGCCTGCGAACAGAAGATTGTCGTCATGCCCCACGCTATGGGCTGGCCCGATGATCCCTTTCTGCCTGAACGTGGCGGCGGTGAACATGGTGTCCTTGTTTACATACCATTCCAGCGAGAGGTTCTCGTTAATGTTGGTCCACGGCTTGAGCGCCGGGTTGCCGATTGTTCCTGTGCAGCGCTGGTCCTGAGGGTTGCCGGTGCTGCTCAGCCCCTCTTCGTAGCGCACGTCATACGTGCAAGTGCCGGCCGGCAACAGGGAGTAAATCGATGGCCTTGCGATCGTCTTGGCCCGGTTGTAGCGCAGCACGAGCGTATCTGGCACCGCCCACAACGCCAGGTTGAAGATCGGCATGATGTCGGTCGTGTTCTTCGCCAGCGTAGTCGGACGCGACAGCGTCGACGTGTCCACGCCATTGGCGGCGAACGGATCGGCAGCGTTGTACGAAGCGTTCTTGGTCACCGAAACGAAGTTCATCAAGGCGCTGCCGTTGACTTTCGTGTAGACGTAGCGGTAGCCGAAGTTACCGCTAAGCTCCATGCCAAATGGCAGGACCTTGTCGGTGAACGGGAGATGCGTCAGGTCGAAGTCCGTCATCATGTAGCCGGCGTAGGTCTTCTCGTCGAACTTGTTAAACGGTTGCGAATAAACGTTGCCGTCGCTGGCCGTGCAGGTCTTGACGCAATCGAAATTCAGATTCTGCACGCCAGCTAGCTCGAACGCCTTGCGCACGTCGATCTGGTTCCAGCCGTCGAGCAAGCCGGCCGGCCGGTTCTTGGCGCCGCCGAAAAACTGCGCCCAGGGACCCTGCTGCATCGACTGCGAGATCATGTCCTGGTACTGGGCCTGGGTCAGCGTGCTGGTGCCGGACTTGACATCGGACAGGCCGGTGCGCGCCACGTAGCCGTACTGGCATGGAGCGCCGCCGGCGCCGAGCGAACCCGGGGTGTTGGTGCAGCCGACGATGTTGCCGCGAACGCGGGAGTTCGGCATCACCACCGGCGCCACGTAGCCCGCCTTACCGAAGGTGCCAGACGCGGGGGACACGGTATAACCGCCGTTGCCCCAGTTGGTGCTGCCCGTGTCACGCAGGTTGAAACCGGTCTTGAAGTACTGGAGGAAGGGCACGCGGTCGCTGAACGCGTAGGACAGGTCGAGCTTGGCGGTCTTTTCCTCGCTCTGCGCCATCTGCGGGCTGAACTGCGTACCGATCGACTGGGTGGTCAACGGCTGCTGGGCGACCGTGTAGGCGGGAACGGCCGGACCGTTGATCGACGCTGCCACTGCCTTGGTCGGGGTGGCCGCCGGATGCAGGACTGAGTAGCGCGCGGCGTCAGTCTGGTTCAGGTTGTTGAGCGGAAAGTCAAAGCCCCATACCCCGTTTGGCAACAGGGCCATGTTCGCCGGGCCGTAGTTGTAGCTCCAGCTGGTGCGCATGTCGCCGCGCTGGAATTTGGAGCGCGCATCGCCGACGAGGAACTCCAGCTTCAACGGTCCATTCTTATAACTTCCGCCGGCACTGAAATAGTCGGACTGCGTTTTGATGACGTTGTAGATCTGGTCAGTGCCAGCCGAATTGTCCGTCAAGCCCATCTTCGTCACGTGGTGGGTCGAGTCGACCGTGTACGATCCTGGAACGACGTTGGCAACGGCTCCCTGGACAGGTGCGGCGCCATTGACAAAGGAGGCCGTGCCTGGAAACAGCATATAGCTAGTGTTGGGTGAGGCGGTGCGCTTACCGTTGGCATCCGTGTAGGTCGGCACGAAGGTGACCCCATCGGCGGCCAGGGCGCTGCCCGGATTGACGTTCAAGCCGCCCAGCCCGTAGGTCAGGAAGTTGTCGTTGACCGTACGGTTGGTCATGCTGATCTTGCCGTACACCGACAGCTGGTTGTTGACCTTGAAGTCCAGACGCACGTCGCCGCTGGTGCGCTGGTCGTCCTGATGCTTGACGACGTAGCGGACCAGCGAAGGCGTATAGTCGTTCCACTGGTTCAGGCAGGTCAGCAGTTCGTTGCTGCGCTGGTTGATCGCGGTCGCGCGGGCGGTCGAGCCGCTGATGGCGCTTTGCTGGGTCGCGCTGAGGGCAGGGAAGGCAGTGTAGCAATCGGCCTTGGTGGCTGCGGCGCCCGATTTGGTGACAATGTCGAGCGGCGAGGCGGAATTGAAGGTGCCCCCGCCTGTCAGCGGCGACTGCAGCATTGGCGAGGTCGCGGTCGGGTCGACCGTGGCCGGGTTGAAGGCGAAAGTCTTCTCCGGCGAATTGTCGAAGTCGAGCAGGCGGGCGTAACCGGCCGTGCCGCTAGTGTTGTTCTGGGCCGAGTGGTATTCGTTGGCCGCGCGCGACTTGCCGAGATTGGCGATAATGCCTAGCCGGCCGTCGAGGAACTTGTCGGCGAAGATCAGGTTCAGGTTCGGCGTCCAGGTCTTGTTGAGCGAATTCTGGGCGGCCGAGATACGGGCCGAGAAGTACTGCTTCTTGAAGTCGAGGCCGTTGCGGGTCTTGATGATGATGCCGCCGCCGAGCGAGCCTTCGGTCATGTCGGCCGTCGAGCCTTTGACCACGTCCACGCTCTTGATCAGGTCGGACGACATCTCGCGCAGCTCGACGCCGCGGCCCGAGCCGCCCAGGTTCATGTCAGTACCGCCGCCGGCCTGCACGCCCTGGCCGTCGATTTCGACGCGGGTCAGGTCGGGGCCGTTGCCGCGCACTGAGACGCTGACGCCTTCGCCGAAATCGCCACGGTCGAGCGCGACGCCGGCAATGCGCGAGATCGCCTCGCCCACGTTCCTGTCCGGGAACGCGCCGACGTCCTCGGCGATGATCGAATCCATTGCCGTCGCTGCATTTTTCTTGCGGTCGATCGCCGATTGCTGCGACGCGCGCGCACCGACGATCATGACGGTCGCGATCTCTCCATCGCCCCCGTTTGCAGCTTTGCTGTCCTGGGCAAATGCGCTATTGCCAGCGATGAGCGTTGCCAGTGCCACTGACACGGCATAGCTCATGCGCTTGCGACGCAGTTCCACGTTTAAAGTTTCACGCATCTTCTGAATCTCCTCCACTCGTTGCGAGTGCTGTGTTTTTATGAGAACCGTCGCCTGCCGGGCGCCTTCTCCCGGCGACAACAGTAGCTCGTAGTGTATTTATGTAGAAAAAGATTTGGGGCACATTTGCCCAAAGAATCACGGAACTGAGCGGATTATCAAATCGGCATACACGCAACAATCACTCAGATGATTATTCGGTCGCCAACTGTGGTTTTTTGATCAGAAATGGCGGGAATGTTGTGCGCTTGCGACAGCGGCGTTGAGCGCAGCGCGCACTGCGGCGGGCAGTTCGCCCGCTGTAAGGCCGATGGGGCCGACGCCTTCGCTCACCAATCGATCAGCGGCCGCGCCATGCAGCCAGACCGCGCCCAGCGCCGCCTCCCAGGCCGGCCAGCCCTGGGCCATCAGGCTCGCGCACACGCCGGAGAGCACGTCGCCGCTGCCGCCGGTGGCAAGGCCCGGGTTGCCGGTGGGGTTGATCACGAGCGCGCCGGAGGGCCGCGCGATCACCGTGCCCGACCCCTTGAGCGCCGCCACCGCGCCGAAGCGCGTCGCCAGCGCACGCGCCGCCGCCAGCCGGCCGGCCTGGATCGCGGCCGCGCTCACGCCAAGCAGGCGCGCCGCCTCCAGCGGATGCGGCGTCAGCAGGGTTGGCGCGGCGCGCGCGGCCAGGCGCCGCTGCAGGTCGCCCGAGCCGGCGATCAGGTTCAGGGCATCGGCGTCGATCACCAATGGCGCGGCGCCATCGAGCGCGCGGCCGAGCAGCGCCAGCGCGTTCTCCGAGTCCCCCATGCCCGGCCCCAGCACCAGGGTGGCGCGGCTGCTGTCGTAGCTGGCCGCGTCGCGGAACATGATCTCCGGCTGCACGCTGTCGACCTGCAAGGCCGGATCGATGGCCGCGACGAACACCCGCCCCGCGCCGGCGAACAGCGCCCCGCGCGCGGCCAGCAGCGGCGCGCCGGCCATGCCGCGCGCGCCGCCCACGATGGCCACGTCGCCGAAGCTGCCCTTGTGGCTGTCGTGGCGGCGCGGACGCAGGCAGTGCGCGAACAGCGCCAGTTCGCCCAGTTGCGCCTCGGGCGCCGGCAGCAGGGCAGGGGGAATATCCAGCGGCGCCACCAGCACCGTGCCGGCGTAGTCGCGCCCGGCGCAGGTGTGCAGGCCAGGCTTGTCGCCGATGAAGGTGATGGTGTGGCTGGCCTGCACCGCGATTCCGTCCGGGCCGACCACCGCGCCGCTGTCGGCATCGAGGCCGCTCGGAATGTCGAGCGCCAGCACCGGGCGCGCGGCGCCGTTGAGCGCTTCCGCCAGTGCGCGCGCGGGGCCGTCCAGCGCGCGGGCGAGGCCGATGCCGAACAGGCCGTCGATGGCCAGGGTCCAGTCCGGCGCGTCCAGCAGCGCGTCGATGAAGCGCGCATCGCTGGCCTCGGCGCGCGCCAGCGCGTGCGCCGCTTCCGGCGAGCGAGCGCCGCTTCCGGCCAGTTGCAGCACGGCCACCTCGATGCCGGCGTTGGCCAGGTTGGCTGCCGCGTCGAGGGCGTCGCCGCCATTGTTGCCGGGGCCGGCGAGCACCAGCACCGGGCCGGGGCCACCGGCCAGCAAGGCCAGGGCGGCGTTGGCGGCGGCCTCGCCGGCGCGCCGCATCAGGGTGCCCGGCGCGAGTTGGGACGCTGCCGCGCGTTCGATGGCGCGCAACTGCGCGACGCTGTAGAGAGAGATCATGATGAGCTTCCTGTGCGATGATTGCTGCTGACCGTTTCGATTTTTGCGCCAATGATCACCCATTGTGGCTAAAATGCGCACGCGCGCCAAGCGCCGCTTCAAGCGCCAGCGCGCGGCGGACCTCAACTCGGGGCCGGGACCGGTTTGGCCGGGGGCGCGCCGTGGATGCCGAACCAGCCCGGAATCGATCCAGGCATTCGCGCGGCCGCTTGCCCGCATGCCGCCAGCGCGCCACCAACTTACAGCAGAGGGACCCACATGGATTGGCAATTCTGGATCGACCGCGGCGGCACCTTCACCGATATCGTCGCGCGCCTGCCCAGCGGTCAGCTGAAGACCCTCAAGCTGCTCTCCGAGCATCCGGAGCAGTATCGCGACGCCGCCGTGGCCGGCATGCGCCGCCTGCTCGGCGTGGCCGACGGCGACCCGTTCCCGGTCGCGCGCATCGAGGCCGTCAAGATGGGCACCACGGTGGCCACCAACGCGCTACTCGAGCGCAAAGGCGAGCCGACCGCGCTGGCGATCACGCGCGGGTTTCACGACGCGCTGCGCATCGCCTACCAGAACCGCCCGCGCCTGTTCGCGCGCCACATCGTGCTGCCCGAACCGCTCTACAGCCAGGTGATCGAGATCGACGAACGCATCGGCGCCCATGGCGACATCGTGCGCCCGCTCGACGTCCAGGCCACGCGCGGCGCGCTGCAGGCCGCGTACGACCAGGGCCTGCGCGCGCTGGCGATCGTCTTCATGCACGGCTACCGGTACGGCGAACACGAAGCGGCCGTCGCGCAGATCGCGCGCGCCATCGGCTTCACCCAGGTCTCGGTATCGCACGAGGTCAGCCCGCTGATGAAGCTCGTCGCGCGCGGCGACACCACCGTGGTCGACGCCTACCTCTCGCCCATCCTGCGCCGCTACGTCGACCGCATCGCTGGTGAACTGCCCTGCGTGAACCTGCAGTTCATGCAATCGAACGGCGGCCTGACCGGCGCCCGCGCGTTCCAGGGCAAGGACAGCATCCTGTCCGGCCCGGCCGGCGGCATCGTCGGCATGGTGCGCGCCAGCGAGCAGGCCGGGTTCGCGCGCGTGATCGGCTTCGACATGGGCGGCACCTCGACCGACGTGTCGCACTTCGCGGGCGAATTCGAGCGGGTGTTCGACACCACCGTCGCCGGCGTGCGGGTGCGCGCGCCCATGATGAGCATTCACACCGTGGCCGCGGGCGGCGGCTCGATCCTGCATTTCGACGGCAGCCGCTACCGGGTCGGGCCCGACAGCGCCGGCGCCGATCCGGGCCCGGCCTGCTACCGGCGCGGCGGACCGCTCGCCGTCACCGACTGCAACGTCATGCTGGGCAAGCTGCAGCCGGCCTATTTCCCCCGGTTGTTCGGGCCCGGCGGCGACCAATGCCTCGACAGCGACAGCGTGCGCGCCCAGTTCGCGGCCATGGCCGAGCGTATCGGCGCCGCAACCGGCACCACGCCCGCGCCCGAGCAGGTGGCCGATGGCTTCATCCAGATCGCGGTCGGTAACATGGCCAACGCGATCAAGCAGATCTCCGTGCAGCGCGGCCATGACGTCACCGGCTACACCCTGACCAGCTTCGGCGGCGCCGGTGGCCAGCACGCCTGCCTGGTGGCCGACGCGCTCGGCATGACAAGCGTCTTCGTGCACGCGCTGGCCGGCGTGATGTCGGCCTACGGCATGGGACTGGCCGACCACAGCGCGATGCGCGAAGCCGCCTTCGAAGCGCCGCTGGCCGACAGCGCCCCCGAGGAACTGGCACGGCGCCTGGGCGCGCTGGGCGACGCCGCCAGCGCCGAGCTGCTGCGCCAGGGCGTGGCGGCCGAACGCATCACCGTCGCGCGCCGCGTGCACCTGCGCTACGACGGCACCGACACCGCCATCATCGTCCCGCACGACGACCACGAACGCATGAAAGCCGCGTTCGAGGCGGCCTACCAGCGCCGCTTCTCCTTCCTCATGCCCGGCAAGGCGCTGATCGTCGAAGCGCTCTCGGTCGAAGCGGTCGGCACCTCCGGCGCGCCGCTCGAGGCGGAGCCACCGCGCGCGCCGCGCCCAGGACCGCTCACCGCGTGCGACGCGGTGCGCATGTTCAGCGCCGGCCAATGGCATGACGCGGGACTCTACCTGCGTGCCGATATGCGCCCCGGCGACGTCGTCAAGGGCCCGGCCATCATCGCCGAGGACAACGCCACCACCGTCATCGAACCGGGCTGGGAAGGGCAGGTGAGCGCCCACGGGCACCTGGTGCTCACCCGGGTCGAAGCGTTGCCGGCGCGGCGCGCGCTCGGTACCACGGCCGACCCGGTCATGCTCGAGATCTTCAACAACCTGTTCATGTCGATCGCCGAGCAGATGGGCCTGCGCCTGCAGAACACCGCGTACTCGGTCAACATCAAGGAGCGGCTCGACTTCAGCTGCGCGCTGTTCGACGCCGGCGGCAACCTGATCGCCAATGCCCCTCACATGCCAGTGCATCTGGGCTCGATGGGCGAAAGCATCAAGACCGTCATGCAGCGAAACGCCGGCCGCATGCGCCCCGGCGACGTGTACATGCTCAACGACCCCTACCACGGCGGCACCCACCTGCCCGACGTCACGGTCATTTCGCCGGTGTTCGACGAAGGCGGCGACGCCATCCTGTTCTACGTCGGCTCGCGCGGCCACCACGCCGACATCGGCGGCACCACGCCCGGCTCGATGCCGCCGGACTCGGTGTCGATCGAGCAGGAAGGCGTATTGATCGACAACTTCAGGCTCGTCGACGGCGCCGACGGCCTGCTGCGCGACGCCGAAGCGCGCGCGCTGCTGGCCGGCGCGCGCTACCCCGCGCGCAATCCGGACCAGAACATGGCCGACCTGCGCGCCCAGGTCGCCGCCAACCAGAAGGGCGTGGACGAACTGCGCAAGATGGTCGCGCACTTCGGCCTGGACGTGGTGCAGGCCTACATGGGCCACGTGCAGGACAACGCCGAGGAAGCCGTACGGCGCGTGATCGGCGCGCTCAACGACGGCAGCTTCATGCTCGAACTGGACAACGGCGCCCGCATCGCCGTCGCGATCCGGGTCGACCGCGCCGCGCGCTGCGCCGAGATCGACTTTAGCGGCACCTCGGCCCAGCAGCCCAACAACTTCAACGCGCCGGCGGCCGTCTGCATGGCCGCCGTGCTGTACGTGTTCCGCACCCTGGTCGAGGACGACATCCCGCTCAACGCCGGCTGCCTCAAGCCGCTGCGCGTGATCATCCCGCCCGGCTCCATGCTCAATCCGCGCTATCCGGCCTCTGTCGTGTCAGGCAACGTCGAGACCTCGACCTGCATCACCAACGCCCTGTACGGCGCGCTTGGCGTGATGGCCGCGTCGCAATGCACGATGAACAACTTCACCTTCGGAGACGAGCGCTACCAGTACTACGAAACGATCGCCGGCGGTTCCGGCGCGGGCGACGGGTTCGACGGGACCGATGTCGTGCAGACCAACATGACCAATTCGCGCCTGACCGATCCCGAGGTGCTCGAATGGCGCTACCCGGTGCGCCTGGACAGCTATGCGATCCGGCGCGGCTCTGGCGGCGCCGGGCGCTGGCATGGCGGCGATGGCGGCGTACGCGCGGTGCGCTTCCTGGCCCCGATGACGGCGGCGATCCTGTCGAACAATCGGGTGCATGCGCCCTTCGGCGTGGCCGGCGGCGCGCCCGGAGCGACTGGCGTCAATCGCGTCCTCAGAGCCGACGGCAGCGAGGAAGTGCTGGCGCATATCGCCAAGACCAGCATGCAGGCCGGCGACGTTTTCGTGATCGAAACGCCGGGCGGGGGCGGGTTCGGCACCCCGAGCTAGCGCCGCCGGAATCTTAGCGCAAGCAAACAAGGCGATCGTCAGCCAAACAATGTGCTGCGCGCGCGCCGATATGCCAAATAAAAACGGGGTCGGAGTGAGACGCCCCGGCTTTCATAGACATCCAAATAGAGGACAATACGTTCTAAAGGATATCTATGAAAAAGAAACCACCACCGCCGGGGAGCAACGCCTCCCCATTGTC
>DIZW01000018.1:16969-56699 GCA_002428015.1 Oxalobacteraceae bacterium UBA6018 | reverse complement strand
CCTGGATGATCTGCAGGCCGTCGGCGCTGCCGGGCACCTGGGCCGCCTTGGGCACCTCGGGGCGAAAGCCGGACAGCTTGAATTCCAGCGAATTGCGCACCCGCTCCGGGTCGAGCAGGGCCAGACCCAGGTCGGCCGCGTAGGACAGGTCGCGCGTCCACACGTAGTGCCACTTCTCGCCGGTCTCGAAGCAGTCGCAGGCGACCGGCGCGCCGCCGTTGTAGTTGCCGTCCGTGATCTGGCTGACCGAATCCTGCTTCATCTCGGCCCCGGCCAGGGCGAACAGCGCGTCGAACGCCAGGTTGCCGCTGCGGACAGTCGGCAGGCCGGCCGTCTCGGCGTAGGTGGTGAATTGGGGACCCGGGTCGCGCAGCTGCATGCTACTCGACTGGGCGTAGCTGCGCAGGGCGGCGGCCGGGTCCGGCGTCGAGAAGCGCGCCTGCTCCTGCTTGCCGTCGAAGGTGGCAAAGCGCAAGGTGGCGGTGCTGGCGCGCCCGGCGTGGGGATCGGCCGCCGGCGCCGTGGCCGCGGCTTCCATGCGCACCACGCGCAGCAGCGGGGCGGCCGGGTCGCTCACGTCCACGCTGAAGCGGTAGGTCGCGCCGCGCTTGACGAACAGGTAGTCCTCGGGCCCGGGATGGGTGTCCATGCGGTAGGCCTGGCCGCTGGCGACCGTGACGCTGGCGCGCGGATCGATCACCCATTCGGCCGACCAGTCCTTGAAGCCGACCTTGAACGGGTGGTTGCCGGGGCTGAGCGTGATGTCGGTCGTGTACACGCCCTTGCCCTGGTAGGCCAGGCGGTTGTCGGTGCCCCAGCCGTTAAAGCCGCCGCGCACGTACAGCGCCTGCGGCAGCGGGCCGGATCCTTGTTCGGCCGCGGCCGCGCCGGCATTGGTGGCATTGGTGGCGCCGGTGGCGAGGAGGGCGCTTGCGATAAGCCAGTGTGCGGTCGTCATTAGCGGAACTCGTTGTGCAGGATGATCCCCTTGAGGACATCCTTGGATTTTAATACGGGGAAGTAATCGGGACTGTAGGCTTTCGGCGTCTGGAAGCCCAGCGTACCGATCGTCTGCGCGTAGGAGGCCTGCACGCGGGTGGCCGCCAGCGCCTTGCCGTCCAGGCGCGCGCCGCCGGCGACGATGCGCAGCAGGGCCGGCCTGCCGGGCGCCAGCTGGAACGCCACCTGCGAGCGGCTCTTGTCGGCATTGAGATAGGTGAAGGTCACGCGGCGCGGCGCGGCGCCGGCCAGCTTGAGCGTCCAGCGCGCGCCGGCGCCGGTGCGCGCGTAGTCGGCCTCGAGCTGCTCGCCCACGCCGAACGGCAGCACCGCGTAGAAGCTGGTCCAGGCCGCCGGGATGGCCGGGCTGAAGGCCAGGGTGTTGGCCGGCAGGTCGGGCTTGAAGCCGACATAGTCCTGGTAGCCGTTGCGCGCGTACTCGGCCACGCTCCACGACTGGGCGTAGGTGCCGGAGGGCTTGAGCGTGCCGTCGTCGCGCGGGAGCGCGTCCAGCAGTTCGCTCATGCTGCCCAGCGTCCCCAGGTGCAGGATCTGATCGCCCAGGTTGCGCGTGAGCTGCCAGGCCAGGTCCTGGTAGCCGAACTTGTCGAGCGCGGTCACGGTGAAGCCCGCGTTCCAGCCCCAGATGGTGCCGTTATGGTAGGCCGCGTCCTTGTGATAGAAGGCGTCGTTCTCGTGGCGCGGGTGGAAGTAGGGATCGTTCTGGCTGAGCGAGGTGATCCCGTAGGGGAACAGCAGCTCGGAGACGGCGTTACGGGTGACGGCCGCCTGGACCGCCGGCGGCACGAAGTCGCCCAGCGGGATCGACACGAGCATCAGCTGATTCGGGCGCACCTTGGTGTCGCGGCTGCCGTCTTCGCGCAGGCGGTCGGCCATCACGCGCCCGTCCCAGAACTTGGACAGAAAGCTGGCGCGGACCAGCTCGGCCAGGGCGCTCCATTGCTTTTCGCGGGCCGTGTCGCCGGCCTGGGCGGCCAGGTAGGCGCCGCTCTGCAGGGCCGTGTACCACAGCGCCTGGATCTCGACCGCGCGCGGTCCGCGCGCCGACCACGGCTCCTTGTTGGCGATGCGCGCGTCCATCCAGGTGTCGGCCGAGTCGTGCTCGAGCAGCTTGTCCTGGTCCATGTAGTTGGCGATCGCCCCTTCGAAGTAGGGCACGGCCAGCCGGTACATCTGGCGCGCGAACTCCTTGTCGCCGGTGTAGCGGATGTACTCGAGCGCTTCGCGCAGCATCCACGGGGTGCCGTCGACGGTGTTGTAGATGATGTCGCCGGAGGATATGCGGTTGGGGATGCGGCCGTATTCCTTGTCGCGCGGCTCGCGCAGGTTCTGGTAGCGCGCGAAGTTCGACAACACCGCCTTGGCCTGCTCGAACTGGCCCGACACCAGCAGGGTGCCGGGCAGGGCGATGAAGGTGTCGCGCCCCCAGTTGTCGCGGAACCACGGCAGCCCGGCCCAGATGCCGGTGCCGAACTGCTCCACCACGAAGCTGCGCGCGGACGCCTTGGACCAGTTGAGCGCCTGGTTGTAGGCGCGGTCGCTGGTGGCCAGGTAGCTGCGGGTGAGCTGCTCGTACAGGGCGCGCCGTTCGGCCGCGATCGGATCGCCCTTGACCAGCGCCCGCGCGCGCTGGGCCGCTTCGGCGGCGTTGGCGCCGAAGGCCGCCACCACGGTCAGCGCGCGCCCCGGCGCGCTGGCGCGGATCACCAGCTGGTCGTCGGCGCTGAACGGCTGGTCGGCGGCCAGCGCCAGGTAGAGCTTCTCGCCCGGCACTGGCGCCACGCTGACCAGGTCGGCCTCGCGCACCACCATGCCGCCGGACTTGATCAGCGGCTGGATCGCCAGCGCCGCGTCGGTGGGGCTGGTCAGGCGCATGACGATGGCGTGCCGCTTCGACAGCAGCGCCATTTCCTCGCGCGCGCCGCCCGCGTAGCTGACCCGGTGGCCGTAGGGCAGCACCGACTCGGCGCCGCTGGCGCGCGGCTTGGCCACGCCGTCGACGAAACTGGCATAGCCCTTGAACACGGCGCCGTCCTGGGTCACATAGCCCTCCCCGCGCGCGTTGGCCTGGGTGTAGCCTTCATAGAAGCCGTCGATATTGTCGCCCACCACGAAGCGCGACTGCTGGCCAGGGGCCACGCTGATCGCCATCGCGTCGAAAAACGCGTCCACGCCGGGTTTCCGGCCGGCCGCCGCCGGTACGTTGGCCAGCGCCAGGGAGATGGCCAGGCCCAAGAGAGTCTTCTTCATCATTGCAGCTCCAAAATCACGACGCCGCGCGCGGGCAGGGTCAGCGCGCTGTCGAGCGCATAGGTTTGTCCGCTGAGGACGTCCACGCCGGCCTTCACGCCGGCCAGCATCTCGTGGAAGCGCGCCACCGGCAGCACGGCCGCCTCGCGGTTCTTGTTAAACGCGACCATCACCTTGCGCGCGCCGTCGTAGCGGAAGTAGACGTAGGTGCCGTTCTCGGCGCCGTAATGCATCATCTTCCCGTGGTGGATCAGCGGCTCGCCCTTGCGCCAGTTGACCAGCTTGCGCACAAAGGCCTGGGCCTCGCGCTGGCGGGGCGTGAGGCCGGCGCCGCTGAAGGCGTTGACCGGGTCGCCGGCCCAGCCGCCGGGAAAGTCGCGCCGGAAGCTGGCGTCGTCGCGGGCGGCGACGCCGCTGGTCATGAGGATCTCGGTGCCGTAGTAGAACTGGGGAATGCGCGGCATGGTCATGACGTAGGCCAGGTCCATCTTCCATAGGTCGAAGTCTTCGCCCACCACGCTGAACAGGCGCGGCATGTCGTGGTTGCCCTCGAATAGCACCAGATTGCCCGGGTTCGGATACAGATAGTCCTGCGACAGCGTCTCGTACACGTCGTTGAAGCCCTCGCCGCCGTCGGGCGCGGCCAGCGCGTCGCGCATCGCGTACGTCATGGGGAAGTCCATCAGGCTGGGCAGGGCGCTCACATAGCCGTTGAAGTTCGTCTTGCCGCGCTGCCAATGCGACACCACCGGCACCAGCTTGGACCACTCCTCGCCGACCATGTTCAGGTGCGGATACTCGGCCATCAGCCGGTGCGAGTACTCGGCCAGGAAGGCGGTGTCGGAGTAGCCGTAGGTGTCGATCCGCAGGCCCGACAGGCCGGCGTATTCGATCCACCAGATGTTGTTCTGGATGAGGTAGTTGGCCACCAGCGGATTGGTCTGGTTCAGGTCGGGCATGTTCCGGCCGAACCAGCCGGTGGTGAAGTTGTCCTTGTCCTCCTGGGCCGCGTAAGGGTCCTGCACCGAGACCCGGTGGTGGTGGGTGGGGACGAACTGGCCGCCGTGGTTGGTCCAGTCCGGGGTCGGCATGTCCTTCAGCCACCAGTGGCCGGTGCCGATATGCGACAGCACCACGTCCTGGATCAGGCCGATGCCCTTCGCGCGCGCCGCGTCCGCCAGGCGCTTGTAGTCGGCGTTGCTGCCGTAGCGCGCGTCGATCTTGTAGTGGTCGGTGGCGGCGTAGCCGTGGTAGGAGTAGGCCGGCATGTCGTTCTCGACCAGCGGCGTGGGCCACAGCTGGGTGAAGCCGAGGGCGGCGATGTAGTCCAGGTGGGCGGCGATGCCGGCGATGTCGCCGCCGTGCCGGCCGCCGCCGCTGGCGCGGTCGAGCTTGTCGGCCATGCCCTTGACGCTGTCGTTGGACGGGTCGCCGTTGGCGAAACGGTCCGGCATGATCTGGTAAATCGCGTCGCTGCTGTCAAAACCCTTGCGTTCGGCTGAATTCTGTGATCGTGCCAGTAATTCGTAGCGATATTTCACGGAACGGGCGGGGCTGGCGAAAACGATGTCGAAAGCACCAGGGCGGGCCTGCTCGGCGATGCTCAGGTTAATGAACAGGTAGTTAGCATTGGCCACCCGGGTGACGCTGTCGATGCGCACCCCCGGATAGTTCAGCGAAGGGCTCAGCGCGGCCAGCCGCGGCCCATGCACCATCAGCTGCAAGTGCTTGTTTTGCATGCCAGTCCACCAGAAGGGCGGGTCCATATGGTCGATGCCGTCGACCGTGGCGGCGCCATGGGCAGGGGCGACGGCGAGCGCCGTGAGGGCGAACCCGGCCGCGAGAGACGCGGCGGAAAGTACTCGAAGCATGATTGTCCCCGTGATGTCAGCGCGAGGCCGGCCGGCGTCAAGCGGGATGGCCTCGAAGTGGTAGTTTGCCTACAGATAATTGTGTGAGGAGAATATTACACCAAGGACGGTCGTGAAAGCCAAGTGTGGTAGCGCTAGAGATTTCGTCTAGTCGAGCTACAAATCCACTTTTGTGAAAAAACACTACATTTTATCGGCCAGGGGCGCCGGCACGCGCCTTTTGACGCGGGGAAAAACGTGCAATGTAATTATGAACCCCAACTTGCAAGGAAATATGTAGTCATGTTACAGCAGGCTTTTCCCAGTTTGTTACATAAACGCCACAGCTTGCCCGGTAGACTTAGCGAAATTTCCACGAATTGTGGTTTTTTGTAGTCAAACACGAGTTTCGTTGACACTGATTCTAGTTTTAGTACAGAATAATTTCAGAGCGTTACAGAACGCCACTGAAAGAGCTCCCGCCTGCCATGACTGCTGGCGTCCGGGAATTTATGTATCGATAAGATGAGGGAACGTATGAACAAATCGGTAGGCCGCCGCGCAGATGCGCCACGTAAGGCATTTCGTTTGCACCCAGTCGCCGCCGGCTGCGTGGTGTTTTTGTCCGCGCTGGCAGGTTCCAACGCCAGCGCCCAGGCGGCCGACGCGGCGCCCGCGGCTGATGCCCCGGTGCAGACGGTGAGGATCACCGGCATCCGGCGCGGTATCGAAGATGCGATCTCCGTCAAAAAAGATTCCAGCTCCATCGTCGAGGCGATCTCCGCCGAAGACATCGGCAAGTTGCCCGATGTCAGCATTGCGGAATCCATTTCGCGGCTGCCGGGCCTGGCCGCGCAGCGCGTGGCCGGGCGCGCCCAGGTGATCAGCGTGCGCGGCCTGTCGCCCGACTTCTCCACCACCTTGCTCAACGGCCGCGAACAGGTCAGCACGGGCGACAACCGCAGCGTCGAATTCGACCAGTATCCGTCCGAGCTGCTCAGCGGCGTGACCATCTATAAGACGCCGGACGCCGGCCTGGTGGGCCAGGGCCTGTCGGGCACGATCGACATGCAGACCGTGCGCCCCCTGGCCTTCGCCGGACGCAACGTGGCCATGAACGCGCGCGCCGAGCGCAATTCGCTGGGCCGGATCGCCAATGCCAAGGCCACCGGCAACCGCTTCAGCGTCAGCTATATCGACCAGTTCCTGAACCGTACCGTCGGCATCGCAATCGGTTACGCCCACCTCGAGTCGCCCGTGCTGGACCAGGAAATCGGCCTGTACGAGCCATGGAAGACCGATAGCCGCCCTGGCGTGCCGGCCGGCACCTACTTGATGGACGGCATCAAATCGGTGGCGCGCAGCGGCACCAACGAGCGCGACGGCCTGGTCGGCGTGCTGCAGTACCGCCCCTCCAAGACCTGGAACAGCGTGCTCGACGTGTACGCCTCCAAGTTCAAGCGCGAGGAAACCGCCAACCAGTTCGAAGTCAACCTGGGCAACTACAACGGCGGCTACAAGCCGGACTTGATGTACAACCCGGTCACGGTGGCCGACGGCACGCTCACGGGCGGCACCGCCAACAACGTGTACCCGCTGGTGCGCGGCATGTACAGCAAGCGCAAGGACGACATCAAGGCCGCCGGCTGGAGCAACAACTTTAAGTTCGCGGACTGGTCCTTGATGACGGACGTGAACATGTCGAAAGCCTCGCGTGACGAGCTGAGCCTGGAGAACAATACCCAGATCAGTAACGCGGCCGGCGACCCCTTCCTCGACTCGGTCAAGCTCAATTTCGCCACCGGCGCCTTCTCGACCCTGGCCGGCACCCGCAACTATTCCGATCCGACCACGCTCTACGTGCGCAACACGATCTACGGTTCGGGCTATGGCAAGACCCCGCACGTGGACGACAAGCTGACCAGCTTCAAGGTGGCCGCCAACATCCCGCTGCCCGATGCGATGGCGACGTTCTTCTCGACCATCGATGTCGGCGTGAACTACTCCGACCGCTCGAAGAACAAGCACCAGCCTGAGGGCAGCATCAACCTGACCGGCGCGCCGGCGCCGATCTCGCCCGATCTCGAATATGCCCCGGTCAACCTGGGCTTCGCCGGCAGCGGCATGATCCCCGCGTGGAACGTGCCGGCCGTGGTCGCGAAATACATGAACTTCGCCCCCAACGAGACCCAGGGTTACCTGATTTCCAAGGCGTGGGAAGTGAAGGAGAAGATCACCACCACCTTCGTCAAGGCCAACATCGACAGCGAGTTCAAGGGTGTCACCCTGCGCGGCAATGCCGGCGTGCAGGTCCAGCGCACCGACCAGTCGTCCTCGGCCAATTACTGGGACGGCACCGCGCCGGCCGGCAGCCAGGTCAAGCCTGTGAACGATGGCAAGACCTACACCGACGTGCTGCCTAGCGCCAACCTGGTGTTCGGCTTCGACGGCCAGCAGACCGTGCGTCTGGCCGCCGCCCGCCAACTGGCGCGTGCGCGCGTCGACCAGTTGCGCTCCGCGCTGGACTTTGGCGTGAGCGACACCACGTTCAAGCCGGGCGCCAGCGGCGGCAATGCCAAGCTGGACCCATGGCGCGCGAACGCCATCGACCTGTCGTATGAGAAGTATTTCGGCACCAAGGCCTACGTGGCGGCCGCCGTGTTCCAGAAGAAGCTGGTGAGCTACATCTTCACCCAGACCCAGAACTACGACTTCTCCAAGTTCACGCCGGGCACCAAGGCCAAGACCAATATCGGCGACTACACGGCGCCGTTCAACGGCAAGGGCGGCACCTTGAAGGGGATCGAGCTGTCCGGCTCCCTGCCGCTGAATATGTTGACCCCGATGCTGGACGGTTTCGGCGTGCAGGCCAGCGCCACCTATAGCGACAGCTCGATCAAGATCGAAGACCCTTCGAGCAACATCGGCACCAACATTCCCTTGCCAGGGCTGTCCAAGCACGTTGCCAACCTGACCGTGTACTACGAGAAGGCCGGCTTCGAGGCGCGCGTGAGCCAGCGCCGCCGTTCGGACTTCGTCGGCGAGATCGGCAACTTCGCCAACGACCGCACGCTGCGCTATGTGGTCGGCGAAAACATCATCGACGCGCAGCTCGGCTATGCCTTCCAGGACGGCCCGCTCAAGGGTGTGGGACTGCTGGCCCAGGTCAACAACCTCGGCAACGCGGCGTACGAGACCTACGACGGCACGCGCAACCAGCAGCTTGAATACCAAAAGTATGGTCGTACCATCCTGGTGGGAGCCAACTACAAGTTCTAAACCGCTGACCGTCTTCCGCCCCAAAGAGCCCCGCGCGCGAGCCCGGGGCTTTTTTCGTGGGGTGCGCCCGGCATCACGGGTCACTTCACTTTAGTCTGACTACAAGAATCTGTTCTTGTGACTACATCGTGCCACATCGAACCGGTAGTTCGGATGTGAAATCGCGGGCCGTGGCGCGCTTCCCGGCGGCTGTTTGCTGATCTGAGCGGCAATTTGTAGTCACATTACATTTTCAGATGGATAGGATTTATGCGGAAATACAACAAAAAACAACCAACTGTTGTGGATATGGCGCAAATCCAGCAGTTTTTTGTGGGGAACTACAACTTTCGTTGACAGTGGATCTAGTAATAGTACAAACTCATTACCAGAACGTCAAAGAAGCGTTTGGCTTTCAGGATCTCGTGCTGGGAAACGAAATCATCCAGTTTGAATATGTAGTTTTGATAAATTAAGGGGACGTATATGAAGGATTTTGCACATAGTCGCGCTGATGCACCAAGCCGCGCATTCCGCCTGAGCCCGGTTGCCACTGGCTGCCTGCTGTTGGTGTCGGCGCTGGCCGGCGCGAACGTGAGCGCGCAAGCGGTTGACAACGCACCTGCCGCCGATGCGCCGGTGAACGTTGTTCGTGTTACCGGCATCCGCCGCGGCATCGAGGACGCTATCTCCGTCAAGAAGGATTCCACCTCGATCGTCGAAACCGTCTCCGCTGAAGATATCGGCAAGCTGCCAGATACCAGTATCGCCGAATCGATCGCCCGCCTGCCCGGCCTGGCCGCCCAGCGCGTCGCCGGCCGTGCCCAGGTCATCAGCGTCCGTGGCCTGTCGCCTGACTTCGCCACCACCCTGCTCAACGGCCGCGAACAGGTCAGCACCGGTGACAACCGCAGCGTCGAATTCGACCAGTACCCATCCGAGCTGCTCGGCGCCGTCACCGTCTACAAGACCCCTGACGCCAGCCTGGTCGGCCAAGGCCTGTCCGGCACCATCGACATGCAGGCAGTACGTCCGCTGAACTTCCCGGGCCGTGCCCTGTCGGTCAACCTGCGCGGCGAAAAGAATTCGCTGGGTAAGATCGCCAACATCAGCGACACCGGTCACCGTTTCAGCGTCAGCTACATCGACCAGTTCGCCAACCGCACGATCGGTGTGGCAGTGGGCCTCGCCGACCTGTCGTCGCCGATCCTCGACCATGAGACCGGCACCTACGAGCCGTTCAGCACCATGTCGGTGGCAGGCGTTCCAGCCGGCACCTACGTCACCGCCGGCGTGAAGTCCCTGGCCAAGAGCGGCAAGCTCGAGCGCACCGGTATCATGGGCGTGCTGGAATACCGTCCGAGCAAGCAATGGCACTCGACCCTGGACGTGTTCGCGTCGCGCTTCCACCAGGACGACACCAACAACCAGTTCGAAGCCAACCTGGGCGGCTATAACGGCAGCAACAATCCGGTCGGCTTCCGCTACAACACCGTCAACGTTGTCGATGGCACCCTGCTGGGCGGCGTAGCCACCGGCGCCTACCCGCTCGTGCGCGGCCAGAACAACGACCGTCACGACAAGATCAAGACCGCAGGCTGGAACAATACGTTCAAGTTCGGTGACGTGACCGTTGTCGCCGACATGAACTACTCGAACGCCAAGCGCGACGAGACCTACCTCGAAAACAACCTGCAGTTGCGCAGCGCCACCAACGGCCCGCTGAACGACACCGGGCTGACCGTGGGTTGGACTCCAGGCAACTTCGCCACCCTCGCCGGCCAGCTCAACTACAGCGACGCGTCCAAGCTGTTCACCGGTAACTCGATCTACGGCTACGGCAGCACCTACTCGCCGCACCTGAACGACACCCTGCGCAGCTTCAAGGTGGCAGCCACGATCCCGGCGCCTGCCATGATGGAGCAATTCCTCAGCGGCTTCGAGATCGGCATCAACCACAGCGACCGCAC
The DNA here is from genome assembly GCA_002428015.1 of Oxalobacteraceae bacterium UBA6018. Lineage (GTDB taxonomy): Bacteria > Pseudomonadota > Gammaproteobacteria > Burkholderiales > Burkholderiaceae_D > Telluria_A. The sequence goes on along the minus strand of DIZW01000018.1, from coordinate 46,351 downwards.
CAAGACCAAGCGCCAGCCTTCCGGCGCCTTGACCGCGCAGGGTAGCCCGACGATCTCGTCCGACCTGCTGTACACCCCGGTCGACCTCGGCTTCGCCGGCGGCCCAGTGGTGCCATCGTGGAACGTGCCTGGCGTCATCGCCAAGTACTTCGATCCGATCAACTACAGCCTGGCCAACAATTCGGGCACCATCAGCCGCGCCTGGGACGTGACGGAGAAGATCACGACCTCGTACGTCAAGGCCAATCTGGACGCTGACCTCGGCGGTGTTTCGCTGCGCGGTAACGTCGGCGCCCAGATCATCCGCAGCGACCAGTCGTCGAACTCGCTGTACGCTGACCAGGCCGGCGTCGCTCACCCGATCGAAGACGGCAAGGTCTACACCGACGTTCTGCCTAGCATGAACCTGGTGTTCGGCCTGTCGAACCAGCAGACCCTGCGCTTCTCGGTCGCCAAGCAGATCGCCCGCGCCCGCGTCGACCAGCTCAACGCCGGCTTTAACTTCACCGTCGACCAAGGCACCCACCTGCCTAGCGGCTCGGGCGGCAATGCGCGCCTGGACCCATGGCGCGCCAAGGCGTTCGACGTGTCGTACGAGAAGTATTTCGGCAAGAAGGCGTATGTGGCACTGGCCGGCTTCTACAAGAGCCTGGACACCTACATCTATAACTACTCGCAGAGCCGCGATTTCTCGCAATTTACCGTCGGCACCAACGCCACGACCAACATCGGTCAGTACACCGCACCGTACAACGGCAATGGCGGTACTTTGAAGGGCGCCGAGCTGTCGATCTCGCTGCCGCTGGAAATGCTGTGGGCGCCGCTGGACGGCTTCGGCGTGGTCGCTAGCACCACCTACACCGAGACGGGCATCAACATCGCCCAGATGAACGACACCATCGGCAAGATCGAACTGCCAGGCCTGTCCAAGCATGTCAGCAACGTGACCGCCTACTACGAGAAGAATGGTTTCTCGGCACGTATCAGCGAGCGTCGCCGCTCCGACTACGTTGGCGAAATCGGCAACTTCGCCGGTGACCGTCAGCTGCGTTACGTCGTCGGCGAAAACGTCGTCGACCTGCAGGCTGGCTACACCTTCAACGACGGCGCCCTCAAAGGCCTCGGTCTGCTGGTACAGGTCAACAACCTGAACAACAGCGCCTACGAGACCTATGCGAACAGCAAGGCACGTCAGCTGGAATACGCGAAGTATGGTCGTACCCTCCTGGTCGGCGCGAACTACAAGTTCTAAACCGACGTAGGAAACCGGTGTAGCGCCAGTGGTACCGGCGCTACACCGTTGTTTGTCGCAACCCCGGCTACTCACGTACCCGGGGTTGTGTTATTTTGGGCAGAATTTTTTACAGGAAATGGCATGCAAGCGAGCCCCATCAAGACCGTGGTAATCGTCGGCGGCGGGACCGCCGGCTGGATGAGCGCGACCGCGCTGGCGACCTTGCTGCGCGGGCGTTACGCCATCCGGCTGGTCGAGTCCGACGAGATCGGCATCGTCGGCGTGGGCGAGGCCACCATCCCCATGATCAGCCGCTTCAACGCGCTGGCCGGCATCGACGAGAACGCGATGCTCAAGGTCACCCAGGGCACCTTCAAGCTCGGGATCGAGTTCGTCAACTGGGGCAAGATGGGCGAACGCTACATGCACGGCTTCGGCGACCTGGGCCAGGACCTGTGGACGGCGCGCTTCTATCAATACTGGCTCAAGATGCGCGCCCTGGGCAGGGCCAAGGAGCTGGACGCGTATTCGATCACGCGCGCGGCCGCCTACGCCAACAAGTTCATGCCGGCGCGCGCCGACATGCCCAACTCCCCGCTGGCGGGCATCGCCCACGCCTACCATTTCGACGCCAGCCTGTACGCGCGCTTTCTGCGCAGCCTGGCCGAGCAGCGCGGCGTGCGCCGCACCGAGGGCAAGATCGGCCACGTCACGCGGCGCGCCGACAATGGCCACGTGGAGGCGGTGGTGCTGGAAAACGGCGAGCGCATCGAGGGCGACCTGTTCATCGATTGCTCGGGCTTTCGCGCGTTGCTGATCGAGGGCGCGCTGGAAACCGGCTACGAGGACTGGAGCGCCTGGCTGCCGTGCGACCGCGCCCTGGCCGTGCCTTGCAAGGCGGCCGACAAGCTGCTGCCGTACACGCGCGCGACCGCGCACACGGCCGGCTGGCAGTGGCGCATCCCGCTGCAGCACCGCACCGGCAACGGCCACGTCTACTGCAGCGCCTACCTCAGCGACGAGCAGGCCCAGGCGACCCTGATGGCGAACCTGGACGGCAAGGCGCTGGCCGAGCCGCGCATGGTCAAGTTCACCACCGGCATGCGCAAGCAGAGCTGGAACAAGAACGTGGTGGCGATCGGCCTGTCGAGCGGCTTCCTGGAGCCGCTGGAATCGACCAGCATCCACATGATCCAGTCGTCCATCGCGCGCCTGATCGATTTCTTCCCCGACCAGGGCTTCAGCCAGGTCGCCATCGACACCTACAACCGCCAGAGCCGCTTCGAGTACGAGCGCATCCGCGACTTCATCATCCTGCACTACAAGCTCAATCAACGCGACGACGCGCCGTTCTGGAAGGATTGCGCGGCCATGGCGGTGCCCGACACCCTGGCCGAGAAGATCGCGCTGTTCCAGGAGCACGGCAAGGTGGTGCGGGTCGATAACGAGTTGTTCGCCGAGGTGGGCTGGGTGCAGGTGATGCTGGGGCAGAACCTGCTCCCGCGCAGCTGGCACCCGATGGTGGAGGTGGCCAGCGACGAGGAGCTGGCCGGCCTGGTCGGCAACGTGGGCGAGGTGATCGCCAAGTGCGTCGCCGCGATGCCCGAACACGGCGCGTATATCGCCCAGCACTGCGCCAGCCCGCGCTAGCGCCCGCCGGGCCGGCGCCCCTCCAACGCCGCCCGGCCCGCGCCCATCGCGCCCAGGCCGACGCATTTTTTTACCACCCCCGCCGTGGCGTGCGCAAGCAGTTAGCACGGCACGGGGCGCGACAGAGTAAACTGTCGCTTTCAGCACCAACCAGTGAGCACCTCCATGTCCGATACCCCCCTCCCGTTGTTCTCCGATCTGAACCTGTCGCCGGCCGTGTTAAAGGCGATGAAAGACGTCGGCTACGAGACGCCTTCGCCGATCCAGGCCGCCACCATTCCGCTGCTGCTGGCCAATCGCGACGTGCTGGGCCAGGCCCAGACGGGAACCGGCAAGACCGCGGCGTTCGCGCTGCCGGTGCTGTCGCGGATCGACATCAAGCAGCAGTCGCCCCAGGCGCTGGTGCTGGCGCCCACGCGCGAGCTGGCGATCCAGGTGGCCGAGGCGTTCCAGAAGTACGCCACCTACATCAAGGACTTCCACGTGCTGCCGATCTACGGCGGCCAGAGCTACGGCCCGCAGCTGTCGGCGCTGCGCCGCGGCGTGCACGTGGTGGTGGGCACCCCCGGGCGCGTGATCGACCACCTGGAGAAGGGTTCGCTCGACCTGTCCAAGCTCAAGACGCTGGTGCTGGACGAGGCCGACGAGATGCTGCGCATGGGCTTCATCGACGACGTCGAGCAGATCCTGCAGAAGACCCCCGACAGCCGCCAGACCGCGCTGTTCTCGGCCACCATGCCGTCGGCGATCAAGCGCATCGCCAAGACCTACCTGCGCGACCCGGCCGAAGTGACGGTGGCCGCCAAGACCGGCACGGCCGACAATATCCGCCAGCGCTACTGGATGGTGAGCGGCATGCAGAAGCTCGAGGCGCTCACCCGCATCCTCGAGGCCGAGCCGTTCGACGGCATGATCATCTTCGCCCGCACCAAGCTCGGCACCGAGGAGCTGGCCGGCAAGCTGCAGGCGCGCGGCTTCGCGGCCACCGCCATCAACGGCGACATGCAGCAGACCCAGCGCGAGCGCACCATCGAGCAGCTCAAGAACGGCAAGATCGACATCCTGGTGGCCACCGACGTGGCCGCGCGCGGGCTGGACGTGGAGCGCATCAGCCACGTGATCAACTACGACGTGCCGTCCGACCCGGAGAGCTACACCCACCGCATCGGCCGCACCGGCCGGGCCGGCCGCAGCGGCGAGGCGATCCTGTTCATCACCCCGCGCGAGCAGGGCCTGCTCAAGGCGATCGAACGGGCCACGCGCCAGCCGGTGTCGCCGCTGACCCTGCCCACCGTCAAGGCGGTCAACGATGTGCGTATCGCCAAATTCAAGGACCAGATCACCGAGGCCCTGGCCGCCGGCGGCCTGGACGTGTTCCGTTCGCTGATCGAGGAATACGAGCGCGAGCAGAACGTGCCCGCGATCGAGATCGCCGCGGCCCTGGCGCGCCTGTCGCGCGGCGACATCCCGCTGCTGCTGGAAAAACCGAACCGCGACGCCAAGCCGGCGCCGGCCTGGCAGGAAGACAAACCGGCGCGCGCGCCGGCGTGGCAGGACGACAAGCCGGCCCGCGCACCGCGCCCCGACAGCGCACCGCGCGCCGACAGCGCCGCGCCCTTCAAGCGCGAACGCGCGCCGCGTCCGGCCGAAGACGGCATGGGCACTTTCCGCATCGAGGTGGGCCACGCGCACGGCGTCAAGCCGGGCAATATCGTCGGCGCGATCGCCAACGAAGCGGGCATCGAGTCGAAGTACATCGGCCGCATCGAGATCTTCGACGACTACAGCGTGCTCGATCTGCCGGCGGACATGCCGTCCGACCTGCTCGACCATCTGAAAGGGGTGTGGGTGGCCGGCCAGCAGCTCAACATCACGCGCGACGGCGAGGCGCCGCCGGCCAAGAAGAGCTTCGTGAAGAAGGCCGGCGACCGCCGCTTCGCCGAGAAGGGCACGTCCAAGCCCTTCGATCCGGCCAAGGCCAAGAAGCCGCACCGCAAGGGCCCCAAGGCCGAGTAGCAGGCGCGGCGCCGTCCGCGGCGCCGGCGTTTCCTATTTTGCGAACATCCACAACACCGCCTGCCGGAACTCGCCGCGCCAGAACGTTTCGCTGTGGGTCCCGCCGGGGGTGATCTTGAGCGTTAGGTTGGCCTCCGGATGGCCGGACTGCTTGAGCAGGCTGGCCATGCGCTGCGCGTCGGGCACCATGGGGCCGCCCTCGCTGCCGCCCATCAGCATGTAGATGCGCGTGTCCTTGGGCGCCGGGTGGCTGGTGACCAGGTCGAACATCTGGGTGTCGTTGACCCAGTAGGACGGCGAAAACAGGCCGGCCTTGCTGAACACCTCAGGGTAGCGCTCGATCGCGTAATGGCTGATGAAGCCGCCCATGGACGAGCCCATCACGCCGGTGTTGGCGCGCTCGGGCAGGGTGCGGTAGGTGGCGTCGATGAGCGGCTTGACCACCTTCACCACGAACTCCATGTACTGCTCGCCCTCGGCCTTGCCGTAGGTCGGGTTGTCCCACGGGTCCAGCTCCGTCATGCGCTTGGCGCCGCCGTTGTCGACGCCGACCACGATCAGGTCGAGCTGGCCGGCCTTCGACAGCGCGTTCATGGTTTCGTCCACCTCCCACTCGCCGGCATAGCTGGTGGCCGCGTCGAACAGGTTCTGTCCGTCGTGCATGTACAGCACCGGGTAGCGCTTGCCGGAAGTGGCGTAGTCGGGCGGCAGGTACAGGCGAATCTGGCGCTGCCGGTTCAGGCCCGGCATGTCGAGCGGCGCCGCCAGCAAGCTCACGTTCGGCTGCGCGCTTGGCGCCATCGGTGGCGGTCCGCCCGGGCTGACCTGGCCCGCACCCGAACCGCCGCAGGCGCATATCGACATGGCCAGCAATAGTGAGGTGAGGCTCTTACGGATTGGATGCATGTGCTGGTTCTCCTTGGTTGAAAGTGATCACGGCTGTCAGCCCACCTGCGCCTTCGCCGTCCTCGAGGCGGATGACGGCGCCGTTGCGCGCCGCCGCCCGTTCGGCGATCGCCAGCCCTAGCCCGCTGCCGGCCTGGTCCTGGCCGGGAACACGGTAAAAGCGTTCGAACACCTTGTGCCGCAATGCCGGCGCGATGCCGGGTCCCTGGTCGCCGATGCGCAGCACCACGCGCCCCGCGCCGGCCTCCAGGCGCACCGTGACCAGGGCGCCGTCGGGCGAGTACTTGATCGCGTTGCCGATCAGGTTATCGAGCAGCGCCGCCATGCTTTCGCGGTGCAGCGGCAGCGCGCATGGGGCGCTGGCGTGCAGCTCGATGTCGATCGAGCGCGCCATCGCCAGCGGCGCGGCCAGCGCCAGGCGGTCGCGTAGCAGCGCCCTCAGGTCCTCCAACGGAGGCGGCGTGGCCTCGGCGTCGGCGCGCGCGCGCTCGAACGCGAGCAGCTGGTGCACCGTGTGGGTGGCGCGCGCTACCCCGGTTTTCAGGCCGGCGTCGGCGTCGGCGCGCTGGCGCTCGTCGACCGCGCTGCCCAGCAGATGGGCGTTGAGCTGGATCACCGACAGCGGCGTCTTGAGCTCGTGCGCGGCATCGGTCAGGAACTCCTGTTCGCGTTCGAGGCGCTGGCTGAGCCGCCGCATCAGGGCGTTGATGGCCTGTACCAGCGGCGCCAGCTCGCGGTAGGGCGAGGCCGGCAGCGGCGCCAGGTCGGGCGCCGAGCGCTGTTCGATGGCCGCGACCATCGCGCGCAGCGGGCGCAGGCCCACGCGCACGATCAGCCAGGCCGGCAGCAGCAGGAAGGGGAGGCTGTAGACCAGCGGTGAGAGCAGGTAGCGCGCGGCCGAGGGCGTGAACATCCAGGCAGGGTCGGCCTGTTCGCTGCGTTCGACCACCAGGCCGGTGGGCGCGTCGCGCTCGATCCAGGTGGCCCAGCCGGTGCCGGCCAGCGGACCCGGCGCCGACGTGTAGACCAGCCGGCCGTCCTGCCAGACGACGGTGCGGGCGTTGGTGCGGAAGCCGAGCTGGCGGTACATGTCCAGCCGCAGCGCCTCGATGCGCTGCGCGACCAGGCGCACCTGGCCCGGCTGGCGCGCGACCGAGCGCAGGTTGAGCATGATCTGGCGCGTCCAGCCCTGGTTGACGATGGCGCTCTGGCGCTGCTGGTCCACGCGCGCCTCGTAGGCGACGCGCGCCAGCGCGCAGGCCCAGATGAACAGCATCACCAGCATGAAGCCGCCCAGCAGGCGCCGGAACAGCGAGCGTCCCTCAGGATGGCTCACGGCGCACCATGTAGCCGACCCCGCGCACGGTGAGGATATAGCCTTCGCCGATCTTCTTGCGCAGGTTGGAGATATGCACGTCGAGCGTCTGGCCTTCGCTGTAGGGCAATACGCCGTCCTCCAGTTCGGTGCGGGTGACGATGCGGTCGGCGCACTTGAGCAGTTTGTGCAGCAGCGCGAACTCGGTCTTCGACAGCGCGACGGCCTGGCCGGCGCGCGTGAGGCTCATGCGGCGCAGGTCGAGCGCCAGCTCGCCGAGCTTCCACACCGGGTCGGCCCCGTCGGGCCGGCCACTGGCGCGCCGCACGATCGCTTTCAGGCGCGCCAGCAGTTCGGGAATGTCGAATGGCTTGATCATGTAGTCGTCGGCGCCGCAGTCGAAGCCGCCCAGGCGGTCTTCCAGGCTGTCGCGCGCCGTGATGACCAGTACCGGCACGGTGTGGCCGGCGGCGCGCAGGCGCCGCAGCAGGGCGGCGCCGTCGCAGTCCGGCAGGCCGAGGTCGAGCAGCATGACGTCAAAGGCGGTGTCGCCGAGGAGGCGGGCGGCGTCGCCCCCGAGGCGCAGCCAGGTCACCTCATGGCCCTCGTTGTGCAGCACGGTTTGCAGCGCGCGCCCGATCGCCAGGTCGTCTTCAAGCAGGAAAATTCGCATGGGCAGAGTGTATGTGAGCGTGGTCGCCGGGCGCTACCGGCCCTGAAGGTTTGCTATAGATTCGCGTCCGGCGCGGCTCTTACAATGCGCTATTCCCAACAACGGAGCTGCCCCATGACCGTCCATCGACTCGTCAACCTCGGATTCATCGCCGCCCTGGCCGTGGCGGGCACCGCCTCCGGTGCCGACTGGCCGATGTTCATGGGCGACGCGCGCCACGCCGGGCACGTGTCCGGCGCGGGCCTCGACCCGGCCACCTTGCACCTGGCCTGGCGCTTCGATACCCGCTCCGAGATCCGCGCCTCGCCGGTGGTGGCCGGCGGGGTGCTGTTCGCCGGCGCCGAAAACGGCAATCTGTACGCGATCGACCTGGCCACCCGCAAGCTGCGCTGGCTCTACCACGCGGCCGGCGGCATCAGCTCGACGCCGGCGGTGGCCGGCGGCGTGGTGTACTTCCTCAGCCGCGACGGCCTGCTGCACGCGGTTGGCGCGGCCGACGGCGCGCCGCGCTGGCGCTTCCGCACCCAGGGCGAGGCAGTGTTCTCGACCTTCGGCATGTATGGCGCGCCGCTCGAGGACGGGCCGTTCGCCGATCCCTGGGATTTCTACCTGTCCTCGCCGCTGGTCCACGACGGCAAGGTGTACGTGGGCAGCAGCGACCAGCGCGTGTACGCGCTCGACGCGGCCAGCGGAAAACTGGCCTGGACCTACAAGACCGGCGGCATGATCCACTCGTCGCCGGCGCTGGCCGGCCCCAACATCGTCGTCGGCAGCTGGGACGGCGCCGTGGTCGCGCTGGACGCGGCCAGCGGCGCGCTGCGCTGGCGCTACCAGACCGAAACCGAGCAGCAGCAGAGCATCATGCTCGGTGTCCAGGCCTCGCCCACGGCCGACCGCGACACGGTCTACATCGGCTCGCGCGATGGCCATCTGTACGCCCTCGACGCGGCCAGCGGTGCGCTGAAATGGCGCTATGACGCCAAGGGCGCGTGGATCGCCGGCACCGCCGCGCAAGACGAGGACAGCGTCTACGTCGGCACCTCGGACACCAACCTGCTGCTGGCGCTGGACAAGCACGACGGCCACGAACGCCTGCGCGTCGACATGCGCACGTGGACCTTCGCCTCGCCGCTGCGGGTCGGCACCCTGCTGGTGGGGGCGTCGATGAAAGGGGAATTGCGCGTGCTGGACGCGGCCAGCGGCAGGCAGCGCTGGTCCTACCGCACCGACGAATCGGCGGCCGACGCGTTCGGCATCCTGGCGGCGGACGGCAAGTTCGACACCGCCCGGCTGTATGCGGGCGGGCCACACGCGCTGCAATCGGCGCTCGAACACGTCAAACGCCTGGGCGCCTTTATCGCCTCGCCACTGTGGCATGACGGCCAGCTGATCGCGGCCAACGCCAACGGCGAGATTCTGTTCTTCGAGTGCGCCGCCAAATAATATCGAACGCCGGGTGCGCCGCACCGGGCTTAATGCGAGGGTGCCAGCGCCGGCGCGCCCGCCTGGGCTTCCCGCTTGTCCGTCACCAGTGGCCACAGCAGCGCGGACGCGGCCAGGCAGCCGCCGCAGATCAGGAACAGGACGTTCTTGTTGGCCGCGTCCTTGAGCACGTAGCCGATGCCGGTCGAGAGCAGCTGTGGAATCACCACCGACAAATTAAACAAGCCCATGAAGAAGCCCATGCGGCTCTTGTCGACCTTTTCGCTCATGATCGCGAACGGCAGGCTGACCACGGCCGCCCAGCCGATCCCCACCAGCGCCATGAGCACATACAGCACGGCCGGGGTGCGCGCGAAGTAGGCGATCGCGAAGTAGGCCAGCGCCATGATGGCCACGCAGATGGTCTGGGTCAGAACACGGCCGATCCTGGCCGCCAGCGGCGCCAGCACCAGGGCCGGCATCACGAAGCCGACCACGTTCATGACCGCGAACGAGATCGAGATCACGTGGCCGGACTGGGCCGACATCTCGGCCGCGCTGGCGCCTTGCGGGACGATGTACTGGCTGATGAAGGCGATGATGTAGACGAACATGGCCTGCACGCCGACCCACGAGCAGCCATGGGCGACGTAGATGCACCACAGCTCGCGCCATTCGGTGCGGGTGGCGGCCACGGTGGTGTCCTTGACGGCCAGCTCGCGCGGCTCCTGCACGAAGAACATCGGCAGCACCGAGAACGCGAACACCACCACCACGCCCACCGAGATGAGCGCGTAGTTGTCGATGAAGGCGCCGATCAGGTAGGCCATTACGCCCCAGAAGCCGGAGATGGTTTGCATCCAGGTGAAGCCGCGGGTGCGCGCCGGTCCTTCCGGGGTGACGTCGGCGATCAGCGAGCGGGTGGGATTGAAGCCGATGTTGATCGACAGGTCGAGCGTGAGCGCGACGATCACGGCCACCACCACCAGGTTGGCGATGCCGAGCAAGCGCGCCACTTCGTCGATGCGCGGCAGCAGGAATACCATCAGCGCGGCCAGGGGGCCGCCGATCAGGATGAAGGGCCGGCGCCGCCCGCCCCAGAGCCAGGTCTTGTCGCTGATGAAGCCGATCAGCACCTGGCCCAGGATGCCGGCGGCGGGGCCGGCCGCCCACACGATCCCGATCTCGTCGATGCGCAGGTTGTACTTGGTGCTGAGCAGCCAGCTCATGGCCGATATCTGTATACAGAGCGCGAAGCCCATCGCCGTCGACGGCAGGCTGATGATGGCGTTGAACGTATTGCTCAGGCGCTTTTGCATGTCCAGCATAATGACCCCGTGTCTCTGTTATTTGACTACAAAAAATGCAATTTTATAGCTTGTCTTCAGGGATTTTAATATGAAAGACTTTAGATTGACACCTGTAAATTGCCATGTTATTTTCCTACAAATCAACAATTACGATTTACTCCCCGTTCCGAAAGCGTCCAGATGAAGTTGAACCCCAAACCCTTGTGCGCGCTCGCGTTCGTGCTGGTCTTCTCGAGTGTGGCGGCGCAGCCGGTCATGCCTGTCGGCCAGGTGCAGGCGGTCGACATCGGGACCGGCCAGGTGCGCCTGCGCACCGAGCACGCGCAGGTCGAGCTGACGGTCTACAGTCCCTCGGTGATCCGCGTGCGCATCGATAAACAACAGTTGGGACGCGATTTTTCCTATTCGGTGGTGGCCAAGCCGCAGGGCGCCAAGGCCAGCATCACGCAAAACGACGGCGAGATCGTGATCGCCACCGGCGCCTTGAGCGCGCACGTGAGCAAGCACCCGTTCGCAGTCACCTTCACCACCCCGGACGGGCAGGTCATCAGCCAGGACGAGCCGGGCCTGGGCACCTCGTGGATCGGCGAGGAGGTGACGACCTATAAGAAGATGCAGGACGGCGAGCGCTTCATCGGCCTGGGCGAGAAGGGCGGTAACCTGGACCGGCGCGGCAGTGCCTACACCAACTGGAATACCGACGCCTTCCGCTACACCAACAACACCGATCCGCTGTACGCCTCGGTGCCCTTCTATATCGGCGTGCACCACGGCCTGGCCTACGGCCTGTTCTTCGATAACAGCTACCAGAGCGACTTCAATTTCGGCGCCAGCAACAACCGCTTCTCCTCGTTTTCCGCCCAGGGCGGCGAGATGAACTACTACTTCATCTATCACCCGCGGGTGGCCGACATCATCGGCTCGTACACCGCGCTGACCGGGCGCATGCCGCTGCCGCCGCTGTGGAGCCTGGGTTACCAGCAGAACCGCTACAGCTACTATCCCGAGGCTGAAGTCATGCGCATCGCGCACACGCTGCGCGAGAAGAAGATCCCGGCCGACGGCATCACGCTCGACATCCACTACATGGACGCTTACAAGCTGTTCACCTGGGATAAGGCGCGCTTTCCCGATCCGGCCGGGATGACCGCGAAACTGGACAAGATGGGCATCAAGACCACCGTCATCGTGGACCCGGGCATCAAGGTCGAAAAAGGCTACGGCGCCTACGAGCGCGGCGTCAAGGACGACGTCTTCCTCAAGTACGCCGATGGCAGCTACTACACCGGCGAAGTGTGGCCGGGCTGGTGCAACTTCCCCGACTTCACCAGCGAGAAGGGGCGCGCCTGGTGGCGCCAGGAGGTGCGCACCTACGCCAGCAGCGGCGTGGCCGGCCTGTGGAACGACATGAACGAGATCTCCACCTGGGGCGGCAAGATGCCCAACAACGTGCTGTTCGATTACGACGGCGCGCCGACCACCCACAAGCAGGGCCACAACGTGTTCGCCCTCGAAATGGCGCGCTCGAGCTATGAAGGCATGAAGGCGGCCACCGGCAAGCGGCCGTTCATGCTGACCCGCTCGGGCTTCGCCGGGCTGCAGCGCTACAGCGCCATCTGGACCGGCGACAACACCGCCGCCGAAGACCACATGCTGCTCGGCGTGCGCCTGCTCAACAGCCTGGGCGTGTCCGGCGTACCGTTCACCGGCATGGACATCGGCGGCTTCACGGGCGTGCCGACCCAGTCGATGTACGCGCGCTGGATGCAGATCGGCGCCTTCACGCCTTACTTCCGCAACCACGCGGCGATCGATTCGAAATCGTCCGAGCCATGGACCTTCGGCACCGAGGTGCTCGACGTCTCGCGCCAGTACATCGACCTGCGCTACCGCCTGCTGCCTTACCTGTACTCGGCCTTCCACGACGCGGCCAGCAGCGGCGAGCCGGTGATGCGCACGCTGGCGATCGACTACACCTACGACCCCAAGGTCTACGACCTGGCCTACCAGAACGAGTATGGCTTCGGCAAGGCCTTCCTGGTCGCGCCCTTCGACAGCACCAAGGAGTTCGGCAAGGTCTACTTCCCGGCCGGGAAATGGTACGACCTGTACACCGACGCGCTCCAGGACGGGGGGCGCGAGCGCACGCTCGAGCTGTCGGTTCCGCGTCTCCCGGTGTACGTAAAAGAGAGTAGCATCGTGCCGGTGCAGACGCTGGTCCAGTCCACCGCCGAGCGTCCCGGCGACACCCTGGCGCTCCACGTGTACAAGGGCGATGTCGACAACCGCACCAGCTATTATGAAGACGACGGCATCACGTTCGCGTACGAGAAGGGCGAGTACTACCAGCGCGCCATGTCCTACGACGCGGCGGCGCGCCGGATCGTGCTGGGCGCGGTGGAGGGCAAACTGGCCTCGAAATTCAAGAAGCTCGAGATCGTGCTGCACGGCTTCGGCGACGGCGTGACGCTCAAGCGCGACGGCAAGGCGCTGGTGCTGGCGGCGCGTGCTCAGGGCTTTGTGGAAGGCGCCGACGCGCAGGTGAAGGTCAGCAGTACGGTGATCAATAACGATAGTGGTGCGATCACCCTGCAGTTCTAGGGCGGTCAGCACCGACAGGAGAGCCGCCAGGCGCGCCAGCGCCCCGCGGCCAAGACGTCATTTTGGGGACAACGATGCAAATGCAATTTTCGGCAATCAAACCGCGCCTGACCTTCTGGCAGCTGTGGAACATGAGCTTCGGCTTCTTCGGTATTCAGTTCGGCTTCATGCTCCAGAATACCAATACCAGCCGGGTGTTCATGACCCTTGGCGCCTCGCCCGACGACCTGGCGCTGTTCTGGCTGGCCGGGCCGGTCACCGGCATGCTGGTCCAGCCCATCGTCGGCTACCTGAGCGACAATATCTGGCTGCCGAAGTGGGGCCGCCGCCGCCCATTTTTCTTCGCCGGCGCCATCCTGGCCGCGATCACCCTGCTCCTGATGCCCAATTCGACCGCGCTGTGGATGGCCATCTGCGTGCTGTGGGTGATGGACGTGTCGATGAACGTGTCGATGGAGCCGTTCCGCGCCTTCGTGGGCGACAAGCTCGATCCTTCCCAGCAGACCGCCGGCTTCGCCATGCAGACCTTCTTCATCGGCTGCGGTTCGGTGATCGCGGCGCTACTGCCGACCCTGTTCGAAAAAGTCTTCGGCTTCAGTAACGAGTCGGTCAACGGCTCGATTCCGCTCACGGTGCGCTACTCGTTCTACGTGGGCGCCTTCGCGTGCGCCGTCGCGGTGGCCTACACGGTCTTCACCACCCCCGAAATCCCGCCGGCCGACCTTCCGGCCTTCCGCGCCGAGCAGGCCAAGAACAAGGGCCTGGGCCGGGCCATCCGCGAGATCCTGGCCGGCTTCGGCCAGATGCCGGTCACGATGGTGCAGCTGACCGTGGTCACCTTCTTCTCCTGGTCCGCGCTGTACGTCATGTGGGTGAACATGACCCCGGCGGTGGCCGCCGGCGCCTTCGGCACGCTCGACGCGAGCACCAAGAACTTCCAGGACGCGGGCAGCTGGGTCGGCGTGATGTCGGCCATGTACAACATCGTGTCGGCCCTGGCCGCCTTTGCCCTGCCGGTCATCGGCCGCAAGACCAACCGCAAGGCCGTGCACATGGTCTGCCTGGTCGCCGGCGGCATCAGCCTGGCCAGCGTGTCCTTCATCACCAACAAGTACCTGCTGCTGGTGCCGATGATCGGCGTGGGCTTCGCCTGGGCCAGCATTCTGACGGTGCCGTACGCGATCCTGGTGGGCGCGTTGCCGGCCCAGCGCATGGGCTACTTCATGGGCATCTTCAATTTCTTCGTGGTGATCCCGCAGATCGTGGCTGGTGCGGTGCTCGGCCCGATCTCGCGCCACCTGCTCGGCGGCGGGCCAGGTTCCACCCTGGTGCTGGCCGGCGCATGCCTTATCATTGGCGGCCTGTTCACGCTGCGCGTCAAGGACGAGGCGGTGGAGCGCCTGGCGCCCTAAGCGCCGCGTGGCGCAGGGCCAGGTGCGGCGGCCCGTCGTGGCGCCGCGCGAAGCCTGCGCCATGATTTTCGCGCGCGCCGTATTGTTAGCGGTTGAACAATCGGTTGAACAATCGACCAGCCCAAGACAATCGACCCGGAGCCGAGCATGACGATACAAACAGTGGCAACCCAGCCTTTCGCGGGACAGCGTCCCGGCACCTCGGGCCTGCGCAAGAAGGTCACCGAATTCCAGCGCCCCGGCTACCTGGAAAACTTCGTGCAGGCGATCTTCGACACCCTCGGCGACTGCGCCGGCCAGACCCTGGTGGTGGGCGGCGACGGGCGCTTCCACAACCGCGCCGCGATCCAGACCATCCTGCGCATGGCGGCGGCGCACGGCTTCGCGCGGGTGCTGGTGGGGCAGGGCGGCATCCTGTCGACGCCGGCCCTGAGCTGCGTGGTGCGCAAGCGCGGCGCCATGGGCGGCATCGTGCTCTCGGCCAGCCACAACCCGGGCGGGCCGGACGGCGATTTCGGCATCAAGTACAACATCGCCAACGGCGGCCCCGCGCCGGAAAAGATCACCGAAGCGATCTACGCGCACACCCAGACCATTACCGCCTACCGAATCAGCGATGCCAGCTCGCTCGACCTGGACGCGCTCGGCGAGCAGCGCCTCGAGCACACCGTCATCAAGGTGATCGACAGCGTGGCCGACTACGCCGAGCTGATGGCCGGCCTGTTCGATTTCGCGGCCATCCGGGCGCTGTTCGCGCGCGGCTTCACGATGCGCTTCGACGGCATGCACGCGGTGTCCGGTCCCTACGCCAAGGCCATCCTGGAGGGCCTCCTGGGCGCGCCCGCGGGCACCGTCATCAATGGCGTGTCGCTGGAAGACTTCGGCGGCGGCCACCCCGACCCCAATCCGGTCAACGCCGCCGAACTGATCGCGCTCATGGCCGCGCCCGACGCGCCCGACTTCGGCGCGGCCTCCGACGGCGATGGCGACCGCAACATGATCGTCGGGCGCGGCATCGACGTGACGCCCTCCGACAGCCTGGCCATCCTGGCCGCCAACGCCGCCGTGGCGCCCGGCTATCGCGCAGGCATCAAGGGCGTGGCGCGTTCCATGCCCACCTCCACCGCGGCCGACCGGGTGGCGCGCGAGTTGGGCGTGCCCTGCTTCGAGACCCCCACCGGCTGGAAGTTCTTCGGCAATCTGCTCGATGCCGGCCTGGTGACCTTGTGCGGCGAGGAGAGCTACGGCACCGGCTCGACCCATATCCGCGAGAAGGACGGCCTGTGGGCGGTGCTGTTCTGGCTCAACCTGCTGGCCGTCAGCGGCAAGAGCGTGGCCCAGATCGTCCAGGAGCATTGGGCCCGGTTCGGGCGCAACTACTACTCGCGCCACGATTACGAGGCGGTCGACGGCGCCGCCGCCCACGGCCTGATGGCGCAGTTGCGCGAGCAGCTTGCGCAGCTGGCCGGCGCCACGCTGGGCCAGTTCACAGTGGCCCTGGCCGACGACTTCGCCTACACCGACCCGGTCGACCATTCGGTGTCGACCCAGCAGGGCGTGCGTATCGTGATGAGCGACGGATCGCGCATCGTGTTGCGCCTGTCCGGCACCGGCACCGAAGGGGCCACCATCCGCCTGTACCTGGAAAAATACGAGGCCGACCCGGCCCGCCACGCCATCCCGACCCAGCAGGCGCTGGCCGGGCTGATCGCGATCGCCGGCGAGCTCACGCAGATCGCCGCGCGCACCGGACGCGCCGCGCCGACGGTCATCACTTAAGATTGCCCACTCACGAAAGACCATCACGCATGACGCTCAAGCCTATCGCCGTTTCCCTGCTGCTGGCCCTCGGTGCCGTCGCCACCGGCGCGCTCGCCGCGCCTGCCGCGCCCGCCGTCAAGTTCCCGTTCACCTGGGACAACGCGACCGTGTACTTTTTGCTGACCGATCGCTTCAACAACGCCAACCCGGCCAACGACCTGGCCTACGGGCGTAAGGCCGACGCCGCGCCGCTGCGCGGCTACATGGGCGGCGACCTGGCCGGGGTCACGGCCAAGATCAAGCAGGGTTACTTCGATGAGCTGGGCGTGGACGCGATCTGGATTTCGCCGCCGGTCGAGCAGATCCACGGTGCCACCGACGAAGGCACCGGCAAATCCTATGGCTTTCACGGCTACTGGGCCAAGGACTTCACCGCCGTCGACGCCAACCTCGGCACCGAGGCCGACCTGCGCCAGCTGGTCGACACGGCGCACGCGCACGGCATCCGCGTGCTGCTCGACGTGGTGATGAACCACACTGGCCCGGTCACCCCCCAGGACCCGGCTTGGCCGGCGGACTGGGTGCGCCTCGATCCGGTGTGCCAGTTCAAGGACGTGCACACCACCGTCGATTGCGCACTGGTGAAAAACCTGCCCGACCTGCGCACTGACAGCAACCATGCGGCCACGCTGCCGCCGGCGCTGGTGGCCAAGTGGAAGAAGGAAGGGCGCTACGGGCGCGAGGTCAAGGAGCTGGACGCCTTTTTCAAGCGCACCGGCTACCCGCGTGCGCCGCGCTACTACCTGATCAAATGGCAGGCGGACTGGGGGCGCAAATACGGCTTCGACGGCTTTCGCGCCGACACCGTCAAGCACGTCGAACCGGGCGTATGGAAGGAGCTCAAGAAGGAGGCCAGCCTCGCCTACGAAGACTGGAAGCGGGCCAACCCGGCCAAGCGCCTGGGCGACCAGCCATTCTTCATGACTGCAGAGGTGTACAACTATTCGCTGCGCGACGCCCACCAGTTCGAGATGGGACCCGGCCAAAGCGTCGATTTCTACGCCAACGGCTTTAACAGCATGATCAACTTCAGCATGCCGCGCGACGCCGCTGCCGACTACGAGAAGCTGTTCGCCGACTACGCCGCCATCCTGCACGGGCCGCTCAACGGCTATTCGGTGCTCAACTATGTGAGTTCGCACGACGACGGCGCTCCCTTCGACGCGCTGCGCGTGCGTCCGTTCGAGACCGCCAACAAGCTGCTGCTCGCGCCCGGCGAGGCGCAGATCTACTACGGCGACGAGAGCGCGCGCCTGCTCAAGCACGAGGGCGCGGTGGGCGACGCCAACCTGCGCTCGTTCATGAACTGGGACGAGCTGGCCAACAACGCCCAGCGCGACGGCTACCGCGTGGCCGACGTGCGCCGCCACTGGGCGCTGCTGGGCCAGTTCCGCCACGCCCATCCGGCGGTGGGCGCGGGCGTGCATCGCAAGCTGGCCGACCAGCCCTACACCTTCGCGCGCACCTGGTCGCGCGGCGACGCCAGCGACCGCGTGGTGGTCGCGCTCGGGCTGCCGGCCGACCGTCCGACGCCGATCACCGTGGGCGGCGTGTTCCCCGAGGGCGCGGCCGTCACCGATTATTATTCCGGAAAAAAGGCCGTCGTGACGGACGGTAAAGTGCTGTTCGACGTGAGCAATCCGGTGGTGCTGATCGGCGACTGAGAAGGGCGTCACCGCAGACGTTTTTTGGTGCAATCCTAACAATAGGGTATGCTACGCAGGAACTGCCTTTTCTGACTGCGATGACCGACCTTCTCGAACCCGAACCAAAGTACAGCCGCACGGCCTACGCCGACGGCCCCCGTCTGCTCGCCGACATCGGCGCCACCCACGCGCGCTTCGCTCTCGAAACCGCGCCGGGTGTGATGCGTGCGGTGCGCGTGCTCAAGTGTGACGACTACAGCGACATCCTGGCGCTGCTGCGCGAATACCTGTCCGACCACGAGGGCGTGCGGCTCAACCACGCCGCCTTCGCCCTGGCCAATCCGATCAATGGCGACTTCATCCGGATGACCAACCGCGACTGGCAATTCTCGACCGACGAGGTGCGCCGCGCGCTGGGCCTGACCACCCTGCTGATCGTGAACGACTTCACCGCGCTGGCGATGTCGCTGCCGAACCTGCCGGCGAGCGACCTGGTGCAGGTCGGCGGCGGCAAGCCGGCCGCCAATGCCGTGATCGGCGTGCTGGGGCCCGGCACCGGCCTGGGCTGCTCGGGCGTGATCCCGACCCTGGACGGCTTCGTCACCCTCGGCAGCGAAGGCGGCCACGCCAACTTCGCCCCCGCTGACGAGCGCGAATTCGCCATCCTTCAGTACGCCTGGAAGGAATGGTCGCACGTGTCCAACGAGCGCCTGATCTCCGGCCCCGGCATGGAAATCATCTACCGCGCGCTGGCGCTGCGCAACGGCGTGGACGTCGAGCCGCTCACCTCGCCCGAGATCATCACCGGCGCCCTCGAGCGGCAGGACATGCTATGCCTGGAAGTGCTGGACTGCTTCTGCGGCATGCTCGGCGGCGCCGCCGCCAACCTGGCGGTGACGCTCGGCTCGTTCGGCGGCATCTTCATCGGCGGCGGGATCGTGCCGCGCCTGGGCGACTGGTTCGTCACCTCGTCGTTCCGCAAGCGCTTCGAAGCGAAGGGCCGCTTCACCTCCTACCTGGCGGAGATCCCGACCTTCGTCATCATGACGCCCAACCCGGCCTTTCACGGCGTGGCCTCGATCCTGTCGGAGCACCTGCGCGGGCGCAGCGGCGCCAACACGCTGATGGAACGCGTGCAGCACCTGCAGCACGAGCTGTCGCCGGCCGAGCAGCGCGTGGCGACCCTGGTGATCGATCATCCGCGCAAGGTGCTGGGCGAGCCGATCGCCGAGATCGCGCGCCTGGCCGACGTCAGCCAGCCGACCGTGATCCGCTTTTGCCGCTCGCTCGGCTTCCTGGGGCTGGCCGACTTCAAGCTCAAGTTCGCCAGCAGCCTGACCGGCACCATCCCCGTGCGCCACAGCCAGGTGCGGGTGTCCGACAGCACCCACGACCTGTCGGCCAAGGTGATCGACAATACCGTGTCGGCGATCCTGCGCTTTCGCGACCAGCTCGACGTGCAGTCGATCGACAACGCCATCGCGCTGCTGCGCAAGGCCAAGCGGGTGGAGTTCTACGCGATGGGCGCCTCGCGCGTGGTGGCGCTCGACGGCCAGCACAAGTTCTTCCGCTTCCGCATACCGACCTCGTCCTACGGCGACTCGCACCTGTTCTCGCTGGCGGCCGAGCTGCTGCATCCGGGCGACGTGGTCATCGCGATCTCCTCGTCCGGGCGCCTGCCCGAGCTGCTGGCGGCGGTCGACACCGCACTCGCCTCCGGCGCCGACGTGATCGCCATCACCAGCAGCAAGTCGCCGCTGGCGAAGAAGGCCAGCGTGTGCCTGGCCGTCGATCACGGCGAGGACAGCACCAGCTTCCTGTCGATGATCTCGCGCATCCTGCAGCTGCTGCTGATCGATATCATGTCGGTCGGGATTTCGCTCGGCACCCAACAGGAGGCAGGCGACTCCGACACCAGGCGCCTGCTGATCTCGCACCTGGACATCTAAGCCGCGCCGGCCTCCGCGCCGGCGGCTACTCCACGAACACCACGGCCGTCCGCGCCGGGATGGTGAAGCTGCCGCTGGCCGGGTCGAACTTGGCCTCCCGCGCGCGCGGGTCGGCCGCGCCCGGCGCCGTGTGCACCGGGTGCAGGCGCAGGCTGTGTCCCTTCATGTCCGCGATCGTCAGCACGTGCTCGCGCTTGTCCACGTTGATGAAATAGCTCAGCGCCGCGAAACCGGCGCCGGGATAGCCGCTGCCGTCGATGCGCGCCGCGATCACGGTCGCCTCCTGGTCCGGGCCGTTGTTGAAGAAGCGCAGGCGCCGCATCACGTCCTCGGTACTGCGCAGACGGAACAGGGTTGAGCTGGCGCGGATCTTCAGCAGGTCGCGAAAGGCGTCGCGCGCATAGGCGATGTCGGCCGGGGCCGGCTTGAGCGCGGCGTCGGCCAGCAGCGGCTTGAGCAGCGCGTAGTCCTTGCCGTTGTCCGCGGCCGGCGGCAGGCCGGTGCCGAAGTAGTTGTCCTGGTAGCGCCAGTCGATCCGGTTGAACCAGTCGCCCGAGTTGAAGCTGTTGCGGTCGAGCGACTTGGAGCGCAGCGTGTCCACCCCCGCATGGAAGTAGGCCACGCCCTGGCTGAACGCGTTGATCGCAGCGCCGAGCATCTGCACGCGCGCGCGCTCGGCGCCGCTGGTGGCCAGCGGCAGCTTGAGCACGTTGACGTCGAACAGGGTCTGGTTGTCGTGGTTCTCGATGTAGTTGACCGCTTCGCCGGGCATGCTGGCGTAGCCGGCCGGCTGGCCGCCGTAGTCGATCGCCTCGAGCGCCTCGGTGGCGCCGGTGTAGGTGGTCAGGCGGTAGCGGCGCAGCGAGCCGGCCAGGCCGGCCTTGATCATGTCGGCCGTGCGCAGCAGGTCGGTCGCCGGGCGCAGGCCCGCGCGTGTGTTGGGGTCGTACACCAGGCCGTTGATGTAGCCCTGGCGCGCTATCATGGTCTCGCCGCTGTCGGCCGCGCTGCCGCCGCGCACGGCGTCGCGCGTGCGGTCGTTGAAGGTGCCGATGCCGCTGCCGTTGAGCGACAGCTGGGACGCCTGCACGAAGCGCGCGCCGTCGGCGACCTCGCCGAAATTCCAGCCTTCGCCGATCAGCTGCACGGTGCGCCCGGCCTGCGCATTGACGCGCGCCTGCAGGCGCTCCATCACCGCGCGCGGCTGGTGGCCCATCAGGTCGAAGCGGAACGAGTCGATCTTGTACTGGCGCGCCCACAGGGCCACCGAGTCGATCATGAGCTTACCCATCATGGCGTTTTCGGTGGCGGTGTTGTCGCAGCAGGTAGAACGCTCGATGGCGCCGGCCGCGTCCAGGCGGTGGTAGTAGCCGGGCACCACGCGGTCGAGCACCGACTCGGCTTTCTGGCCGCCGGTGAAGGTGTGGTTGTAGACCACGTCCATGCCGATCCGCAGGCCGGCACGGTGCAGGCTCATCACCATCTGGCGCACTTCCACGATGCGGCGCGCGCCGTCGGCCGGATCAAGCGAGTAGCTGCCTTCCGGCGCGCTGTAGTGGTAGGGGTCGTAGCCCCAGTTGAAGCAGTCGGTCTCGGCGGTCTTGGCGACCAGGGCCTGCTGGGCTTCGCTGTCGGGCGCGCCGGAAGGGCGCGGCTGCGCGCAGCCCTGTTCGGGCACGCTGGCGATGTCGAAGATGGGCAGCAGGTGCACGTCGGTCAGGCCGGCCTTGGCCAGCGCCGCCAGGTGGCGCATGCCGTTCGAGCCGGGCACCGAGAAGGCGGCGTACTTGCCGCGCAGGGCGGGCGGCACGCTGGCGTCATTGATCGAGAAGTCGCGCACGTGCAGTTCGTACACCACCATGTCGGGCAGCGCCTTCACGCTGGCCGGGGCGGGCACGCTTTCCCATCCCTGCGGCTTGAGCGCCGGCGCGGACAGGTCGGCGATGTAGCTGCGCCGGGAGTCTGTGCTCAGGCTGACCGAGTAGGGGTCGGTGACGAGGTTGCGCACCAGGCCGGTGCCGTCGACGACGACATCGACCACGTATTTGTAGTAGCTGCCCTGCAGGCTGGACGGTTTGACGGCCTGCCAGATGCCGCTGGCCGGATCGCGCCGCATGGCGTCGATCGATGCGGCCGGTGCGCCGGCGCTGGGGTAGGTGCACAGCATCACGCGCTGGGCGGTCGGCGCCCACAGCTTGAAGCTGGTGCGCTTGCCGTGGATGGTGGCGCCCAGGTCGTTGGCCTGCCCGGCCGCGCTGAACAGGTCGTCGAGCGCGCCGGCGTTCTGCAGCCGCGTGGCGGCCATGACGCTGCCATCGGCGGCCTCCTGGACCAGCACCAGCTGCTGGCTGTGCAGGGCGCGCAGGCGCTCCAGGTCCGCGTGGGCGACGGCCAGCACAGGGCCGGCGCCGAGGTACTTGAAGCGCGCGGCGGCGCCCGCCGGCAGCGCGCCGGTGTAGGCGGACAGCGCGATGGCGCCGGCCGCGCCGCTCACCTTGGCGTGGGCGGGCGCGGCGATCGCGCCGTCGGGAGCGTAGTACAGTTTGAAGCTGCCGCCGGGGGCCGCGCCCGGCCACTGGGCCAGATGGCCGTTGAGCCAGACGGCGCGGGCCGCGATGCCGGCCGGTGCCGCGTGCACGATCTGTTCGAAGTCGGTGCTGTCGCAGATGGACTTGCTGTCCTGCGCGAACGCGGCGCTGGCAAGGCTGAGGCCGACTATGGCCATGCAAAAATGAATGCGCATGAAGTGTTTCTTTGATGTGGTCAAGGCCGCCGGGCTTGCCGGCGTTGCTGGCTGGGTGGATGCGCCTGCCGGCGAGTAAGGTAATTACACTCGTTTAAGAGGCCGGCAGGGCGCGCGTTTCATCGAATGTTAGCTGAAATTATGTAGTGGGACTACAAGAAATTACCAGGCATTCCAGTCGTCCCACAACTCCCCGTCGAAATCCAGGCGCCCGGTTGAGGTGGCGTTCCAGTTGTTGCCCGCCTTGTAGACCTGCTGGCCGCCGACGCGGTAGTTCTCCAGTTTGAGCCCTTCGCTATTCACGGTTTCGTTGCCGATGGTGATGGCGCTCGACAGGCGGGTGAACTTGCTGGCCTGGGAGCTCATGTCCAGGTCGTTCCAGCTGTCGATCAGCAGGTTCTTGATATGGATATTCTTCGTGTTCGACAGCGCGTAAATACGCAGGGCGCAGTTGGTCTTGCCTTCGACGTAGAGATTTTCAAACGTCAGATTGGCCACCGTGGTCGTGGGATCGGGCAGCACGGTGCTGGACCACGGTCCGGCCGCGTTGATCACGCAGGTATTGGTCTTCACGTCAGTCCAGTACATCTTGTTGTGGATGACGTAGGTATCCTTGATGGTCACGCCGCTCATATTGCGCGGTGCCCAACCCCATTGGATCACCGGGCCGTTTTCGTTCTTCCAGATCACGGTGTTATTGATCGCCAGGTTATTGTGGTAGATCTTCAGCACGTCGTCGTTGGAATGGAAGAAGGTATTGTTCATGGTGCCGTTGGTGTACAGCTCGAGGCCATCGGTCTGCCAGTACCAGCTGCCGACCTGCTTGAAATTCTCGACCCGCATCTGCATCGTGTCCTCATTGCCGTACACCACGAACGAATGATATGGCGGCTCGTTGAAGGTCACGCCCTGCAGGTCCAGATACTGCTGCATGGCGCTGGAACTCAAGCGCAGCATCTTCACGCAGCTGGCGTGGCAATCGCTGGCGACCGTGTGCATGTAGCCGTTATTGGTGTCCGGCTCGTACACATATTTTTCACCGGAGACGACGCCGAAGCCGGTCATCTTGTACACGCCCAGGTTTTCGTCCATGAACTGGAAGGCGCCCTTCACGTACGCGCCCGGCGCCAGGTAGACCCATTTCACCCCGGCCGGCAGCCTGGCGTGGTAATTCCAGGGCATGTAATAGATGCCCGGCTTGAAATACACGATTTCCTGGGTGATCGTGTCCAGGTTATTGACCTGGCCTTGGGCGGGATAATAGATCGAGCCGCTGGCGGCGGTGGGGATCAGGCGCGCCGCATCGGTGCTGGGCACCATCGGCTCGGCAAAGACCAGCATGGCGTTGCGCGGCTCGGTGTGGATGGCGCGCCCGATGCCGCTGTCGTTCAGCTGGCCGCTGCTGCCGCTCAAGTCGTTATACGCCGTGTACAGCTGGTTGTTGAATTCCACCGAAAAGCGAAAGCCGGTGGCGGCGTAAGGAACCAGCACCCGAATGGTGGTGCCGTTGACCATTTGCTTGGTCAGATTGAGCGCGCTGGGCCGAATGGTGACGTCGTTGGCCGAGCTGATCGTCCCGCTGCGCAGGCTCACTTCGACCCAGGTGTCGGTGCTGTACAAAAAGCTGGTCCAGCTCATGCTCAAGTTGGCGCTGTCGGCGAATTCGGCGCCGTCCTGGTCGGTGTAGCCCCATTTATCGCGTCCGCCGCGTGGAATCGACATATAGGGGAATGAATCGTATTTGACGGCCGGTTGCGCGGAGGTGGCCACCTTGACGTCGTAATACGTCGAGCGGCGCACCGCGTTATCGGCGACCGGTGAGCTGGCGTTGAGTTCATTGCTCGCATGCCACCAGGTCTGGAGGCTGCTGTTATTGACTGTCGAAATGGCTGATGCGTGGGTGCTCAAGGCGAGCGACGCCACCACCAGCGACGACTTGAAGGCCGCGCGAACGCGTTGCATGATGTACGACATGAGGTCTCCGTTGACTGAAATGGGAATCGGGATGAGCCGGATTGGAGCGATTACCTCCACGTTAAGAGCGGCGTTACGTCCGGGCGCTGCGGATGTCTCCTTTCGGGTAGGGAATTTAATGAAGGTCTGTGCATCCTAGCAGTAGACGCAATCGATTTCGTATACAAAAATTTCTATTCGGTAGGGTTATGTCGATAGTTTTTTTGTCCGAAAACGAAAACGTTTGTGCCCAGGCGGGCCGCTAGCGCCGAGGCCGCCCGGGCGGCGCAGGGATCAAGCGGACTGCCTTGCTACGCGGACGCGGAAGATGTCGTTTTTTTGTGTAGTTTGACTACCGTTATGAATGTGTTAAAAGCATATTTATGCGACTAAGTCATTGATAAATATCGATAAAATCAACTTGTAGTCGAGTTTCAGAAAAATTGTAAAAACCCTGTAGTTGATGTATATTCTCTACAAAATCAACGAGGAGCCAGCATGAGCACACAACCGATTCCGCAGTCCGATCAATCCACCCCATGGTGGCGCGAAGCCATCATTTACCAGGTCTATCCGCGCAGCTTCCTCGACACCAACGGCGACGGCATCGGCGACCTGCCCGGCATCACCGCGAAACTCGATTACATCGCGGCTCTGGGTGCCGACATCGTCTGGATCTCGCCTTTCTTCACCTCGCCGATGAAGGATTTCGGTTACGACGTCGCCGATTATTGCGACGTGGACCCCATGTTCGGCACCCTGGCCGACTTCGACGCGCTGATCGCCCGCGCGCACCAGCTGGGCCTGAAGATCATGATCGACCAGGTGCTCTCGCACACCGCCGAGGTGCATCCGTGGTTTGTCGAGAGCCGCTCCAGCCGCGACAACCCCAAGGCCGACTGGTACGTGTGGTCCGACCCGCTGCCGGACGGTAATCCGCCAAATAACTGGCTGTCCGTGTTCGGCGGCTCGTCCTGGCAGTGGGACAGCCGGCGCAAGCAGTACTACCTGCATAACTTCCTGGTCAGCCAGCCCGACCTCAATTTCCACCACCCCGAAGTGCGCCAGGCCCACCTCGACAACCTGCGGTTCTGGCTCGCGCGCGGGGTCGACGGCGTGCGCATGGACGCCTGCAATTTCCATTTCCACGACCCTGAACTGCGCAGCAATCCGGCGACCCTGAACCGCGACACCGCGACCGTCTCGGACGTGAACCCCTACGGCATGCAGGCCCACATCTACGACAAGACCCGTCCGGAGAACCTGGCCTACCTGCAGCAGATCCGCACCCTGCTCAACGAATTCGGCGCGGTGTCGATCGGCGAAGTGGGTGCCGACGACGCGCTCGGCGTGATGGCCGAATACACGGCCGACGGCGACAAGCTGCACATGGCTTACAGCTTCAACCTGCTCACGCCGCAGTTCTCGGCCGCCCACATCCGCTCCCAGGTCGAGCAGTTCGAGGCGCGCGTGAAGGGAGGCTGGGCATCCTGGTCGGTGGGTAATCACGACAGCGCGCGCGTGATGACGCGCTGGGGCGGCGCCGATCCGACGCCGGCGCTGGCCAAGCTGGTGCTGGCGATGCAGCTCTCGCTCAAGGGTACCCCTTGCCTGTACCAGGGCGACGAGCTGGCGCTGACCGAGGCCGATGTGCCGTTCGAACTGCTGCAGGACCCGTACGGGATCACCTTCTGGCCCGAGTTCAAGGGCCGCGACGGCTGCCGCACGCCGATGCCGTGGACTTCCGCCGTGCCCAACGCCGGCTTCACCAGCGGCACCCCGTGGCTGCCGGTGGCGCCCGAGCACATCGCGCGCGCCGCCTCGGTGCAGGAGGAGCAGGCCGACTCGCCGCTGCACGCCGCGCGCCGCCTGATCGCCTGGCGCCGCCAGCTGCCGCAGCTCACGCGCGGCGAGATCACCTTCTTCGACGCGCCCGAGCCGGTGCTGGTGCTGCGCCGCGATCTGGCCGGCCACCCTGGCGTGCTGGCCATCTTCAACCTCGGTCCGGCGCCGGTGGTCCTGGACGTGCCGCAGGCGGCCGGCGCGCGCGCGCTGGACGGCCACGGCCTGCCGGGCAGCGTGGACGGCAGCAAGGTCTCGCTGCCGGCCTATGGGGCGTGGTTCGGTACGGTCGCTTGATGGAAGACCTCAACGATACCGACAAGTTCGCCCGCACCGCGTTCGCCGACGGCCCGCGCCTGCTGGCCGACATCGGCGCCACGCATGCGCGCTTCGCGCTGCAAACCGCACCGGGCGTGGTGCGCTCGGTGCGGGTGCTGCAGTGCGACGACTTTGGCGGTATCGTACCGCTGCTGCGCTTCTACCTGGCCGACCACGGCGACATCGTGCTCAATCACGCGGCGCTGGCGGTGGCCAATCCGATCAATGGCGACCAGGTCCGCATGACCAATCGCGACTGGCAGTTTTCGACCGACGCGGTAAGGCGCGAGCTGGGCCTGCAGACCCTGTTGATCGTCAACGACTTCACCGCGCTGGCGATGGCCATCCCCGGCCTGAAGAGCACTGAGCTGATCAAGATCGGCGGCGGCACCCCGGCCGCCAATTCCGTCATCGGCGTGCTCGGGCCGGGCACCGGCCTGGGCGTGTCGGGCGTGATCCCGACCGTGGACGGCTTCGTCACGCTCGGCAGCGAAGGCGGCCACGTGAACTTCGCGCCGGCCGACGAGCGCGAGTTCGCCATCCTGCAGTTCGCCTGGCGCGAGTGGCCGCACGTGTCGAACGAACGGCTCATCTCCGGCCCCGGCATGGAGATCATCTACCGCGCGCTGGCGCGCCGCAACGGCGTGCAGGCGCGGCCGCGCACCTCGCCCGAGATCATCGCCGGCGCGCTCGACGAGAACGACGCGCTGTGCCTGGAAACCCTGGACTGCTTCAGCGGCATGCTGGGCGGCGCCGCGGCCAACCTGGCGGTGACGCTGGGCGCCTTCGGCGGCATTTTCATCGGCGGCGGCATCGTCCCGCGCATGGCCGAGTTGTTCGCGCGCTCGCCGTTTCGCGCGCGCTTCGAAGCCAAGGGACGCTTCACCAACTACCTGAGCGACATCCCGACCTACGTGATCGCCACCGCCAACCCGGCCTTTTACGGGGTGGCGACGATCCTGTCGGAGCATCTGCGCGGGCGCAGCGGCGCCAATACCCTGATGGAGCGGGTCCAGCACCTGCAGCACGAGCTGACCCCGGCCGAGCAGCGCGTGGCCGCCCTCGTGCTCGAGCAGCCGCGCCTGGTCCTGAGCGAGCCGATCGCCGATATCGCGCGCCTGGCCGAGGTGAGCCAGCCGACCGTGATCCGCTTCTGCCGCTCGCTCGGCTTTCTCGGCCTGGCCGACTTCAAGCTCAAGTTCGCCAGCAGCCTGACCGGGGCGATCCCGGTGCGGCACAGCCAGGTGCGCACCGGCGACAGCACGCACGACGTGTCGGCCAAGGTGATCGACAACACCGTCTCGGCCATCCTCAAGTTCCGCGACCAGCTCGACGTGCGCTCGCTGGACCGCGCCATCGCGCTGCTCACCCACGCCCGGCGGGTGGAGTTCTACGCGATGGGCAATTCGCGCGTGGTGGCGCTGGACGGCCAGCACAAGTTCTTCCGCTTCCGCATTCCGACCTCGTCCTACGGCGATTCGCACCTGTTCGCGCTGGCCGCGGAACTGCTCACGCCAGGCGACGTGGTGATCGCGATTTCGAATTCGGGACGCTTGCCGGAGCTGCTGGCGGCGGTGGATTCGGCGCGCATGGCCGGCGCCGACGTCATCGCCATCACCGCCAGCGGTTCGCCGCTGGCCAAGAAGGCCACGGTGTGCCTGGCGGTCGACCATGCGGAGGACAGCACGACCTTCCTGTCGATGATCTCGCGGATACTCCAGCTGCTGCTGATCGATATCCTGTCGGTCGGGATTTCACTGGAAGCGCAGAACGCGCGTGAAGCCGGCGGGGCCCGCGCCGAAGCGCCGTCGGACGCGCGCCCGCTGCTCATTTCCCACCTGGGCAGCTAGGAGCGGGGCCGGCGCCGAAGCCGGCGCGCCACCAGGCGCGCCGCGCCTTACTGCGCGCCGGTCTGCTCCATCGGATGCTTTTGCTGGCGCCAGTCGGCCAGGCTGAGTGTCTTGTCGTTGGCGGCGTCGTCCACCAGGATTTCGGCGCCGCTGTCGGACACCAGGAAGCTCTCCCAGCGGTGGGCCGCGTCGGCGCCGTTTTCCACAAAGCTGAACTGCCAGTAGCGCTTGCCGCCGATGATCTTCGGCTGGGTATCGTATTCCATCAGCGCGCCATGCAGCTTGCCGGCCGAGTTCTTCTCGATGCGCGCGGACCAGGCCTTGAGCTCCGGCAGCGCCATCAGCGACGCCATGGCCTGCTCCTTGGTGCGCAAGGTGGCGCTGGACGCGGCCGCTTCGGCGGCCGGGGTGGGCGCCTGCTGCACCGGCTCGCAGGCGGCGAACAGCGCCGACATCAAGGCGATGGCCAAGGTCATGAGCGCCAGCAGCCGCGGTTTCTGGGGGAGAGTGTGCTTGTCCATGGGACGTCCTTAGTTTGCTTTAAGCAATACTAGTACAAACGGTGGTGCCGAGCAATTGAGCATCTTGTATTTTCCCTTTAAAAGCAACGGTTTGGGCGGGAAAGCTCGTGCGGCGCGCCGTAGGCGCCCGGTGGGCAGGCCTAGGAGTCTGCGCGGTAGAAGATGTCCGGCTCAAACCGCCGAGAAACCGGTAGCGTTTG
>DIZW01000018.1:6177-16819 GCA_002428015.1 Oxalobacteraceae bacterium UBA6018 | reverse complement strand
GGTCGGCGCCAATAGGCCAGCTATTGGCTTGCCCGTATCGCCAAACGCTCCTCGGTTTTCGACAGTTTCGGTCTCGAACACTTCTACCGCGCAAACTCCTAGTCGGGCTCCGGGGCCGCGGTCGCCGGTGCGGCAGCGCTCGCCCGGACGGCGGCGGCAGCCGGGGCAGCAGCGGCGGGAGCGGGAGCAGGAGCGAGCGGGGCGGACATGCGCTTGAGCGGCTGCTTGGTAGCGCGCCACTGGTCCAGCGTCAGGCGCTTGCCGCTGTCGACGTCGTCGACCAGGATGGCCGCCGTGTTCTCGCCGACCAAGAAGTTTTCCGAGCGGCGCGCGGCGTCGGGCGTGCTCTCCACAAAGCTGAACAGCCAGTAGCGCTTGCCGTCGAGCTCGACCGGAGCGGCGTGATGGCGTACCAGCAGGCCATGCACGGTCCCGCGCGAGGCTCTCTCCAGGTAGTCCGACCAGGCTTTCACTTCCGGCACCAACATCAGCGACTGCCTGGCGTGGTCTTCGTCGCGCGGGTCGACGAAGGGCGGCAAAGGCACGGCCACCGGCGCCACGCGCACTGCCGCGGCGGCCGCGCGCGAGGGCGGGGCGTTCAGCGCACGCAGGCCGAAATACACGGCCACGACGGCGGCGCCCAGCGCGATGGCGGTGAACAGGATGGCTTTGAATTTGGCCGAAGCGAGCGTCGACATGGGGCTGACAAAAGGAAATGGAGAGCCGGATACTAAACCATTGCACGGCACACCCGCAACACGTCTCGCGCCGCCGCGCCTGGCGGCCCAGGCGGCGGCACCAGGTCCGCCGCGCGCCGGCTCTGGCGCGACCATGAAAAAAGCCTGCAGGGCGCGAACCCTGCAGGCTTTCAGTGTGCGCCGGGAGGCTGATTACATCATGCCGTCCATGCCGCCCATACCGCCCATGCCACCCATGCCGCCCATGCCGCCGCCAGCTGGCTTGTCTTCAGCCAGTTCGCAGACCATCGCGTCGGTGGTGAGCATCAGGCCGGCGATCGAGGCTGCGTTCTGCAGCGCCGAACGGGTCACCTTGGCTGGGTCCAGCACGCCCATTTCGACCATGTCGCCGTAGGTGCCGTTGGCGGCGTTGTAGCCGTAGTTGCCGGTACCGGCCAGCACGGCCGCCACCACCACCGACGCCTCTTCACCGGCGTTCTGCACGATCATGCGCAGTGGCTCTTCCATCGCGCGCAGCACGATCTTGATGCCGGCGTCCTGGTCAGGGTTGTCGCCTTTGAGGGTCAGGCTGGCACGTGCGCGCAGCAGGGCAACGCCGCCGCCAGGAACGATACCTTCTTCCACGGCAGCGCGGGTCGCGTGCAGTGCGTCTTCCACGCGGGCTTTCTTTTCCTTCATCTCGACTTCGGTGGCAGCGCCAACCTTGATCACTGCAACGCCGCCGGCCAGCTTGGCCACGCGCTCTTGCAGCTTCTCACGGTCGTAGTCCGAGGTCGCTTCTTCGATCTGCACGCGCACTTGCTTGACGCGCGCTTCGATGTTGGCGGCGGCGCCGGCGCCGTCGATGATGATGGTGTTTTCCTTGCCCACTTCGATGCGCTTGGCCTGGCCGAGTTCGTTCAGCGTGACCTTTTCCAGGGTCAGGCCGACTTCTTCAGCGATGACCTGGCCGCCGGTCAGGATGGCGATGTCTTCCAGCATGGCCTTGCGGCGGTCGCCGAAGCCAGGGGCCTTGACTGCGCAGGTCTTGAGGATGCCGCGGATATTGTTGACCACCAGGGTCGCCAGCGCTTCGCCTTCGATGTCTTCAGCGATGATCAGCAGTGGACGGCCAGCCTTGGCGACCTGTTCCAGGATCGGCAGCAGATCGCGGATGTTCGAGATCTTCTTGTCGCACAGCAGGACGAACGGGCTGTCCTGGATGGCGACTTGCTTGTCCGGATTGTTGATGAAGTAAGGCGACAGGTAGCCGCGGTCGAACTGCATGCCTTCCACGATGTCGAGCTCGTCGTTGAGCGACTTGCCGTCTTCCACGGTGATGACGCCTTCCTTGCCGACTTTTTCCATCGCCTCAGCGATGCGCTCGCCGATCGACGCGTCCGAGTTGGCCGAGATCGAACCGACCTGGGCGATTTCCTTGGTGGTGGTGCATGGCTTGGCGATCTTGGCCAGCTCGATGACGGTGGCGGCGACAGCCTTGTCGATGCCGCGCTTGAGGTCCATCGGGTTCATGCCGGCGGCAACGAACTTCATGCCTTCGCGAACGATCGCCTGGGCCAGAACGGTCGCGGTGGTGGTGCCGTCGCCGGCGTTGTCGCTGGTGCGCGAAGCGACTTCCTTGACCATCTGCGCGCCCATGTTCATGAGCTTGTCTTTGAGTTCGATTTCCTTGGCAACCGATACGCCGTCCTTGGTGACGGTCGGCGCGCCGAACGAGCGCTCGAGCACCACGTTGCGGCCTTTAGGGCCCAGGGTGACTTTGACGGCGTTGGCCAGAATGTTGACGCCTTCAACCATCTTGGCGCGCGCTGCGTCGCCGAATACTACATCTTTAGCTGCCATGTTGTGTTCTCCGTGAATTCGTGTGGGATGTGGATGCGGGGTTTAGACTTACTTGACCAGAACGGCCATGATGTCTTCTTCACGCATCACCAGCAGCTCTTCGCCGTCGACCTTGACGGTCTGGCCCGAGTACTTGCCGAACAGGACGCGGTCGCCGACCTTGACTTCCAGCGCGCGCACTTTGCCGTCGTCCTGAACTTTGCCGTTGCCAACGGCGAGGATCTCGCCCTGGTCTGGTTTTTCGGCAGCCGCATCAGGGATGATCAGGCCGGAAGCGGTTTTGGTTTCCTGATCGAGACGCTTGACGATGACACGATCGTGCAATGGGCGAAGGTTCATGCAAAACTCCTTAAAATTCAATGGTTTGAATAATCGGCAGAGGCGGCGAAGGTGCTGCCCCCAAGATTTCAATAGGCCCCCGCCAGCTGGGATCAGCCTGACGAGGACAAGAAAGAGTTGTTAGCACTCTCTACTAACGAGTGCTAATTATAGGGACGGTATGTGCTATTTTCAAGACGTCATCTTGTTTATTTAAGACACGGGGTTGATATAGCGCAAAAGCGAGGTGGGAGAATGTTGTTGTAAACCACACAAATTGCCGGCGGCAAAGGAACAGCGCCGCCGGCGCGCGATTACGTGCTGATTCGGTTGACGGCAAAACGCTCGCCGCCCTATAGTGACGGGATGATTTCCGAATTCCAAGACCTCTCCGACAAAATCGCCCGGCTTGCCGAGCTGACCCAGTCGCTACGCCGCGAGAACGCCACCTTGCGCCAGACCAATGCCATCCTCAGCCAGGAGAACCTCGCCTTCATGGAACGCTTGAGCGAAGCCCAGCGCCGCGTCGAAGCCCTGCTGACCCAGATCCCGGCCGCGCCATCGAGCGGCGCCGGCGCCGCCCAACCTGACGAGGCCGCCCAATGATCCAGCTCGACGTCACCATCATGGGCCAGGCCTACCGCCTGGCCTGCAAGGAAGGCGAGGAACGCACCCTGCAGCAGGCCGTGCACTACCTCGACGGCAAGATGAGCGCGCTGCGCGATTCCGGCAAGGTCAAAGGCAACGACCGCATCGCGGTGATGGCCGCGCTCAGCGTGGCGGCCGAATTCCTGTCCATGAAAACGCCGGGCGGGCCGCTCTCGGACATGTCTATCCTGGAAGTCAAGGAGAAACTGGGCGAGATGCATGCCGTGCTAGATAACGCGCTCACGCCGCAAGAAAATCTTTTTTAAGCGGCCAATTTCGTTTGACATGACGGCACATCGGAGTAAACTTCGTTCCACCCTGCGGTGTTCGCGATTGCCATATATTCCTTGAACCATTTATGTGCACCGGTTGCGGAAATTTGTTCGATGGGAGTGAGCGTCGCTTGTCCGATGAACCCGAAATTGAACTAACTGTGACCACCTTGAACCATTAGGTTCGGGATGCCGGCAAAGACGGCACATGCGGGGCTCTTTAACGTAAAACGGTTGCCGGTTACCGCCGCGCAGCCGTTTTTTTATGCGCGCGGCGTCTGTGTTGGCGCGCCGCGATGCCCGTGAACGGCGCGTTTTGATCTGAGCTTTGATTTGTACACCGAGGTGAATACCGATGGCATATTGGTTGATGAAATCCGAACCGGACGACGTCAGTATCGACGACGTGATGGCGGCGCCGGGCCAGACCATCGGCTGGTACGGCGTGCGCAATTACCAGGCCCGTAATTTCATGCGCGACGCCATGCGTCCGGGCGACGGTGTCCTGTTCTACCACTCCAGTTGCGCCGAGCCGGGCGTGGCCGGCGTGGCCGAGATTATCGGCGCGCCTTATCCGGACGCGACCCAGTTCGATCCAAACAGCCCGTATTTCGATCCCAAGGCCACGCCCGAGGCGCCGCGCTGGATCGGCATCGACGTCAAGGGCATACGCAAAACACGCCTGCTCGGCATTAAGGAAATGCGCGCCGATCCGGCGCTCGCGCAAATGCAGCTGCTGCAAAAAGGCAGCCGCCTGTCGATTACGCCGGTTCAACCGGAGCAGTGGCGCCATATTCTCCAATTGCTGAAAGAGGCGTGATGGATTGGCCCCTGATCGCGACGCTGCTGTTAATGGGCGTGGGCGGCGGCTTCGCGGCAGGATTGCTGGGCATCGGCGGCGGCATGGTGCTGGTCCCTTTCATCACCATGATATTCAGCGCGCGCCATTTCGCGCCCGACCTGGTCGTCCATATGGCGATCGCCACCTCGCTCGGCACGATTCTATTTACCTCCCTGTCGTCGGTGCGCGCCCACCATTTGCACGGCGCCGTATTGTGGCCGGTGGTGAAACTGCTGGCGCCCGGCATCCTGGTCGGATCGTGGATCGGCCCGTGGATAGGCAAGCAGATGAATACCTCGCTGCTGGCGCTGGTGTTCTCGGTTTTCGTGGCGTTCTCGGCCACGCAGATGCTGGTCAACCGCAAGCCGGCGGCGGGGCGCGAGCTGCCTGGCCCGGCCGGCATGGCGGGGGCCGGCGCCGTGATCGGCGTGGTGGCCGGCCTGGTGGGCGCGGGCGGCGGCTTCATCTCCGTGCCCTTCATGGGCTGGTGCAACGTGAGGATTCATAACGCGGTCGCCACCAGCGCCGCGCTGGGTTTTCCGATCGCGCTGTCGGGCACGCTGTCGAACATCTATTTCGGCTGGCAGGCGCCCGCTTTGCCGGCCTGGTCGCTCGGCTATGTCTACCTGCCGGCGCTGGCGGTGATCGCCCTGGCCAGCGTGGCCATGGCGCCGCTGGGCGCGCGCGCGGCGCACCGTATGCCGGTGGTCCAGCTCAGGCGCGTGTTCGCCCTCATCCTGTATGCGCTGGCCGCCTACATGCTGTGGAAGGCGACGCGCTGAGCGCGCGGGCCCGACAGGCTGCTAGCGGGCCGGGCGCGGGGCGGGCGTCGGCGTGGACGCGTGCCGGTAAGCCCACCACAGGATCGCCAGGCCGCCGATGATCATCGGCAGCGACAGCATCTGCCCGGACGTGATCGGCACGCCGGCGACCGTGACCTGCCAGTCCGGCACGCGGAAGTATTCCGTGAACGAGCGCGCGCAGCCGTACAGGAAGGTATACATCGCCGCCACGGCGAAGCGCGGGCGCTCCTTGCGCGCGTACAGCCACAGCAGCACGAACACCAGCAAGCCGTCGATCAGCGCCTGGTACAGGGGCGACGGGTGGCGTGGGCCTTCCACGCCCGGCCACAGCATGGCCCAAGGCAGGCTCGGGTCGGCCAGGCGCCCCGGCAGTTCGGCGTTGATGAAGTTGCCGATGCGGCCGGCCGCATAGCCCAGGGGCACCAGCGGCGCGATGAAATCGTAGACGTCGAACAGGTTGCGCCCCGCCTTGCGCGCCCACAGCCACATGGCCAGCATCACGCCGAGAAAGCCGCCGTGGAAGGACATGCCGCCGGTCCAGGTCTTGAGGATCTCGATCGGATGGTGGTAGAAATATTCGGGCCGGTAGAACAGCACTTCGCCCAGGCGCCCGCCGATGATCACGCCGAGCATTCCGTAGAACAGCATGTCGTCCAGATCCTCTTTCTTCCAGCCCAGCCGGGCGATGTGGGGCTGCTTGATGCGCACGCGGCCGAGCGCCACGAACATGATGAACGCCAGCACGTACATCAAGCCGTACCAGTGCACGGGTACGGGGCCGATTCGAAACGCGATGGGGTCCGGCATCGGATGGGTCAGCATGTCAGGGTTTTCCTTTAGTTCTCAAAGCATTCAAAAAGCCGCGTGGCGCGATCCGGCGCACGTATGGGACCATACTGGGTTGCCTCCGGCGTGAGGCCGCGATACCCGCTGTCGCAAGCGTGATGGACGGCGCGTCGGCGCAAACAGCGATTGTGGCACAAGTGGCAAGCCTATGCCGTGCTTGGCGTGGATGGCATGACGTGGGTCTGCATGAGGATCGGCGGCGCTGGCCGGTTGTTGCTGCCCGCGCGCGATCGATGACGGTGGAGACTGTGGCGGACCGGGCGGTCCGCGCGCCTCATTTACGTTTGCTGGTGAAAGCGTTCTTGACCCTATCCTTGCGGCGCTGCTCGTCGACGTTGTGTTCCTTCTTCTTGTCCAGGCCGAGTATTTTCTCGATGAACTCGAACCACACGAAGGCGAACACCATCAGGCCAACCACGTACCACCACGACATCTCGGCGAAGCGCCAGACCTCGAAGTAGCGTAGTCCGATCAATAGTGCAATTAAGATAATCAGTGGCATGGCGCGCTCCTTTAAGCCGTCCATCTTACAAATTATTTTGTTGCCTGGGGGATTTAATCGCCAGACGAACCCATGTTTGGTCAACCTTGGCCGCGCTTGCGGCGTTATAGAAACAATCGGACACAATGGCGTGGCTTGCTGAGTTCGGAAACGCGGTAAAATCAATCGGTAATGCGTTCGCTCAAGTCAAAGCCATATCACGAGCGGCATAGCATATTGTCCACTTTGGAGAAATACATGAAACGGTCCCTGATGTTGTGTATGGTCTTGTCGGCGCTCGCATCGACAAGCGCGATGGCCAATGCCGATCTGGCGAAAGCCAAGAATTGCCTGGCTTGCCATGCGATTCAAACCAAGCTGGTCGGTCCAGCCTACAAGGACGTGGCCGCCAAATACGCCGGCCAAAAGGACGCGGAAGCCAAGCTGGTGGCCAAGGTCATGAAGGGCGGTTCGGGCGTGTGGGGTGCTGTGCCGATGCCGGCCAACCCGCAGGTGACGGAAGCCGAAGCGCATACCCTCGTGAAATGGGTCCTGTCGCAGAAATAAGCGGCGATTCCCCATAAAAAAAACGCGCTTCGGCGCGTTTTTTTATGGTTCCTGGAAAGGCGCGCCGCGCGCGACGGCGCGGCGCATGCCTGGCGGCGGCCCGTGCTTACTTGATCACATCGATCTTGGTTTTCTTGCCGCCCTTGTAGGTGAACAAGGTCAGCGCGCCGTCCTTGAGGTCGCCCTTGGCGTCGAAGGCGATGTCGCCGGTCACGCCGTGGTAGTTGATCTTCTTCAGGAATGGCAGGTATTTCGCCGGCTCGGCCGACTTGGCGTTCTGCATGGCCGTGGCCATCACCATCACCGCGTCGTACACGTAGGGCGCGTACAGCTGCACGTCCATGTTGTACTTGGCCTTGTAGCGGGCGCGGAAGTCGGTCATCGCTTTTTCCTGCGGACCCTTGACGCCGCCGGCCTCGGCGCAGGTGACGTTGCCTTCGCCCAGGCCGTCGCCGGCCAGGCCCGCCAGCGCTTCGGTGCAGACGCCGTCGCCGCCCATGAACTTGGCGTGGATGCCCAACGCCTTCATCTGCTTGAGCATGGGGCCGCCCACCGAATCCATGCCGCCGAAGAAGATCAGGTCAGGCTTCTTGGCCTTGATCGAGGTCAGGATGGCGGTGAAGTCGGTGGCGTTCGCGTTGGTGAATTCCTTGGCGACGATGTTTACCGACGGCAGCTTCGCTTTCGCGCCCTTGACGAATTCGGTGGCGACGCCTTGACCGTAGGCGGTGCGGTCGTCGATCACGGCGATGCTCTTGGCCTTGAGGGTGTCGACGGCGTAGCGCCCGAGCGTGCCGCCGAGCTTGTTATCGTTGGCCACGACGCGAAACGCCGTGTCAAACCCTTGCGTGGTGTACTGGGGCGTCGTGGCGGACGGCGAAATCTGCGGAATGCCGGCATCGTGGTAGATGCGCGAGGCGGGTACCGTGGTGCCCGAATTGAGGTGGCCGATCACGCCCTTGACCTTGGCGTCGACCAGCTTTTGCGCCACCGCCGTGCCTTGCTTGGGGTCGGCCGCATCGTCCTCGGTGACCAGTTGCAGCGTGACTTTCTTGCCGTTGATGGCGAAGCCCTTGGCGTTGAGTTCCTCGACCGCCATCTTGGCGCCGTTCTCATTGTCTTTGCCCAAGTGGGCGCTCGGTCCCGAGATCGGCGCGACGTGGCCGATCTTCACCACTTCTTGCGCGCTGGCGCTACCGGCGAAGGCGATGGCGATGGCAAGTGGAATGAGTTTGGTCGTGAACTGCATAGGGATTCTCCAATCGGGGTGATAACGGCGGCGCGGGTACGCCGGCACAAAACTTGGTTTGGTGCAAACGGTACAGCAAAATGGCTAACTTGGCAAAACCGGACGCCAAGCGGACCGTCAGCTTTCAACGCATGAGTAAGGGGAAGCGGGGACGTGGCCGCGCGAAAAGTTGTAAGCAGATGCAAGGCGGCCGCGCCCGCCTGGGCTTGGGGCGCGACGCGGCGGCGGGTGCGGCGCTTACTTCTTGAGCGTTTGCAGGTGCGTCAGTTCCTGCGACACGGCGCGCAGCACGATTTTCTCGATGGTTTGCTGCAGCCCCTGGCGGATTTCGGCCGTCAGGCCCGCCATGGCTTGCTTGAGCACGTCTTCCATGCTGTCGCGCAGGCGCTGTTCCAGCACGAAATCTACGCGGCTCTGCAACTGTTGCAGGATGCGTTCGGACAGCCGCCTTTCCATCAGGTTCCACTCCGGCTCGGTCCAGCTGTCGACCGCCTTCGCTTCCAGCTGGGCGTTGACCTGGTTCTGGTCGTGCGCGGACGCCACGGGTGCGGGCGCGGACGCTGGCGTTGCGGCGGGGGTCGACACGGGCGCGCTGGGCTGCGCCGCCGGTGCTACGGGCGCCGCGTGCGCCGCAGTCTCCGCCGCCGGCGCGTGATCGGTCGCGCGCCGGTCGTGCGGCGGCGCATTGTCCGCGTTGTCAGGATGCTGGTCCTGGAACACCTCGGTCAAAACCGGAATGCTGGTGTCGAACGGCGGGTTATGGGTCATGATTGTCCTGCGACAAAATGGGTCAATGGATAAGCCTGCTGCTTGTACGCCACATACCGCTTGCGCCCGGCCGCCGCGTCGTCCTCGTCGGTCGAGATGATCTCGAACACGCGCTGGAACAGATCGACGTTGGCCGGCGTCGCGCGCGTCAAATTGACCAGCATGTCGTGGTGGGGTAGCTCGGCCACCTCGCCATGGCAGATGATGATCGGCGTGTGCGGCGCCAGCGCGTCGCCCGCCATCACGTGCGGCAGGAAATCCGTGTCCGACAGGCTCCACAGCGCTTCGTCCAGCGCCGCGGCCTGCTCGGCACTGTCGGCCAGCAGCACCAGCTTGCCGCGCGCCGCGTAAGCCTTGCGCGCGAGCCTGCATGCGTAACTCAGTTTATCGGGAATATTGGTGTGGAAGTCGATCCGGGTCATGGCGTGGTCGGAAACTGGATCAAAATTGGAAGCCGGGCGGCAGTGTCGATGGTTCTCTTTTTTGGGTGGGCGCGGCCGGCGCGGCGGCCGGTTCAGCGCCCTCGGCCGGGGCCGGCGTCACCGCGAGCGCCGGCGCCCCCGCCGCCGCCTCGGCCGCGCGGTAGCGGTAGCCGGCCGGCAGCATCGAGCTGGCCGGATAGGCCGCGGCG
Organism: Oxalobacteraceae bacterium UBA6018; assembly: GCA_002428015.1. Classification (GTDB taxonomy): domain Bacteria; phylum Pseudomonadota; class Gammaproteobacteria; order Burkholderiales; family Burkholderiaceae_D; genus Telluria_A. Next base: position 6,855 of record DIZW01000018.1, on the reverse strand, counting down.
TCGAGCGCCTTGTCCCAGTCGTCGGCCGCGAAGCCGATCAGCTTGCTGCGCCCGACCAGCAACAGCGGCACGCGCCCGTCGCTGCCGGCCTGCTTGAGCACCGCCTCGTCGGCGTCGCTGGCGACCCGCTTCTCAACGAAGGGAATGCCGCGCCGCTTGAGGAAGTCGCGGCCCTGGTCGCAGGCGCCGCAAGGGCGCGCGCTGTACAGGGTCACGGGATAGTTGCGGACGGCGTCGGCCAGGGCGTAGGGCAGGGCCGCGCTGGGCGCGGGCTCGGGCACGGGCGGCAGCGCGGCCGCCTTGGCCTTGCCGGGCGCCGGCTTGTCGCTGTAGTGCACCACGCCCTTGGCGTCGGTCCATTTGTAGATCTGGGCCTGCGCGAGCGCCATGCACAGCAGCAGCGCCAGGGTCGCTCCCAGCTTCATCGCCGTCCTCATGGCGTGCGGCCTAGGACTGCATGCCGCTATGGCGCAGCAGGGCGTCGATGTTCGGCTCGCGGCCGCGGAAGGCCTTGAACGATTCGAGCGCGGGGCGCGAGCCGCCCACCGCCAGGATCTCCTGCTGGAAGCGCTTGCCGGTTTCCTCGGACAGCTGGCCGCCGCCGGCCGCGACCGCTTCCTCGAAGGCGGCGTAGGCGTCCGCGGACAGCACCTCGGCCCATTTGTAGCTGTAGTAGCC
>DIZW01000018.1:0-6022 GCA_002428015.1 Oxalobacteraceae bacterium UBA6018 | reverse complement strand
TAGCTGTAGTAGCCGGCCGCGTAGCCGCCCGAGAAGATGTGCCCGAACGAATGCTGGAAGCGGTTGAAGGCCGGCGGCATCATGACGGCGAACTTCTGGCGCACTTCGTTGACCAGGTCCTGGACCGTCTTGGCGCTGGCCGGATCGTAGTCGTAATGCAGGTGCATGTCGATCAGCGAGAACTCGACCTGGCGCAGGGTCTGCATGCCGGACTGGAAGTTCTTCGCGGCGAGCATTTTCTCGTACAGCGCGCGCGGCAGCGGTGCGCCGGTCTTCACGTGGGCCGTCATGTGCTGCAGCACCTCCCATTCCCAGCAGAAGTTCTCCATGAACTGGGACGGCAGCTCGACCGCGTCCCATTCCACGCCGGCGATGCCGGACACGGCCAGCTCGTCGACCTGGGTCAGCATGTGGTGCAGGCCGTGGCCGAACTCGTGGAACAGGGTGGTCACCTCGTCGTGGGTGAACAGCGAGGGCTGGGCCTTGCCGTCGACCGTGGCCGGCGGGGTGAAGTTGCAGGTCAGGTAGGCCACCGGCGTCTGCACGATGCCGCCGGTCTCCAGGCGCCGTCCGCGCGCGTCGTCCATCCAGGCGCCGCCGCCCTTGCCGCTGCGCGCGTACAGGTCAAGGTAGAACTGGCCGACCAGCTTGCCGTCGCGCTCGATGCGGAAGAAGCGCACGTCCGGATGCCACACGGGCGCGCTGTCGGGCTTGATCTCGACCGAGAACAGGCTCTGCACCAGGCGGAACAGGCCGGCGGTCACGGTCGGCTCCGGGAAGTATTCCTTCACTTCCTGGGCCGAGAAGGCGTAGCGCTTCTCGCGCAGTTTTTCCGACACGTAGGCCAGGTCCCAAGCTTCCACCTTCTCGATGCCCAGTTCGTCCTTGGCGAAGGCGCGCAGCTCGGCCAGGTCCTTCTCGGCGAACGGACGGGCGCGCCGTGCCAGGTCTTCCAGGAACTCGATCACGTGTTCCGGGCTTTGCGCCATTTTCGGCACCAGCGACACTTCGGCGAAGTTGCGGTAGTCGAGCAGCTTGGCTTCCTCGTCGCGCAGCTTGAGCAGAGTGGCGATGTTGCCGGTGTTGTCCCACTTTTCCAGTTCGCTGAATACGGTCCCCATTTCCGAGGCCTTGGTGGCGCTGGCGCGGTAGATGGTTTCGCGCAGGCTGCGCTGGTCGGCGAACTGCAGCACCGGGAAGTAGGACGGGAAGTGCAGCGTGAACTGCCAGCCTGCCTTGCCATCCTGCTCGGCGGCGGCGCGCGCGGCCTGCTTGACGTCCTCGGGGATGCCGGCCAGCTCGCGCTCGTCCTCGACCAGCAGCTTGTAGTCGTTGGTGGCGTCGAGCACGTTTTCCGAGAAGCGGGTGGACACGGCCGCGTGCTGTTCCTGGATCTCGGCGAAGCGCTGCTTTTTGGCCGGCGGCAGCTCGGCGCCGCCCAGGCGGAAGTCGCGCACGGCGTTCTCGACGATCTTGCGGCGCGCCGGCGACAGCGTCGCGTAGGCGGGGCTGGCCTGGATCGCCTTGTATTTGGCGAACAGCGCCTCGTTCTGCGACAGCGCGGTCCAGAACTCGGTGATCTTCGGCTGGTTCTCGTTGTAGGCGGCGCGCAGCGCGGGCGTGTCGACCACGTTGTTGAGATGGTTGACCACGCCCCAGGCGCGGCCCAGCCGCTCGGTGGCTTGCTCGAGCGGGGTGACGAAGTTGTCCCAGGTGACCTCGGCGCTGGGCGCTTCGAGCGCGCCGACGACCGCGCTGGCGTGGGCGATCAGTTGCTCGACGGCGGGCGTGACGTGCTCGGGTTTGATGGCGTCGAAGCGCGGCAGGCCGCTGAAGTCGAGCAGGGGATTGGTGGTATCAAGGTTCATCGTTTTATCTTCCCAAAGTTCATCCGTCGGCCTGGTCGACGCGGCCCGCAGTTTAGCCGCGCTCGGCGGCTTCGACCGTATTCATCAGCAACATCGTGATCGTCATCGGCCCCACGCCGCCCGGCACCGGGGTGATGTGGGAGGCCACTTCGCGCACGGCCGCCGTGTCGACGTCGCCGCACAGCTTGCCACTGTCGTCGCGGTTCATGCCCACGTCGATGACGATCGCGCCCGGCTTGACCATGTCGGCCGTGAGCGTGTTGCGCCGGCCCACGGCCGCCACCACCACGTCCGCCTGGCGGGTGTGGTAGGCCAGGTCCGCCGTCGCGCTATGGCATATGGTCACGGTGGCGTTGGCTTGCAAGAGCAGCAGCGCCATTGGTTTGCCGACCGTGTTGCTGCGCCCGATCACGACCGCGTGCTTGCCGCGCAGGTCGTAGCCGGTGCTTTCGATCAGCTTCATGCAGCCGTAGGGGGTGCACGGGCGGAAGCCGGTCAGGCCGGTCATGAGCTCGCCGGCGGACAGCACCGAGTAGCCGTCCACGTCCTTCGAGGTCGAGATCGCCTCGATGACCTTGTTCGGGTTGATGTGGCGCGGCAGCGGCATCTGCACCAGGATGCCGTGGATGCTCGGGTCGTTGTTGAGCGCGGCGATGCGCTCGAGCAGGGCCGCTTCGCTCAGGTCGGCGTCGTATTTCTCCAGGATCGAATGGAAGCCCACGTCGCCGCAAGCCTTGACCTTGTTGCGTACGTACACGTGGCTGGCGGGATCTTCGCCGACCAGGATCACGGCCAGGCCAGGCTTGTTGCCTTTGGCGGTCAGGGCCGCGGCGCGCTGGGCGATCTCGGCACGCAGTTGTTGGGACAGGAGGACACCATCGATCAATTGTGCGGACATGATTGTGAGCTGTAGGAGCTTAAGTTTGCTGTTGGAAGGAAAAAGCGCGGAAAAGCAGGATTATAAGGCCCCCACGCCGATCGCGCGCCTGCCGCGGCGCAGGTGGCGCAATATTCGTTTCCACTTGAGCAATCACCTAGCACCAAAAAAAGCATTTCCCACATTATGAAATCGTATATCGTAATTTGAAAAATTAAAAAAACGCTGTTAGAATTCGCACACTAATTTGGGGTATTGGTAAATAATCCGCAGCACGTCCGACAACGATCAAGGATCGGGTAGGGCACTCACAAAAAGGAGATGTACTTAATGTCAGCTCAACTCGACCAGTTGACGGCCGCCGCCGCCAACGATCCGGACACGCTCGAAACGAATGAATGGCTCGAAGCGCTTGAAGCCGTTATCGAGAACGAAGGAACCGACCGTGCCCACTACCTGATGGAGCGCATGGTCGATCTGGCGCGTCGCCGCGGCGCCCATATCCCGTTTTCCAGCAATACCGCCTACGTCAACACCATCCCTGCCCACCTCGAAGCCCACTGCCCGGGCAACCTGGAATATGAAGAGCGCCTGCGCTCGTGGATGCGCTGGAACGCGATGGCGATGGTCGTCAAGGCCAACCGTGTAGATGGCGACCTGGGCGGCCACATCTCCTCCTTCGCCTCGCTGGCGAACATGTTCGGCATCGGCTTTAACCACTTCTGGCACGCCCCCACCGCCGACCACGGCGGCGACCTGCTCTACCTCCAGGGCCACTCCTCGCCCGGCGTGTACGCACGCGCCTTCCTCGAAGGACGCATCTCGGAAGAGCAGATGCTCAACTTCCGCCGCGAAGTCGACGGCAAGGGCCTGTCGTCCTACCCGCACCCGAAGCTGATGCCGACCTTCTGGCAGTTCCCGACCGTGTCGATGGGCCTGGGCCCCTTGATGGCGATCTACCAGGCGCGCTTCCTGAAGTACCTGCACGCACGCGGCATCGCCGACACCGGCAACCGCAAGGTGTGGGTATTCTGCGGCGACGGCGAGATGGACGAGCCGGAATCGATGGGCGCGATCGGCATGGCCGCGCGCGAGCGCCTGGACAACCTGGTCATGATCGTCAACTGTAACCTGCAGCGCCTGGACGGACCGGTGCGCGGTAACGGCAAGATCATCCAGGAACTGGAAGCGGACTTCCGCGGCGCCGGCTGGAACGTGGTCAAGGTGATCTGGGGCCCGGGCTGGGACGAGCTGCTGGCCAAGGACAAGGATGGCATCCTGCAGCGCGTGATGATGGAAACCGTCGACGGCGAATACCAGAACTACAAGGCCAAGGACGGCGCCTACGTGCGCAAGCACTTCTTCGGCAAGCATCCGAAGCTGCTCGAAATGGTCGCCAACATGACCGACGACGACATCTGGCGCCTGACCCGCGGCGGCCACGATCCGCACAAGATCTACGCCGCCTTCAAGATCGCCCAGGAAAACAAGGGCACCCCGACCGTCTTGCTGGTCAAGACCGTCAAGGGCTTCGGCATGGGCAAGTCTGGCGAGGCGCGCAACACCGCGCACCAGACCAAGAAGCTCGACGACGAAGCCATCCGCGAAATGCGCGACCGCTTCGGCATCCCGATCCCGGACGACAAGCTGGCCGAGATCCCGTTCTTCAAGCCGGCCGACGACGCGCCGGAGATGGTGTACCTGCACAAGCGCCGCGAAGCGCTCGGCGGCTACCTGCCGCAGCGCCGCATGCAAGCGTCCGAGTCGCTGCCGGTGCCGGCCCTGTCGGCCTTCCAGAACGTGCTCGACAAGACCGCCGAAGGGCGTGAGATCTCGACCACCCAGAGCTTCGTGCGCATCATCTCGACCCTGCTGCGCGACCCTAACCTGGGCCAGCGCGTGGTGCCTATCCTGGTCGACGAATCGCGTACCTTCGGCATGGAAGGCCTGTTCCGCCAGATCGGCATCTTCAACCAGCAGGGCCAGTTGTACGAGCCGGTCGACAAGGACCAGGTGATGTACTACCGCGAAGACAAGGCCGGCCAGATTCTGCAGGAAGGCATCAACGAGGCCGGCGGCATGAGCTCGTGGATCGCCGCGGCGACCTCGTACTCGACCAACAACCGCGTCATGATCCCGTTCTACATCTTCTACTCGATGTTCGGCATGCAGCGCATTGGCGACCTGGCCTGGGCCTCCGGCGACATGCGCGCACGCGGCTTCCTGCTGGGCGGCACCGCGGGCCGCACGACGCTCAACGGCGAAGGCTTGCAGCACGAAGACGGCCATAGCCACATCATGGCGGCGACCATCCCGAACTGCCTGCCGTACGACCCGACCTTCGCCCACGAAGTCGGCGTGATCATCCACGACGGCCTGCGCCGCATGGTGGCCGAGCAGGAAGACGTGTTCTACTACATCACCCTGATGAACGAGAACTACGAGCAGCCGGGCCTGCGCCCAGGCAGCGAGGCGGGCATCCTGAAGGGCATGTACCTGCTCCAGGAAGGCGACGCGGCGGCCAAGCAGCGCGTGCAGCTGATCGGCTCGGGCACCATCCTGCGCGAATCGATCTTCGCGGCGGAACTGCTCAAGAACGACTTCGGCATCGCCGCCGATGTGTGGTCGGCCCCGTCGCTGACCCTGGTGGCGCGCGAAGGCCAGGACGCCGAGCGCTGGAACCTGGTGCACCCGACCACCGAGCAGCGCGTGCCTTACGTGACCGGCCTGATGCAGGACACCAGCGGTCCGATCATCGCCACCACCGACTACATGCGCCTGTTCGCCGAGCAGATCCGGGCCTTCATGCCGAAGGGCCGTACCTACAAGGTGCTCGGCACCGACGGTTTCGGCCGCTCGGACAGCCGCGTCAAGCTGCGCGAGTTCTTCGAAGTGAACCGTTACTACATCGTCGTGTCGGCGCTGAAGGCGCTGGCCGACGAAGGCAAGATCGCGACCTCGGTCGTGGCCGACGCCATCGCCAAGTACGGTATCAATCCGAACAAGCCAAATCCGGTGACCCAGTAACTTTTGGGATGCCACCGCCGCCTTGTCGTTGCGCGCCGCGCGACGACAGGGCGGTGGCGCTCGGAAGTCACGAACACTCTTCGCAAATCGAATAAGAACGGAGTAATGCTATGAGCATTGTGGAAGTTAAAGTCCCGGATATCGGCGACTTCAAGGAAGTTGAAGTCATCGAACTGATGGTCAAGCCAGGCGACACCATCAAGGTCGACCAGTCGCTGATCACGGTCGAATCGGATAAGGCCAGCATGGA
>DIZW01000072.1:10781-25867 GCA_002428015.1 Oxalobacteraceae bacterium UBA6018 | reverse complement strand
CACTCAAAACGACATTGGGCCCGGTTCCCGCGTCGACCGGCGATTGGACGAAAATTCGCAACTACCTGGTGAATTACACCGCCGAGGCAAATATCAACAAGGCCTTGTTCGCAGAATACGATGCGGCGGTATTGGAGCCGAACGTGGTATCGGCCACCACGGTCTCCGCATTGAAGGCAATCAACCCCAAATTCTTTGCGATCGGCTACATTTCGATCGGCGAAACACTTCCCTTGCTGACGGATGCCAATGGGAATCGCCTAGATATCTATTTTATCGATCCGGCCACCGGCAACCCGATGCAGAACCCGGATTGGCATGGTTATTATGTTGACGCGAGAAAGCCGGTCTTCCAGGATCTGGTGCTCAACACCTGGTTGCCTCAGCTATTCGCCAAAGGCTTCGACGGCGTCTTTCTTGATACCGTCGATACGTCCGCCTATGTGAATCCGGCGTTGAACATTGACTTCCGGCCTTCCGCAGTTGGCATGCAATCCTTGATTCAGCAGATGAAAGTCAAATTCCCGGACAAGAAAATCGTCATGAACCGGGGATACCACTTGCTCGGTGGAAGCAATAACGTCAGCGCATACATCGACGGCGACATGCTTGAGAGCTACACGACGACTTGGGCCAGCGACACGCTGAAGAACCCTGACGGCACCAGTGTGGAGGACTATCACGCCCAAGCGCTCGACAGCAGCGCGCGCATCTGGACAGACAACATCACGACGAAGATCAACAAGATTCGCTTTCAATACAACGCGGATGGCACGGTAAAGCGTGATGCTGCCGGCGCGCCGCTGAAGTCCGCGACATTCTTCCTGGCGATGCCACTCGATTATGCCAAGGACGAAACCACCGCGCAGACCCAGCTCATGCAAACGGCAGTGACTCGGGCTTGGGGAAATTATTTTGTGCCGTCCATCGGCGCCAAACAACTGGATCTTCCCTATGATTGGCTGCACGATGTGGTGGTCCCGGCGGAAACGGACTTTGGCAGCCAGCTTGACATCCCGACGATGCCATTGCCTGATCCAGTGACCGATATGATCGATAGCTTCAGCACGGTGAATAATTGGAAAACCGTGCGCGGCCAAACTGCTGCGTCGCCGAGCCCGGGACCGGACGTGGCCGCGTTGACGGAATCGTATGGCGCGGCGAAAGTCGATATGACGGTGCAGGGTACGACGGCCTGGACGAATGGCGTGTTGCTGCAATCGCGAGAATGGTTTCAGCCGGTCGATTTGACGCACGGATTCGTCACCCTGGATGTGAAGACATCCACTCTGCTCAGCGCAAACAAGGCTTTCCAGATCGAAGTGAAGGATCTGAATAATAACGTGAAAGTATGGAGTCTCAAGCCGAACCTGACCACCGATTGGACCACCGTCTCCCTCGATTTGGTCAATGGTGGCGTTTATTATGCGGGTTGGGACGGTACCGGCGATCCATTCCGTCCGGACCAAGTTAAATCCATGAACATCCAGGTCGTCAATACGCTGAGCAATAGTGAAGCCTATACCGGCACATTGAAAGTGGCTAATCTGATGGCCAATCAAAGTCTGCCGGATCCTGCCCCGTTAATTGATGACTTCAGCGATGGCGTCGATGATTGGGTGTGCAATCCGAGTACCTTGGGGGACACCTGCACATTGAATGCGGACGCTGGGACCGCACGCCTGGACATGAATTTGCTTGGCACCACCGCCTGGGCAAACGAAGTCACATTGCAGTCGCGCGACTGGTTTGTGCCGGTCGATTTTACGAATCGCTCGCTCACTTTCCACGCCAAAGTGTCCGCAGCGCTGGCAGGCACCGGCAAAGGGATTCAGGTCTTGCTGGTCGACGTCAACAACAACACGATAGCCTGGGATATTTCGTCGTCGTTGACCACGACCTTGACAGCGATCTCGATTAATCCGCTGGTCGGCGGCGGCGTCAATGTGGCGCCAGGGCAGACTTTCCAGCTTAATAAGATCAAATCGATTCGATTCCTGGCCATCAACACTGCGACAGGCAGCGCCACTTACGCTGGTTCCTTCTCGATCGATAACGTCGCGGCGCCTTGTAAATAAGGCGTCACGGTAAGGCCGCCATTCGCTGGGTCCCAGGCTCGAATGGCGGCTGGCTGTAAGACGTGATTTATCCAAATCACCGTCGCTTCACCTGCCTATTTGTCACCGGTGACAAAGACGATCTGGGGCAACACCGCTTCCTTGCATGTTCGATTAATAAACAAATTTAGCCGCTCTTCTTACCCGCCTTCGACCGCCGGTCATGCGGGGCTCGTCCACTCTTATTTCAAGCACGAAATAGAATCTTTTTTTGAGGTGATCATGAAATTGCAGAGATCGCGTAGTCGTTTAAATGTTGCAACGTTGCTGCTCGTCGCCGCGAACATCATTGTTCCGGTGGCTGTGAGGGCACAGACCGTCCCCGCCTCCACCGGCGATTGGGCTGGCATTCGCAACTATCTGGTGAATTACACCGCCGAGGCCAATATTAATCAGACGCTGTTCGCGAAGTACGACGCGGCGGTATTGGAGCCGCAAGTCGTGTCGGCGACCACGGTCGCAGCATTGAAGGCGATTAACCCGAAATTCTTTGCGATCGGCTACATTTCGATCGGTGAAACGCTGCCATTGCTGACCGATGCCAGCGGCAAGCGCCTGGACATCTACTTCCTCGACCCGGTCACCGGCAACCCGCTGCAGAACCCGGATTGGCATGGCTACTATGTTGATGCGAGAAAGCCAGTATTCCAGGACCTCGTGCTGAACACCTGGTTGCCCCAGCTGTTCGCCAAAGGATTTGACGGCGTGTTTCTCGACACGGTCGACACCTCCGCGTATGTGAACACCGCGCTGAACATCGATTTCCGTCCATCCGCGGTCGGCATGCAATCCTTGATCCAACAGATGAAAGCCAAGTTTCCGGACAAGAAAATCGTCATGAACCGGGGGTATCATTTGCTCGGTGGTAGCAACGACGTCAGCGCATATATCGATGGCGACATGCTCGAAAGCTATACGACGACCTGGGCCAGCGATACCCTGAAAAACGCGGACGGCACCAGCGTGGAAGACTATCACGCCCAGCCGCTGGACAGCAGCGCCCGCATCTGGACAGACAACATCACGACGAAGATCAACAAGATTCGTTTTCAATACAATACGGATGGTACGGTCATGCGCGATGCCGACACCGGGGCGCCGATCAAGTCCACGACATTTTTCCTGGCGATGCCGCTCGATTATGCCAAGGATGAAACCGTTGAGCAGAAGCAATTAATGCAGATGGCCGTTGATCGGGCGTGGAACAACTATTTTGTGCCATCTATCGGCGCCAAGCAATTGAATCTGCCGCCGCCCTACGATTGGCTGGTGGATGTGACGATGCCCACGGAAGCGACCTACGGCAGCCTGCTGGACGTCCCCACGATGCCGCTTCCGGACGCCGCGACAGGGCTGATCGACAGCTTCGACGACATCAGTAATTGGAATAGTGTGCGCGGACAAACCGCCGCGTTGCCAAGCCCGGGGCCTGACGTGATCACCTTAAGCAACGACGTGGGAACCGCCAAAATGGAAATGACGGTTCAGGGGACGAAGGCCTGGACCAACGGCGCGTTGCTGCAGTCGCGCGAATGGTTCCAGCCGATTGATTTGACGCACGGATTCGTCACCTTGAAAGTGAAGGCGTCCGCGCCGCTGACGGCAAACAAGGCATTTCAGATCGAGTTCAAGGATTACAACAACGACGTGAAGGTCTGGAGTCTTACGCCAAGCCTGACCACGGCATGGACCACCATTTCCCTGGACCTGGTCAACGGCGGCGTTTATTACGCGGGCTGGGATGGCGCGGGCGACGGATTCCAGGCTGACAAAGTCAAGTCGGTCAACGTGAAGGTCGTCAATACACTGGATAACAGCGAGACCTATACCGGTAGCGTATGGCTTGACGATTTCTATGCCAACCAGAGCATGCCGGTGCCGGCGCCTCTCATTGATGATTTCTCGAACGGCGTTGAAAACTGGACCTGCAACCCAAGCACGGCCGGCGACACCTGTACCTTGACTGCCGATGCCGATACCGGGATGGCGCGCCTGGATATGAATCTCCTCGGGACGACGGCGTGGGTAAATTCAGTGACGCTGCAGTCGAAAAACTGGTTTGTGCCGGTTGACTTCACCAACCGGTCGTTGACCTTCCAGGCGAATATTTCCGCGCTGCTCGCCGGTACCAGCAAGGGAATCCAGGTGTTGCTGGTCGACTCGGACAATAACACCAAGGGCTGGGATATTTCGTCGCAGTTGACCACGTCGACCGCAGCTATTGCGATTAATCCTCTGGTCGGTGGGACGGAAACACTGGTACCCGGGAAGACATTCCAGTTGAGCAAGATCAGTTCGATCCGGTTCTTGGCGATTAACTCCGCCACAGGAAGCGCGACTTACACTGGTTCTTTCTCCATCGGTAATGTATCGGCACCGCTTAATCCATAAGATGTTGTCGTGAAGCCGCCATTTGTCCGCTGCAAGGATCAAATGGCGGCTTGCTGCGGACGGCGTCTGTAGTTGAATCGCGACAAACTTCTCGTCGCCATCGCGTCCGAAAAATCGATGCGGCGCGTCTGGGGCGAGGCCAGCGGTAACAGCAATGAGCAGAGGGCGGATCTTGCTTTGCAGTCGGTTCATCGCTCGCACCCCTTCTGAGAGAGCGCCTTGTTGACTAGGGCTTTGGCCTGGCTTGGGGAAAGGCCGGACGAAAGAGGAGAATGGCTGTCTGCGGCGACGAACAAGGTCTTGTCCTGTACCTCGATCAACGGCGGCGTGTCGTAAATCACCTTTTTCGGATTGAACCGGGTTCCGGTGTACAAGATGTATTGCTCGCCAGTCTTGAAATTCGCGTATTTCGTGCTGATGCGAATTCGCTCGCCGGAATTGTTGACCTCGCCGCCTGGAACGACCAAGTGGACAACCTTTCCGTTCGCCTCCTTTTTTGCGCGCCAGTCATCGACAAGCTTGAAACGCAGCTTGGTGAAGACGCCGAGATCACCGCTTCCGACGAACGATATTGCGTCCTCCAATTCCACCAGACCGAAAGCTTGTGCGCCGCATGCCAGGCTTCTGAGTCCGTCAAGTACGGGATCCGGTAGCACGTTGGCCCTGATTGGAGGCTCGTCTTCAATATGAAGATCGAGCCCCTTTACGCCGTCGAGATGCCGTGCCCCGATCATTTTAATATCGTGTTTTTTTCCATAAGCAAATGCCTTGGGCGCCTCAGCTTTGTCGCTGTCATCCACTACGACCTCAGCCGCCGCCACCCCGTAGCAGGCGAACGCGCAATTCGCCAGCAGTCCTATCGCAATCAAATTTTTGATTTTCATCGTCTTTTCACTCCGGTTTACCCGTCTGATTAACTGCAATAGTTCGGCGCGACGTCTCCCGCATTGGCCAGGTGTCAATCAGTACGAGAACAAGCGGACATGTAGTAGAAGAACGCTGCAGCGTGATGACGATTCGAGCGAACCGTCCAACCGCCGTGCGTGTGGCCAGCACTCGCGTGCGTCATCCCCCGTCGTCGTCGCGTCATGCTTCAAGCGATATTGGCGGAGGAGTATGCATAAGGCCTTCGCCTTTAGGGCCTTGTGGCCGGACAGTCTTGAGGCTGCGCTCCGGCCATGGCCGGCCGTTCCAAGGTCAAGCTCATCAGGCCGATGACGATGTCGTTGCTCAGTGTCCGCAAGGTCAAACCGCGCAAGAGCTTGGCCGGGTCCAGCTTCAGTTCGAGCGCGGTGGCGGCCCCGCCGGCGATGCGCTGTCCCGCGTTCGCCTCACCGTCGAGGCGTATCCGGCCGGTCTTCAGGTCCACCCGCGGTGGCGTGGCGCCGGGCCGCTCGAACTGGTAGTCGTCGATCAAGTAGTCCTGCTCGATCGGCCACCAGTTGCTCGGATTGACCAGCGCGAGCCGCTGCGTGCTGCCGTCCGCGTAGACGACGCTGATGTCCCCGTTGTCCAGCCGGCTCTGCATGAAATTGGTGGACCCGGCCATCAACAGCCACGCGTGCGAGGCGCTGCCGCACAGCGCGATTGTGAGCTGCGCCGGATAGTTGCTCCAGCGTGAAGTCAATACGATGTTGGGCGCGTGCGCGCCGCCCGGCGTGGCGAAGGGCACGCCGTTGGGCATCGTCAACACTCCACCATGGTGCGCCGCGACCCCGCGCACACCGCTGTCGTCGATGTCGGGCAGCTCATTGAGGTGGCCGGCCCAGGCGCCGCTACCTTGCGCGGGAATGCTGAGCGAGACGTAAGGCGAGCGCGGCGCAAGGTATTTGCCGGGCTTGAAGATGGCGTTGACGCTATCGTTGAAAACACCGCTGAGATCGATCTGGGTGAAGCCGGCGCCGGTTCTTGGCGCGCGCCAGTCCAGCTGCGCCGGCGCGGCGCGCTCGGGCGCCCACGCCGTCGCGGCCGGGGTGGCCACGGGTTCGCCAGCCCATGTGATGCTCACCTCGGTCCGCCGTCCCATGGCCGTCTCGATCAGCAGTGCGGGGCGCGCGCCGGCCCGTTGATCGGCGCGCCACACGGCGGCCACGCCGTTGACGGTGATCCGCTTGACGCGGCTGTACGCGGCCGGCACGCGCAGCGAGAGATGGCCGAAGCGGGCCAGCGGCTGGGTGACGCGCCACTGCTCGGTCTTGCCATGGCGCTCGAACGCCATGCCGAGGTCGGGATGGCGCAGGCTTGCGTGGGTCCAGGCCGCTGGAAAGCCGGGGCGCCAGCGCAGCGTGCGCGCCAGCGCGTCGGGCTGGACGCCGAACAGGCCTTCGACCAGCGTACGCGCGAGCACGCCGGCGCCGTCGGCGAAGTCGCGCTGGGATTCGCGCCGGTACACGTCGAGGTAGTTCATGGTGCCGACATTGCCCGGCGATATGCCCATGTACATGCTGGCCAGCAGCGCACCCTTGGCCAGCACGAACGCGTCCTCGGCGCTGCCGGCCTGCCACAGCGCCAGCGCCGTGTGCAGGTTCTCGCCCATCACGACGTTGTTGATCGACCATGAGTAGGGCATCCAGTCGCTGCTCGCAAGCACGTGATAGGCCGCGTCGTCCGGCACGCCCGGGCCTGTCACGGGGATGGGCTTGAACTGGCGGGCCAGGTCGTCCGCCAGGCGCTGGGCTTCCTGCGGGTCCGGCAGCTGGGCGTCGATGGTGTGGTAGAAGGTCCACAGGGCGTAGCTGGGATGTAGCCTTTGCAGGCCGAGCAGGTCGCGGTACTCGCCGAAGGCGCCGCGCTCGGGCATCCACAGGTAGGTGCGCATGGCCAGCGCGATCAGGTCGGCTTCGTGGTCATAGGCGCCGCCGTCCTTGCCGAGCAGGCGCGCCAGGCGGGCCGCGCTGCGGTTGGCGTAGTAGTTGTATGCCGAGGCATGGGTGGTGCCGCCGCCGCCGTAGTACAGGTCGTCGCTGGCCCAGATGGCGGCGTAGGCTTCGTAGAGCGGCAGCTTGTCGGGACCGATTTCGCGGCGGAACAGGCGTTGTTCCCACGCCAGGTGGCGCCCGATGACCGGCCACACGGCGCGGGCATAGTCGAGGTCGCCCGTCCATAGCAGATGGCGCAGCAAGGCGTCGATGAACACGAGGTTCATGTCGTAGTGCGAGCCGGACAGGTCGCCGTTGCTGTGCAGCCCGGCCTCGTTGCGGGCCAGGTTGCTGGCGGTGTCGGCCGGCGGGAGCTGGGCTGGGACCGGTGCGGTATTCTGGCGCGCGGTCCAGGTGGCGAAGTTGGCGCGGGCCCGCTCGTGCCAGCCGAGCGCGTCGAGGGCGTAAGGTCCGCGCCAGCCCAGCAGCTTGGTGCGCCAGGCGATCGCGCCATGCATGATGGCTTGGGCGCAATCGTCCCACAGGGCGTCGGCGACGACATTGAGCGCGCCCGCCGCCGCGTCCAGATACGGGTCCGGGGTGGCGATGACGATCCGGCGCCGCACGGCCTCGATGTCGCCCAGCGTGTGCGCGACCATCTCCGGCAAGGCGGCGCGCGCGTAACGCGCGGGCAGGGCGGCGGCCACCTTGCATCCGCCGCTTCCGCTCACTTCGCGGTAGGTGGCCGGGTCGGCCGCCGGCGCGCCGCCTTCGGTGCGCTGCAGCGACAGCAGCACGCTGCCGCCGGGACGAAGCAGCACGCGTCCGGCCGCGATGGGCGCGCGCGGCGGGGCCGCTGGCGCGCCCAGCAGCGTGGGGAGGTCGTTCCATGCCGCGCCATCGGCCAGCCATTGCGTCGCCCCGGCGGGGACCACGGCGCCGATGGTCGCGGCCGGGCTGCTGAGGGTGAAGCCAGCGTCGTCCAGTGCGATCCGGTTGCCTTCCGCATAGGCGCTCTTGAACTGGAAATACTCGCTGATGGGGACGCTCTCGGTGCCGATGTCGCCATCGCGCTTGCCGCGCACGCCGTTCACGCCGCCGTAGGCCCATACCAGTTCCGTCCCGGCCGGCAAGGCATGCCCCTCGGCGCGCAGTACCAGCCCTTCCGTGGCGGTGTAGGCCAGCGCGGCCAGGGTGAGCGATCCATGTTCGCCCAGCAGCGGATCGCGGATCTCATAGTGCAGCTCGCCGGGTCGGTAGCGCGTGACGATGGCGTGGGCCTCGTGCAGCCAGATGCTGCCGGCCGGCGTGCGCACGGCCAGGCGCAGGTTGCCGCCGCGCCCGGGCAGGTAGAGCAGGAATTCAGGCTTGTCGCCGCCGTCGACGCGAAAGGCGCTATGGCCGCCGTACAGCGAGCGATTGAAGAATTCGCCGCCGTTGTGAATGACAAAATCTTCGCCGTCGGGATGGTAGCGAAGCGGCTGCGCGATATGGCCGGCGAGGTTGGGATGCAGGCCGCCGGTCGCCGCCAGCGCCAGTTCGGCGGCGTGGCAGTGGGCCAGCATCTGCCACGCCAAGAGCGCGCCTGTAATGACAGCGCGCCCAGCGCGGGAGCCTGTCTTTGTGATGTTGTGCTTAGTCATTCTGGCCGATTGTAGGCCTAGAGCAAAGCATCGGCGCGGGCGCGCTGATCAAACCGGTGATTGTTACGCGCGGCGGCGCCGGGATGGCCATCCCCGGCGCCGCGTGCGCCTCGCTTGCGCGCTTAGTTGACCACGTCGATCCGGTCAGCCTGCACGATGACGCTGCTCGCGTGGTAGTTCTTCAAGCCGGTCACGCGCACTTGATGGTGTGCGTTCCCAGCGGCAGCGTCGGCGTGACGTAGGTGAGCTGGTTGTCGGTGCGCGCCGACGCGTACAGGTCGACATCGGTTTCGGCGCGGTTATCGACCGAGAACGCGGCGATGCCCTGGTTGCAGGCGCGCGCCCCGTAGACCCGCGCCTGGGTGCCGGTGAAGGTCAGCGAGCAGGTGCTGCCGACTTGCGAGCTCCAGTGGTTGTCGCTGGCGTAGGCGCCGCTCTGGCTGCCCGAGCACCAGCTGGTGCCGCAGTTGCTGCTCGAATACACCAGCGAGCTATCGTTAAACGTCGACATCGCCGGCGCGTAGTTGGCGCCGCCGATCACCCAGGTCGTGACGGAATTGGGCGGCAGCGAGCCGACGAAGGCGCCGCCGGACACGGCCACGGTGCCGACGTTGGCCAGGTTCTGCGTCGCACTGGTCCGGTAGCCCTGGGCGCTGGTGCCCAGGCTGGCGAAGTTGCTCAGCTTGTAGGTGACGGGAACCGTGTTGGCGGTCCAGTTGGTGGTGACGATGGTTAGCGGGCGGAAGCTCGGCAGCAGGGACGCCAGGCGTTGCACGATGACGGCCTGCTGGGCCGGCGTGACGGCCGCGCCTTCCTGCTTGGCGTTGCCGAATTTCCACCAGGCCATTGCGTTTTTTGCATGAACGGAACGCTGGTGCGGCAGAGTGGTCGAACGTCCTGACTCGACATCCCGTACAGCGTAAAGCCTAGCGTTGGTTTCGAATCTTCTTGGGGAATTCGCGATGACAATCAAGATCGATCGATGGTGGCCGCCGGCGAACGCCTTACTCGCTGCTGTTGTGCTGATGCTCGCACCGCACGCGGCGTTCGCGCAGGGGCGCCGGGCCACCATCATCGACCCGCCGATCGCCGCCGATCCGCGCCCGCAGTTCCTGCCGCGCGCGCCGCCGGGTGACGAGCAGCAGGACCTGCCTTCCATCGACGCGCTGCAACGCCAGCAATTTACGCTGGCGCCCGGCGCCGGCAGGACGTTTCCGGTCGACGTTACGCGCGACTCGGTACTGGCCGCGCGGATCACCGCCGTCGGTCGTGATTCGTCCTTGGCGTCGCTACAACTTCTCCCCGGCGTGCCCAATCAGCGGCCGGTGACCGGGAAGGCAGTACGCGACGGCGTCGCGACGATGAACAGCGTCCAGGCGCGCGCTGTCCGGGGGACGCATCCCGCCGTGTCTGTCACCAATCACGGCGGCGCGCCTGTCGATGTCGAACTGGTGTTGACGTTGATGTCGGCGCCGCACTAAGGGAGCGCAATCAATCATGCGTTTGGTGTCACTGCTGGCTTTCGGTCTTGCGCTTCTCGCCTTGCTTGGCGCGCCCAGCGTGGGCGCCACGTCGATCACGTTCGAAGAGGTTCCGGTGGGAACAAAGCCCGGTCCGGACAAGTATGCGCAAGCCGGCGTTGTCTTCCCCGCTTCGGCGCAGGTGGTCAGCTTGCCAGGCAAGGCGCATTCCGGCTCGAACGTGCTGGTGTCAGCCGATCCGGCAACGGAATTCCATACGCCACCGCTGGCGCTCGAGTTCAGGTCCGACGTGAGCTCCGTCAGCCTGTTCACTGGCGTGCCATGGGACACCGCGGGCCGGCCCGCGGCGATCACGCTCGACGCCTATGACGCTGCCGGACGCGTGGTCGATCACGCGGCAGCGAGCGCGGTGGGGCCGACGGGCCTGTCGGTGCGGATGGCGGTCAAGGCGCCTGCGGGCAAGGCCATTCGGCGCGTGTTGCTGAACGTGGCGAACCACTTCGAGTACATCGACGACATCACCTTCGAGCCGGTCGGCGCTGGTCCGCATGAGGTGCTCGCTCCCCCCACAGTTTCCATCGTCAGCCCGGCTCTCGGCGCGCTCACGCTGGACGGCAAGGCCACGCTGTCGGGCATCATCGAGGGCGAGGGGCTTTACCCGCGGTTCAATCCGCCACAGCTGACGATCTCCTACGCGACCGATCCGGCGTTTCAAGAGCCGTCTTCCGTGACCACCTACTTGTTTCCGCCCGCGCTGTTGGGCGCCGCGCCGCGCTTTTCCTTCTCCTTGCCGCTGCAACTGACTCACCTCGGCGTCAACCACATCACGGTCGCGATGACGAACGCCGCCGGGACGGGCAGGGCGCAAGTGCCGGTGACCTACCTGCCGCAGGACATGGTCCAGGTGTTCGACGCGCGTGGCGGGGCGGCGGCTTTCGGTCAGTTCCTGTGGGGAGGGGGCGAGGGCGGCTGCCAGGTCGCTGTCTATCAGAACGGCGGTATCTTCAAGTCCCGCGCGGGCGTGTTCCCATCGCTCGGCAGTATTTTTGCCAAGTGGAGCTCGCTGCGCTCGGCCACCCGCAAGCTCGGGCTCGGATGCGCGCTTGGCGACGTGCAAGCGGACAGCGCGTCGACTTACTCGGCGCAGAACTTTGAGGGTGGACGCATCTACAACAGCCGGCTCGGCGCGCACCAGTTGACGGAGCCATTCCTGGCCGCCCTCGACGCCATCGACTTCGTGGGCAAGTACGGCCCGCCCGCCTCGGACCCTGTCCAACAGGGCGATGCAAACCTGCCGCGCTGGTGGCAGCAGTTCGCCAAGCGCTACGGCGACATCGAGCGCGCGGCATCGGTTGAAATCACGGACGCTCGGCCAACTATGTGGATCGCAGTGCCCGACGTCGAGGGCGCGGGGGCGGTGGGCGCAACCGTCAGTGAACGCACGGCGACGCTCTGGCGCGGCTGGCCGTGCGCGAGCGTGAACGGGCCATGCCCACCCCGCGCCGAAGTAACGCCCCCTTATCTGGCCGAGTCCGCGGGCAGCGTCGCCTGCCACGGCGAGCGCTTCGGGTGGACCGAATGGACGGCTGAGGGCCTTGGCCTCGGTCAGTCCATTATCGACCAGTGGATGCCCATGCCTGGCCACGACGGAAAAATCACGACACTGGAAGGTACCGTTTTAAAGTCGACTCTGTCTGACGAGGACAATCCGATCGACCATGCCTGTAGCGTGGGCTTATCCCGGGCAGGCGTCGACTGGAACACCTATGTCGCGCCCGATCGCGCTTTCAGAAACAGGATCTATTCCTCGCTGCAGACCATGCAGATCGAGTACGAGTGGTGCCTTGCCGGCGTCCCGACCCCGGTCGATCCGGCCGATCCGGGGCAAAAAGCGAAGGACGCTCCCCAGCAAGGGGACAAAATCTACCTGGCGGGACGCTTCATCGCCGATTGCGCCCACGGGTTTCCTCCCGAAATACACCCGCCTGCGGTCATGATCAACCTGTATTCCGTTGGGAAGGCAAATGCCGCCAGAGTGCTGGGTAACCTGGTGTATTTCCCGTGGTGGTATCAAGGGCAGGCCGCGTCCTTCGAGCTCGGCCCGCCGCCCCGTCCGTCGCCAAGGGCCCCACCTGGTGGTGAGCTACCCGATCGGGGGGACGCTCGACCAGCTGGAAATGCACGGTCTTGACTGGAACGATCCCACCATGGGAATGGCGGGCATGTATCTGCCGCCGAGCGCACCGAACCACATCGCCGTCAAGTTCACCGGGCGCCCGGTGCCGCCGGCTGCCTGGTCGAACGGGATGTTGCTTCCGCATTGCGTCAAGTGGGGCCATGTCCAGGCGCCTAGCCACGGCCCCACCTCGGCGCCGGCGCCTGCCGCGGTATCGCTCTGTTTGAAGCGGGAGGGTGTCGCCGTCGGGCAGTTCGTTCTTCGCTGGGAGGAGTAAGCGCCTGTTCGCGCGCGGCGGCTCGCCACGCTACGGCTGCTCGCCCGGCGCGGCGGCGTGTCCCAGCCAGGCGCGGCGCCTGTCCGGCCCGGCACGGGGCGAAGGGCTGTTGCCAGTGCTGACGCGAGCGGGCCTGATCGGACCGCGATCGGGGCCGCCGGTTCAAGCCTCGCCAGCGAGCAGCCGTGGCGGGAGCAACTGGTATTTCTTGATCTTGTCGTACAGCGTCTTGCGCGGCACGCCGAGCTGTTCGGCGGCGCTGGCCACGTTGCCCGACACGGCCGCCAGCGCTTGCGTGATCAGCGCCTGTTCGAACTGTTCCATGCGCGCGGGCAGCGACGTTTTGCCAGGCTCCGGCGCCGGCAGGGCCGGGGCTTCCTGCACGATATCGAGCACCAGCCGTTCGGCGAAATTGCGCAGTTCGCGCAGGTTGCCCGGCCAGGGCGCATCCTGCCAGGCGCGCATCGTGGCCGGGGTCCAGGCCGGCACCGGCCGTCCGAAGCGTTGCGCCGCTTCCTGGGTGAAGTGGGCCAGCAGCAGCGGGATGTCGTCGGGCCGCTGGCGCAGCGGCGGCAGGTCCAGCGTGGCCACGCCGATGCGGTAATACAGGTCGGCGCGGAATTTTCCCTGGTCGGCCAGGGCCAGCAGGTTCTCCTTGCTGGCGGCGATCACCCTGAAATTGACGGCGATGGCGTCGTTGCCGCCGAGCCGCTCGAGCTTGCGCTCCTGCAGCACGCGCAGCAGCTTGACCTGCAGCGCCATCGGCATGCTTTCGATCTCGTCGAGGAACAGGGTGCCGTTGTTGGCGTACTCGAGCTTGCCGACACGGCGCTTCTGGGCGCCGGTGAAGGCGCCGGCCTCGTGGCCGAACATTTCACTTTCAAAAATGGACTCCGGCAGCGCGCCGCAATTGATGGCCACGAAGTGCCCCTTGCGTTCGCTGGCCGCGTGGATCAGGCGCGCCAGCACGTCCTTGCCGCTGCCGGTCTCGCCGTTGATCAGCACGTCCACGCCGCTGGGCGCCAGATTGCGCACCATGACCTTGAGGCGCTCCATCGCCGGGGTACGCCCGACCAGCTGCGGCGTGTCCGGATGCAGCGCCCAGGCGCTCTTGAGGCGGCGATTCTCCAGCACCAGGCTGCGCCGCTCCTGGGCGCGGCCGACGGCGCCCATCAGGCGTTCGCCATTGAACGGCTTTTCGATGAAGTCGTAGGCGCCGCCGCGCATCGCCGTCACCGCCATGGCGACGTCGCCGTGGCCGGTGACGATGATGACCGGAAGCTCGGCGTCGATCGCCATCACCTGGGCCAGCAGGTCCAGGCCGGAGGCGCCACCAAGGCGCACGTCGCTCACGATGACGCCGTCGAAATCGGCGTCGAGCGCCGCGAGCGCCGCTTCGGCGCTGGCGTAGGCGCGCACCGTGAAGCCGCCCAGCTCGAGCGTCTGGGTGGTGGCCAGCCTGAGCGGGGCCTCGTCTTCGACCAGGATAGCCTGCATGTCAGTGTCCTTTGTCGGGCATCGGCAGGCGCACCTCGAAGACGGCGCCGCCATGGTCCGGATTGTAGCCGCGCAGCTGGCCATTCATTGCCTGCACGATGGATGACGAAATGGCCAGTCCCAGTCCCAGCCCCTTGCCGGACGGCTTGGTGGTGAAAAACGCTTCGAACAGGTGCGCGGCGACCTCGCCCGGAATGCCGGCGCCGCTGTCGCTGACCCGCACCACGGCGTAGCCGTCTTCCTGCTCCAGGCTGACCTCGACCCGGCGCACGGGCGCCGTTTCGACCGCGTCGAGCGCGTTGCGCAGCAGGTTGATGAAGACCTGCTCGACGCGCACCGGGTCGCCGGCCACGCGCAAGGCCGGCATGGCCTCGTCCGCGGGGATCAGCAGCTCGGCGCCGCCGCGCTGGAAATCGCTTTTGAGCAGCATTACCGAGGCCCGCATGGACTGCGCCAGGTCCACGCTGTCGACCGAATCGCGCTTGCGGGCGAAACCCTTGAGCTGGCTGATGATGGCGCCCATGCGCGCGCTGGCGTCGGCGATGTGGCCCAGGTTGGCGCTGGCCTGGTCCTGCTGGCCGCGTTCGAGGTAGGTGCGGGCGTTGTCGGCGAAGGCGCGGATCGCCGCCAGCGGCTGGGTCAGCTC
>DIZW01000072.1:9149-10771 GCA_002428015.1 Oxalobacteraceae bacterium UBA6018 | reverse complement strand
TTGGCGCTGGCCTGGTCCTGCTGGCCGCGTTCGAGGTAGGTGCGGGCGTTGTCGGCGAAGGCGCGGATCGCCGCCAGCGGCTGGTTCAGCTCGTGCGTGACCCCGGCCGCCATCTGGCCCAGCATGGCCAGCTTGCCGGCCTGGACCAGCTCGTCCTGGGTCGAGCGCAGCATCTGCTCGGCCTGCTTCAAGGTGGCGTACTTGGCCTCGAGCGCGTCGTTGGCGCCGCTGAGCTGGGTCGTGCGCTCGGCAATGCGCAGGTCCAGGTCAGCGGCCGCGTTGCGCAGCGCGACGCCGGCGGCATGGCGCTCCTCGAGCCGGCGGCGGCGCTGGTACAGGGCCCAGCCGGCCACGGCCGCGCTGGCCAGCAGCAGGGCGCTGGCGCCGGCCCACAGGGCGGCGTTGCGGGCCACCCGCTGCGGCGCCGGGGTCAGCATGAGCTGCCAGCCAAGACGCCCCACCGGCTGGGAGACGTAGGCCGCCGCTTCGCCGCCGATGGGCGGGATGCGCTGGCCGGCGTATTGCAGCGTTTCGTTGAGCGCGCGCTCGGTGGCCTCGTCAAGCGGGCGCAAGCTGTGGTATTTCCAGTTCGGCCGGTTGGACAGGAAGACCACGCCGGCGCGGTCGGCCAGGGCGATGCTGGCGTCGCTGCGGAGCCAGTTGCGCTCGAATTCGTTCAGGCTGATCTTGACCGCGATGACCCCGGCGATGGCGCCGCCTGCCAGCACCGGCTGGGTGAGGAAGTAGCCCGCCTCGCCGCTGGTGGTGCCGATGCCGTAGAAGCGCCCCGCGCGCCTCTCCATGGCTTGCCTGAAGTAGGGCCGGTAGCCGAAATTCTTGCCCACGAAGGTGAGTGGCTGGTCCCAGTTGCTGCCGGCCAGGGTCTTGCCGTTATTGTCCATCAGGTAGATGGCGGCCACCTTGGACTGGCGCTGGATGGCTTGCAGAACGCGGTCCAGGCGCAGGGAGATGGCCGCGTCGGCCGGGTGGGCCAGCACGGCGGCCACGTTGTCCTGCATCGCCAGCGCGTACGGCAGGGTTTCGAACTTGTCGAGCGCGGATTCCAGTTCCGGCGCCATCAGCTGCAGCTGGCGCCGGCCCTGGTCGAGCACCTCGGCCGCCCCCTTGGCGGCCGCGATGCGGTACACCAGCGCGACCAGCAGGGCGCTGGCGGCGATGGCGATGAGCCAGGAAAGTTGACGTTGCACGCGCATGGTCGGGCCCACGGAAGAGTGATCCCAATTCTACTGCTAGTCAACGGCCGCGGCGCGGATTTCATCGTTGTGGTGGCGTTGCTGTTCCTCCATCACCAGCATGCCCAGTTCGCGCTTGAGGGCGTTGAACGCGGGCGAGGCCGGATCGCGCAGGCGCGGCATGTCCACCAGCAGGTCGCGCTTGACGGTGCCGGGCCGGTAGGTCATCACGACGATGCGGTCGGCCAGGTAGATCGCTTCCTCGATGCTGTGGGTGACGAAGATGATGGTCTTCTTGAGCTCGGCCCAGATGCGCAGCAACTCGTCCTGCAGATTGCGGCGGGTGAGGGCGTCCAGGGCCCCGAACGGCTCGTCCATCAGCATGATGGGCGAATCGAGCGCCAGCACGCGCGCGATCGCCACGCGCTG
>DIZW01000072.1:0-8979 GCA_002428015.1 Oxalobacteraceae bacterium UBA6018 | reverse complement strand
ACGCGCTGGCGCATGCCGCCCGACAGGTCCTTGGGGAAGCGCTGGCGGAAGTCCGACAGCGACAGGGTGGCCAGCAGGCGCTCGACGGTGCGCTTGATCTCGGCCGCCGGCACGCCCTTGATCTCCAGGCCGAAGGCGATGTTCTTCTCCACCGTCATCCAGGGGAACAGCGCGTACTCCTGGAACACCATGCCGCGCTCCGGGCCCGGCCCGGTGACCAGGGCGCCGTCGGCGGTGATGGTGCCCGAGGAGGGCAGGGAAAAGCCGGCGATGGCGTTGAGCAGGGTCGACTTGCCGCAGCCGGAAGGTCCCAGCAGGCAGACGAACTGGCCCTGCGGGATCTGCAGGTTAATGTCGCGCAGGGCGACCACTTCACGCTCACCGGCGTTGAAGACCTTGTTCACTTGCTTGACGTCGATATGGGATGCGCTCATCTTAGTTCTC
The DNA here is from genome assembly GCA_002428015.1 of Oxalobacteraceae bacterium UBA6018. Lineage (GTDB taxonomy): Bacteria > Pseudomonadota > Gammaproteobacteria > Burkholderiales > Burkholderiaceae_D > Telluria_A. Next base: position 8,535 of record DIZW01000072.1, on the reverse strand, counting down.
CAGGCCGCGGTGCCACCGCAGCAGATGGTTATTCAGTTTGTTCATGCCGTAGTCGATCGCCAGGCCGAGCAGGCCGATGCTGATCATGCCGGCGATGATCTTGTCCGACCAAAAATATTCGCGCGCTTCGAGGATGCGAAAGCCCAGGCCGTTGTTGACCGCGATCATTTCCGAGACGATGACGACGATGAAGGCCGTGCCGATGCCGATGCGCACGCCGGACAGGATGTACGGCACCGCCGCCGGCAGCATGACCTGCACGAACATCGTGCGCTGGCTGGCCCCGAGGTTGCGGGCCGCCCGCAGGTAGATGCCGTCGACCTGGCGCACCCCGGCGATGGTGTTCATCAGCACCGGAAAGAAGGCGCCCAGCGCGATCAGGAACACGGCCGGCGCGTTGCCCAGGCCGAACCAGAGGATCGCCAGCGGAATGTAGGCGATCGGCGGAATCGGACGCAGCAGCTGCATCAAGGGGTTGAGCCAGTCGTACATCCTGCGGCTCGACCCCATCGACAGGCCCAGCGGCAGCGCCAGGCCGGCGCCAAGCGCAAAGCCGACCACCACGCGGTACATGCTGCCGAAGGCGTCGTGCGGCAGCTCGCCCGAGAACATCCACACCAGGCGCGAGCTGCTGGCCGGGTTGAAAGCTTCGAGCGGCAAGGCGTATTCGACCCACTTGCGCAGCACCGCCACCGGCGAGGGCAGCACCTGGGGGTTGACCCAGCCGAGCATGGCGCTCACTTGCCACAGAAGGATAATCAGGGCGGGCACGACGAAGCCCGCAACGCGCTGGCGCCAGAAGTTCAGTGTCATGGCCGCTCCTTACTTAATGGCGAGCGACTTCTTGGCCTGCTCCAGCAGGTCGGTCTTGACCCACTTGGTGGCGTCGGTCGGCCAGCGCATCTTGCCGGTGGCCGTTTGCGCCATGACGTCGGTGGTGATCTGGATATGCGCCGGCGTGATGTCATAGGTGTAGGGCGAATTCTCGATGGCGTCGCGGAAGTCCTGGGCCGTGATCTGGTTCTTGAACATCGACTCGCGCACATACTTTTCAGCCAGTGCCGGGTTGTCGATGAACAGCTTGGTCGCGCGCACGAAGCAGGTCATGAACTTGGCGGCGGTGGCGCGGTGCTGCTCGTAGAATTTCTCGCTCATGACCAGGGTGCGCACCGGCGCGCCGATCGGGGTGTCGTAGGGCTTCATCACCTCCACCCCGTAGCCCTTGTTGATCGCCTGCGAGGCCTGGGGCTCGCTTTGCATGATCGCGTCGACGTTCTTGCCCAGCAGCGCCTGGTTCAGGTCGGCGAAGGCCAGGTAGATGACCTGCACGTCCTTGCCCGGCGAGGGCGAGGAGGTCAGGCCGGCGCGCGCCAGTTCGACGTTGAGCAGCACCTCGTGGATGCCGCCGCGGGTCACGCCCACCTTCTTGCCCTTGAGGTCCTTGATCGCCTTGATGGTGCTGCCGGGCGCCGCCACCAGGCGCGCGCCGCCTTTGGCGAAGCCGGCCACGACATAGATCGGGACGCCGTTGGCGCGGGCCGAGATGGCCGCTTCCGAGGCGGTGGCGCCGACGTCGAGCTCGTCGGCGACGATCGCCTGCATCACGTCCGGTCCCTTGGCGAACATATGCTCTTCGACCTTGATGCCGCACTGGGCGCCGATCTCCTTGATGTACGAAACTGCGCCGTAGTGGGCGAATTTGAGGTTGCCGAGGCGGACCACGTCGTCCGCGGCCGAGGCGGACATCGACAGGACGGCGCTGGCCGCGAATGCGAGGATAGGAATGGCTTTCATGCTTGTCTCCGTTATGGTTGGTGTGGCAAGGCATGTAATGCAGAATCCGTGCCAGCGGCATGGCGCCCTGCGCACGGGCGCAGCACAGGCGGAAAGCGTGAATTTGTGCGGAAAACCGCCGGCCGGCGCACCAGGTGTGCGGAAATCCGCACAAGCACCGTCGACGCCCATGCCAGGCACCGCGCGGGCGGCCGACCGGTCGTTGGGAGGCGGGGAAGAGCGGCGGGGAAGAGCGTCGGGAAAGGGGGCGGGCAAGCGGCGCGGGCAAGCGGGGCGGGAGGCGGTGCAGGAAGCGCGCGGCGGCGCTGCCGCGGGAGCCGGCCGCGCCTAGTTCAGGCCAGGTCGGGCGACGATCGTAAAGCGCATCTCGATCGGATCTTCGACCTTGAGTGCGCCGCCCATGATCGACATCGGCGTGATGCCGAAATCGGTTTGCAGCAGGCGCAGGCTGCCGCTGGCCACGAGCGTGGTGCCGCTATGCGCGATCGTGGTCGGCACCAGCATCGTGCGCGTCACGCCGTGCAGGGTGACGGCCAGGCGCAGCCTGGCCGGGTCGCCGGCCACGCGCTCGGCGTGCAGCAGTACCAGCGGATAGCGCTCGGCCTGCAGCACCCGGGTCAGCATGTTGGTGCGGGTGCCGGCGATCGCATCGGCCGACGGGGTGGTGTCCAACCCGGCCGCGGTGCGCAGCGCCGTCTCGTCCACGCTCAACTGGTCGACCCGGAAGTGGAAGTCGGCGCGCCCGCTGCGCGGCGCCACGTAGCCCTCCACGCCGCGGCTGGCCACCACGTGGTCGTGGCCGAAGCGCGCGAACGGGCCGCCGCGGCGAACCGTCACGGCGATCAGGGAATGGGCCGCGTCGATGCGGTACACCGGCTCGCGGCGCGCGGCCTGGCGGTACCAGGCCTCGCCGGTGCCGGCGCCGGCGGCCGGGGCCTGCGGTAGCTGCGCCGGCGCGCAGCCGAACAGCAGCGGCGCCAGCAGGACGCATGCGTAGAATCGTTTCATGTGGCGATTGTGGCACGAAATGCCGAGCTCGCGTCGCACCGGGCGGCCGTCAGCAGGCGATGGTAATCCAGTCTATGATGTGTAAATTGCATCGCGCCACTTTGAAGGAAACGCCATGATCGACCTGTACTCGGCGGCCACGCCCAACGGCCACAAGATTTCGATAGCGCTGGAAGAACTGGCGCTGCCTTACGAGCTGCACACGCTGGACCTGCACCAGAACGTGCAAAAGGAGCCCTGGTTCCTGGCGATTAATCCGAACGGGCGCATCCCGGCCATCGTCGACCGCGCCGAGGACAATTTCGCGGTGTTCGAGTCGGGCGCCATCCTGATCTACCTGGCCGAAAAAACCGGCCGCCTGATGCCGCAGGACGTGAAGGGCCGCTCCCAGGTGATCCAGTGGCTGATGTTCCAGATGGGCGGCATCGGCCCGATGATGGGACAGGCCAACGTGTTCTACCGCTATTTTCCCGAGAAGATCCAGGCCGCGATCGACCGCTACCAGGGCGAGAGCCGGCGCCTGTTCCGCGTGCTCGACACGCGCCTGCGCGAGCACGAATACCTGGCCGGCGATTACTCGATCGCCGACATCGCCAACTGGGCCTGGGTTCGTACCCACAAGTGGTCGGGCGTGCCGGTCGACGACCTGCCGCACCTGCAGCGCTGGATCGAGGCGATCCGCGCGCGCCCGGCCGTGCAAAAGGGCTTGTTGATGCCGCCGTCCGAGCGCGACCTGGCCAACGCCAGCGAAGAAGACGCACAGAAGTTTGCCGCCAACGCGCGCGCGATGCTCGAAACCGGGCAGTCGCGCACGCGGTAACCACGAATCATGACCACCAGAGGGATTCCATGAAACTGTACACCGCAACGTATGCGCCCAACCCGCGCCGCGTCACCATGTTCATCGCCGAAAAGGGCATCGCCGGCATCGAGCAGGTTCCGGTCGATATCATGACCGACCAGCACCGCAGCGACAGCTTCATGGCGATCAGCCCGCAGTCGAAGATTCCCGCCCTGCAGCTCGACGACGGGCGCGTGCTGTGCGAGACGCGCGCCATCTGCACCTACCTGGAAGGGCTGGCGCCGGCGCCTAACCTGATGGGCGAGGGCTTCGAGGAGCGCGCCTTCATCGAGATGGCGGACCGGCGCGTCGAGCACACCCTGTTCCAGAACATCGCGCACTGGGTGCGCCACACCCACCCGGTGCTGGCGGTACTGGAGCGCCCGCAGTTCCCCGACTACGGCGCGGCCCAGCGCGAAAAGCTCGAGGCGCCCCTGGCCTGGCTCGACGCGGAACTGGCGCGCCAGCCCTTCGTCGCCGGCGAGCGCTTCACGATCGCCGACATCACCGCGTTCTGCGCGCTCGAGTTTGCGCGCGGCGTGATGAAATTCCGTCCCGGGGATGCCGGCTACGGCAACGTGCAGGCGTGGCGCGACCGGATCGCCGAACGGCCTTCGGCACGCGCGAAATGAGCCGCGCCGGCGCGGCCTGGACCGAAGCTCAGGCGATCCGCTTGTACCAGCACTGGTCGGCGAACACCGGCTGGTAGCAGACCGCGAGCGGATCGCCGGCGTCGAGCGGACGGTCCAGGCCGAGCACGCCGAACAGCGACAAGCTATCGTGGAACAGGCGCAGGGTGCGCGCGCGCAGCGGCGGGCCGAACTCGCCCAGCGCGCGCGGGCAGACGATCATCTGGAACTCGTTGAACGAGGCGTCCGTCACCAGGTTGTACTGGGCCCAGGTGATGCGCTGGCGCAGATGCGGCAGCAGCACGGCGCGCTCGCCGTCGATGTCGAAATAGTCCTCCAGGCGCGCGTTACCGCCGCTTTCGCGGTACCTGTCCACGCAATCGGCCATGCGCGCCATTGGAATGAAGGCTTGCGCCGCCTCGGCCAGCAGCTCCTCGTTGGCCAGGGTGGCGAAGATCTCGGTACGCGAATCGAGCTGCTGCTCGGCCAGCAGGATCGCCAGCGACCAGGCTTCCTCGGCGCTGGTGCACTCGGCCAGCCATACCTTCGGCACGGCCGAGGCGCGCAGGCTGGACGCGAGCACGATGCGCAGCAGGCGGGCCTGCTCCGGCTGGTCGAACATCTGGTACGGCTGCACGCTGAGCGCGCGCAGCAGCGCCTCGCCGGCGCCGGCCTGGTGCAGCACCCGGTCCTGCAGCCGCGAGAGCGTGGCCAGCTCGTTCTCGGCCATCACGGCGTACAGCTTGGCCGTGACGGCGGCGCGCTCGTAGGCGCGGAAATCGTAGCCGAAGCGCTGCAGCAGCGCTTCGAGCAGCAACTCGACTTCCAGCTCCGCGGTCGCCGCGCCGGGATCGCGCACGGTGGGACCGTTCAATGCAGCCACACGCGCATCAGCGAGAGCAGCTGCGCCACGTCCACCGGCTTGGTGATGTAGTCGGACGCGCCGGCGGCGATGCACTTGTCGCGGTCGCCCTTCATCGCCTTGGCGGTCAGGGTGATGATCGGCAGCGACTTGAACTTAGGGATGCGCCGGATCGCGCGCATGGTGTCGTAGCCGTCCATCTCCGGCATCATGATGTCCATCAGGACGATCTCGATGGTGGGGTCCTTCTCCAGCACCTCGATGCCGTCGCGCCCGTTCTCGGCGAAGGACACCTGCATCTGCTGGCGTTCGAGCAGGGACGACAGGGCGAAGATGTTGCGCAGGTCGTCGTCGACGATGAGCACCTTGCGTCCGGCCAGGCCGCCGTCGGCCGCGTGGATCTCCTCAAGCATGCGGCGCTGCAGTTCGGGCAGCGAGGCATGCGAGCGGTGCAGGAACAGCGCGGTCTCGTCGAGCAGGCGTTCGGGCGAGCGCGCGTCCTTGATGACGATGGTCTTGGCGTAGCGTTTGAGCTTGGTCACTTCCTTGCGGCTCAACTCCTTGGCGGTGTAGATCACGATCGGCAGGTCGCGCAGGCTGGTGTCCTTGCCGATGGTGTCGAGCAGATCGAAGCCGCTGATGTCGGGCAGGGTCAGGTCCAGCACCATGCAGTCGAAGTGGGCCGAGCTGCGCAGCGCCTCGAGCGCGGCCTGGCCGGTCTCGACGGCGACGATGCGCAGGTCGGCGTCGCCGATCAGCGCCACGATCGAGTCGCGCTGGGCCTTGTCGTCATCGACCACCAGCAGGCTGCGCTTGCCGCCCAGGAGGAATTTCTGGATGCGGGTGAATTCCTCCTGCAGGGCCTCGCGTCCGACCGGCTTGCCGATGTACGAGATGGCGCCCTGGCGCAGCGCGCGTTCGCGCTCGCGCAGGCTGGACATCACGTGCACCGGGATATGGCGCGTGCTCGGGTCGCGCTTGAGGCGGTCGAGCACGGTGAAGCCGTCGATGTCGGGCAGGTCCAGGTCGAGGATGATGGCCGAGGGCAGGTAGTCGCGCGCCAGCGACAGGGCCGAGTCGCCGTGGTGGGTGACGATGGCTTTGAAGTTCTTCTCGCGCGCGAATTCCACCACCACCTGGGCGAAGCGTTCGTCGTCCTCGATGACCAGGACCGAGGGGTCGCCCGGGGCGATCAGGCCGCGGTCGTCCAGCAGCGAGCCGTATTCCACCAGTTGCGGGACCACCGCGGGATCGGCTTCGATGACGCCGCTGTCATGCTCGTAGCGGGGCGCGGCGTCGTACACCACGGTCGGCGGCGCCAGCATGCGCGCCGGCTGCGGCTGGCGCGCCTGGTCGTAGTTGATGAAGCCGGCCCGGTTGTAGGGCAGGAACAGGGTGAAGGTCGAGCCGGCGTTGACCACCGATTCGACCCGGATCTCGCCGCCCAGCAGGCGCGCCAGCTCGCGCGAAATCGACAGGCCGAGGCCCGTGCCGCCGTACTTGCGCGCGGTCGAGCCGTCGGCCTGCTGGAACGCTTCGAAAATGAGCTGCAGCTTGTCGGCCGCGATGCCCACGCCGGTGTCCTTGACCGAGAAGGCCAGCACCGCGTCGGCATGCACCAGGTTCGGGTGGTCGCTGGTCCAGCCGCTGGTGACGAGCGAGATCTCGAGCGCCACCTGGCCGTGGCTGGTGAACTTGAACGCGTTCGAGAGCAGGTTCTTGAGCACCTGCTGCAATCGCGTGGTGTCGGTCATCACGGCCGTCGGCAGGCTGTCGGACAGCTCCACGGTGAAGCCCAGGTGCTTGGCTTCGGCCATGTGGCGGAAGGTGCGGTCCACGTAGTTGCGCAGGTTCGAGAAACGGTACTCGGACACGTCCAGGGTGACGGTGCCGGACTCGATCTTGGACAGGTCGAGAATGTCGTTGATCAGGGTGAGCAGGTCGGAGCCGGAGCCGTGGATGGTCTTGGCGAACTCCACCTGCTTGCCCGACAGGTTGCCTTCGGGGTTGTCGGAGAGTTGCTGGGCCAGGATCAGCAGGCTGTTGAGCGGGGTGCGCAGCTCGTGCGACATATTGGCCAGGAACTCGGACTTGTACTTGGACGACAGCGCCAGCTGGGTGGCCTTTTCCTCCAGCGCCAGCTTGGCCTGCTCCACCTCGCGGTTCTTGCGTTCGACCTCGATGTTCTGCTCGGACAGCAGGCGCGCCTTCTCCGCCAGCTCCTGGTTGGTTTGCTGCAGCTCCTGCGCCAGCGACTGCGACTGGGTCAGCAGCGACTCGGTGCGGCTGTTCGCCTCGATGGTGTTGAGCACCACGCCGATCGACTCCATCAGCTGGTCGAGGAAGGACAGGTGGGTCTCGGTGAAGCGGTCCAGCGAGGCGATCTCGATCACCGCCTTGACCTGCTGCTCGAACAGGATAGGCAGCACCACGATGTTGGTCGGCGGCGCCGCGCCCAGGCCCGACGAGACCACGATGTAATCGCGCGGCACGTCGGTCAGCCAGATGCGCACCTTCTCCAGCGCGCACTGGCCCACCAGGCCCTCGCCCGGCAGGAAGGAGGTGGCCAGCTTGCGGCTGGAACGGTAGCCGTAGCTGGCGATCATGCGCAGGCGCGCATCCATTTCCTGCGAGTCCATCATGTAGAACACCCCGTGGTGGGCCGACACCAGCGGCGCCAGCTCGGACAGGATCAGCTTCGTCACCGCCTGCAGGTCGCGCTGGCCCTGCAGCAGGCGGGTGAAGCGCGCCAGGTTGGTCTTGAGCCAGTCCTGCTGGGCGTTCTTCTGGGTGGTCTCCTTGAGGTTGCGGATCATCTCGTTGATGTTGTCCTTCAGGTAGGACACCTCGCCGCGCGCCTCCACCTGGATCGAACGCGACAAGTCGCCGCGGGTCACCGCCGTGGCCACCTCGGCGATCGCGCGCACCTGGTTGGTCAGGTTCGCCGCCAGCTGGTTGACGTTCTCGGTCAAGTCCTTCCAGGTGCCGGCCACGCCGGACACGTTGGCCTGGCCGCCCAGCTTACCCTCGGTGCCGACCTCGCGCGCCACCCGCGTCACTTCCGACGCGAACGAGGACAGCTGGTCCACCATCACGTTGATGGTGTCCTTGAGCTCCAGGATCTCGCCCTTGACGTCCACCGTGATCTTCTTGGACAGGTCGCCGCGCGCCACCGCGGTCGTCACCGCCGCGATGTTACGCACCTGGCCGGTGAGGTTGGAGGCCATGAAGTTGACGTTGTCGGTCAAGTCCTTCCAGGTCCCGCCCACGCCCGGCACATAGGCCTGGCCGCCCAGCTTACCCTCGGTGCCGACCTCGCGCGCCACCCGCGTCACTTCCGACGCGAACGAGGACAGCTGGTCGACCATCACGTTAATCGTGTTCTTCAGTTCCAGGATCTC
>DIZW01000047.1:4431-20733 GCA_002428015.1 Oxalobacteraceae bacterium UBA6018 | reverse complement strand
TCCCAGTTGCCTTCGTCGGTGTAGAACTTGACGGCGAAGCCGCGCACGTCGCGCGCGGTGTCGCTGGAGCCGCGCTCGCCGGCCACGGTGGAAAAGCGCACGAACACGGGCGTGCGCTTGCCGGCCTGGGCGAACACGGTGGCGCGGGTCAGCTCGCCCATGTCCTTGTACGCCTCGAAATAGCCGTGGGCGGCGGAACCGCGCGCGTGCACCACGCGCTCGGGGATGCGCTCATGGTCGAAATGGGTGAGCTTCTCGCGCAGGATGAAGTCTTCCATCGCCGTAGGCCCGCGCAGGCCGATCTTGAGCGAATCCTGGTTGCTGGCGATGGGCACGCCCTGGTTGGTGGTGAGCACTTGCGCGCTGCTGTCGACCCGCACCCGGCTCAGCGGGCCCACGGTCGGGTTTTCGCCCACCGGCGGCACGCCGCTGCCGGTCTTGGGCGAGGCCAGGGTCTCGGTGCTGGTGCTGCCGCCCACGGCGTCGGACGGGGCGGCGGCGGTAGCGCCCTCCTGGGGAGTGCGCGCGGCCTCGCCGTATTCGCCCGGCTTGGTCGGGTTGAACGGCATCGCGGCGGCCAGCGCCATGGCGCCGGTCACCTTGTCGAGCAGGCGCTCGGCGGTCGCGTCCTTGCTGCCGAGCGTGGTGGGCGGCTGCGCGGTCGAGGGACCGGACACAGTGCTGAGGACGGAGCCGGCGCCCTCGTCGGACTTACCGGTTTTCTTACGTGCAACCATTGAACACCTCAAATTAGTTTGGCCGGTCATGCCATGCCGATGGCGAGCCGATCGCATGGCGCCTGGCAGTCGGATAGGGAGAGTGTGGGGTGGAGCGGAAAAGGCGTGGCGCGCGCCTCCGGCCGGATCGGTCCGGCCGGAATGCGCCCTGCGCGGCTAGCGTGCGGTCTTAGGAACGACGACGGCCAAGCAGCTTGGACAAGGTGAAGCCTGCGGCCAGCGCGACCAGGATCGAGGTGCCGGGGCTGGCGCGCACATAGTCGCGGCCCGAATCGGTGAAGTTGCGGTAGGCGGCGGTCAGCTGGCGGGCCTTGTCGTCCATCTTGTCGCTGGCGCCGGACAGCATGCCGGTGACCTTGTCGACGCCGGCGTGGGCGCTGTTGGCCAGGCGGTCGACCACAGGTTGCGCGGCGTCGGCCGCCTTGTCTATGCTCTTGTGCATGTCCGCGGCGCTGCGGACGGCGCTGTTCGCCATGTCCTTGGCGCTACTGGCGAGGTTCTCGGCGGTCGAGCCAGGAGTGCGATTGATGCCAAGATCTTTCCCCATGCTGGACCCGGAACCTTCCGTTCCCAGATTGCGTGCGTTGCCTTCGTTTGGTTTTTGATTGTCCATGATCGTTCCTCTAAAAGTGTTGAATCAGCGCGGGCATATGCACCGAGCACGGTGCACCAGATACAAAAAATATAACGTTTGACCTGGGATCACTGTGCGCTGTCTAACAGAGCTGCGGACTGGGTACGGTATGGAACAAATGAGACTTGATGCGGGGAATTTTTGCGGGGGATTTATTGCGCGTAGAAATTATTTATACCATTTTCCCGGCCGTGGGACGGACGGAAGGCGGCGCCTGTGGCAGGCGCCGCCGTGCATCGATCAGAAGGTTTCCCAGTCGTCGCCGGCGCCGGCGCGGGCGTTGGCCACCTTGACCGCGGCCTGGCGCTGCGCCGGCCGCGCGGCGCCCGCCGGTTTGCTCGCATTGTTCACCGCCAAGGACACGCCGGGCGTGCGCGCCCGCGGCGCAGCCATGCTGCGCGCGTCGACCTTGAACACACTGACGACCTGGGCCAGATGCTCGGCCTGCTCGTGCAGCGAACCGGCCGCGGCGGCGGCCTCCTCCACCAGCGCCGCGTTCTGCTGGGTGACCGTGTCCATTTCCGTGATGGCCAGGTTGATCTGGTTGATGCCCGCCTCCTGCTCGTGGCTGGCGGAGGTGATCTCGCCCATGATGTCGGTCACGCGCTTGACGCTGGCGACGATCTCGTCCATGGTGCTGCCGGCCTGCTGCACCAGGCGGCTGCCGTTCTCGACCTTGTCGACCGAATCGCCGATCAGGTGCTTGATCTCCTTGGCCGCGCCGGCCGAGCGCTGGGCCAGATTGCGCACCTCCGACGCCACCACCGCGAAGCCGCGGCCCTGCTCGCCCGCGCGGGCCGCCTCCACCGCCGCGTTCAAGGCCAGGATGTTGGTCTGGAAAGCGATGCCGTCGATCACACCGATGATGTCGACAATCTTGCGCGCCGAATCATTGATCGAGCCCATCGTCTGCACCACTTCCGACACCACCGCGCCGCCCTTGACCGCCACGTCCGACGCCGCCGAGGCAAGCTGGCTGGCCTGGCGCGCGTTGTCGCCGTTTTGCTTGACGGTGGCCGTCAATTCCTCCACCGACGACGCGGTCTCCTCCAGCGAGCTGGCCTGCTGCTCAGTGCGGGACGACAGGTCCAGGTTACCGCTGGCAATTTCGCTCGACGCGGTGGCGATCAGGTCGGTGCCGCTGCGTACCTGGCCCACGATGGCCTGCAGGCTGGAATTCATCTTGCCCAACGCGCGCAGCAGGTCACCGGTCTCGTCCTGCGAGGACGCGTCTATGTCGCTGGACAAGTCTCCCGCGGCGACGGTCTCGGCGATGCTCAAGGCGCGCCCGATCGGCCCCGTGATCGAGCGCGTGATGACCAGCGAGAACGCGATGCCCAGCACAATGGCGAGCACGCCCAGCCCGATGACCACGTCGCGCGCGATGGTAATGTTGTACTTCACGCTCACCGCCGTTTTCTCGGCGGCGGTTTTCTGCCGCGCGACCAGGTCTTGTATGTCGACGAACAAGGCATCGAGCGCTGGCAAGGTTTCCGACAGCATCAGCTTGCCGGCATCGTCGCGCTGCTCGCCATCGATCAGGCGTCCGACCTTCTCGAACGAGGCGACGTAGCTGGCGCGTTTTTCTTTCATCGCCGCCAGGGCCGTCGTCTCCTCCGGTGTTGCCATCTGGGTCAGGGACGCGATCGCGTCCGAGATCGTCTTCTTGTTGACCACGACCTGCTGATGCAATTTGGCGAGATAGGCCTTGTCGGGCGCGATGAACAGCTCCATCGTCAGGCGCGCGTTGGCACGTGTGGTCGCGTTAATCACATTGGCGGCATCAGCCTTGACCCAGTCGCGTTCGATCAATTCGCTGCTGGCGTGCTCGATACTGGACAAGCGCATCAGCGCGGCCGCCATCAGCAGCGCCATCAGGAGCAATACCGCGCCAAAGCCGATACCCAGGCGCTGGCCGATCTTCAGATTTGAAAACTTCATGTTTTTCCTTATCGCGCGAGCGCGCTTTGGCGTTGATCTCATATCAACAAAATCCCACCGCGCTTGTTATTGATCATATACTTTCCTGAAGAAAACAAAAAGTACCTGAAGGGACTAGTTTTTGAGTTTTCGCAGAAAGATGGGCGGCGACGAGGGGAATGCTGACTTTTGCACAAGCAGTGCGGTTTTGTTCACCCGGGCGGTGTGCTCGCGCTGACGGCAGATGAATCTCCGGGGTAGTGACAGCCCGCTTTCGACTCAAAGCAGTCCGATGCTTAGGGCAATGCAGACATTCAACGAGTGCGACTGGAGGCGCAAAGCGCAAGCGTTCCAGCGCCAGCATCTTCGTTTGATTTGCCGAGCTACTGACGCAGGCCAAGGGCAACAATACAGCCGACGCAAACCCCCCCTTTAACAAGAACCTGGGGGGCCACGGGTAGGACGACTCGCGCGGGTGTTCCGAGGGCTATCCGAGTGCGTCCACAGAGGCCCGGAACGATCCAATGCTGGTTTGCGCGCGGACCGATGCGCCCGCGTACAGCACGGGCTGTCCGATGAAAACCGGAGGGCTAAACTTCGGGCTACGGTTGAGCAGCCACCCCCTTGGCCACATCCTCTTGCTCGGACGTAGCGGAATCAAGCTCAAGGTAGACGTAGCTCGGCTCGCGCCTCAGCCCGTCGGCGGGATGCGTGCGCACCAGTCGCTGATTCTCCTGATCATAGGTCATTCCATCGACCAAGCATGCCTCAGCGACGCGGGGGTTGAATGCATGCAACCAAACGTAGTTCTTTCTTGTCCAGGCTAGCACAGCCTTCTGAAGCGCCAGACTGTCTTTGTCATAGTCGACTTTCCTGATGGCAAGTCCCATCACGTTCAAGCAGAAGCCGAGAATCTTTGCTCCCTTGAAGTTGGCAAAGAGCCTCATTCTGGAAATCTCCTTGTATAGGAGCCGGCGCACTTTGAACTTAATAATTCGACCTGCGGCACCATCAAGGTTATCGAAGTTGAACAGCTTGCTCCACACCGAGTTGTGCTGAATCGACCAACATCCCCACTGCGGTGATCTAACTGCCGAAGCGTGGAAAATCACCTCGAATATCAGGCTTGCGATGTGATCATAGAAGGTCTCACGCGGATGGCCGTGTTTCTCTCTAACACGGAGCCGAACATGGCCGGGAATACCCTTCTCGTTGAGAATCTTGATCGCATCGGCGATGAATTCGACGACGACTCGAAGCCGGCGGGACGAGTCGGTGTCCCAAGCGCTGGCAAGTTCGTTCAGCGAGTAGAGGTCCGAAGCAGCGTTCTCGATGTAGCCTTTGGCTCGATAAAGCACGAACGAATGGTCAGTAGACCCTTCTTCGACGTAATTGCGGAAAGTCATCAACACTACCCTGCAATAGGCCTCCCACTGCGCTGCATCCCACCCCCCATTGCGATTGATGTCGGGATCGAGGAGCGTCCCGATCGTCTCGACCATCTCATAGCGTGAGAACATGGCCTGGCTGAGGGGCTTGTGGTAACCGATCAAACCGGATTGATACCCCTCGGCTTCGTGAAATAAGAAGGAGTCCTTATTAGCGATGGCCTCGTTCACTATGTTCTTGGCGAAGGTTTCCACCTGGATGCCGTACTTTTTCATCTCTGCCATAGCCCGAAATACCGCCAAGGCCGTTCCGGGTGACGACTCGACGATTGTCCGACACAGCCTCCGATCCGCGATGAGTAGAAGCAGATCGTTTGCATACCCCTCTACCTTGGGAGGAACTTTCTTATCCACTTCGTCGCGGTTGATCCGGTAGTTCTTAACCCTGCCCCTATCGGTGGCGTGGCGGACAAGTGCGCGCGTCGAGTAAGCGAGTTCGTCGGCGATGACGGCGAGTTCTTCCGGGGCCCCCTTAAGGATAACTCGGTACAGGACCTGCGCGAATCGCTCGGCGTTGTACCGACCGTATGTGGGCGGCCGGATAAATGCGAACCACATCCAGGTGAGAAATGTCAGGAGAAACACTCCGCCTAAGAGCGCTTGCCATGATCCTGGCGTCATGAGGTTACCCTTAGGCACGAGCCAATGCTCAGCGCGCCAGAGGTCCGTTAAAAGCGTCAGCACCCCGACAGCGGTGACGACCGAGAACGTGATGCCCAGCAAAGGTACGGGCGCGGTTCGGACCCGAAACCGGTAGCGAACGTCGGCGGTCGTCCAGGCCAGCACCATGAGCGCAAGGGCCGCAAGGAACTCGGAGAAGCCGAAGAACTTCTGTCCGCTGCTATCAAGCGCAATGAAGCAAACACCCCATAGACACTCTGCTGCCATTCGAACCTCCTCCCGTTCAAACTCCCACGCTAGTCGCCTACGGACCCAGCAGCCCATAGCAAAAAGGGCAGCCTGTGTAAGCTGCCCTTCTCACTTTATTTTGGTGCCGCTGACCGGAATCGAACTGGTGACCTTCGCATTACGAATGCGCTGCTCTACCGACTGAGCTACAGCGGCTAAACCTTAAAACTTGTCTAGCCTGTGTCTGTACTACCTTGCCATCAGACCGCTGGCGGCCCGAGAGCCTTGATTTGCTTACCTTTTACCTCAGTACACCTGAACCCGCGCACCGATTACGAATGAACTGCTCTACCAACTGAGCTAAAGCGGCGAAGACGCGTATTCTAGCAAAGTTTTCGCCAAACTTGCTAGTCCGAATCAAAGGGAATCGATGAGGCGGTCGTTTCGGGTGGCGGAAACCGCGCTTTATTCGCTGTGATAGCTGGTCACGCGTTCGACTTCGCTCTTGGAGCCGAGGAAGACCGGGACGCGCTGGTGCAGCTTGTGGGGCGCGATATCGAGGATGCGCATGCGTCCATCGGTGGCGGCGCCGCCGGCCTGCTCGACGATCATCGCCATCGGGTTCGCTTCGTACATGAGGCGCAGCTTGCCGGGCATGGAGGCATCGCGCACGTCCGCCGGGTACATGAAGATGCCGCCGCGGTTGAGGATGCGGTGCACGTCGGCCACCATGGAGGCGATCCAGCGCATGTTGAAGTCCTTGTCGCGCGCGCCGCTGGAACCGGCCAGCAGTTCGTCCACATAGCGCTTGACGGGCGCGTGCCAGTGGCGGGCGTTGGACATGTTGATCGCAAATTCCTTGGTGTCGGCGGGGATCATCATGTTGCGCTGGGTGAGCACCCACGATCCCATCTCGCGGTCGAGCGTGAAGCAGTTGACGCCATTGCCGGTGGTGAGCACGAGCATGGTTTGCGGGCCGTACACGGCGTAGCCGGCCGCAACTTGCATCGTGCCAGCCTGCATGAAGTCCGCCTCGGTGGGCGTGCCCATGCCTTCAGGCGCCTTGAGCACGGAGAAGATCGTGCCGATGGAGACGTTGACGTCGATGTTCGAGGAGCCGTCCAGCGGATCGAACAGCAGCATGTATTCGCCTTTTGGATAGCGGTTCGGGATCTGGTGGATCGACTCCATTTCCTCGGACGCCATGGCGGCCAGGTGGCCACCCCATTCGTTCGCTTCGAGCAGGATTTCGTTGGAGATCACGTCCAGCTTCTTCTGTACCTCGCCCTGGATGTTCTCGGTGTTGGCGCTGCCGAGAATGTCGCCGAGGGCGCCCTTGCCGACCGAGTGGCTGATGGTCTTGCAGGCGCGCGCGACCACTTCGATGAGCAGGCGCAGTTCGGCGGGAATGGAATTGTGCAGACGTTGTTCTTCGACCAGGTATTGCGTGAGGCTGACGCGTTTCATGAACTTCCCTTTTGGTTTGTGTTGATTATTCTGTGTGCGTTAGTTCGCGTTGCGGACCGTGCCGTGACGCTGGGCGTGCCAATAGGTAGCGCCGGCCACGGGCGCACGAACGCCGGCGCAACGCGCGTCGTCCTGCGCTCATGCGCGCTTCAATTGGCCAGTGCTTTGGTGACGACCTCGCGCACGTCGTTCGACAGCTCGGCCACCGCCGCCACCTGCTGCAGCGCGGTTTTCATGTGCGCTTGCAGGGCCGGGGCGTAACGCCGCCAGCGGTCCATCGAGCGCGCCAGCCGCGCCGCCACTTGCGGGTTGAGCTTGTCGAGCGCCATCACCTGCTCGGCCCAGAAGGCGTAGCCGCTGCCGTCGTCGGCGTGGAACTGCGACGGATTCATGTTGCAGAAGGTGAAGATGAGGCTGCGCGCGCGATTCGGATTCTTGATGTTGAAGGCCGGGTGACGCATCAGCGCGCGCGCGGCGGTGACGTCGGCGCCAGGCGCGGACGCTTGCATGACGAACCATTTGTCGATCACCAGCGCCTCGTGCTCGAAATCGGCGTAGAAGCGCTCCAGCGCGCGCGGCACGCTGGCCGCGCCGGCGTGAATGAGCGCGCTCAGCGAGGCGGCGCGGTCGGTCATGTTGTCGGCTTCGTCGTACTGGCGCTGGGCCAGGGCGACGACCTCCTTGTCGGGCGCGGCCGCGAGGTAGGCCAGCGCCAGGTTCTTGAGGCCGCGCTTGCCGGCCGAGACGGCGTCCGGACTGTAGGGGCCGGGCGTTTGGCTGGCCTGGTACTGGGCCATCAGCTCGGCCCGCAGTCGCTCGCCGATGCTGCGCCGAACGAACTGGCGCGCCAGGTGGATCGCCTGCGGATTGACCACGTCCATCTGCTCGGCGATCATGCTTTCGGACGGCAGCAGCAGGGCCTGCTCGCGGAAGGCCGCGTCGAGCGTGGCGTCGGTGAGGATCTTGCGCATGGCGCCGACGAAGGTGTCGTCCAGCGCCAGCGTAGCGCCGGTGGCGGCGGCCACGGTCAGCTTGAGCAGGCGTTCCATGGCCAGGCGCTGGCCAGCCTCCCAGCGGTTGACGGGGTCGCTGTCGTGGTTGAACAGGTGCAGCAGTTGCTCGTCGGTGTAGTCGAATTCGAGGATGACCGGGGCGGAAAAGTCGCGCAGCAGCGACGGCGTGGGCGCCTGCGTGACGCCGGTGAAGCGGAAGCTCTGCCAGGCTTCGGTCAGCTCGAGTACGGCGGTGGTGCCGCGCGCTTCGCCGTCCACCGTCAGCGGCAGGTCGCGCCCGTCCGCGCCCAGCAGGCCGACGGCCACGGGAATATGAAACGGCAGCTTGACCGCCTGCCCCGGCGTGGCCGGGCAGGTCTGCAGCAGGGTGATGTCGTAGGTCTGGCCGGCCGCGTCGTAGCTGGTCTCGACCGCCACCTCCGGGGTGCCGGCCTGGCTGTACCAGCGTTCGAACTGGCTCAGGTCGCGCCCGCCGGCGTCGGCCATGGCGCGGCGGAAATCGTCGCACTCGACGGCCTGGCCGTCGTGCCGCGCGAAGTACAGGTCCATGCCCTTGCGGAAGCCTTCGCGGCCCAGCAGGGTCTGGTACATGCGCACCACCTCCGCGCCTTTTTCGTACACGGTGACGGTGTAGAAGTTGTTGATCTCGACGAAGGAGTCGGGGCGCACCGGATGGGCCATGGGGCCGGCGTCCTCGGGGAACTGGGACTGGCGCAGGGTGCGCACCTGGTCGATGCGGGTGACCGCGCGCCCGCTGTCGGTGCCGATCATGTCGGCGGAAAATTCCTGGTCGCGGAACACGGTCAGGCCTTCCTTGAGCGACAGCTGGAACCAGTCGCGGCAGGTCACCCGGTTGCCGGTCCAGTTGTGGAAGTACTCGTGCCCGACCACCGCTTCGATGCCGGCAAAGTCGGCGTCGGTGGCCACCCGCGGGTTGGCCAGCACGTACTTGGTGTTGAAGATGTTCAGGCCCTTGTTTTCCATCGCGCCCATGTTGAAGTCGCCCACGGCGACGATCATGAAGCGGTCCAGGTCGAGCTCGAGGCCGAAGCGCTCCTCGTCCCAGCGGATGCTGTTCTTGAGCGACTGCATCGCGTAGTCGGTCTTGTCGAGGTTGCCCTCCTCCACCCACACCTGCAGCAGGGCGTCGCGGCCATCCTTGAGGCGGAAGACCTCTTCCTGGCAGACCAGGCGCGCCGCGACCAGGGCGAACAGGTAGGACGGTTTCTTGAACGGGTCTTCCCACTTGGCGTAGTGGCGCCCGTCGTCCAGGTCGCCCTGTTCGATGAGGTTGCCGTTCGAGAGCAGCACCGGGTATTTTGCCTTGTCCGCGCGCAGCATGACGGTGTAGCGCGCCATGACGTCGGGCCGGTCCGGGAAATAAGTGATGTTGCGGAAGCCCTCGGCCTCGCATTGGGTGAAGAAGTTGCCGTTCGAGACGTACAGACCGTTGAGCGTGGTGTTCTTGACGGGCGCGGTAATCGTTTCGATTTCCAGCGTGACGCTGTCCGGTGCGCCTGGAATGCGCAGCATGTTTTCGGAGAGATCGTACTCGCCTTTGCCCAGGGTGGCGCCGTTCATGCGCAAGGCGACCAGCTCGATGTTTTCGCCGTACAGGGCGATCTCGCCCGGGGCCGTGCCGGGGTTGCGCGTCATGACCAGCCGGCTGGCGACGATGGTCCGCTCAGGGTCGAGGTCGAAGCCGAGTTCGACGGTATCGACCAGGTAGCTTGGCGCTGCGTAGTCTTTCCGGTAGATGGTCTGGGCGGTGTCTGTGCGCATGAAGGTTCGATAGGGGCGGGGAATCAGGGCCCCATTTTACCAATACCGCCCGGATGCCGCCGCGCGCCGCGCGCCGATGTCGTCCTGGATGATCGGCTAGTTGCGTATTTATTCTGACAATGTCTGTATCGCTATGTTCCTGCGGTAACAATCTGTAAGATATGTTCAAAATCACGCGAGCGGCAATACAGTTAAGTTCGGTGTATTCGAAAAAAACCTGGGAGAACAAGATGAAACGCCTTTTCACCGCCGCCGGCGCGGCTTTGACCCTGCTGCTGGGCGGATGCGCAGCCACCGTCACCAGCGATGTGACCACTTTCCATCAATGGCCGGCCGCCCCGGCTGACAAGTCCTACGTGTTCGAGGCGCCCCCTCCCCAGGACGACACCCTGGAATTGCGCAGCTACGAGAACCTGGTTGGCGGCGAGCTGGCCAAGCTGGGCTTCCACCCGGCGGCCGCGGGCGAAACGGCCGCGCTCAAGGTGGCGATGCGCTTCACGACGACCGACGTTCCGATGCGCGTGCTGGTGCCGGTCTTCCCCAGCGCCGCCTTCCCGTTCGAGCGGTTTCACTACGGCTTCGCCAGCCCGTACGCGTTCTACCGTCCCGCCTGGGGCGGCCGGCGTTACTGGGCGGGCGGGCTGTATAGCCGATTCTACGACCCGTTCTGGGCCGACGACGACTTCGCCATGGTCACGCGCCACGTCTACCAGCGCGAGCTGCAGGTGGCGATCAAGTCGGCCAGCGACGGCAAGCGTCTGTTCGACGTGACGGTGCACAACCAGAGCCACGAGCTGTCCACCCCGGCCATGATGCCCGCACTGGTGCAGAGCGCCTTCCTGGGCTTTCCCGGCGTGAGCGGCGTGGCGCGCCGCATCGAGTTGAAGCGCGAAGGATAAGTCCGCGCGCATAAGTCCGCGCACACCTGGCCGGTGCGCCGAGCGCGCGCTGGCAGGCTGCGCCCGCGCCGGCCGTAGATAGGGCGCGCCGGCGCTCAGCGCGCCAGCAGGGGCGTGAGCACCACCTTGCGAAAGCTCACCGCCGTGTGGTCGCCCTGCAGCATCACAGGGCCGTCCTCTGCCTCGCGGCTGTCGAGGGCGCCGCCGGTGATGCCGGGGATCTCCTGGTCCTCGATGATGGTCTTCCCGTTCAACACCACTGTGACGTAGCGCCCCAGCAGGGTGACGTCGATGTTCTGCCACTGCCCCGCTGGCAGGGTGGCGTTCAGCTGCGGGCGCAGATGGCCGTACACCGCGCCCGAGCGCAGCGCGTCCGGCGCCTGGCCGTAGGCGTCGTTGAGCTGCACCTCGTAGCGCCCGCGCAGGTACAGGCCGCTATTGCCGCCGGCGACGTTCATGAATTCCACGTGCAGCTTGAAGTCCTTGAAGCGGGCCGTGCTGATCAGATTGCGGCATGGGCTGGTGTTCGCCAGCACGCCATGCCCCACCTGCCAGCAGGACGCGCCGCCGCCCTGCTGGGTCCAGCCCTTCAGGTCGGTGCCGTTCCACAGCGCCAGCGGCTTACCCCAGTGCGGCGCTGCAGGACGCGGCAGGACGGGCGCGCGCTGGGCGCTCCAGCGCAGCGTGGCGCCATGCTCGTCGATGGTGGTGCCGCTGAGCGCGCCGTCGGCCAGGATGCCGTCGAACTGGAGCTCGGCCGGGCCGCTCTCGTACTGGCGCGGCACGCGCAGGCTCAGCTTGCCGTCGTTGAAGGTGACGGCGCTGGCGTAGCGGGTCGAGCCGAAGCGGCCCACCATGCGCCCCATCAGCTCGTTTTCGGTACGCAGGGCGATGTCGAACCAGCTCGGGAACTGGCTGCCGTCGGGCGCGGAGACGGTCACGTCCCAGCGGCCCAGGACGGGGTCGCTCTCGCCCGCGGGCACGGCCAACGCGGGGCCGGCGGAGATGGCGGCCAAAGTGAGGGCAGCGCCAAGGCGGCCGGTTAGCGCTCTCATGGCAGCAGGATGGTGGAGCCGGTGGTCTTGCGCGCCTCGAGGTCGCGATGGGCCTGTTGCACGTCCGCCAGCCGGTAGCGCTGGTTGATGTCGATGTTCACCTTGCCGCTCTCGACCATGGCGAACAGGTCGGCCGCCATCGCCAGCAGGTTCTCGCGCGTGTCGGCGTAATTGCCCAGCGCCGGACGGGTGATGAACAGCCCGCCGCGGCTGGCCAGCTCGCTCAACGAAAACGGCGGCACGGGCCCGGAGGCATTGCCGAAACTGACCATCAGGCCCAGCGGGCGCAGGCAGTCCAGCGAGCCGGTGAAGGTGTCCTTGCCGATCGAGTCGTACACCACCGACACTTTCTTGCCGTTGGTGATCTCCTTGACCCGCTCGACGAAATTCTCGGTGTTGTAGTTGATCACGTGTGCGCAGCCGTGCGCCTTTGCCAGCGCGGCCTTCTCGGCCGAGCCGACCGTGCCGATCATCTCGACCCCGAGCGCGCGCGCCCACTGCGCCGCGATGGAGCCGACCCCGCCGGCGGCGGCGTGGAACAGGATGGTGTCGCCGCGCCGCAGCTTGATGGTGCGGTTGAACAGGTATTGCACCGTCAGCCCTTGCAGCAGCATGGCCGCGGCGGTCTCGAACGAGATCGCGTCCGGCAGGCGCACCAGGGTCTCGGCCGGCATGTTGCGCAGCTCGGCGTAGGAACCGTTGGGCCGGCCGGCGTAGGCCACCCGGTCGCCTACCACCACCTCCGTCACGCCAGGCCCGACCGCCTCGACCACGCCGGCGCCTTCCGCGCCCAGCCCGGCCGGCAACGGCTGCGGATACAGCCCGGAGCGGAAATACACGTCGAGGTAATTGAGCCCGATGGCGTGGTTGCGCACCGTCGCTTCGCCGGGGCCGGGCGCGCCCACCTCGACGTCGACGTATTGCATCACTTCCGGCCCGCCGGTTCGTTCCATGCGGATTGCTTTTGTCATGTGCCGCTCCGTGTTTGATTGAGGTGTGACCGGGCGAAAAAATGTGAGCGCTTACTGCCGCTCCCACCCGCCGCTTTGCTAGCGCTGCCTTGCTGTCGCTGCCTTGCCGCCGCTTACGACTTGCGCGCCTTGAGCTGCAACTGCGACAGCACCAGGTGGGCGCTCGACAAGTTGGTCGCGCAGGCCACGTTGTGCACGTCGCAGGCGCGCACGAGGGCGTTGATGTCCGGCTCGTGCGGCTGCGGCGTCATCGGGTCGCGCAGGAAGATTACCGCGTCGATTTTGCCGTCGACCAGGTCGGAGCCGATCTGCAGGTCGCCGCCAAACGGGCCCGAGTGCTTGCGCTCGACCGTCAGGCCCAGCTCGTTGGAAAGGCGTCCGCCGGTGGTGCCGGTGGCGATCAGGTTGCAACCGCGCAGAAAATCGATGTACTCGGCCGCCAGCGTGATCATGTCGTCCTTTTTCTTGTCGTGCGCGATCAGCGCGATACGTGATTTCATCTTTGACTCATCCCTTTGGCTTGCGTTCGTGATTGTGGGTGCTACTTCTTGTTCGACTGCGTGGGTTATTTTCTTCTCGACAGCATGTAAATTCCGGCCAGCACCAATACCGTGCCCGCCAGCTGGACCGCGGTGATCGGCTCGTCCAGAATCAGCGCGCCCAGGAACAGGGTCGACACCGGACCGATCATGCCCGACTGGGACGCGACCGGCGCGCCGATGCGCTGCACGGCCGTCATCGTCATCAGCACCGGCAGGATAGTACACAATACCGCGTTCACGAGCGAGAGCCAGTACACGCCGGCCGGCTGCACCAGCAGCGCGGCCGGACGCAGCGCGAAGAACTGGATCACGCAGGCGGCGCTGGCCACGCACATGGCGTAGGCCACCAGGCGCATGGCGCCCAGGCGCTTGACCATCTCTCCCGAGCCGAGCAGGTAGAGCGAATACGACACGGCCGCCCCCAGCACCAGGGCCGCCCCGAGGACGGCGTTGCCGGCCCCGGCGCGCAGGTCGTGCACGAACACCAGCACGATCCCGCAATACGAGACCAGCAGCGAGAGCCATTCGGTGCGGCTGATGTGGCGCTTGAGCACGAACGAGCTGATGAGCAGCACGATGCTCGGCGTCAGGAACAGGATCAGCCGTTCCAGGCCGACGGAAATATACTGCAAGCCGCTGAAATCGAGATAGCTCGACAGGTAATACCCGGCCAGGCCCAGGCCAACCAGTTGCCAGCGCTCGCGCCAGGCCAGCGGCGGCTCGCTGCGCATCTTCCACAGCGCCACGGCGCCGAAGAAGGGTACGGAGAACAGCATGCGGAAGGCCAGCACGGTGACGGCGTCGAGGTGATACCGGTATAACAATTTGGCAACGATGGCCTTGGTGGAGAACAGCACGGCCCCGCCGATGGCAAGCGCCAGGCCGGTCAGCAGCGTGGGACGGGCGATGGCGAGGGCGGGCCCGGGCGGTGTGGCAGTAGAAGCAATTTTACTCATCGCAAGATTGTAGAACGAATCGCCCGGGCCGGCTTGGGCTGGCGGATTTCGGGCATGACGCTATGCTAAAATGTCGGCCTCCCTCGCACACTGCCTCACACCGTCTTAAGGAAGATTCGACATGGCTGGACACAGCAAATGGGCCAACATCAAGCACAAGAAAGCCGCGACCGACGCCAAGCGCGGCAAGATCTGGACGCGCCTGATCAAGGAGATCACGGTGGGCGCGCGCATGGGTGGCGCCGATATTGCGACCAACCCGCGCCTGCGCCTGGCGGTCGAGAAGGCGGCCGATGCCAACATGCCGAAGGAGAACGTCACGCGCGCCATCCAGCGCGGTTCCGGCGGCCTGGAAGGGGTGAATTATGAGGAAGTGCGCTATGAAGGCTACGGCATCGGCGGCGCCGCCATCATCGTCGACTGCATGACCGACAACCGCGTGCGCACGGTGGCCGAAGTGCGCCACGCCTTCAACAAGAACGGCGGCAACATGGGCACCGAAGGCTCGGTCGCCTTCATGTTCAAGCACTGCGGCCAGTTCCTGTTCGCGCCCGGCGTGAACGAAGACAAGCTGATGGAAGCGGCCCTCGAAGCCGGCGCCGAAGACGTCATCGCCGACGAGGAAGGCGGTTTCGAAGTGCTGTGCGACCCGTTCGCTTTCGCCAGCGTGAAGGAAGCGCTGGAAGCGGCTGGGTTCAAGGCCGAAGTGGCCGAGATCATCATGAAGCCGGCCACCGAGACCGTGTTTTCCGGCGAAGATGGCCTCAAGATGCAAAAGCTCCTCGACGCGCTCGAAAACCTCGACGACGTCCAGGAAGTCTATACCAACGCCCTGATCGAAGAATAAGCAGCCTATGAAAATCCTGGTAGTCGGCTCTGGCGGCCGCGAACACGCACTGGCCTGGAAACTGGCCCAATCCGAACGTATCCAGATGGTCTACGTCGCACCCGGCAACGGCGGCACCGCCCGCGACGTGCGCCTGGTCAATGTCGACATCACCGACCCGGCCGCCCTGGCCGATTTCGCCGAGCAGGAGCACATCGGCCTGACCGTGGTCGGCCCCGAGCAGCCGCTGGCGGCCGGCATCGTCGACCTGTTCCGCACCCGCGGCCTGAAGGTGTTCGGCCCCACCAAGGCGGCCGCGCAACTGGAAAGCTCGAAGGACTTCGCCAAGGCCTTCATGCAGCGTCACGGCATTCCGACCGCGCGCTACCAGAGCTTTTCCGACGTCGCCCAGGCGCACGCCTATGTGGACGCCAACGGCGCGCCGATCGTCATCAAGGCCGACGGCCTGGCCGCCGGCAAGGGCGTGGTAGTGGCCATGACGCTGGAAGAAGCGCACCAGGCGGTCGACCATATGCTGGCCGACAACCGCTTCGGCGACGCCGGCGCGCGCATCGTGATCGAAGAATTCCTGGCCGGCGAGGAAGCCAGCTTCATCGTCATGTGCGACGGCAAGAACGTGCTGCCGCTTGCCACCAGCCAGGACCACAAGCGCCTGCGCGACCACGACGAAGGCCCCAACACGGGCGGCATGGGCGCCTACTCGCCCGCCCCCATCGTCACCCCGGCCATGCACGCGCGCGTGATGCGCGAGATCATCAACCCGACCATCGCCGGCATGGCCAAGGACGGCATCGTGTTCACCGGCTTCCTGTACGCCGGCCTGATGATCGACGACAAGGGCAATCCGCGCACGCTGGAATTCAACTGCCGCATGGGCGACCCGGAAACCCAGCCGATCATGGCGCGCCTCAAGAGCGACCTGCTGACGGTGATGGAGCACGCCGTCAACGGTAGTCTCGACACGGTCGAACTGGAATGGGACCGGCGCACCGCGGTCGGCGTGGTGATGGCGGCGGCCGGCTATCCGGACAGCCCGCGCAAGGGCGACGTCATCGACGGCATTCCGCCCGAGACGCCCGAATGCGTCACCTTCCACGCCGGCACCCAGATCGCCGACGGCAAGCTGCTCACCAGCGGCGGGCGCGTGCTGTGCGTGGTCGGCCTGGGCGACAGCGTCAAGAT
>DIZW01000047.1:0-4337 GCA_002428015.1 Oxalobacteraceae bacterium UBA6018 | reverse complement strand
GCGTGGTCGGCCTGGGCGACAGCATCAAGATGGCCCAGAAGCAGGCCTACGAGACGGTCGACAAGATCCACTTCAACGGCGCCCAGTACCGCCGCGATATCGGCTGGCGCGGGCTGAAGCACTAAGCGCCTGAACTGCGGCGGCGGCCTGCCGCACCGGCGTGCACGGCCGCGCCGCGTATTGGGTCACGCGCGGCGCCGCCAGCGTCCGAGGCATCGGCCCCGGGTGCGTTTTCTTGTACGCGCGCGGCGCCGGGGTCGCCTCGCCGCGGCGCGTTTTTCTTCCGCGCACGGCGCCGCCAGCGCCGTGCCGCCCGGCGCCGGCCTCTATATCATATAAAGTCCAGGCAGTGTACAATTCGTCTTCGAATTTTCACTTCCCTCATCCCACCGCATGTCATCCCCTTCCGCTGCCGCCGTCAAGGCCTGGCTCCTCGATCTGCAATCGCGCATCATCCTCGCGCTCGAACAAGTCGATGGCAAGCCCTTCCTGCGCGATGAATGGCAACGTCCTGAAGGCGGCGGCGGGATCTCGCGCCTGGTCGAGGAAGGCAATGTGTTCGAGCGCGGCGGCTGTAATTTTTCGCACGTGACCGGTGCCAACCTGCCGCCCTCGGCCGCCGCCGCGCGCCCCGAACTGGCCGGCCGCGCCTGGGAAGCGATGGGCGTGTCGCTGGTGCTCCATCCGCGCAATCCCTACGCGCCCACGGTGCACATGAACGTGCGCTTCTTTACCGCCAGCGCGCCCGGCCAGGAGCCGGTCTGGTGGTTCGGCGGCGGCATGGACCTGACGCCCTTCTACGGCGACGCCGGCGACGCGCGCCACTTCCACCAGTGCTGCCACGACGCCCTGGCCCCGTTCGGCGCCGGCCTGCATGCGCGCTTCAAGCAGTGGTGCGACGACTACTTCTTCATCAAGCACCGCCAGGAGCCGCGCGGCGTGGGCGGGATCTTCTTCGACGACTTCAACGAGGCCGGCTTCGACCAGTCGTTCGCGATGACGCAAAGCGTGGGCGAGGCTTTCCTCAAGGCCTACCTGCCGATCATCGGCGCGCGCAAGGACACCCCGTACGGCGAGCGCGAACGCGACTTCCAGGCCTACCGGCGCGGGCGCTACGTCGAATTCAACCTGGTGTGGGACCGCGGCACCCTGTTCGGCCTGCAGTCGGGCGGGCGCACCGAGGCGATCCTGATGTCGATGCCGCCGATCGTCAAATGGCGCTACGACTGGAAGCCGGACGCCGGCAGCGCCGAGGCCGCGCTGTACCGCGACTTCCTGGTCCAGCGCGACTGGCTCGCCGCGTGAGCGTATGCGTCGCGCTGCTGGGAGGCAGTTTCGACCCTGTCCATCACGGCCACGTGGCGCTGGCCGCCCTGTTCGCCCGGCTGCTGCAGCCGGACCAGCTGCGCATCATCCCGGCCGGGAACCCCTGGCAGAAAAACAGCCTGCGCGCCAGCGGCGAGGAGCGCGTGGCGATGCTCAAGCTGGCCTTCGCCGAGGCTGGCCTGGCGGTGACGATCGACACCCAGGAAATCGCGCGCGGCACCCCGACCTACACCGTCGACACGCTGCGCCAGGTGCGCGCCGAACTGGGGCCGCAGGCCTCGATCGTGTTCCTGATGGGCGCCGACCAGCTGCGCCAGCTCGACACCTGGCGCGAATGGCGCGCCCTGTTCGACCTGGCCCACATCGCGGTGGCGGCGCGGCCCGGTTTCACGCTCGACGACGCAACCTTGCCGGTCGCGGTGGCACAAGAACTTCAGCAGCGCCGGGGCGACCTGGCGCAACTGCGCAACACACCGTCAGGCCTGGCTTACCTGACACCATCGCTGGACGTGGATATCTCGGCCACCCAGATTCGTGCTGCATTGCAACGGGGGGAACAGGCAAATTCGCTTATCTCCCCGGTAGTGCTAGACTATATTCAACAACATAATTTATATACAAGCTAATGGATATTAAAAAACTTCAAACCCTCGTCGTCGACGCCCTCGAAGACGTCAAGGGCCAGGACATTGTCGTGTTCGACACAGTTCACCTGACCAGCCTGTTCGACCGCATCGCCGTGGTCTCCGGCACGTCGAACCGCCAGACCAAGGCGCTGGCCGCCTCGGTGCGCGACAAGGTCAAGGAAGCCGGCGGCGACGTCATCGGCATTGAAGGCGAAGACACCGGCGAATGGGTGCTGGTCGACCTGGGCGACATGATCGTCCACATCATGCAGCCGGCGATCCGCCAGTACTACCGCCTCGAAGAGATCTGGGGCGACAAGCCCGTCAAGCTGGGCGCGGCCAAGCGCAAGGGCACGCTCGAAGCGGCCGAAGCCGACATGGTCAAGCCGAAATCGAAGCACCTGGCGGCCAACCAGGACGCGGTCGTGGTCAAGCCGGTCAACGAGCGCAAGCCGGCCGCCAAGAAGGCCGCGGCCACCAAGAGCGCCGCGACCAAGAGCGCCGCCACCAAGACCGCGGCGGCCAAGAAGCCGGCTGCCAAGAAGGCCGCTCCGGCCCCGGTCGGCAAGGTCGTCAAGGTCGCCCCGTCCAAGACGGAAACGGCGGCCGTGAAAGCGCTCAAGGAGCTGCCGCCGAAACGCGCCGCCGCCAAGAAGGCCGCGCCGGACGAAGCGCCGGTCAAGAAGGTCATCAAGCGCGTCGTCAAAAAAGTCGAAGCCGAGTAAGCGCCGATGCAGCTGTTGATCGCTGCGGTCGGCCACAAGATGCCGGCCTGGATAGAGACCGGCTTTGGCGAGTACACCAAACGCATGCCGCCCGAACTGCGCATCGTGCTCAAGGAAATCAAGCCGGTCGAACGCTCGGGCAGCAAGACCGCCGCCACCGCCATGGCGCTCGAGCGCGAGCGCATCGAGGCGGTGCTGCCCAAGGGCGCGCGCATCATCGCCCTGGACGAGCGCGGCAAGGACCTCACCAGCGTCGGCCTGTCGCAGCAGCTCATGGCATGGCAGCAGGACGGGCGCGACACCGTCTTCCTGATCGGCGGGGCCGACGGCCTCGACCCCGAGCTCAAGGCGCGCGCCGAAGGGCTGATTCGCATCTCCAGTATGACGCTCCCCCACGGCATCGTGCGTGTTATGCTTGCGGAGCAGTTGTACCGTGCGTGGTCGATCACGCAGAATCATCCCTATCATCGCGTCTGAAAGGCGCCATACCCCCGATGAAACCGATCGACAAGAAAATCTACCTCGCCTCAAAAAGCCCGCGCCGGCGCGAACTGCTGCGCCAGATCGGCGTGGACTTCGAACTGCTCATGCTGCGCAACGACACCCCGCGCGGACCCGACGTAACCGAGCACGTGAACCCGGGCGAAGCCGCGCTCGATTACGTGGCCCGCGTGGCCAGCGAAAAAGCGGCCTTCGCCTGGAACATCGTGCAGACCCGGCGCCTGCCGATACGCCCCGTGCTGGCGGCCGACACCACCGTCACCATCGACGGCGACATCCTCGGCAAGCCGGCCACCAACGCAGAGGCGGTGCGCATGCTCGAACGCCTGTCCGGCCGCACCCACCAGGTGCTGACCTCGGTGGCGGTGCACTACACCGACATGGCCGAGCAGGTTACCCAGGTGTCCGAGGTGCGCTTCGCCACCCTGTCGGCCGCCTCGATCCGCGCCTACTGCGCCACCACCGAGCCGTACGACAAGGCCGGCGGCTACGGCCTCCAGGGCCTGGCGGCGCTGTTCGTGGCGCACATCGAAGGCAGCCACTCCGGCATCGTCGGCCTGCCCCTGTACGAAACGGCCGCGCTGCTGCGCAAGGCCGGGCTGCCGCTGGCCTGAGAGGCTGAGCCGCGCCGGCCAACGGCCCTCGCCCGCGCCGGACGCCCAACGCGGCGTCGCCGGCGAGCCACAGGGCGACGCACTCCCCAGCCGGCGCCGCGCCGTGTATGATCACAGCTCGCACAACCCGGGCCCGGCAGACCAATGAACGAAGACATCCTCATCAACATCACCCCGCAAGAGACGCGCGTCGCGCTCATCCTGCAAGGGGCCGTTCAAGAACTGCACATCGAACGGACCTTGACGCGCGGGCTGGCCGGGAACGTCTACCTCGGCAAGGTGGTGCGCGTGCTGCCGGGGATGCAGTCGGCCTTCATCGACATCGGCCTGGAACGCGCCGCCTTCCTGCACGTGGCCGACATCTGGGAAGCGCGCAGCCATGAAGGGCCCAGCGTCGCCCCCACCCCGATCGAGCGCACCTTGTTCGACGGCCAGGTGCTGACGGTCCAGGTGATCAAGGATCCGATCGGCACCAAGGGCGCGCGCCTGTCGACCCAGATCTCGATCGCCGGGCGCATGCTGGTCTACCTGCCGCAGGACTGCCA
>DIZW01000070.1:50579-50788 GCA_002428015.1 Oxalobacteraceae bacterium UBA6018 | reverse complement strand
AGGGCAAGACCCTGATGGCGACCCTGCCGACCTATCTGAACGCCTTGTCCGGCAAGGGCGTGCACGTGATCACGGTCAATGATTACCTGGCCCAGCGCGACGCTGAATGGATGGGCCGCCTGTACGGCTGGCTGGGCCTGTCCACCGGCGTGAACCTGTCGCAGATGGACCACGACACCAAGCAAACCGCCTACGCGTCCGACATCACC
>DIZW01000070.1:49180-50334 GCA_002428015.1 Oxalobacteraceae bacterium UBA6018 | reverse complement strand
ACCTGCGCGACAACATGGTCTACGAGGCCAGCGAGCGCGTGCAGCGCGGCCTGAATTTCGCCGTCGTCGACGAGGTGGACTCGATCCTGATCGACGAGGCGCGCACCCCGCTGATCATTTCCGGCCAGGCCGAGAACCACACCGACCTGTACCACAAGATGAACGAAGTGCCGAAGATGCTGACCCAGCAGATCGGCGAAGAAACGCCGGACGGCAAGGGCACGGTCGAGGTGCCAGGCGACTACACCAAGGACGAGAAGGCGCACACCGTGCTGCTGACCGAGGCCGGCCACGAGAACGCCGAGGCCATCCTCACGCGCATGGGCCTGCTGCCGGAAGGCGCCTCGCTGTACGACGCGGCCAACATCACCCTGATCCACCACCTGTACGCGGCCCTGCGCGCCCACGCGCTGTACCACAAGGACCAGCACTACGTGGTGCAGAACAATGAAGTGGTGATCGTCGACGAATTCACCGGCCGCCTGATGACCGGGCGGCGCTGGTCCGACGGCCTGCACCAGGCGGTCGAGGCCAAGGAAGGCGTGCGCATCCAGAACGAGAACCAGACCCTGGCCTCGATCACCTTCCAGAACTACTTCCGCATGTACACCAAGCTGGCCGGCATGACTGGTACGGCCGACACCGAAGCCTACGAGTTCCAGGAAATCTACGGCCTCGAGACCGTGGTCATCCCGCCCAACCGGCCGTCGCAGCGCAAGGACCGCCAGGACCAGGTGTACAAGTCGGCTGAGGAAAAATACAACGCGATGCTGCTCGACATCCGCGACTGCTATGAGCGCGGCCAGCCTGTGCTCGTGGGCACCACCTCGATCGAGAATTCCGAGATGCTGTCGGGCATCCTGACCAAGGCCAAGCTCGAGCACAACGTGCTCAACGCCAAGCAGCACGCGCGCGAGGCGGAGATCATCGCCCAGGCCGGCCGTCCCAAGATGATCACCATCGCCACCAACATGGCCGGCCGCGGNNACCGACATCGTCCTGGGCGGCAACGTCGAGAAGCAGATCCAGATCATCGAGGCCAACGCCGAGCTGGGCGAGGCCGACAAGGCGGCCCAGGCCGACGTCCTGCGCAACGAATGGCAGTCGCTGCACGACCATGTGGTGGGCGCGGGCGGCCTGCACATCATCGGCAC
>DIZW01000070.1:349-49023 GCA_002428015.1 Oxalobacteraceae bacterium UBA6018 | reverse complement strand
TGCACATCATCGGCACCGAGCGCCACGAGTCGCGCCGGGTCGACAACCAGCTGCGTGGCCGTTCCGGCCGCCAGGGCGACCCCGGTTCGTCGCGCTTCTACCTGTCGCTCGACGACGCGCTGCTGCGCATCTTCGCCGGCGACCGCGTGCGCGCCATCATGGACCGCCTGAAGATGCCGGAAGGCGAGCCGATCGAGGCGGGCATCGTGTCGCGCTCGATCGAGTCGGCGCAGCGCAAGGTCGAGGCGCGCAACTTCGACATCCGCAAGCAGCTGCTCGAGTACGACGACGTGGCCAACGACCAGCGCAAGGTCATCTACAGCCAGCGTAACGAGCTGCTCGAGACGACCGACATCTCCGACCTGATCGCCTCACTGCGCGCGGGCGTGTTCACCGAGGTGGTGCGCAGCTTCGTGCCGGCCGAGTCGGTCGAGGAGCAGTGGAACATACCCGGCCTGCAGGCGGCGCTGGCATCCGACTGGCAGCTCGAGGTGCCGCTGGCCGACCTGCTCGCCAGCGACGCCAACCTGACCGACGACGACATCCTCGAGCGCGTGCTGGCGGCGGCGGACGCCTCCTACCACGGCAAGGTCGGCATCGTGGGCAAGGAGTCCTTCGGCGGCTTCGAGCGCAACGTCATGCTGCAAAGCGTGGACAGCCACTGGCGCGAGCACCTGGCGGCGCTGGACCACCTGCGCCAGGGTATCCACCTGCGCGGCTACGCCCAGAAGAATCCGAAGCAGGAGTACAAGCGCGAAGCGTTCGAACTGTTCGGCTCGATGCTGGACATGATCAAGAACGAAGTCATCCGCATGGTGATGAACGTGCGCATCCAGTCGCGCGAGGAAATCGACGCGGCCGAGGCGGCCATGCAGCAGTCGCACGTGGAAAACGTCAGCTACCAGCACGCCGCGTTCGACCCGAACGCCGCCCCGGAGGAGCTGCTGGCCCCGGTCGCGGTCCAGGCCCGCTCGCTGCTGGACGACGATGCGATCGCGCCGAAAGTGGGCCGCAACGACCCTTGCCCTTGCGGCAGCGGCAAGAAGTTCAAGGTTTGCCACGGCAAGCTGGCGTAAGCTGCATTGACGGTTTGAATAGGGCGGCGAATGCGAATTCGCCGCCTTTTTTTCATCGGTCGGCGCCAGCACGCTATGTTTCAACTGAAGGCTGCGCCGGCTTGAACTTCTGCCTCTCGATACGGAAACAAGCCGGTCAGGCAAGAACGAATATATCTTCATGTTCGCCCTGATCGCGGTCTCGGCGAGCGCAGTGACCCAGCTGTTCGGCACCGGGATAGCGATCCATCGTCAACAAATCTACTTTTTCGATCACGATCTATTTGTGCAGCGCGTGGAAAAGTGTGATTTTTTAGCCAAGATTTCAAGGTAAACTCCGGCTCTCGCATTGCGTTATCCGAAAGGTACCGGGAATGAACAGTTCAACTTTGCGTGGCGCCTTGTGCGCCCTCGTCGTGTGTGCCGCGGCAGGGCAGGCGCAGGCCGGGCGCTATGACGCCGACCGCCTAGGCGGCGCGGATCATCCGCTAGTGTCGCGCTATGCCGGCTCGACCCTCTATTTTTACGGTGATGAACACTACGGTAGCGCGCCGATGCTGGTCAAGGCCAGGCAGGACTTGAAGGAAGAACAGCTCGAAGGAAAAGTCAGCAATCGCCTGTATTGGGGGCCTGCGGGGCGCTCGTCGCTGGAAATTTTCCGCAACTACCAGGCCGCCTTGCGCGCTGCCGGCTTCGAGACCGTGTACCAGTGCGAAACGATGCAATGCGACAAGGACAACACGCAGGCAAAGATCAGCCATTGGGTCGAGCGGGCACGCTGGACCGACCGCGGCAACGATGATTACTACCTGCTGAGGATCTTCCAGGCCAAGCCCAGCTTTAACTATCTGCACGCGCGCAAGAGCGGCGCCAACGGCACCATCAACCTGCAGATCGCCATGCGTGCGGCCGAGGACGGCGACGACCACAACAAGGGGCGGGTGCTGCAATTTATCCAGATTGTCGAGCCTGCCGAAGTCGAGCAAGGCAAGGTCAGCGTGGACGCCGCCGCCATCGGCGCGGCGCTCAAGCGCGACGGCAGAATCGCCCTGTACGGCATCTACTTCGATACCAACGAGGCGCAGATCAAGCCACAGTCCGCCGCCGCGCTCAGCGAGATGGCGGCGGCACTCAGGAACGACCCGGCGCTCAATGTCTTCATCGTCGGCCATACCGACAACGAGGGCAGGGTGGACAGCAACCTGGCGCTGTCGCGCAGGCGCGCCCAGGCCGTCGTCGACGCCCTCGGCAAGCAGTACGCCATCGTCGCGGCGCGCCTGCAGGCGCAGGGCGTAGCCAATTTCGCGCCGGTGGCTAGCAATGCCAGCGAAGAGGGCCGCGCCAAGAACCGCCGCGTCGAAATGGTGGTGCGATGATGGGCTGCGTACGCGCCGGCGCCGTTGTCACTTCCATGGCCTGCCTGATGGGCGCCCACGCCGTGGCGGCCACGGTCGCATCGATCATGCCGCCACCGGGCCTGTACCGGATCGATTCGTCCACGACCAGCGCATCGGGCCCGGCCACGACGCAGGTCAAGGAAGACGGCGCCAGCGGCGAACAACAGCATCGCGATACGATCATGGGGCAGCGCCACGAATACGCCACCGCGGGTAACGGTCCCGTCACCGTCTGCTACGGCCCACGCGTCCCGAGCGCCGACGGGCTGGCGGTGGCGGCTGGCGTCATGGCGCGCTGCCCCAGCCAGACCACCAAGGTCGTGGGCGACACAATCGTCCATAGCGCACAGTGCGCGGCCATGAGGACCACGCTGACGATTCGGCGCGTCGATAAGGCCAGCTGGGACTTCCAGACACGTGTCGAGGCCTTGCCTGCGGAAGGTCCGGTCGATTTCAGTCCGATGCGTCCGGTGCTCGAAAATGCGGCGCGCAATGGTGCGACGCCCGAGGAACGTGCGGCGGCGGCGCGCTCGCTGACGCAACTGCCGACGCTCGAACGCGATGCCAATCGGGCGCGCGCCGACACTGCGGCGCAGTTGATGCGGGCGCTGGCCAAGGTACGCACCGAGGAGGAGAGGGACATGCTGCGGAAAGCGATCGCGGGGATCAGTACGCCGGGCGCAGCTGCGCCGCAGGCCACCGTCGTGCGTCAACGCTACACGCGCATCGCAGATACCTGCATCGTTGGCGCCGGCGTGGCCCACGTTGGCGGGGCGCCGGAACCTGCGCGCGCCGGCGCGGCGGTACACCGGTAATCTCAAGGCAGCAGGGAATGAACCAGATGGGATCGAGTATCAACCGGCGCGATCCGCAAGGCAGCGATGAACGCTACAGCGATTTTTTTGACATGTTCCACGCTGGGAAGCCGCAGCGCGATGCCCGCATCGGCTACGACAGGTTGTTCTGAGACTTCGCCTTCGAGGTCGCGCTGGCGGTGTGCGCCCTTTAAGCCGCGCAGCCACGGTTCTTCGTTGCCGTTGGTGTGCGCGTGGCGATACCGAGCGTGCCGCCCAGCGCCAGCAAGCCATCGTAATAGGCCGCGCGGCCACCTTGCATCGCAGAACGCAAACGGTTGTGATTGCTTCGGAAAGGATGATTCGCTGATTTCGCGCAACGAGCGTTGCCGCGCTTCCTGCAATGGTGATTTGTCATCATTATCAGGAGCGCACCATGAGATCCGTATCCGCCGCCATTGCCATCGCCGCCGGCCTGTTGCTGGCCTTGTGGTCGAGCATCGCACCGCCGCGCTACGCGCCCAGCCAGGGCGCCAGCGTGGGCCAGCAGCGCCAGGCCCAGTGCCCGGCCAACAGCCGCCTGGAGGGCAAGCTGTGTTCCTGCGCGCCGGGCACCAGCTGGTCCGGGACGGCCTGCATGCAGGTCTGGTCGAGCGCCAGCCGCTCCCTGGTCGGCCAGGTGCTGCCGATCCAGCCGCAGGCCGACAACTGTGTGTTCTTCGCCCGCAAGCTGGTGCCCAGCCTGCCGTACCAGCTCAACACCTGGCAAGGCAAGCTGGACGCGGTCAACAGCACCACGCCCAAGCCGGGCAGCGTGGCCATGATCGAGATCACCAACGGCCGCTACAAGGATGTCGGCCACGTCGCCATTGTCGAGTCGGTGAGCAGCAATTCGCTGACCATCATCGAGGGCAATTACCTGATGGGCTCGGTGACGCGGCGCACCGCGACGGGCAAGGATGTGGCCGACGCCGCGCGCCTGCTGCACATTGCGGGCTACTTCAATCCCGCCAGCGGCGCGCACTGAGCAATCATCGGCGCGCCGTCCCCGGCTCGGGCGGCGCGTATGCCGGCGCCGCCGTGGGGTGGCGGCGGGAGCGGGCGGCGCGCGGCCGGGTCCTGCAATTTCGGCGTCAGGCGTTACAATAGCCACTCTTAATTTTTCCGCTAGAGAACCCTCCATGGCCGTCAATTCCCCAGTTCCCGTCGCCGCCGACCTCAAGCCCGTCAACGGGGTCGAGATCGGTTATGCCGAAGCCGGCATCAAGAAGCCCAACCGCAAGGACCTGCTGGTCATGAAGCTGGCCGACACGGCCACCGTGGCGGGCGTGTTCACCAAGAACCGCTTCTGCGCCGCGCCGGTGCAGGTGTGCAAGGCCAACCTGGCCGCGGTGGCGGCCGGCGGCGCGCCGATCCGCGCGCTGGTGGTCAACACCGGCAACGCCAACGCCGGCACCGGCGAGCCTGGCCTGGCGCACGCAAACGCCACCTGCAAGGCCCTGGCCGACCTGCTCGGCTGCGCGCCCCAGCAGGTGCTGCCGTTTTCGACCGGCGTGATCCTCGAGCCGCTGCCGGTCGACAAGTTGATCGCCGGCCTGCCCGCCGCCCTCGCCAACCTCAAGCAGGACAACTGGTTCAACGCCGCCGAGGCGATCATGACCACCGACACGCAGCCCAAGGCGGCCTCGCGCACGGTCGACATCTGCGGCCACGCGGTCACCATGACCGGCATCAGCAAGGGCGCCGGCATGATCAAGCC
Source organism: Oxalobacteraceae bacterium UBA6018 (assembly GCA_002428015.1). Classification (GTDB taxonomy): domain Bacteria; phylum Pseudomonadota; class Gammaproteobacteria; order Burkholderiales; family Burkholderiaceae_D; genus Telluria_A. The sequence goes on along the minus strand of DIZW01000070.1, from coordinate 44,018 downwards.
GAACATGGCGACCATGCTCGGCTACCTGGCGATCGACGCCAAGGTGGCCCAGCCGGTGCTGGACGAACTGGTGCGCCACGCGGCCGACCATTCGTTCAACTGCATCACCATCGATGGCGACACCTCGACCAACGACTCGTTCATGCTGATCGCCACCGGCACCGGCAGCCTGGCCATCGCCAATACCGATTCGACCGAATACCTGGAGCTCAAGAACGCCGTCACCGACCTCGCGCGCACCCTGGCGCAGGCCATCGTGCGCGACGGCGAGGGCGCCACCAAGTTCATGACCATCACCGTGGACGATGGCCAGGACGTCGAGGAGTGCCGCAAGATCGCCTACTCGATCGCCCACTCGCCGCTGGTCAAGACCGCGTTCTTCGCCTCCGACCCGAACCTGGGCCGCATCCTGGCGGCGGTCGGCTACGCCGGCGTGGACGACCTGGACGTGACCAAGGTGAACCTCTACCTGGACGACGTGCACGTGGCCAAGGACGGCGGGCGCAATCCCGACTACCGCGAGGAGGATGGCCAGCGCGTGATGAAGCAAAGCGAGATCGTGGTGCGCGTCAAGCTCGCGCGCGGCAGCGCCAGCGCCACCGTGTGGACCTGCGACCTGTCGCACGACTACGTGTCGATCAACGCCGATTACCGTTCCTGAGCCATGACTCCACTCGAACAATTCCTGCTGCGCGCAGAGGCGCTGCTGCAGCGCGTGGAGGCGGTGCTGCCGCCGAGTTTTCCGCGCGAGCCGGACTGGCAGCGCAGCTTCGCCTTCCGCTGGCGCAAGCGCGCCGGCAGCGGCGCCAGCTACCTGCAGCCGGTCGCCCACGCGGCCAGCATCACGCTGGCCGACCTGCATAACATCGGCCCGCAGAAAGAGCAGATCGAACAGAACACGCGCCAGTTCGTGGCCGGCCGTCCGGCCAACAACGTGCTGTTGACCGGCGCGCGCGGCACCGGCAAGTCGTCGCTGATCAAGGCCTGCCTGAACCAGTTCGCTGGCCAGGGCCTGCGCCTGATCGAAGTCGACAAGGCCGACCTGGCCGAGCTGCCCGACATCGTCGACCTCGTGGCTGGCCGTCCCGAGCGCTTCGTGGTCTTCTGCGACGACCTCTCGTTCGAGGAGGGCGAGAGCGGCTACAAGGCCTTGAAGGTGGCGCTCGACGGCAGCATCGCCGCCCAGTCCGACAACGTGCTGATCTACGCCACCTCGAACCGGCGCCACCTGCTGCCCGAGCGCATGAGCGACAACGCCACCTACGTGTACGCCAGCGATGGCGACCTGCACCCGGGCGAGACGGTGGAGGAAAAAATTTCGCTGTCCGAGCGCTTCGGCCTGTGGCTGTCGTTCTACCCGTTCAAGCAGGACGATTACATGGACATCGCGGCGCACTGGCTCACCAGCTTCGGCTGCAGCGCGCAGCAGATCGAGGAGGCGCGCGGCGAGGCCCTGCGCTGGGCCCTGCAGCGCGGTTCGCGTTCGGGCCGCGTGGCCTGGCAGTTCGCCAAGGACTACGCTGGGCGGCTGCCGCAATGAGCGTGGCGCCGGCGCGCCCGATCGACGTCGCGGTCGGGATCCTCATGAAGCCCAACGGCGACGTGCTGCTGGGCCAGCGCCCGGACGGCAAGCCGTACGCGGGCTATTGGGAATTCCCGGGCGGGAAGGTCGAGCAGGGCGAAACCATCCTCGCCGCGCTCCAGCGCGAGTTCGTCGAGGAGCTTGGCGTGCACATCCTCAGCGCGGAGGCTTGGTGCGGGGTCGAGCACGTGTACGAGCATGCCCACGTGCGCCTGCATTTCTACATCAGCCGCGCCTGGCAGGGCGAGCCGCAAAGCCTGGAAGGCCAGGCCTTCGCTTGGCAGGGCGAAGTCGGCGTGACGCCGCTGCTGCCGGCCACCATCCCCCTCTTGAGCTGGCTCGACCAGCTGCGCTACCCGGCCTGACGGCCGCTTGCCGCCTTCCGCCGCGCATTTTTCACCTTTCACCAACGATTTGCCGCGTTCCCGCGCGGGCGTTGGAGAAGTCAGCCTGGCTGCCGGCGCGCCGCCTGGCGCGGCGCGTCGGCGTCAGTGGTTGTCCTGGTCCGGCAGCAGGTCGTCGTCGGCCGCGGGGCCCGGGATGGTGTATTTCTCCTCGGCCCAGGCGCCCAGGTCGATCTGTTTGCAGCGCTCGGAACAAAACGGGCGGAATTTGTTGGCTTCGGTCCATTCGACCTTTTTGCCGCAGGTGGGGCAGGCGACGACAGTCATGAGTTACTCACGGGTTAAAAGTTACACAATGTGAGCTCGAACGGCACATCGTCTTCCAGCGGCTTGGGTTTCAAGTCGCCGCCTTGCGTTGTGAAGCGAACCCACAACATGTATTTATTGGCCGAGATTTCCGGAATCGCGCCCAGCGATTCGTCCAGGGTCAGGCGCAGCATCTGGTACACCTTCCCCTGCAGCATCTGCTGGTAGCTGCCGGCGATCGCGATCATTTTCACCGGCCCGCCCGAGTCGCGCAGCAGGCGCAGCACCAGGGCCAGGGCGTCGAACAGCGGCGCCAGCGGCGCGAACCAGGTGACGATGTCGTTGAAGCGCTGGTCGGCTGGGCGTTTCTGCCAGGCGTAATACGAGGGCAGGTCGAACTCGCAGGCGCCGCCGGGGATGATGGTGCGCCCGCGGATGCTCATCAGCCATTCGTTCTCGCGCACGTTCTGGCCGGTCTTGCCCTGGGCCGCGACGAGGGCGCTGCTGACCGTTTCGACCTGGTCGAGCACCGCGTCGAGCATCTCGGCGGCGACGTTGGGATTGGAGCGGTAACTGAGCAGGCTTTGCTTCTGCCGTTCCAGTTCCTGCAGCAGGTCGGATTTCAGGTCGGCGCGGCCGGCCACTTCCAGCATGTCGAAAATAGTTGACAGTGCAACATGGTGTTGCATCGGGTGTTCTTGTTGGACAAAAAACTTGAACTTGTCATACAGGTCTTCCAGCCGCAACAACGTGCGTATGCGCTCGTTGAAAGGGTATTCGTAGACGATCAAAATGACATCCCTTTAATGTTGGCCGGAGGAGAATCCCGTGATTCTGAACCAAGCGAGGCAAAATTACAAACGCTCCCTTGGTAATCGTGCCATATGGTGTGCCATACGCTGCGAAAAGGCCAGATAATCGGCATGCAGGCGTTCAATCTGCGGCCTGAGCGCCTCCACGCCGTCGTCGTTGGTAATGACATCGTCGGCGGCGGCCAGCCGTTCGGCGCGGCTGGCCTGGGCCGCCATGATGGCCCGCACTTGTTCTTCTGATAATCCATTTCTCGCCATCACGCGCCGCACCTGGGTGGCCTCGGCGCAATCGATGGCCAGCACCCGCGCCACCCGCGTGCGCCAGTTGCCCGATTCGACCAGCAGCGGCACCACCATGATGACGTAGGGGCCGCTGGCGGCCAGCGCCTCGGCCTCGGCGGCGGCGCGGATGCGCGGATGCAGGATCGCCTCCAGGCGCGCCTTGGCGGCCGGATCGGCGAACACCAGGGCGCGCATGCGGGCCCGGTCCAGGGCCCCGTCCGCCGTGACGTAGGCGGGGCCGAATTCGGCCGCGATGGCGTCCATCGCGGGGCCGTGGGGGCCGGTGAGGCGGTGGGCGATCAGGTCGGTGTCGACCACCGACGCGCCCAGCTCGGCGAAGAGGTCGGCCACGGTGCTCTTGCCGCAGCCTATGCCGCCGGTCAAGCCTACCGTGAAGCGCGCGTCGTGCATGCCGTCTCCGCCGACTTAATGGATCAGGGTCTGGGTGAAGGCGGCGATCGGCGCGCCGAACAGCAGCGCGATCAGGCCCGCGGCCGCCAGGTAAGGCCCGAACGGCATCGGCTTGCCGCGCCCGTGCTTGGCCAGCGCGATCAGCGCGATGCCCACCAGCGCCCCCACCACCGAGGACAGCAGGATGATGGTCGGCAGCATGGTCCAGCCCAGCCAGGCGCCCAGGGCCGCCAGCAGCTTGAAGTCACCATAGCCCATTCCCTCCTTGCCGGTCGCCAGCTTGAACAGCCAGTAGATCGACCACAACGCCAGGTAGCCGGCGGCCGCGCCGATGACGGCCTCGTGCAGGGGCACGAAGGTGCCGTTCAGGTTCACCAGCAGGCCCAGCCACAGCAGCGGATAGGTCAGGTCGTCCGGCAGCAGCTGGGTGTCGAGGTCGATGAAGGTCATGGCCAGCAGCAGGTAGCCGAACACCAGGGTGGCCAGGCCGGCCCAGCCGCTGCCGAAATGCCACACCAGCAGGGCCGACAGCGCCCCGGTGGCAGCTTCGATGGCCGGGTAGCGCGCCGAGATGGGCGCCTTGCAGTTGCTGCATTTGCCGCGCAAGGCCAGGTAGCTGATGACGGGGATGTTCTCCAGCGCCGTGATCTGGTGCCCGCAATGGGGACAGGCCGAGCGCGGCACCATCAGGTTGAAGCGTTCGGTGTGCGGCAACTCCTTGCCGCTTTCGTGGGCGACGTAATTATCCGATTCGCGCTGCATCATTTTCGGAACCCGGTAGATCACCACGTTCAGGAAACTGCCGATCAACAGGCCAAACAGGGCCGCGGCGAGGGTGGGGCCCAGCGAGCCGGGGGCGGCAAACAAGAGGGTTTCGGGCAGCATACAGCTCCGGTGGAAAGCGAATAAAAAGAATGCAGTTCTCTGCGTCAACCTATTCTAGAGGGTTCTGCGCGGCAGGCAAACCGCTGGCGGTACTCTTTTCGCCCGATTGCGCCGGATATTGGCGCCGTCGCTTGTAAAAATTGGTATAAATTACATGGCGGCGTGCGGGCGCTCCCGTTTCGGGCCGGGCTACGGCTTTACCGGGCGCCGCGCTGGGCGGGCAGGGCGCGCAGGAAGTCTTCCCAAGCGGGTGGTCGCCAGGAAAGGCGGCCGCTTCAACAAGCCGGCGTCAGGCTCACTATCGATCGTGCTATCGATAGTGAACCGCTGCCAACACCGGGTGCGCGCGCGGCGGCCTTACACCACCGAACCGAGCTTAAAGATCGGCAAGTACATCGCCACCACCAGGCCGCCGATGAGCACGCCGAGGATGACCATGATGAGCGGTTCCATCAGCGAGGCCAGGGCGCCCACGGCCTCGTCCACCTCGTCCTCGAAGAAGCCGGCCACCTTGCCGAGCATGGAGTCGAGCGCGCCCGATTCCTCGCCGATGGCCACCATCTGGGTCACCAGCGGCGGGAACACGTTGGCGTTCTGCATGGCCATGGTCAGGCTGGTGCCGGTGCTCACCTCGGTCTGGATGCGCTTGGTCGCCTCCAGGTAGAGCGCGTTGCCGGCCGCCCCGCCCACCGAGTCGAGCGCTTCGACCAGCGGCACGCCGGCGGCGAACATGGTGGCCAGGGTACGGGTCCAGCGCGCGATGGCGGCCTTGCGGATCACGGAGCCGAAGATGGGCGCCTTGAGCAGGGTCAGGTCCATGAAGCGCTGCATCTTGGCCGAGCGTTGCCAGGCCTGGAAGAAGAAGTAGATCACCGAGAACAGGCTGCCGAAGATGGCCCACCACCAGGCCACGAAGAATTCCGACAGGTTCATCACGAACACGGTCGGGGCCGGCAAGTTGGCACCGAAGCTCTGGAACACCGATTTGAACGCCGGCACCACCCAGATCATGATCACGGCCGTCACCACGAAGGCGATGGCCAGGATCGACACCGGGTACATCAGCGCCGACTTGATCTTGGCCTTGATGGCCAGGGTCTTCTCCTTGTACACGGCCAGGCGGGTGAGCAGGTCCTCGAGGATACCGGCCTGCTCGCCGGCGCCGACGAGGTTGCAGAACAGCGGGTCGAAGTACAGCGGGTACTTGCGGAACGCGTTGTTCAGGCTGGTGCCGGTTTCGATGTCGCTGCGCAGGTCCAGGATCAGCTTGGCCATGGACGGGTTGGCGTGGCCCTTGCTGACGATGTCGAACGATTGCAGCAGCGGCACGCCGGCCTTCATCATCGTGGCCAGCTGACGGGTGAACATCGAGATGTCCTTGTCGGTGATCTTCTTGCCGCGGCGGTGCACCTTCTTCTTGACCTTGGTGACCATCACGCCCTGGCGGCGCAAGGTCACGTTGACGATCGCCTCGCCGCCGGCGCGCAGTTCGCCGCGCACGGTCTTGCCGGACTTGTCCTTGCCTTCCCAGGCGTACACGGACTCCTTGATGCCGGCGGCCTTCGATGGTGAGCTTGCCATAGTTTTCCTATTCGTTAGTGCAGCCGAGCACTTCTTCCAGGCTGGTCAACCCTTGTTTGACTTTCATCAGCCCGGAGCGGCGCAGCGATTTCACGCCATCCTTTTCGGACTGCTCGGCGATCTGCATCGCGTTTCCGTGCGCGAGGATGATCTTTTCGATTTCCGCCGTGATCGGCATGATCTGGTAGATGCCGACCCGGCCCTTGTAGCCCGAGCCCAGGCAGCGCTCGCAGCCGACCGGGCCGTAGGGCTTCCAGCCGTCGTCGAGCTCCTCGTCGCGGAAGCCGGCCGCCACCAGGATCTCGCGGCTGGTTTCGAGCGGCTTCTTGCAGGTGCACAGGCGGCGCGCCAGGCGCTGGGCGGTAATCATGATCACCGAGGAGGCGATGTTGAACGGGGCCACGCCCATGTTCATCAGGCGCGTCAGGGTCGATGGCGCGTCGTTGGTGTGCAGGGTGGAGAACACCATGTGGCCGGTCTGGGCCGCCTTGATGGCGATGTCGGCCGTCTCCAGGTCGCGGATCTCGCCCACCATGATGATGTCCGGATCCTGGCGCAGGAAGGATTTGAGCGCCACCGGGAAGGTCAGGCCGGCGCGGTCGTTGACGTTGACCTGGTTCACGCCGGGCAGGTTGATCTCGGCCGGGTCCTCGGCGGTGGAGATATTGATGCCCGGCTTGTTGATCACGTTCAGGCAGGTGTACAGCGACACCGTCTTGCCCGAGCCGGTCGGTCCGGTCACCAGCACCATGCCGTAGGGGCGCTGGATGGCGTCGAGCAGCAGGGCCTTCTGGTCCGGGTCGTAGCCGAGCGCGTCGATGCCCATCTGGGCCTGGGTCGCGTCCAGGATCCGCATCACGGTTTTCTCGCCGAACAGGGTGGGCAGGGTGGACACGCGGAAGTCGATGGTCTTGACCGGCGACAGGATCAGGCGCATGCGCCCGTCCTGGGGCACGCGCTTCTCGGAAATGTCCAGCTTGGCCAGCACCTTGATGCGCGACACCAGCTTGTCACGGATGGTGATGGGCGGCTGGGCGTGCTCGCGCAGCACGCCATCGACCCGCAGGCGGATCCGGTAGAACTTCTCGAACGGCTCGAAGTGGATGTCGGAGGCGCCCAGGTTGACCGCGTCCATCAGGATCTTGTTGAGGAACTTGACGATCGGCGCGTCTTCGATGTCGGCCGCGGCCTGCTCGCTGACGGTGTTGTGCTCCTCGGCCTCCTCGGCGAACTGGATGTCCTCCTGCTCGCCGGCCAGCTCGTTGATGCTGTCCTCGGCGCTTTTGCTCAGGCGCGCGAGCAGGGCCAGCAGCGCATCGTGGGCCACGATCACCGGCTCCACCGAGGCCTCGGTCTGGAACTTGATCTGGTCCAGCGCCTGGGTGTTGGTGGGGTCCGAGATGGCCACCGACAGCTTGTTGCCGCGCTTGGCCAGGGCCACCACCCGCTGTCCCTGCATCAGCTTGGCGTCGATGGCGCCCGGCGGCAGCGCCTCGGTGCTCAGGCTCCTCAGGTCCATCAGCGGATAGCCGAAGGTCTCCGCGCAGAACATGGCCAGCGCGGCCGCGTCCAGGGTTCCGCTGGCGATCAGCATGTCGATGAACAAGGTCTTTTCGGCTGCCGATTTTTTTAGCAGCGCGTCGGCCTGGGGCATCGACAGGCGCCCAGCCTGCACCAACGCGCGCGCCAGCCCCGGCATCGGAGTCGCTGAAGCGGTGTTGGGGAGGACAGCGGCCATAGAAGCTTTGATGTGATGGAGTGGGGAGGACGACAAAACGCCGTGCGGAGCATTGTGACGGCGGACTGCCTTGGATGATGCCCCTGAGCATCACTTTTGTAAAGTGTTTGTCGCAGACAAGCGGCATCGATACCACGTAGACGAAATGCCATCGGTGGTGGGCGGGCGTCGCCCGGCGGCGTCCGACAGGCTGCTAGGCGAAGCGGCGCGCCGCCGGACGCACCAGTTTGGCCACCTTGATGGCCTGGTTCTTGACCTGGATTACCTCGACGATGACGTCGCCGATCCGCAGCGCGATGGGCGCGTCTGGAATTTCCTGCAACTGCTCGAGCAGCAGGCCGTTGAGGGTCTTGGGGCCGTCCAGCGGGAAGTGCAGGTTGAGCTTTTTATTAATGTCGCGCAGGGGCGCGGCACCTTCCACCAGGCACTCGCCGCGCGCGTCCCAGCCGAAGCTGTCGCCGCGCGCCGCGCCCGGCATGGTTGTCGTAAATTCACCGATCATTTCCTCGATGATATCGTCCAGCGTGACCAGGCCCTGCACCTCGCCGTACTCGTCCACGATGATGCCCAGGCGCTCCTTGTTTTCCTGGAAGTACTGGAGCTGGGTGAACACGTCGGTGTCCTGCGGAATGTAGTAGGGCGGGGTGAGCAGTTCGCGGAAATGCGCGACCGTCAAGTCCTCCTCCTCGTTGAGCAGGGCGACCGCGTGGCGCACGTGCAGGATGCCCAGGATCTGGTTGATCTCGCCCTCGTACACCGGCAGCTTGTTGTGGTAGCAGGTGGTCAACTGGTGTTTGATGTCCTCCACCGGCACGGCCAGGTTGAGCGCTTCGATCTGGGCGCGCGGCGTCATGATGTCGTCCACCGAGATCGTTTCCAGGTCGAACAGGTTAAGCAGGATGCTCTTGTGTTTTTGCGGAATGAAGTTGCCGCCCTCGAGGACGATGGCGCGCAGCTCCTCGGGCGAGACGCGCTGGGCGTGGCCAGGCTCGGCCGGGCGCGCGTGGATGATCTTCAGCAACAGCGAGACGAACAGGTTGACGAACCAGATCAGCGGTTTGCCCAGCGCCATCAGCGGCTTGAGGAACACGCTGGCCACCAGCGAAATGGTCTCCGGATAGCGCGCGCCGACGAACTTCGGCGTGATCTCGGCGAAGATAATCAGGACGAAGGCCACGCTGCTGATGGCGATGGCGATCACCGTGTCCTGGTAGCCGAAGAACAGGATCGCGATGGCGGTGGCCAGGGCGGTGGCCATGGCGTTGATCAGGGTGTTGGCGATCAGGATCAGCGACAGCAGCTGGTCGGTGCGCTCAAGCAGCCACAGCGTGGTGATGGCGCCGCGGTGGCCGCGCTTGGCCAGGCCGCGCAGGCGGTATTTGTTGGCCGACATGAGCGCCGTCTCGGCCATCGCGAAGAAGGCCGAGCACAGGATCAGGAAGACGAGCGCCGCGACCAGCACCCAGAGAGGCACGGTGTTCAAGGGTCACCGTGGAGAAGCGTGCGGGGCGGAATGATGCGGCATGGAAGGCGGGCCTGGCCCAGGTCGGAGGGCTGCCAACATGGCAACCGCAGAGCTGTGAATTCTAAGTCAAGCGCAAGGGGTGTGCAAGTTTGATACGGAAGATGGCGAATCGGCCAGGTTTCTAGCCATTCCACCAATGCGAGGTCGGGCCGCACTCGGGCAGGCGCGCCTGCACCGCCTCGTGGATGATACCGGCGGCCAGAGCCTGCTCGGCGTCGTAGATGCGCGCGCCGCCGAACAGGTGGCTGCGGATGTCCTCGCCGCTGGCGGCGGGCTTGGTGGCGTCCTCGAAGATGCGCGCGTAGCGCTCGGCGTCGAAATCGAGGCAGTCGCGCCACTCGCTCACGCGCGAATGGTCGGCCGCCACCAGGCTCCCGAAGCCCCAGTGCAGCGGGTGGACCAGGAAGCGCGTGCCGGGGCAGGCGTAGCGCCGTTGCCCGGCCAGGAAGATCACCACCCCGATCGATTCCACGCTGCCGATATTATGGGTGGTCAAGGGAATCGGCAGCGACTTGAGGAAGTAATACAGGGCGAAGCCGGCGGTCATGTTCCCGCCTTCGGTCGACATATGCAGTTCGATCTCGCTGGCGCCGTTCTGCAGCGCCTGCAGGCAAAGATTGCGCACGGTGCAAGCGGAACCGTGGCTGATCGGGCCAATAAAGTGAACGATATGCAAGGACATTGTTTCTCCTGAGGCTGCCTGCCTCTAAGAATAGCAAGTTTTTGTCCGCACCATGGTTCCGCTGCGCGGGAGCGCCGGCCTCAGCTGCCGCGGTAGGTCGAGTAGGACCATGGCGTCACTACCAGCGGCACGTGGTAGTTCTGCGCCGGGTCGGCGATGCCGAAGGCGATCACGACACGGTCGATGAAGCGCGGTTCCGGCATGGCCACGCCCTGGGCGGCGAAATAGTCGCCGGCGCCGAACACCAGCTCGTAGCATCCGGCGCGCAGGGCGTCGCCTTCGAGCAGCGGCGCCGCGCAGCGCCCGTCGCCGTTGGTGAGGTCGGTCTTGAGCAGGACGCGCGCGTCGCCGTCGAGCCGGTATAGCGCGACGCTCACGCCGGCGCCCGGCTTGCCCTGGGTGGTGTCGAGTACGTGCGTGCTGAGCTTTCCCATCGGTGTGACGCCTCCATGCGTGCGCGTGACCGCGCCTGTTTGGCAGATCATATACGCAGGTCCGCAACTCGCTTATGATGCCAGATATATCAGATACTGAGCAGACACTCAGCAGACACTCAGCAGACACGCCCATGAACACTGACGACACCTATCCGCGCGACATGGTCGGCTACGGCCGCACTCCTCCGCATCCGCTGTGGCCGGGCCAGGCCAGGGTGGCGCTGCAGTTCGTGCTCAACTACGAGGAGGGCGGCGAGAACAACGTGCTGCACGGCGACCCGGCGTCGGAAACCTTCCTGTCCGAGATCATCGGCGCGCAGGCGTTTCCAATGCGCCACATGAGTATGGAATCGCTCTACGAATACGGCTCGCGCGCCGGCCTGTGGCGGGTGCTGCGCCTGTTCGAGGAGCGCAATATGCCGCTGACGGTGTTCGCCGTCGCCACGGCCCTGCGGCGCAACCCGGAGGCGGTGGCCGCGTTCCGCCAGCTCGGGTACGAGATCGCCTGCCATGGCCTGAAGTGGATCTCCTACCAGAACATCGACGAGGACACCGAGCGCGAACACATGCGCGAGGCGGTGCAGATCCTGCGCGACCTGACCGGCGCCGCGCCGCTGGGCTGGTATACCGGGCGCGACTCGCCCAACACGCGCCGCCTGGTGTGCGAGCACGGGGGCTTTCGCTACGACGCCGACCACTACGGCGACGACCTGCCGTTCTGGCAGCACGTGGAATGCAGGGGCGTGGACGGCGCCAGCGTCGTCAAGCCGCAGCTGATCGTGCCCTACACGCTGGACACGAACGACATGCGCTTCGCCGCCATGCAGGGTTTTAACTCGGGCACCCAGTTCTACGACTACCTCAAGGACGCCTTCGACGTGCTCTACGCCGAGGGCGACCCGGATGGCCTCAACCAGCCCAAGATGCTGTCGGTGGGCCTGCACTGCCGCATCGTCGGCCGGCCGGGGCGCGCGGCCGCGCTGGCGCGCTTTCTCGACTATGTGCTGGCCCACGACAAGGTGTGGGTCACGCGCCGCATCGACATCGCCGACCACTGGCACGCCCACCATCCGCATATGTCCATCGTCTGATCCACGCCCAAGCCAGCTGGTATAGTTCAGCCGTGCGGCGGTGTTAAGCTCACAACCGCGATATAGCCGAGGCGAGAATGTCCGAACCGATCCGTTTCTACCATCAGGGCGCGGTGCGCGAGCTGCGCGGCGCCGCGCCCACGCGCACCGTGCTGCAGCATCTGCGCGAAGACCTGCACTGCACCGGCACCAAGGAAGGCTGCGCCGAGGGCGATTGCGGCGCCTGCACGGTGGTGCTGGGCGAGCTGCATGCCGATGGCCAGGTCGCCCTCAAGACCGTCAACGCCTGCATCGCCCTCGTGCCTACGCTCGACGGCAAGGCCTTGTTCACGGTCGAGGATGTGCAGCAGGCCGACGGTAGCCTGCACCCGGTGCAGCAGGCGATGGTCGAGTGCCACGGCTCGCAATGCGGTTTTTGCACGCCGGGGTTCGTGATGTCGCTGTGGGCGATGTACGTCAACGGCGCCGAGAACCCCACGCGCGCCGAGATCGACGCGGCGCTGTCGGGCAACCTGTGCCGCTGCACCGGCTACCGCCCCATCATCGCCGCCGCCGCGCGCATGGGCCAGCTGCCGCACGCCGGCTTCGACCGCGTCCGCCTGGCGCAGGCCCTGGGCGCCCTCCAGCGCGGCGCCACCTTCACCTACGAGGCGGGCGGCCAGTGCTTCCACGCGCCGCGCACCCTCGATGAGCTGAGCGCGCTGCGCGCCGCCAAGCCGGCCGCCACCCTGCTGGCCGGCGCCACCGACGTGGGCCTGTGGGTGACCAAGCAGTTCCGCGCGCTGGGCGACATCATCTACCTTGGCCGGGTCGAGGCCCTCAAACAGATCACCGAGTCGGGCGGCATGCTCGACATTGGTGCCGGCGCGACCCTGGAAGAGGCCTACCGCGCGCTCAGCGAGCGCTATCCGGCGCAGCTGACCCAGATGTGGCAGCGCTTCGCGTCGCTCCCGGTACGCAACGCCGGCACCTTGGGCGGCAACGTCGCCAACGGCTCGCCGATCGGCGACTCCATGCCCTGGCTGATCGCGCTGGGCGCCCAGGTGGTGCTCGGCGGCGCGGCCGGGCAGCGCGTGCTGGCGCTGGAGGACCTGTATCTCGGCTACCAGCGGAAGGACCTGCGTCCCGGCGAATTCGTCCAGGCGCTGCGGGTGCCACTGCCGCGCGCCCAGGTGCGCTTTCGCACCTACAAGCTGGCCAAGCGCTTCGACCAGGATATCTCGGCCGTGTGCGCGGCGTTCGCGCTCACCTTCGACGGCGACCTGATCGCCGGGGCCCGCATCGCCTTCGGCGGCATGGCGGCCACGCCGAAGCGCGCTGGCCAGGCCGAAGCCGCCCTGCGCGGCCAGCCATGGAGCGAAGCGGTGCTGCACGCGGCCATGGCCGCGCTGGCGCGCGACTACGCGCCGCTGTCGGACATGCGCGCCTCCAGCGCCTACCGCATGCAGGCCGCGCAAAACCTGCTGCGCCGCTTCTGGCTTGAAACCCGCCTCGACGCGCCGCTGGCGGCGAGCGCCGTCAACGCATTCGCATAAAGGATCGGCATGAACGATACCGGCGCCAGCGAGGCACAGCAGACTACGATTAGCATGAACGATACCGGCGCCAGCGCGGCACAGCCAAGCGCGTGGAGCGGCGTGGGCGTGGCGCAGGCGCACGAGTCGGCGCGCCTGCACGTGCTCGGCCAGGCCACCTACACCGACGACATCGCCGAAGTGCAGGGCACCCTGCACGGCGCGCTCGGGCTCTCGGCCAAGGCGCATGCGCGCATCGTCTCGCTCGACCTGGACGCGGTGCGCGCCAGCGCCGGCGTGGTCGCGGTGCTGACCGCGGCCGACATCCCGGGCGTGAACGACTGCGGACCTATCCTGCACGACGACCCCATCCTCGCCGATGGCCTGGTGATGTACGTCGGCCAGCCAATCTTCATGGTCGTCGCCGACAGCCACGACAACGCGCGCCGCGCCGCGCGCATGGCCAAGGTCGGCTACGACGAGCTGCCGGCCATCCTCACCCCGCAGGCGGCCAAGGCCGCGCAATCGTACGTGCTGCCGCCGATGCACCTGGCGCGCGGCGACTGCCAGGCCGCGCTCGCGCTTGCACCGCACACGCTCAAGGGCCAGCTGTACGCGGGCGGCCAGGAGCAGTTCTACCTTGAGGGCCAGATCGCCTACGCCATTCCGAAGGAAGACCAGGGCATGCTGGTGCAATGCTCGACCCAGCACCCGAGCGAAATGCAGCACGTGGTCGCGCACGCGCTCGGACTGCACTCGCACCACGTGGTGGTCGAATGCAGGCGCATGGGCGGCGGCTTCGGCGGCAAGGAGTCGCAGTCGGCGCTGTGGGCGGCGGCGGCGGCGATCGCGGCGGCCCGGCTGGGGTGCCCGGTCAAGCTGCGCGCCGACCGCGACGACGACATGCTCGTCACCGGCAAGCGCCACTGCTTCCATTACGAGTACGAGGCCGGCTACGACGAGAACGGCAAGATCCTCGCCGCCAGGGTCGACATGGTCACCCGCGCCGGCTACTCGGCCGACCTGTCCGGGCCCGTGGCCACGCGCGCGGTCTGCCACTTCGACAACTGCTACTACCTGGCCGACGTCGACATCCGCGCCGCCTGCGGCAAGACCAACACCCAGTCCAACACGGCATTTCGCGGTTTCGGCGGCCCGCAAGGCGCGCTGGCGATCGAATACATCATCGACGAGATCGCCCGCAACCTCGGGCGCGACGCGCTCGACGTGCGCCGCCTGAACTTCTACGGCCAGCTTGAGAACAACGTCACCCCCTACGGCCAGACCGTGGTCGACAACGTGATCGGCACCCTGAGCGCCCAGCTGGAAGAGAGTAGCGACTACCGCGCCCGCCGCGCCGCCATCGCCGCATTCAACAGCGCCAGCCCGGTGCTCAGGAAGGGCCTGGCGCTCACGCCGGTCAAGTTCGGCATCGCCTTCAACGTCACCCACCTGAACCAGGCCGGCGCGCTGGTGCACGTGTATGTCGACGGCTCGGTCATCGTCAACCACGGCGGCACCGAGATGGGCCAGGGCGTGCACACCAAGGTGATGCAGGTCGTCGCGCACGAGCTGGGCATCGGTATCGAGCACGTGCGCGTCACGGCCACCGACACCAGCAAGGTCGCCAACACCTCGGCCACGGCGGCCTCCACCGGCGCCGACCTGAACGGCAAGGCGGCCCAGGACGCCGCCCGCCAGATCCGCACGCGCCTGGCCGATCATGCCGCCAGGCTGCACGGTGGCAGCGCGGATGCGGTGCGCTTCGCGGCCGATCACGTGCATGTCAACGGCCAGGCCGTCCCGTTCCCGGTGCTGGTCCAGCAAGCCTACCTGGCGCGCGTGCAGCTGTGGTCCGACGGCTTCTACGCGACCCCGGGCCTGCACTGGGACGCGGCCACCATGACCGGCCACCCGTTCTCGTATTTCGCTTACGGCGCGGCGGTGTCGGAGGTGGTGGTCGACACCCTCACCGGCGAATGGAAGCTGCTGCGCGTGGACGCGCTCTACGACGCCGGCAAGTCGCTCAACCCGGCGATCGACATCGGCCAGGTCGAAGGCGCCTTCATCCAGGGCATGGGCTGGCTGACCACCGAGGAGCTGCGCTGGAACGACGCCGGCAAGCTGACGACGCACGCGCCGTCCACCTACAAGATCCCCTCGGTGTCGGACTGTCCGCGCGACTTTCGGGTCAGCCTGTACGACAACGCCAACGTCGAGGACAGCATCCACCGCTCCAAGGCCGTGGGTGAACCGCCGCTGCTGCTGCCGTTTTCGGTGTTCTTCGCGATCCGCGACGCCATCTCCAGCGTGGGCGGGCACCGCCACAATCCGCCGCTGAACGCCCCCGCCACCAGCGAGGAAATCCTCAACGCGATCGCCGCCGTGGCCAAGGCGGCGTGATGCGCGACTGGCTGCACTCCATCGAGGCGCCGGCAGTGCTGGTCACGGTGGCCGGGGTGGAAGGCTCGGCCCCGCGCGAGCCGGGCACCCACATGCTGGTGACGGCGGCGCAGGTGGCCGGCACCGTGGGCGGCGGCCACCTGGAACTACGCGCCATCGACCTGGCGCGCGGCATGCTCGCCGCGGGCCGCCAGCGCCACCTCGAACGCTACGCGCTGGGGCCGAGCCTGGGCCAATGCTGCGGTGGTGCGATGCTACTGGTGTTCGAGGCGGTCGATGCGGCCCACATGGCGCTGCTGGCTGCGCGCCGCGGCCAGGACAGCTGGCGCCTGACGGCGATCGACGGCAGCGCCCGTGCGCTGTTCGACGCGGCCGGCGAACAGCTCGCGGGCGAGTGCGCCCCCGCCTTCGCGCGCGAGGGCGGCACGCGCCTGATGCAATCCCCGGACGGCGCGCGCTGGCTGGTCGACGCGGTGCGCGCGCCGCGTGACCATTTGCTCCTGTTCGGTGCCGGGCATGTGGGCAGCGCCGTCGTCAAGGCGCTGGCCGACCTGCCATGCACGGTCAGCTGGGTCGACGAGCGCGACGCGCTGTTTCCCGCCCAGGTGCCGGCCAACGTCACGATCGAGGCGACCGACACACCGGCGGCCGCTGTCGCCGCCGCGCCGGCAGGCGCCAGCTACCTCGTCATGACCCACAGCCACGCGCTCGACCAGCAACTGTGCGAAGCGATCATGGCGCGCGCCGACGTCGGCTGGTTCGGCCTGATCGGCTCCCACACCAAGCGCAGGCAGTTCGAACACCGGCTGCGCGCGCGCGGCGTGGACGAGACCCGCATCGCCGCCATGGTCTGCCCGGTCGGCCTGCCCGGCATCAAGGACAAGGCGCCGGCCGTGATCGCCGCCTCGGTATGCGCGCAGCTGCTGATGGTGTGGGAAGCCCGCTGCGCCGCCTCACCACAAGGAATCTGATGGCCCTCGCAAGCTACCGCGGCAACCTGCTGCATTTCCACGCCGACCCGGCGTTCTCGGACGCGGCCATCGCCTGGCACGAGGACGGCCTGCTGGTCGTCGAGGGCGGCAAGGTCAAGGCCGCGGGCGACTACGCCACCCTGGCCGGCGCGCTGCCGCCGGGGACCCCGGTGCACGACTACCGCGGCAAACTGATCATGCCCGGCTTGATCGACACCCACGTGCACTACCCGCAGACCGACATGATCGCCTCGCCCGCGCCCGGCCTGCTGCCCTGGCTGGAGACTTACACCTTCCCGACCGAGCGCCAGTTTGGCGACCACGCTCACGGGCGCGCCGTGGCCGAGTTCTTCCTCGACGAGCTGCTGCGCTGCGGGACCACCACCGCGATGGTCTACTGCACCGTGCACAAGGAATCGGTGGACGCATTTTTCGAAGCGAGTAGCGCGCGCGGCCTGCGCATGGTGGCCGGCAAAGTGCTGATGGACCGCCACTGCCCTGATTTTTTATGCGACACGGCCGAAGGCGGGGTGCGCGACAGCGAAGCGCTGATCAACAAATGGCACAAGAACGGCCGCTCGCTGTACGCCATCACGCCCCGCTTCGCCCCCACATCGAGCGATGCCCAGCTGATCCTGGCCGGCGAACTGGCCGCGGCCTACCCGGACACCTTCATCCAGACCCACGTTTCCGAGAACGCCGACGAATGCGACTGGGTGAAGTCGCTGTATCCCCAGGCGCGCAGCTACCTCGACGTGTACGACCGCTATGGGCTGATGCGCGAGCGCGCCATGTACGGCCACTGCATCTGGCTCGACCAGGCCGACTTCGCGCGCATGGCCGAGAGCGGGGCTGCTGCTGCGGTGTGCCCGACCTCCAACCTGTTCCTCGGTAGCGGCCTGTTCGATTTTGCCCAGGCCGACGCGGCGCGGGTGGCCTTGTCGCTGGCGACCGACGTGGGTGGCGGGACCTCGTTTTCGATGTTGCAAACGATGAATGAAGCCTATAAAGTGGCACGCATGAAGGGCAGCTACCTCCAGGCTGCGCGCATGTTCTACCTCGCCACGGCCGGCGCCGCTCGCGCCATGGGGCTGGGCGGCGTGATCGGCAGTTTCGCGCCCGGCGCGGAGGCCGATTTCATCGTCCTCGATCCGCAGGCGACGCCGCTGCTGGCGCGCCGCGCCGAGCATTGCGCCAACCTGGAGGAGCTGCTGTTCGCGCTGGCGCTGCTCGGCGACGACCGCGCGGTGCTTGCCACCTATGCCGCCGGCCGCATGGTGCACGAACGGCGTCCGGCCTGACGCCCAACCAAGAAGGAAGCCCATGAACCGAATCTCGCGCAGCCTGTTGATCGCCGTGCTGCTGGCCGGTGGCGCGCACGCCAAGCCGCCCGCCGCGGCCAGCCTGGCGAAGGCCAACGAAGCGGTCACCGCGCGCCACTACGCCGCGCTAATCGCGCACACGCCGCAGACGGCTGAGCTGACCATGTTCTTCACCCAGATGCCCAAGGGCGCCGACCTGCACCACCATTATTCCGGCGCCATCTACGCCGAGCGTTACGTGGACTGGCTCGACAAGCAGGGCGCCTGCGTCGACAAGCACAGCTACCGCATCCTCACCGACCCGGCCGTGGTCGCAGCCCAGCGCGCGCTACCGGCAGCCGAGCGTACCTGCCTGTCGAGCGCCGAGGTGCTGGCCGACGACCAGACCTACCGCGAGCTGCTGCAGCGCTGGTCGAGCAAGGACTTCAACAACCACGGCGCGCTCCAGCCGCCGCCGGACCGCCAGTTCTTCCAGACCTTCCTCTACTTCGATCCCGTATCGAACGCTAACTACCACGACGGCCTGCTGGAACTGAAGCAGCGCGCGGTGCAGGAAAACGTCGGCTACATCGAGACCATGTTCAAGTCCGCTCCACAGCTGGCCAACGCCGAATTCGACCAGGCCGTGGAGCAGGGCGGCGCCGACGTCGACGCGCTGCTGCAGGGCTGGTACGCGACGCTTGAAAAAGATGCCGTCTTCAACCGCAGCGTCAGCAACTACCTGGCCGTCATCGACGCCGCGCACGCCGGTATCGACGACGCCGGCTTCACCATGCGGTTCCAGGCCTACGTGCTGCGCCTGCTGCCGCCCTCGCGCGTGTTCGCGTCGATGGTGGCCGGCTTCAAGGCCGCCAGCCAGGACCCGCTCGTGGTCGGCGTGAACATCGTCGGGCAGGAAAGCCAGGCCGTGTCGATGCGCGACTACGCGCTGCACATGCGGATGTTCAAATTCCTCAAGGCCCGCTACCCGAACGTCAAGCTGGCGCTGCACGCGGGTGAGCTGGCGCTGGGCGACGTGCCGCCAGAAGGACTGTCCTTCCACATCGACCAGGCCCTCAACGTGGCCGGCGCCGACCGCATCGGCCACGGCATCGACCTGGCGCACGAGACCAACGCCATCGGCATCATGCGCACCATGCGCCAGAAGGGCGTGGCGGTCGAGATCAACCTGACCAGCAATGCCTTCATTTCGGGCGTCAAAGGCGAGGACCACCCGCTGACCATGTACCGCAAGTACGGCGTGCCCTATGTGATATCGACCGACGACGCCGGCGTCACCCGGCATAACCTGGCCAACGAATACGTGCTTTTCGCCAGCCGTTACAAGCCTGATTACGCCGAAGTCAAGCAGGCCTCCTACAACAGCCTGCGCTACGCATTCCTGCCGGAGCGCGACAAGCAGCGCCTGAAGGCCCAGCTGGACGCGCGCTACGCGGTGTTCGAGGCCGCCATCGCTGGCCTGGACGCCGCGCAGGTGCGCGCCAAACACTAGTCGCGCGCGCCGGCGAGCTTATGCCGGCACCTTGGCCGACAGGCGCTTGAGCCGTTCGAGCGCGCTTTCGCCGCTCGTCTCCGGCTGGCTGACCGACTTGCGCAGCGCGTCCAGCTCGGCCTGCTGGTCGAGCGGCTTCTGGCCGATGTCCGCGACGATGCGCATGCCGGCCGCTTCATTGCTCACGGCCTGGGCGCGGCGGGTGAGGGCGTTCAGGGCGGTCGAGCTGCCCTGCATGCCAGTCAGGCCGGCCAGCTGGCTCTGGCGCTCCATGCGCATTTCCTGCAGGTGCTTTTGGGCGTTGGCGCCGGCCAGCGCCTGCATCGCCTTCTTGGCCTGCGCGTCGAATTCGGCCAGCTGCCGGGACAGCGCGTCGACGATCTTCTGCAGCTCCTCCATATAAGCCTTCGCGTCGGCCTCCTCCTGCACTTCCTGCGGCAGGCGCGCCTTGTTCGCCTCCAGCTCGTCGCAGAACATCGTCACGGTCGCTTCGGCGATGGTGCCAGCGGCCAGGCGCTCGGCCAGCTTGGCGGCGGCGCGCTCGTCGTTGGCGATCATGGTCTGCAGGTTGACGATGTCGTCATGCTCCTTGGTGAACTGGGCGCGCGCCGTCGCCAGCAGTTGCGCGGTGTCGCGCAGGGTGGCGACCAGGCGGTCGCGGTCGGCCTCGGTCGCGGTCTCGGGGTCGAAGTTGGCGATCGCCTCGGCGATCCGGCTGCCCAGGGCGCCGAAGTGTTTCGACACCAGTCGTGCGGTCAGGCCCCATCCACTTGCGTTGCTCATTGTCGTTCCTTTCGTTGGTAAAAAATGCGCTGCTCATTTGCTGCTGCTGCCGATCTACTGCTGATGTACTGCTGGTCCGGGGCGCGTGGTCTATTGGATGACGACGCGCTCCGTTTCCATCGGGATGCCGATCACGAAATCGACGTGGATGCCGCGCCGCGCAACATCGCCGTCGACGCTGTCGATGATTTCGGTCGTAATTAAGAGGTACTCCCGTTCGCCGCCCGGTAGCTGGCGCACGTAGGGCATGAAGTACAGCTGCTGGCGCAGCCCGTGTTTGCCTTGCGCGTCGTCGATGCGGATTTCCTGGCCGCGGAAAGGTGGCACGAAAGCCGCGTCGCTCGCGCCGGCGTCGCGTGCATAGTCGATGCGGTCGGCGCCGTCGAACACGGCGGCCAGCTCGGCGTCGCTCAGCATGTCGGCCAGTTGCTCGCGCCACAGCGTGTAGCTGGCGTCACCCAGACCGTAGCCGGCCGCGCCGGTGTAGGCGTCCTGGTCCTCGGAGGTCTCCGGGATCACGCGCGCCAGGCCGGTGCAGTAGAGGATCTCGGCCACCGCGCCATCGGTCCCGCAGAACACCTGCAGGAACTTCTCCTTGCCGTCCTCGTCGCCCGTGGCCAGATACAGGCGGTACAACTCGGTCTTGGGCTCGAGCCGAAGCTGCGACACGGCCAGCACCCGGGTGTCCCCCTCGGCCGGCATCGCGATCAGCGAGCCGCCGCCCTGGGCACGGATGATGGGCGATTGCTGCATTTGCACCAGGCTGCCGATGCGCGCACCCAGTGGGAGGCCGTCGTCGGCGCGCGCGTCTTCCTGGAGCACGCCGCGCTTGGCTGCCATCGTGCGGACGTAGCTGAACATATCGTTCCAGGCCATGTTTTCAATTCCTCTCGAATGAATAATTCGGCTTGTTGGCGTCCCGGTTGAGCGCGCGGCGGTTGCTCGCGCGCCGCCATGCAAACCAGATGCCCCAGCCGACCAGCGACAGCAGGCATAGCCACATGAAGGTGGTGAAGAAGCCGCCGCCGCCCCGTTGGACAGCACCGCCGCCAGCGGCTGGGTTGGGCACAGGTGCCGGGTAGTAGCCTGCGCCGGCGTGTCCGCTGAAGGTCCGGGCGATCATGGCACCGGCGAGGACGTGACCGAGGCCGCCACTGCCCTGTTGCACGATGACGGTCGTGGGCGCGGCGGGCACGGGCATCGACACGTTGGCTGGCTGGGCCGGCGCGATCGGTGCGGGGCCAGTCGCCGCTGGCGGTGCGCTGTGCGCCTGCTGTGCCGCGCGGCGTTCGTCGAACGTGCGCAGGGCGTTCGCTTGCGCCGCGTTGGTATTGAGCTGGCGGGACAGCGCCGAGTCGGATTGCCTGGGTGTCGCCGCCGCGCCGCTCGTGTGCATCGCGTCAGGCGCCGCCGCCGTCGCGCGGCCAAAGGAGCCAAATCCCGATTTCGGCGCCGGCATGGCCATGCGCGATGGGAAAGCGGGGGAAGGTGAACGCGACGAAAAGCCGTGGCTGAACGTGGCGCGCGGCGCGGTGGACGCCGCCGCGTCGTGGACCTGGGGCAGTAACAAGAGCAGCGCGAACGCGAATTGGGCAGTCTTCAGCATGGTCGGGGAGGTCGTCAGAAGTTTGAATTAGAATAACGAACCGGCCGTTTGCATGCACCGGTAAAAAATTCAAAGGATTACCATGACCCGACGCTATCTGGAGATGAATCAGCACGATGCGCTCTACACCGTGGCGCGCAAGTTTCCCGGCGGGCTGGACGCATTAGCGCGCGAGCTGGACATGTCCGCCAACGTGCTACGCAATAAGCTGTCGCCCTCGATCGCCTCGCACTACCCGTCGTTCGAAGAGGTGTCGCTGATCGTCAGCTGCTGCCAGAAGGCCGGCATCCCCGACGCCCACCTGCCGCTGCACGCCTTACTGGTGCGCCATGGGATGGCGGCCTTCGTCGTCCCTCAGCCAGAATCGGCGCGCCAGGACGATTTGTCGCAGACCGTGTGCCGCGTGATGAGCGAGGTCGGCGCGGTGGCCGAAGCAGTGTCGATCGCACTGCTCGATGGTGTGGTCACCCCGGTCGAGGCCGATCTCATCGAGCGCAAGTTCCAGTCGGCGCTGTCGGCCCTTGGTGCGTGGCGCGCGCGCTTGCGCAATGTGAGCGAGACTGGATTCGTTGACGCCGTTTGACGTTGCTGCCGGTCGCTTGCGGCTTGGCCTAGCGCATCGCAGGCGGAATGTCGGCGGCCCACGCCTTGGCGTTCCGGGCCGCATCGCTGTCGCCGCGCCACTCCATTACGGTGTGGCGCGGGTTGCTCGGATACTCGTCGCGTTCACGCGCATTCGCCGTTTCGCCCCAGCCGACGGGCGTTCCTGGCGCGGCTGATCGTAAGGATCGCCGCTGGCGATCACGCGCCTGCGACCGGAGGAAAGTAAGGCCCACCGCCGCGCAATCTGTGGTCATCCCGCTACACATTTGCGTGCGAGGATCAACATTTGTTGGCTTTTCTCATGAGTGATTTTCACCTAAGGAGCGAGATTCTTGTAATCGCCGCACGCACCCGCCCGGTAGGATGACCTTTCAGACCGCCAACCCTGTGTTTTTCAAGGCATTTATATGCACATCCTATAAATCAATAAAAGAAAACATATTTGTCAACAAACTATGCTTGCCTCATAGTTGGCTGAAAATTAATCAAAACATGTCGGTCAGCCAGGGTCGGAGCGCGTCATGACCGTGACATATTCGACCACTAAGCTTGCGCACTGCGCAAGCCGGCATCGCCCCACGAACGGCGCCTGCCCAGGATTGCAGCAACTCACGCGTGAGGGTCTCGCGGCCTTCGATAACAATTCGTCTTTTTGGGGTTATACAATGATCAACACAAAAGGGTTGCGGCTTACCAAGCTGGCATTCGCCCTCTCCCTCGCTCTCGCCACCGCGATGCCGGTCATGGCGCAGAATACCTCGTCGAGCATCACCGGGCGTATTTCGGGCAGCGATGGCCGTCCCACCAGCGGCGCCAAGGTCACGATCGTGCACAGCGAATCTGGATCGGTCAGTAACGTGACCACCGACGCGGAAGGCCGCTATTCGGCGCGCGGCCTGCGGGTGGGCGGCCCTTATACGATCACGATCACCAAAGACGGCATTACCGAAAAGCGTGAAGGCATCTATCTGCAGTTGGCGGAAACCGCGAGCGTTGACGCGCAGCTGGGCGACATGCAGAAAGTGACCATCGCCGGTCAAAGTACCTCGAACAAATTCAACAAGATGGCGATGGGCGCCGGCACCAATATCGGCCGCTCGGAACTGGCCGCGCTGTCGTCGATCCAGCGCAGCCTGTCGGACTATGCGCGCACCGATCCGCGCCTGTCGCAAACGGACAAGGACCGCGGCGAGATCTCGGCCGGCGGCCAGAACTCGCGCTTCAATTCGATCACCATCGACGGCGTCAGCATCAGCGATACCTTCGGCCTGGAGGCAAACGGCCTGCCGACCAATAAGCAGCCGATCTCGATCGATTCGATCCAGTCGGTGCAGGTCAATATCTCCAATTACGACGTGACGCAGAAGGGCTACACGGGCGCCAACATCAACGCGGTGACGAAGTCCGGTACCAACGATTTACGCGGCAGCGTGTACCACGTCTTCCGCAACGATAAGATGGCCGGGGACCGTTATAACGCGACCGATGGAACCTACGCGCCGCCGCCACCCTTCACCGAGAAGACCACGGGGGTGACCCTGGGCGGCCCGTTGATCAAGGACAAGCTGTTTATCTTCTTCAGCGGCGAAGATTCGTCCAGCTCGCGTGCGTCGCCGGCATTCGGCCCCCTGGGCAGCCCATTGACCAACGTCGGCATCACCCCCTCGGCCATCGCGGCCGTGCAGAAGATTTCGCACGACCAGTATGGCTTCGATGCGGGCAGCTCGGACGCGCCAACCGGCCTGGCGCAAACCGTCCAGGACCGCCTCGTCAAGATCGACTGGAACATCAACGACAACCACCGCGCCAGCCTGCGCTGGCAGAAGACCGACCAGACCGAGCCCCAATTCTCGGGCTATACGGCCACCGGCATTGCACTCAACTCCTACCTGTGGACCGAGTCGAAGTCCATCGATTCCACCGTCGCGCAGTTGTTCAGCTACTGGAGCCCGAACTTCTCGACCGAGATCAAACTGTCGCGCCGTAACAGCGGCAAGAGCAATGCGAACAATTCCTATCTGCCGTCGATCGGCATCGGCTTTACCGGCCCGCTGCCCGCTGGCACGCCCAGCACGGTGCGTACCGGCACCCGCTACATCAACTTTGGCACCGAGCAGAGCCGCCAGGCGAACAAACTCGACACCACGGCCGACGACGCCTATGCCGCCGGCACCTGGCTGTACGGCGATCACGAGATCAAGTTCGGCGCCGATTGGAAGCGCGACACGATGTCGAACGTCTTCTTGCAGAACGTGAACGGCAACTATACCTTCGGCTGCCTGAATAGCAGCGCCACGGTGACCTACCAGATCGGCGCCGTCAATTGCTCGAAATCGCCTGCGGCGACGATCGAGGCGGCCGTGTTGGAGAACTATGCCCGCGGGCGCGCCACGCAATACACGGCGCAGCTGCTGTACCCTGGCGTGACCCTGGCCGACACCGCGGCCGTGTGGAAACTGGCCGACACCGGCCTGTTCGCGCAGGACACCTGGGCCGTCACGCCGCGCCTGAACGTCACCTACGGCCTGCGCTACGACCGCGCCGCGACCGGCGACCGGCCGCGCCGCAACGCCGTCGTGGCCCAACCCAAGGTGGCGGGCGTGTACAGCGCCACCACCAGCGCGCTCCAGCGCGAAACCGGCGGTTTCGGCGCCGACAACACCGTCACCATCGATGGCCAGGACCTGGTGCAGCCGCGCGTTGGCTTCAACTACCGTTTCGACACCGCGCGCTCATCCCAGTTGCGCGGCGGCGTCGGCCTGTTCGAAGGCTCGGCGCTGAACGTGTGGATCGGTAACCCCTTCGCCAACCCCGGCGTGCTGACCTATACCCTCGGTTGCGGCGGCACCAATCCGGCCTGTTCGGGCGACAATCTGTTCAGTCCCGATCCGGCCGCCCAGAAGGCGATCGGCGCGCCGGTCTCTGTGGTCGACTTGCTGGCACCGGGCCTGAGCGAGCCGTCGGTGTGGAAAGCCAATCTGGCCTTCGAGCACGAACTTCCATGGTTCGGCCTGGTCGCCAGCATCGAATACCTGCGCACCAAGACCAATACCGGCCTGTACTTCCAGAACCTGAACCTGGGCGCGCCGACCCGCATCGGCCCGGACGGGCGCCAGATGTTCTGGACCGAGACCGGCTACACGGCCTCGTGCGCCAACGGCTTTGGCGGCTTCACCACCACCGGCGCCTGCGCCGGCCATCGCAACCGGGCGCTGAGCAATGCCGCTTTCGGCAATGTGATCGAGGCGACCGAAACCAAGAAGGGCGGCGGCAACGTGGTCACCATGTCGCTGAGCAACTCGCGCGCGAAGGACTTGCGCTGGACCGTGGCCTACACCTACACCGACGCCACCGAGGTGAGCAACCTGTCGTCCTCGACGGCCGGCTCGAACTGGGGCGGGCGCGCGATCTTCAATCCCAACGAGGAAACGCTGGCGCCGTCGAGCTACCAGGAACGCAACCGCGTGATCGCCTCGCTGACGTGGGACAAGCGCTTTTTCGGCGCCTACAAGACTAGTTTCGGGATGTTCTACGAGGGCCGCACGGGCAAGCCGTACAGCTGGACCTTCAACAACGACATGAACGGCGATGGTGTCGGCGGCAACGACCTGATGTTCATCCCAAGCGCCTTCGGCTCGGGCCAGGTGATTTTCCGTGGCGACACTGCCACCAGCAAGACCAACGAAACCCGTTTCTGGCAGGTGGTCAGCAGCAACAAGGAACTGGCGCGCGCGGTGGGCGGTGTCACCGGGCGCCAGGATGCCTTGGCGCCATGGACCAACTGCGTCGACATGCGCCTGGCCCAGGAAGTGCCGGGCATCTGGAAGGGGCATAAGGGCGTGTTCGTGCTCGACTTCCAGAACGTCGGCAACATGATCAACCGCAAGTGGGGCCGCATCAACGAGGTCGGCTTCTCCAGTTCCGGCGGCAACGCGCGCAGTTTCGTTGACTATGCCGGCATGCAGGACGGTAAATACGTGTACCAGATGCGCGACCAGGTCGAGGACTACGTCACCAAGCAGAACAAGGGCGAGTCGCAGTGGGCCATCCAGGCGACCGTGCGTTACGAGTTCTGACCCGGTCCGGTTCCGCGACGCGGCTGGTGGCGACACCAGCCGTTTTTTCAAGTGTGCCGCGCGCGTGCGCACGCTTTTTTTCCGCTCTGCGGGTATGCTTTAAGCCATGTTGACTTCTCTTCGCCCATTTTGCGCCGCCTTAGCGGCCGCCTTTGTGCTGACGGGCTGCGCCACGCCGCCGTCCGCGCCGATCGACATCAACCTGGTAGCTCTGAACGACTTCCACGGGCATCTGGAGGCGAGCAAATTCACCTACGCCCCCACGCCCGGCGCCCAGCTGGTGAGCGTGCAGGCCGGCGGCATCGGCACCCTGGCCGCGGCGCTGCAGGCCTGGCGCGCGCAGGACCGCGACCTGCTGTTCGTGGCCGCCGGCGACCTGGTCGGCGGCAGCCCCGCGCTGTCCGCGATGTGGGCCGACGAGCCAACCGTGACGGCGCTTGACATGCTGGGGCTGCAAGTGAGCTCGGTGGGCAATCACGAGTTCGACCAGGGGCGCAAGGAGCTGCTGCGCCAGCAGCACGGCGGCTGCGATTCGCCGCGCTCCGACAAGGCCTGCAAGTTCACCCCCAATTTCGGCGGCGCCCACTACGCCTACGTGGCCGCCAACGTCATCGACAAGCGCACCGGCCAGCCGCTGTTGCCGGCCTACCGCATCGAGCAGGTCAAGGGCGTGAAGATCGCTTTCATCGGCGCCGTGCTCAAGGGGACCTCGTCGCTGGTGCTGGCCTCCGGTATCGAAGGCCTGGCCTTCACCGACGAAGCCGGCGCCATCAACGCCGCCCAGGCCGACGCGAAGGCGCACGGCGCCACCGTGTTCGTGGTGCTGATCCACGAGGGCGCCCACACCGACGAGGGCTTCGACGAACCCGATTGCAGCAAGCTCAAGGGTCCGGTGGTCGACATCGCCAATCGCCTGGACCCCTCGCTGCGGCTGATCATCAGCGGGCACACCCACACGGGCTTTCAATGCCGCGTCGGCACCCGCGTGATCACCCAGGCCGAGATGGGCGGCCACCTGCTCTCGCGCATTGCGCTGCGGGTCGATCCGGCCAGCCACGCGCTGCGCGACATCACCGTCCACAACGTCCTCATGACGCCGGGCGCCTACCCGCCGGTGCCGGCGGTGGACGCCTACCTGCGCAGCGTGAAGGCGCGCAGCGACAGCGTGCTGGCGCGCCCGGTCGCCCATATCGCCGTGCGCTCGATAGGGCGCACCTTTGATGCCGCCGGCGAGGCGCCGCTGGGCGACCTGGCCGCCGACGCGGTGCTGGCCGCCACCAGGTCGCAGGGCGTGCGGATCGGCTTCATGAACATCACCGGCCTGCGCAAGGACCTCGACGTGGGCGCGGACATGCAGGTCACCTACGGCCATGCGCAGGCGGTGCTGCCGTTCTCGAACACGCTGGTGGTGATGGACTTCAGCGGCGCCCAGTTGCGCGGCCTGCTCGAACAGCAGTGGCCGGACGGGATCACGGAGCCGAACCGCTCGATGCTGCAGGTGTCCCAGGGCTTGAGCTACCGCTGGAACGCCGCCGCGCCGGAGGGCCACCGGGTCGACCGCATCCTGGTCGATGGCGAGCCGCTCGACGAGCGCGCCACCTACCGGGTCGCGGCGAACAACTTCCTGGCCGAGGGCGGCGACAAGTTGCCGATGTTCCGCCAGGCCACGCACAAGGCCGATACCGGCATTCGCGACGTCGATGCCTTCTCCGACTACCTGGCCGCGCTGGAGCGCTCCGGCCACCCGGCCGCCAGCAACGTGCCGGCCGGGCGCATCGAGCGCGTGCCAGGTACGAATTGACGCGCGTTTTTTTTTACAGAAGGATCGAAACATGAAACAACTAGCCTGCGTGCTGGCCCTGGCCGGCGCCCTGTTGTCGAGCGACGCACTGGCATGGGGTAGCGACGGCCACCGCGCGGTCGGCGCCATCGCCGCCCGGCTGATCAAGGGCAGCAACGCCGAGAAGCAGGTGGCGGCCCTGCTGCTGCCGGGCGAAAGCCTGGAGTCGGTCACGCTGTGGGCGGACTGCGTCAAGGGCAGCTACTGCGGACCCCAGACGCCCGAGATGCTCGCCTACGTGGCGGCCAATCCCCACCACAGCGAGTACCACTACACCGACGTCCCGTTCCAGAAAGACGCCTACCAGGACGGCGCGGTCGGCACCACCGCGGTCGACATCGTGCAGACGCTCAGGCAGGCGATCGCGGTCCTGCAGGGTAAGACCGATCCGGCCCTGAACCCGCACGGCTTCAGCCGGCGCCAGGCGCTGCTGCTGGTGGCGCACATGAGCGGCGACATCCACCAGCCGCTGCACGTGGGCGCGGCCTACGTGAGCAAGGATGGCGGTTTCGTGGTGCCGACGCGGCAGCAGGACATCGACACCGAACATATCTTCGACGCGCGCGGCGGCAATAACCTGCTGCTGGACGACGGCAAGATGAGCGCCTTGTCGGCCAACGTGATTCCGGGCGAGGCCAAGCAGGAGCCGGCCGGGGTCACGCGTTCGCTCACCAAGCCGTTTCACGCGTACTGGGACAGCACCGTGGTCGACTACGCGATGCGGCGCATCAGCACCCGCACGCCCGAGCAGTTCGCCCAGAAGGTCGTCGACAGCAAGCCGGCCGTGGCGATGAACAGCGGCGATCCGGCCACCTGGCCCTACCAGTGGGCCAACGACGCGCTGGCCATGTCCAAGCTGGCCTACACCGGCGTCACGCCGGGAAAAATGAGCGTCCAGGTATCAAAAAAAGGCGACATCTACTATACTTTCGCGCTCGATACCAGCGACGATTATCCGGTGCCCAGTTCGGCGCTGGCCAAGTCCCAGCTGATCAAGGGCGGCTACCACCTGGCTGCGTTGCTGCAGGCGATCTGGCCGTAGGTTCGGCCGTGCGTAGTTCCGTGAATCGATTGGAGAGCGGGTGTTGACCATGTTCCGACCGTTGTGCTGCGGCGCCGCCGCCTTGTTCTTGTCGCCGCTTGCGCAGGCCGCGCAGGAAGCCTTGCCGCTGTGGGAGCTTGGCGCCGTCGGCGGGGTAGTGTCCACGCCCGCGTATCCCGGCGCCGCGCGCCAGTCCACGCGCGCGCTGGCGCTGCCTTTCCTGATCTATCGCGGCAAGGTGGTCCGCGCGGACCAGTCGGGCATCAACGCGCGCCTGCTCAATAGCGACGTGCTCGAAGCCGATATCGGCCTGGCGGCGTCGCTGCCGGCGCGTTCGAACGACGTGGCAGCGCGCGCCGGCATGCCGGACCTGGGCACCCTGCTTGAATTCGGCCCGCGCCTGAAAGTCCGCCTCGCCGATCCAACGCCAACGACGCGCCTGCGCCTGGACCTGCCGCTGCGCGCGGTCATGGAAATGCGCGGCGGCGTGCGCCACCAGGGCTATACCTTCGAACCGAAGCTGGTGGCCGAGATGCGCGACCCGGGCGGGAAGTGGAACGCCGACGCCTCGGCCGGCGTGGTGTTCGGCGACCGCAGGATCAACGCCTATTTCTACGAAGTGCGGCCCGCGTTCGCCACCCCCGAGCGGCCCGCCTACGACGCCGCCGCGGGGCTGATGCTGACCCGGGTGGGTATTTACGGCTCGCGCCTCGTCAACGCCGACGTGCGCATATTCGGCTTCATGCGCTACGAGAGCTATGCCGGCGCCGCCAACCGCGCCAGCAGCCTGATGAAGCGTTCCACCGGCGCCTCCGCCGGGTTCGGCCTGGCCTGGACCTTGCGCCGCTCGGCGCAGCCGGCGGCCGGCAACTAAGGCGCGCCGCGCCGACGGGGCGGCTTCAGCGCGACTTGACGAAGGGCTTGCCGAGCGCTTTCGGCGCCACCGAGCGTGCCATCAGGCCGGCCAGCACGATCACCGTCACCATGTAGGGAATCATCTGGATCAGCGAGCCGGGGATGCGTCCGACCCCGGGCAGGTCCACGCCCTCGATCTGGATCTGCACGGCGCTGAAGAAGCCGAACATCAGGCAGCCCAGCGCGGTGTGGAGCGGACGCCAGTTACCGAACACCAGCGCGGTCAGGGCCAGGTAGCCCGCGCCGGCCGACATGTCGCGCAAGAAGAAGCCGCTCTGGACGATCGCCAGGTAGGCGCCGGAGAAGGAGCACAGCACCCCGGCCGCCAGCATGGCCAGGTAGCGGGTGCGCGCTACGCTGACGCCGGCGGCGTCGGCCGCGTGCGGATTCTCGCCGCAGGCGCGCAGGCGCAGGCCGAAGCGGCTGTGATAGAGCACCCAGTGCACCAGCGGGATCAGCACGAACGCCAGGTACACCAGCGCCGAATGGCCGCCGATCACCTGGCCGTAGAACCAGCCCAGGAAGGGCACTTGTTCCAGCGCCGCGGTGCCGGGCAGGACGATGTCGAACAGTCGCGCCTGGCCCAGGTCCGGTGTGCGGCCTCCCTGCTGGTAGAAGAACTGCGCCAGCACGAAGGTCAGGCCGCTCATGGCGATGTTGAGCGCGATGCCGGCCACCAGCTGGTTGCCCTTCTGCGTGACGCTCACGAAGCCCTGCAGCAGCGCCAGCGCGGCCGATACCGCCACGCCCGCGGCCACGCCGTACCACGGGTTCTGGGTGCTGTAGGCCACCGCCGCCGAGGCGAACGCACTGGCCAGGATCTTGCCCTCGAGCGCCAGGTCGATCACGCCGCTGCGTTCGGCGAACAGGCCGGCCATGGCCGCGAACAGCAGTACGGGCGCGTTGCGGATGGTCGACACGACGATGCTGGCCAGGTGCAGGTTCTCGATCATCGCTTATCCTTTGCGCGGGTTGATCAGCTTGAGGATGGCCGGCGCGTACAGGTTCTCCAGCGCGCCGCAGAACAGGATGATCAGGCCCTGGATGAAAATGAAGGTCTCCTGCGGGATGTTCGGCTTTTCCAGCGACAGGTCGAAGCCGCCCTGGATCAGGGCCCCGAACAGCACGCTCGAGAGGAATATCCCGACCGGATGCTGGCGCCCCATCAGCGCGATGGCGATGCCGACGAAGCCTGCGCCGGCCGGGAAGTTCAGGCTCAGGTAGTGGGTCGAGCCCATGATCGAATTGACCGCCCCCAGGCCCGCCAGCGCGCCGGAGATCAGCATGGTGACGATGATGGTGCGGCCAATCGATATGCCGGCGTAGTGGGCCGCGTGCGGATTGAGGCCAGTGGCGCGCACCTCGTAGCCCCAGGCGCTGCGCCACATCGCCAGGCCGTACAGGGCCAGCGCGGCCAGCGCCAGCACGAAGCTGAGGTTGAGCGGGGTGTCGCCCAGGGCCGGGAACCAGGCCTGCAGGCGCGGCATGGCGCCGGCGTCGGCGAACACTCGGCTGGCCGGATTCTGCTGGCCTTCCGGGATCAGGTACTTGACGATGATGAAGTTCATCAGGCTGGCGGCGATGAAGTTGAACATGATCGTGGTGACCACCACGTGGCTGCCGCGCCGGGCCTGCAGGTAGCCGGGCAGCCAGGCCCAGGCCGCGCCGAACAGCGCGCTGGCGGCCATCGCGGCCGGGATCAGCAGCCAGGCCGGCAGCGCATGGTCGAAGGTGAGCATCACGACGGTCAAACCCAGCCCGCCGATGTACAGCTGGCCCTCGCTGCCGATGTTGAACAGGCCGGCCTTCATGGCGATCGACACCGACAGCCCGGTGAAGATGAAGGTGCTGGCGTAGAACAGCGTGTAGGCCAGCCCCTCGGGATTGAGCAGCGCGCTGTTGACCAGGATGGCCAGCGATTCGAGCGGGCTTTCGCCGAGCAGGCGGATCACCAGCGCGGCCACCAGCAGCGCCGACAGCAGGTTCAGCACGGGCAGCACGAAGCCGGTCGCCCAGCGTGGCAGGTCGGTCGTGTTCATGTCTTGTGCATTCCGCCCATGAGCAGACCGATGCGGGTGGTGTCGAATTCGTCCATCGTCAGTTCTCCGGTGATGCGGCCGCCCGACATGACGACGATGCGGTCGGCCAGGGCGCGCACTTCGTCCAGTTCGACCGACACCAGCAAGATCGCCACGCCGGCGTCACGCATCTTGAGCAGTTCGGTGTGGATGCTCTCGATGGTGCCGATGTCCACGCCGCGGGTCGGCTGGCCGACCAGCATCAGCTTGGGTTCGGCGGCGACCTCGCGTGCGATCACGACCTTCTGCTGGTTGCCGCCCGAGAGCAGGCCGATGCGCAGGCCGGGGTCGGAAGGGCGCACGTCGAAGGCCTTGAGCAGACGCGCGCAGCGCGCCGCGATGGCCTTGCGGTCGAGCAGGCCCCAACGGTTCTGGAGCCGGCGCTGGTAACCGAACACGCTGTTCTGCATGACCGAGAAATCCTTGATCACGCCGTCGCGCAGGCGGTCTTCGGGAACGTGGCCGATACCCAGTTCACGCAGGCGCGCGGGGAGGGCGTCGGCATCGCGCCGGCGCGCCAGCGGCAGCTCCTGGCCGAGGAAGGAGACCTTGCCGGCGCTGGGCAGGCGCATGCCCGACAAAATCTCCAGCAGCTCGCTCTGGCCGTTGCCGGACACGCCGGCCAGCGCGACGATCTCGCCGGCGCGCAGGGTCAGGTCGATATCGGCCAGCAGCTTGACACCGCTCGCGTCCTGCAGCTGCAGACCCGCGACCTCGAGCACCGTGGCGCCGGGCCGGCAGGGCGCGCGCGCCAGTTCGCTTTGCATCGGGCGCCCCACCATCAGTTCGGCCAGTTGCTCTTTCGAGGTGGCGGCGGTGGCCACCGCGCCGGCCACGCGCCCGCCGCGCATCACCGTGACCTGGTCGGTGATCTCCATGATCTCGCCCAGCTTGTGGGTAATCAGGATGATGGTCTTGCCCTGCTCCTTGAACAGGCGCAGGATCGCGAACAGCGACGCGGTCTCCTGCGCGGTGAGTACGGCGGTGGGTTCGTCCAGGATCAGGATGCTGGCGCTGCGGTAGATCTCCTTGAGGATCTCGACGCGCTGCTGGGCGCCGACCGACAGGCTGTCGATGCGCGCGAGCGGATCGACTTCGAGCCGGTAGGCGGCGCAGATCTCGCGCAGCCGCGCCTCGACCTGGGCGCGCTGGCCGGCCAGCCTGACTCCGCCTTCCGCCCCGAGCATCACGTTATCGAGCACCGTGAAATTCTCGACCAACATGAAGTGCTGATGCACCATGCCGATGCCCAGCGCGATCGCCTCGTGGCTGGTGCGGATGGCGCGCCGCTGGCCGTCGATGAGCAGCTCGCCGCTGTCGGCCCGGTAGTAGCCGTACAGGATGCTCATCAGGGTGGACTTGCCCGCGCCGTTTTCGCCGATCACGCCGTGGATCGATCCCTTGGCGACCGCGAAGCTGACATCGGCGTTCGCTTGCACCGGGCCGAAGGCCTTGCTTATCTTGCGAAATTCGACGGCTGGCTGCATAGAAGGACGCGTTCAGTGGGACCGGTTGTTCGACGGCGCGCCACGCGATGGGGCGGCGGGCAGGGGGTCAGACCGGGCAGCTGCTGCCCGCACGGTAGTCGACGACCTTGATTTTTCCGCTCACGATGCCGGCCTTGGCCTCGCCCACGCGCTTTTCGATGTCCGGCGTGATCAGCGCGCGGTTGTCCTTGTCGAGGGCCCAGTCCACGCCGCCTTCCTTGAGGCCCTTGTAGGTCACGCCCGGCTTCCAGGTGCCGCTCTTCATCTGCATGAAGGCGTCGTAGATGGCGTTGTCGACGTGTTTAACCATCGAGGTCAGCATGGTGCCCGGGTGAAGGTAGTTCTGGTTGGCGTCCACGCCGATGGCCAGCTTGCCCTTTTCCGTGGCCGCCTGCAGCGCGCCCATGCCGGAGCCGCCGGCCACCGCGAACACCACGTCGGCGCCGCGCTCGAACTGGGCGCGCGCCAGCTCGCCGCCCTTGGCCGGATCGTTCCAGGCCGCGCTCGTGGTGCCGACCATGTTCTGCACGATCTCGGCTTTCGGAGCGACCGACTTGACGCCCTGCGCGTAGCCGCAGGCGAAGGCGCGGATCAGCGGGATGTCCATGCCGCCGACGAAGCCGACCTTCTTGCTTTTGGACGCCAGCGCGGCCGCCACGCCGACCAGGTAGGAGCCTTCCTGCTCCTTGAACAGCACCGAATTGATGTTATTGCCCTTCGCGACCGAGTCGATCAGCACGAAGCGCACGTTGGGGAACTCCTGCGCGACCTTCTGCACGGCCTGGGTCTGGGAAAAGCCGATCGAGGCGATCAGGTCGAGCTTTTTGCGGGCCAGGGCGCGCAGTACCTGCTCGGCCTGGGTATCGCTGCTGGCCTGGGCCTCGAAGAATGGAATCTTGGTCTCTTTCCGGAAGCGCTCGGCGCCCTCGAAAGCGGACTGGTTGAACGACTTGTCGAATTTTCCGCCGGCGTCATACACGATGCCCAGTTTCGGGTCGGCGGCCGAGGCGCTCGCCGTAACGAACAAGGCCGCGAGCGTAAGACTGAGTGTGGTCATTTTCATGAATGGCTCCTAGTGTCGATATTGTATCCGGCGCGTCGGCCGCGTCGGAGCGCGCTCAGCAGGCTGGGCGCGGCCCGGTGGTGGCGTCACCGTGTGGGACGGGCGGGTTCGACAAATCGTGTGCGGAAAAAGCGGAGAAAGTGGAAAAGGCAGCGCGGGATCGCCGCGCGCCCTGGATAACACGGGCAGGGGTCGCCTGGTAGGCGGCACCGCCATGCGCCGTAGAAATAACGTGGATGGGGGTGTGGTGCTTATTGTGGATTCCGTCGCCCGCAATCCAGGTGGTACTGAGACGGTTGATTGATGCGCTTGCTTCTGTCATTGCGGTAATCCCTGGCAGCTTGTCGTTTTGTTGCAACAGCATTGGGTGTTGTAATGTTGGCCAGCTCCCGTTCCCCCGTTGTTCTTTGAGGTACCCCAAACGCTTAACAGTTGCGGCCATTCCCGACTTGATGCCTGGGACACTGTGTTCGATACCTCCACCGGATCGCGGCGAGGCATGTCATGCAGCTTTAGAACTATGCATCAGTGTTATATGTATGGCAAATACGATTTTGCTTGGCTATTTATATGCGGGGCGTATAAGTGTGCAGCCTAATCACATCGGCGTGGGATGCCTTTGCGCGCTGTTCCTGCGCTGCGATGTAAGAATTTTTCCGGATCGACGTCCTTTTCTGAACCCAATCACGTTTCGATGACTCTAACATTTTCGGGGTTGGTCTAGCTGCTTGCGTCAACGAATGATGTAAAGCATGTCCAAGCGCGCGGATGCTTCCTTAAACACGCTCTCAATGGGGTTGGATGAGTGACGATCATGAGCTACATCGCGGCGCCGCCTATGCAAGGCCCGACCATCCTGATCGTCGATGACACACCAGCCAATCTCATCGTCATGGTCGATTATCTCGGCAGCCATGGCTTTTCGCTGGTGGTCGCGCAAGATGCCGAAGAAGCGATCGAACGCGCCCGGTTCGCCAGGCCGGATCTGATCCTGCTCGATGTGA
The DNA here is from genome assembly GCA_002428015.1 of Oxalobacteraceae bacterium UBA6018. Lineage (GTDB taxonomy): Bacteria > Pseudomonadota > Gammaproteobacteria > Burkholderiales > Burkholderiaceae_D > Telluria_A. Next base: position 8,143 of record DIZW01000070.1, on the reverse strand, counting down.
TGATGCCCGGAATGAACGGCTTCGAGGCATGCCGGCACCTGAAACTGGACGAGCAAACGAGCCAGATTCCGGTCATCTTCATGACCGCCTTGTCCGACCCCAACGATAAAATCAGAGGCTTCCAGGCCGGCGGGGTCGACTACATTACCAAGCCCTTCCAACTGGAAGAAGTGCTCGCGCGCGTCAACACCCACCTGGCGCTTCAGGCAATGCGGCGCCAGCTCGCGGACCAGAATCTGCGCTTGCGCGAGGAAGTGGCCGTGCGCGAGCGGGCCGAAGGCGCGCTCCAGCGCGCCCGCGACGAGCTTGAAGTGCGTGTGGCGCAGCGCACCACCGAATTGGCGCAGGCCAATGACCACCTGACGGCGGAGATTATCGAACGCGCCCGCATGCAGGACGTACTGATTGAGCGGGAAGCGCGCATTCGCCGCCTGATCGAATCGAATATCATCGGCGTCTTTTTCTGGAACGGCAGCGGCGTGATCGAGGATGCCAACGAGGCCTTCCTGCGCATCGTTGGCTACAGCAGCGAAGAACTGCAATCGGGGCGCGTCCACTGGACCGACATGACGCCGGAGCGGTTCCATGCGGCCGATGCACTGGCATTCGAAGAGCTGCACAAGGTCGGCGCGTGTGCCCCGTATGAAAAGGAATTTACCCGCAAGGATGGCGCCGTGGTTCCGGTGCTGATCGGCGGCGCCTTCTTTGAAGGCTCGCGCAGCAGCGGCGTCGCGTTCGTGCTGGACCTGAGCGCGCGCAAGCAGGCCGAGGAGCGGATCCGTTTCATGGCCCACCACGACGCCCTGACCGGGCTGCCCAACCGCCAGCTGTTGCAAGATCGCATGATCCAGGCGATCGCGCTGTGCCGCCGCACCGGCACCCAGCTGGCCGTGCTGTTCATCGATCTCGACGATTTCAAGCGCATCAACGATTCGCTCGGCCATGAAGTGGGCGACCGCCTGCTGCAGATGGTCGCCGAGCGCCTGCAAGCGTGTCCGCGCGAAGGCGACAGTATCGCCAGGCTGGGCGGCGACGAGTTCGTCCTGACCGCATCGACCCTGAGCGACGACAACGATGCCGGGCTGATTGCGCGCAAGACCCTGGACATGCTGAGCACGCCATTCGTGGTCGATGGGCACCAACTGCACGTCACCGCCAGCATCGGTATCAGCGTCTATCCGGTCGACGGCCTGGATGTCGAGACCCTGATGCGCACGGCCGACACCGCGCTGTATCACGCCAAGGAAAACGGCCGCTCCAATTACCGGTTTTTCACGCCGGCGCTGAACAAGGCAGTGCATCAGCGGCTGGTCATGGAAACCCGTTTGCGCCATGCCCTGGCGGCGGACCAGTTCACCCTGCATTACCAGCCGCAAATCGACATGCGGAGCGGGGCGATCTTTTCGTCGGAAGCGTTGCTGCGCTGGGCGCGCCCCGGCAAGGCGCCGATGTCCTGCGGACCGTTTATCGCCGTCGCGGAAAAGACCGGCCTGATCGTCCAGATCGGCGAGTGGGCCCTGCGCCAGGCGTGCCAGCAACTCAAACGCTGGCACGAGCTCGGCTTTCCGCAGTTGCGGGTGGCGGTCAATCTGTCGCCACGCCAGTTCTACCAGCCGAATTTGACGGACATGGTGGCGCAGATTCTGGAGGAATCCGGTCTGCCACCGGACGCCATCGATCTGGAGATTACCGAGGGTATCTTGCTACAACGCAGCAACGATAACGCGGAAACGCTCAGGCTGCTTAGCGCCATGGGGATCAAGTTGTCGATCGACGATTTTGGCACCGGCTATTCCAGCCTGGCGTACCTGCAGCGCTATCCGATCAATTGCATCAAGATCGATCAATCCTTCGTCGGTGCCATTGCGCGCGACCCGAATGACCGCGCCCTGGTCAATGCGATCATCGGGATGGGACACAGCCTCGGCATGAATATTCTGGCCGAAGGCGTGGAGACGGCGCAGCAGGCCAGCTTTCTGCTTGACCATGGCTGCTGCTGTGCCCAAGGTTTCTATTACAGCATGGCGGTGGCGCCGGAGGCGTTCACCGACTTGCTGCGCGCGCCGGACGGCCTTGGTGTGCGGGCCAGCTAAGGCGGCTGCGCTCACGCCGGCGTGTGCGTGAGCGGCTGCTCGTCCTGCCCCGTTTGGTAGCGCGCCACGAAGGCGGCCAGCGCCTTCGACTGGTAGCCTTGCGCCAGTGCGCGCACGCGCTTGGCGAATGGGCCGAAGGCGGGGTCAAGCGCCTGGAGGTAATCGGCCCGTTCGCCTATCTTCTGCATATTGCCCAGGCGCGCCAACTGGGCCAGGGCATCGATCTCGTGAGGCGGCGGAATGACCAGGTCGAACGTGCCCTCGGTGTCCGCATCGAGCACCTCGAGCGGCAACGGCTCGGCAATCCAGGCCAGGGACAGCTGCGCGCCGATGGTGGCGAGCAGCAGATCATGTTCGACCGGCTTGGACAGGAAGGCATTGGCGCCGGCCGCGTAGCACTTCAGTTCGTCCTCGTGGCTGGCGCTGGCGGTCACGGCAATGATGGGAATTGCCGACCATGCCGGCGTCTGGCGAATCCTGCGCGTCGCCTCGTGCCCGTCCATGACCGGCATCATGACATCCATGACGATCAGGTCGGGCTGGAAACTGTCGAGCATGGACAGGCATTCCTGGCCGTCCTTGGCGTCGGCGACGCTGAAGCCCAGCGCCTGCAACATGTCCATCAACATGGCGCGGTTTTGCGGCACGTCGTCGACGACCAGCAAGCGCCTGCGTTTGCCTTCGTAGCCGATGATGGCGCGGGGCAGGGCCGGCATGCGCAGCGTCTCGGTGGCCACCGGCACGTTGAGTTCGAACCAGAACAGGCTGCCCCGATTGGGCTCGCTCTTGACCGCGATCGTCCCGCCCATCAGGTGGATCAGTTGCTGGCTGATGGCCAGGCCCAGGCCGGTGCCACCCTCGCGCCGCTGCATGTCGGCGACCTGCTCGAAGGGCTGGAAAATGCGGGCGAGCTGCTCGCCGCTCATGCCGATCCCGCTGTCGGCCACTTCGAAGCGCAGCCGCGCCATGGGCTGGCCGCCCTGGCCGGCCGCCGGCATGGCCGCGCCGACCAAAGGCGCGGGCAGCACGCGCAAGGAGACCGCGCCGCGGTCGGTGAACTTGACGGCGTTGCCCAGCAGATTGAGCAGCACCTGGCGCAGGCGCTTGTCGTCCACCGTAACCGCGGCGGGCAGGTCGGGCGCCGCCTCGTAGCTGAACAGCAAGCTCTTTTCTTCGGCCTTGACCCGCATGATGTCGGCCACCACCCGCAGGAAGGTGACCAGGTGGGTGGGGGCGGGGAACAGGACCAGTTTGCCCGCTTCGACGCGGGCCATGTCGAGGATGTCGTTGATCAGGGTGAGCAGGTGCTGGCCGCTTTCGTGGATGGTGGCCAGGCCGGCGGCCTGGCGCTCGGTCAGCTGGTGGGTGTCGCGCCGCAGCAGCTGGGCGTAGCCCATGATGGCGTTGAGCGGGGTGCGCAGCTCGTGGCTCATCTGGGCCAGGAAATCGCTGCGCTGGCGCGCCAAGCGCACCGCTTCGGCCAGCGCCGCCTCGCGCGCCGCCTCGGCCGCACGGCGCTCGCTGACGTTGCGCGCCACCCCCACCATACCCAGCAGCGTGCCGTCGTCGTCGAGCACGGGCGCGCGGTAGGTTTCCATCCAGACCATGCCTTGCGGGCCGTCGAAAGCTTGCTCCACGGTCGTGCGCTGGCGCGTCGTCATCACGGCCGCGTCGTTGGCCAGAAAGCGTTCGGCCAGCTCGGGCGGCCACAGCTGCTCGTCGGACTTCCCGACCATCTCGTCGACGCGATGCCCGCAGGCGGCCGCGTTGGCCTGGTTGACCGCCAGGTAGCGCCGCTCGGTATCCTTGAGCCAAACCCACAGCGGCAGGGTGTCGATCAGCGTGCGCAGATAGCGGGTCTGCTGGCGCAGCTCGCCGGTGCGCGCTTGCACGCGCAGCTCCAGGGTGTCAAACGCACGCTTGAGATCGAGGGTCATGACGTTGAAAGCCGCGCTCAGTTCGCCGATTTCGTCGGGCGCGGCGACCGCGACGAATTCAAGCGGTTCCAGCGGTGCCGCGCTGGTCTCGGCCGGGTTGGCCAGCCGGCGCTTCTTGCCGATCTGCTTGACCGCCTTGGTCAGGGCGACGATCGGATCGATAAAGCGCCCCACCCAATACATGCCCACGCCGATGCTGAGCACCAGGATCATGCCGGAGGCGAACAGGATCGCGCTCACCGTCTGGCCGATGTTGCGCAAGGTGCTCTCGCGCGACGAGCTCAAGCCGAGAATCATCCTGGTCTGGTGCTCATATCGCCACGGCAGCACGACGGCGTAAAACGAGCCCCGCCTGGTCACGACGGTTTGCTGCAGCACCGCGGGGGTGTTGTCCGAGGGCGCCAGCCGGCGCGCGGCGCGCACCAGCTGGTCCGGCATGATGGCGCTCGCGCCCAGATGCTGGCGATGGCTGCCGTCGGGCGAGAGCAGCTCCGGCGCCATGCCGGTCTTGGCGGCGACGGCGCCGAGCGCGCTACTGTCGATCAGCCGGCTGAACACCAGGGTGGCCACGATCTGGCGCTGGCCGGTGCCGGCGGGGCGGGGCTGCTCGCGCGTCGGGTCGGCCACCGACATGCCGGACACCAGGCGGTACCTGAGCGGGCGAAAGTCGCTCAGGTATTCTTCGAACACGCCTTGCACCGGCACGACGATGTCGATCGACGCCAGCGTGGGCGTCGGAAACGAGAACGACGCCGTCGGCCGGGTCACATCAGCCAAGGCGCTCGGCGCGCTGGCCGGAAGCGGCCCACGCTGCCAGGCGGGCCAGCTCTGGAAGTCGAGATTGCCGTCGGAATCGGCCAGGGCCGTGACCCAGACCGGACCGGTGTTGCCGCGCTGGACCATCATGCCGGCCCGGGAGGCCGACACGGCGTAGCTGAGTTTGCCGCCGGTGTAGACGGCGATGCGGGAGAAGCCGCTGGTGCGCAGGGCCAGGTGCAGTCGGTTGAGCGAGACCGCTTTGGCGTACGATAGGGCGCGCGCGATCGCGAGCGTATCCTGGGGCGGGCGCGCATCGCGGGCAAGCTCGGGAGGTTCGAGCAGGATGAGTTCGGTCAGCTGGTTCAGGACCACGGTGTCGCCGACGGTGGACAGGGCCGCGCCTTTGAGCCGGACGGTCATCGATTCCAGGTCGTCATGCCAGGCGCGCAGCGAACGGTTGAGCGCGACAAACGCCATCTCCTGATTCTGCCGGTCGGTAAAATAGGACGCCAGCAAGGCGTCGAGCGTGGTGGTCAGCAGCAGCACGCCGACCAGCACCAGCAGCAACTTGCGCTTGATGCCGAAGTGGGTCATGGCACCTCGCCGGCAGCGGCCGTCATGGATAGGGATAGCCGCGGTGCGCGGCGATGTCGCGGTCGACGATGTCGGCAGCCTTGCTGAGCTCGGTTTGGGTATCGCCGCCCATGACGATGTTCACGATGGCGTTGCGAAACGCCAAGCTGAGCGTGCCATAGGCCGGGGTGGCGGGACGCGGTACGCCGCCCAGTTCGAGTTGCTGCGCAATCAGGTGCAAGGGGCCGTCGGCGCCGTACAGCGGCGAGCGTAGCAGGGCTGAGCGGCGCCCCGGCACGGCGTCGTTGATGTTCGTCATGTGCAGGATCGCCTTGGTCGACAACAGCTCGGCCATGAACGCCCAGGCGCCTTCCGGTGCGTGGCAGGTGCTCGAAATGGCCCAGCTCCACGAGCCCATGCCGGTCTTGATGCCGCGCCCGAAGTCGGGCAGCGGCAGCACGACCAGGTCCTGGCCGAGCGCCTGGCGGGCCGGGCGGTAATTCCAGTGGCCATTCCAGGCCAGCGCGACCCTCCCCCTGAGCAGGTCGTCCGGCTTGTCGCGCACGCTGGCCCAGCCGGCATCGAACCAGTGCTTGAAATGCCGGACCGCATCGACCGAGCGCGGCCCGTCCAGCACCCCCTTGGCGCGGCCCAGCGGGCCGCGGCCGATCAAGTCGCCACCGAAGCCTTGCAGGATGGGGGCGTAGCCGTAGGTGGAGAATTCATCGCCGCGGCCGTTGTAGAACGCCATATTGAGCGGGTGGTCCAGCTCCTTGAGGGTCGCCAGGCGGGTGAGCACCTGCTCGAATTCGTCCAGGCTCCAGGGCGCCCGCAGGCTGGGGATGCGCGCACCGACGGCGCGCAGATAACGCAGGTTGCCCCACAGGACGACGCCGGACTCGAACTGGCCCAGGCTGTAGAGCCGGCCCTGGTAGCTTCCCTGCGCGACAAGGGAAGGCAGTAAGTCGTCCAGCATCGCTTGCGGGACGAAGCGGTCGATGGGCTGGAGATATTGCGGCCAAGCGAACCCGGCCAGAAACGGGCCGTCGACATCGAGCAGGCAGGGCAGGGTGCCGTTGGCCGCCTCGCGGTGCACCCAGGTGGCGTAGTCGCGCCGCAACGAGGCGACGAATTCGACCCGGTAGGTGTGCTGTCGCCGGTTGAAGGCGTCGGCGGCGCGCTTGACGAGGGCGTACTCGTTCGACAGCGGGTCGGAATGGGTCCGCGCGGTGACGATGATGGGCTGGGCGGGCGCGGCGCCGGCCCGCCATGCGCCCAGCAGCAGCAGCGCCAGCAGCGCGTGCCGGCAGCGCCATCGTCGTTTGGCCGGGTACCGCCAGCCGCGCAGGCGCATCCTCATCGCGATTCTTCGCTTACCAATGGTAGGTCAAACTCAGGCGAAAGCTGCGGCCGAAGATTGGGCGCGCGTAGATGGCGTCGCTGGTTCCCTGCCCCAGCAGCACGTCGGTACGCGGATTGCCCTCGGTCAGCCCGATCTTGTTGGTCAGGTTAGCCCCCGCCAACTGCAGGCGCAGGTGCGGGTCCAACTCGACGATGACGCCTGCGTCCAGCGTCGTATAGGCCGGCAGGCGCGTGGTGTTGTTGCTGTCAACGAATTTGCTCCCTTGATAGGACAGCGTCGCATACGCCTTGGCCTGGCGCCCGAGCAGGTCGACGTCGAAGGTCGGGCTGAAGCTGGCCAGCGCCTTCGGAAAGCGCTGGATCCGGTTGCCTTCCACCCCGGGAATCGCCTGGCCGGTGGTGACGTCGGCCAGCTTCCGGTAGCGCGGATTCTGCAGGGTCAGGTTGCCCGCCAGTTCCACCTTCGGGACCGGCCGCCAGTTGCCTTCGAGTTCGACGCCGACATTCTGGGTGGTGCTGGTGAAGCGCGTCGACACCACCTGGCCCCCTGCCTGCGTCGTGAGGGCCGAGTCCTGCAGCGGATCGAAGCGATTCCAGAACGCCGTGGCGTAGGCCGCGCCGCCCGGGAAGCGGTGCTTGGTGCCCAATTCGGCCTGCTTGACGCGCGAATTGACGGCCGGCGTCTGGGTCGTCCCCGTGAAGATGTCGGCCAGCGCCGGCGTGCGGAACGACGAGGTGTAGCGTGCGAAGAGGCCGAAGCGGGGCGAGAAATCATAGTTGGCGCCCACGGTCCAGGCCGTGCCCTTGAAATGCTCCCAGCGGTGCTCGACGCCGCCGGACGGCCCGCCCACGGCGTCGTCAGCCAGGGTGGACGGGTTGCCCAGGTTTTGCGTGGCGCGCAGCACCGTGTAGCCGCTCTGGCGGGTATCCTGGTGGCGGATGCCGGCGTCGAGCAGCAGGCGCTCCGTCAGCTTCCACTCGTCGGCGGCATACAGCGCCCACAGCCGGCCATCGACCTTGCCGCCGAGGTCGCTGTTGTCGCCATAGTCGAGAAAGCCGTTCTCGGTCAC
>DIZW01000070.1:0-123 GCA_002428015.1 Oxalobacteraceae bacterium UBA6018 | reverse complement strand
TTGTCGAGCGCGATCAGGTCGAGTGCGCGCGGCCGGTTGCGCATCTCCAGCAACATCGCGTTGAACAGCCGCGTCTGCTTGAACGTATAGTCGCTGAAATACAGGCCGCCGGTCAGGGCATGG
>DIZW01000050.1 GCA_002428015.1 Oxalobacteraceae bacterium UBA6018 | reverse complement strand
GCTCAATACGCGCACCGTGATCCAAGAAGATCTGCTGGCGCAGTACCCAGAATGCACCAACTCCATCATCACATACGGGTTGAACGATTTCGCTGGCTTGAGTCTGTCGAGCGACACCGACCGCAAGTATATTTGCTCTCGCCTGCAGGCGGCCATCGCGCGCCACGAGCCGCGCTTGCGCGACGTCAAGGCTTCCTTGGAAGTGGTCGAAGGCTCGATCAACCGCTTGAACTTCGCCATCACCGCCTTACTAGTGCTTAATTCGGCGCAGGAACCCGTCAATTTCGACGCCATCCTGCAGCCGTCGAGCCTGCACTACTCAATTAGCAAGGCGCGCCGCGCGCCGCCACCGGGAGCCTGAACGTGGAAGATTTATTACCGTATTACGAAAGCGAGCTGGGATTCTTGCGCCGCTATTCGCGCGAATTTTCTGAGCGCTATCCAAAGGTCGCTGGTCGCCTCTTGATGGGCGGCGAGGTGTGCGAAGACCCGCATATCGAGCGCATGATCCAATCGTTCGCGCTGCTCAGTTCGCGGATCTCGAAGCGGCTCGACGACGACTATCCTGAATTCACCGAAGCGCTGTTCGAAGTGCTGTACCCGCATTATCTGCGCTCGTTTCCATCGTGCTCGATCGCGCGCGTGCATTTTGGCGCCGGCATCGACCCGTTACTGGCCGCTGCCATTATTCCGCGCCATACCAATATGACGGCGAAGGGCGAGGTGAAAGGCGTGCGCTGCCATTTTCGTACCGCCTACCCGGTAACGGTGGCGCCGATCGCGCTGTCGCACGCCCGATTTTCGGCCATCCCGGAAGCGCCAGGCGCGGTACAATTGCCGCCCAATACCACTTCCAGCGTGAGCATCACCATCGCTCGCGCCGGCAAGCAGATCGGCCTGGCGCAACTGGGCATGAAAACGGTGCGCGTATTCATCGACGGCGAACCCTCGTTTTGCGCCGCGCTGCGCGACGCGCTCTTCGTGCGCACCGTGAAAGCTTATGTCGAGGGCGATAAATCCGGGCGCTGGCTGGCCCTGCCGCGCAACCCTGTCACGCCGGCCGGCTTTGACGAGGACGACTCGCTGATACCCTTCCCGGCCCGTTCGCACCCGGCTTACCGCCTGCTCACCGAATATTACTGCTTCCCCGAGAAATTCAATTTCTTCGACATCGACATGACGGCCCTGGCGGCCGTGCTGCCGTCCGGCTGCAATAGCGTTACCCTGCACCTGGCCTTGAGCGGCTTGCCTGCCGACTCGAATGCGGCGCGCATGCTTGGCACCCTGACGACCAACAACATGCTGCTGGGCTGCACGCCAGTGGTCAATCTGTTCCAGCAGGCGGCCGAGCCGACTTTGCTGACGCACACGACGGCTAGCTATCCGGTATTGCCCGACCTGAAACCCTATGGCTTCGAGGTCTATTCAATCGACTCGGTGAAAATGGTGCGCCAGAAGGAGGAGGGGGGAGGGATGGTCGATTTCCGCCCTTTTTATTCGCTGCGCCACGGCGAAACGCCGGAAGAGAAGGGCCATTACTGGGTCATGCGGCGCAATGAAGTGATTGCCCAGAAAAGTCCCGGCCATGAAACCGAAATTTCCATTGTCGATATCGACTTCGATCCTGCCGCCATCGAAACCAATACCTTGAGCCTGGAACTGACTTGCACCAACCGCGACTTGCCTGCCTTGCTAACCTATGGCATGCTTGACGGCGACCTTGGCATGGTGGGCGGCGTCGGCGTGCGTGCCATCAACTTTCTGCGTAAGCCGACCAATTCGTACCGCTTCGAGCGTGGCCGCGGCGCTCACTGGCGCCTGATCTCGCACCTGTCGTTGAATCACCTGTCGCTGGCCGAGGGCGGCCTGGAAGCGTTCCGGGAAATGCTGGCCCTGTACGACTTGCCCCGTTCTCCCATTTCGCGGCGCCAGATCGGCGGCATCACGGCAATCGGCCACAAGGCCGTCAACGCCTGGTTGGCCGGCGATCCCTTCGCTTGCCTGGCGCGCGGCATCGAGGTGCGCTTGACCATCGACGAGGAAGCCTTCGTCGGCAGCGGCATCCACACGTTTACCCACATTATCGAGCGCTTCCTGGGCCTGTACGTCAACGCCAACAGCTTCACGCAACTGGTAATCGTCTCCAACAAATCAGGGGAGGAGTTAGTGCGATGTACACCACGAAGCGGCGATTTGAGCCTAGTGTAATCGAACGCCTATTCGCGCAGCCCTACCGCTTCCAGTTTTTTCAGGCGGTGCGTATGCTCGAACTCTGGCTCAAGCGCAACGGCATCGCCCACGAGGGCGCGGTCGCCAATTTCCTGCGCTTTCTGAATTCGACCTCGCTCAGTTTCCCGGCCAGCCAGATCGAGGCGCTGCAGCCGGAGCCGCGAGCTTTGCCGCGCGACGCCATCGCGTTGACGGAAGCCTTGCGCAAATCGGAATTGAAATACATCCGCATCACGCCGGCCTTCATGGGCTTTCTCGGCACGGCCGGCGCCTTGCCGGCCCACTACACGGAGCGCATCGCGGCCCATATGTTGTACGAGAAGGACGAAAGCCCGCGCGCTTTCCTCGACACTTTTTCGAACCGCGCCCTGTCCCTGTTCTATGAAGCGTGGCGCAAGTACCGGCTGGAGTTGAAATACCAGATTGAGGGCAAGGATAAATTCCTGCCCCTGCTGATGTCGCTGGCCGGCCTGGGCCACCCTTCGCTGCAGCGTCGCCTGGCCGACGACGGCGATGGCGTGCTCGATGAATCGGTCGGCTATTTCGCAGCCGCGATGCGGCACCGGCCGGCGTCGGCGGTGTCGATCGGGCGCGTGCTGTCCGAATATTTCGGCCAGCGCATCGACGTGACCCAGTTCATCGGCTGCTGGTACGACGTGCAGGACAGCCAGCAAACCTCGCTGGGCCACAATAACGCGACGCTCGGCGCGACGGCGCTGGTGGGCGCGCGCGTATGGAAGCGCGACTTGCGCATGCGCCTGACGGTCGGGCCGCTGCCGCTGGCGGCCTATGAATCGTTCCTGCCGGGCGGCAA
>DIZW01000085.1:70011-112540 GCA_002428015.1 Oxalobacteraceae bacterium UBA6018 | reverse complement strand
ACGTGACTGGCGAGACGCTTACGTCTGCTGTTCGACGTCAGGAACAGCGCCGGCGTGACGGAACTGTTCCGTACCCTGGGGGCGCGCGCCAGCATCAACGACAGCGGCGGCGGCACTGTCGGCCGCGGCAAGAACGGGCTGTTGAGCCTGAGCTACGCCAACACCAGCCACAACTGGAACACGGCGACCCTCATGCTGTGGAGCGACAGCCATGGCTACACGTCCGGCAACGACATGCCGGTGCTGGCCCAGGCCAACGATTTCCTCCCCATGGACGCCAGCACGGCGCTGGCGGAACCGGGGCCGCTGACCCTGCTCGCGGCGGCGCTGGCGGCGCTGGGCCTGGCGCGCAGTGTCCCCACGCGCTCAGGCGGACGGGCGCCAGTCCCGCGGCAGGCTGTTGTGAATCCGCGTGGCCGCCACCGCCGCCTGGCCGGTGGCCACGCTGATCTGGTTCAGTCCGCGCACCACGTCGCCGATCGCAAATAGGCCGGGCACCGTGGTCTCCTGGTGGACGTCCACGGCCAGCTTGCCGCACTCGACGCTGGCCGCGCCCAGGCCGGTGGCGAGATCGGAGCGCGCCTGTTCGCCCAGCATCGGGTACAGCACGTCGCAACCGTGCACCCGCCCGTCGCGCGTGTGCAGCAGCGGCGTCATGCGCTCGCCCATGGTCACGCCCTGCACGGGCGAGTCAACATAGCGCACCCCGGCCGCGTCGAGTTCGCGCCGCCCGTTCTCGTCCAGTACCGCCGCGCCGTCGCGTATGAACAGGGTCACGCGCGCGCTGAAGGTGCGCATGAACAGCGCATGGCCGAGCGCGTCGCTGTGCGCGCCGACCACGGCCACCTCCTGGTCAAGCACGTCGTAGCCGTCGCATACCGGGCACAGCCTGATCGCGCCGCAGGCCACGGCATCGCGGAAGTTCTCCATCGGCATGCCGACGTCGGCCACGCCGCTGGCCAGCAGCACGCGGCGCGCGCGGATTTCGCCGCCTTCCCATGCCGCCACGAATAGCCCGTCCTCGCAGGTCAGGCGGGTCACTTCGCCCGCGTGCGACTGGCCGTCGTAGCGGCCCAGCTGGGCGCGCAGGCGCTGGAGCAGATCGTCGCCGTGTATGCCGTCGGGAAAGCCCGGGTAATTGTGCGAGACGGGGATCCAGCCCAGCCGGCTATTGCCTTTGTCCACCAGCAGGATGTCGCGCCGAAAGCGGCGCAGGTAGATGGCGGCGGTCAGGCCGCCGGGGCCGCCGCCGATGATCAGGGTGTCGTGGATGCGGTGGGCGGGGGGCAATGGAATCATGCGCCATTATGGCGAGCCCGGCGCTGTCAGCAACATCGGTGCGCGCGCCGCCGCGCGGTAAGACGGCGCTGACAGCGCAGCCGCAGCGCCATGCGCACGCACGGGGTGGTGCGATCGCGGGCGGGCCGGCGCGCGGTGGATGAGCGGGGAAGTTTGACGCGTCGGCGTTTCGTTAAGCAAGCGCAGCCGTGTGAAGCCGGGCCTGCGTCGCAGGGAAAGAAACGCGCCGCGCGGCTGGTTTCAGGCGCGGCCTGTTCCAGGTGTCCGTCAGTCGTGTGTCTCGGGCTGCAGGGTCACGTGGTCGATGCCGTGTTTGTCGAGCAGCATGGCGCGCACGGCGTCGAGCACCTGGGGCCACTCGTGCATGCTGCCGATGCTCAGGTGGCCGATCAGGGCCGGCTGGCCGGGCGACATGTCCCACACATGCAGGTCGTGCACCGACAGCACGCCCGGCAGGCTGGCCAGGTCGAAGCCGACCTGGGCGTAGTCGATGTGATGCGGCACGCCTTCCATCAGCGAATGGTAGGACTCGCGCAGCACCGACACGGTCGACTTGAGGATCAGCATCGACACCAGCACCGACAGAATGGGGTCGATCTGCATCCAGCCGGTGAGGTAGATGACGGCGCCGGCGGCCAGGGCCGCGACCGAGCCGAGCAGGTCGCCCATGACGTTGACCAGGGCCGCGCGGGTGTTCATATTGTCCTGGTCGCGTGACAGCAGCCAGGCCATGCCGATATTGAGCAGCAGGCCGATGCCGGCCACCACGAACACGGTGGCGCCCTTGACCGGATGCGGCGTGAAGAAGCGGTGCACGGCATCGAACAGGATCCAGCCGACCAGGGCCAGCATGGCCAGCGCGTTGACGAAGGCGGCCAGGGCCTCGGCGCGCCCGAACCCGAACGAGTGGCGCGCCGAGGGCGGGCGCTTGGCGATCACCTGGGCCAGCAGGGCCAGGCCGAGCGCGGCCGCGTCGGTGACCATGTGGCCGGCGTCGGAGATCAGCGCCAGCGAGTTGGCCATGAAGCCGGCCACCACCTCGACCACGGCGAAGGCCAGGGTCAGGCCCAGCGCCAGCGCGAGCGCGCTCTGGTCGCGGCCCTCGGTCACGTGGGTGTGGGCGGCGTCGCCCGCGTGGTGGGCGTGCAGGTGGGTGGAGTCCATGTTGAGCGGGGTGGGGGAGTGGGCGGTCATGCCGGAAGTGTAATGGAAAATGGGGGCTTGGCCACTCGTGAAAAAAAGCCCTTGTTTTTCCGGGAGGCGGTCCCTATAATGCTGGGCATCGGGCGGTTAGTTCAGCTGGTTAGAATACTTGGTCGACATCCAAGGGGTCGCAGATTCGAATTCTGCACCGCCCACCAGAACATGCAGTACAAGCAAGGTAAGAGCGAGGAAGGCACCATGGTTATGACACCGCGAACTACGACGGAGTTGTTCCAGCGACGCTAGTCGAGGTGATCTTTCGCTCCAACGAATAGAAAAACGCGGCTAGTCCGCGTTTTTTTTCGTCCGCGTTTTTTGTGCCAGTTTTGTATCTTTGCATTTCCACTTTCAAGCAGTCTTTGTTCAGGAGAACAGCATGGTTTCAGTCCGACTCCCCGATGGTTCCGCGCGCCAGTTCGACGGCCCTGTCACCGTGGCGCAAGTGGCCGCCAGCATCGGCACCGGCCTGGCCAAGGCTGCGCTCGCCGGCAAGGTCGACGGCAAGGTGGTCGACACCTCGCACCTGATCGAGGCCGACGCCGACCTGGCCATCATCACCGACAAAGACCCCGAGGGCCTGGACGTGATCCGCCACTCGACCGCCCACCTGCTGGCCTACGCGGTCAAGGAGTTGTTCCCGGACGCCCAGGTGACCATCGGCCCGGTGATCGAGAACGGCTTCTATTATGACTTCGCCTACAAGCGTCCGTTCACCCCGGACGACCTGGCCGCGATCGAAAAGAAAATGACCGAGCTGGCCAAGAAGGACGAGAAGGTCACGCGCTCGGTGTTGCCGCGCGACGAGGCGGTGGCCTACTTCAAATCGATCGGCGAGAACTACAAGGCCGAGCTGATCTCGGCCATTCCCGCCAACGAGGACGTGTCGCTGTACGCCGAGGGCGGTTTCACCGACCTGTGCCGCGGCCCGCACGTGCCGTCCACCGGCAAGCTCAAGGTGTTCAAGCTGATGAAGCTGGCCGGCGCCTACTGGCGCGGCGACTCCAAGAACGAGATGCTGCAGCGCGTCTACGGCACCGCCTGGGCCAAGAAGGAAGACCAGGAGCTGTACCTGCACAACCTGGAGGAGGCGGAAAAGCGCGACCACCGCAAACTGGGTAAGCAGCTCGACTTCTTCCACTTCCAGGACGAGGCCCCGGGCCTGATCTTCTGGCACCCGAAAGGCTGGACCGTGTGGCAGCAGGTCGAGCAGTACATGCGCAACAAGTATCAGGTCAACGGCTACCAGGAAGTGAAGGCGCCGCAGATCCTCGACAGCAGCCTGTGGGGCAAGACCGGCCACTGGGACAACTATCGCGAGAACATGTTCGTCACCGAGTCGGAGAACCGCTCCTACGCCCTGAAGCCGATGAACTGCCCGGGCCACGTGCAGATCTTCAACAGCGGCATGCGCAGCTACCGCGACCTGCCGCTGCGCTACGGCGAGTTCGGCCAGTGCCACCGCAACGAGCCCTCGGGCGCGCTGCACGGCATCATGCGCGTGCGCGGCTTCACTCAGGACGACGGCCACATCTTCTGCACCGAGGAGCAGATCGAGCCGGAAGTGGTTGCCTTCCACCAGCAGGCGATGGAGGTGTACGCCGACTTCGACTTCACCAACATCGACGTCAAGCTGGCGCTGCGTCCGGACAACCGGATCGGCACCGATGAAATCTGGGATGAGGCCGAGGAGGCCCTGCGCTCGGGCCTGCGCGCCTGCGGCGTGAGCTGGACCGAGCTGCCCGGCGAGGGCGCGTTCTACGGCCCCAAGATCGAGTACCACCTCAAGGACAGCATCGGCCGTCCATGGCAGGTCGGCACCATGCAGGTCGACTTCTTCATGCCCGAGCGCCTGGGCGCGGAATACGTGGCCGACGACAACACGCGCAAGGTGCCGGTCATGCTGCACCGGGCGATCGTCGGATCGATGGAACGTTTCATCGGCATCCTGATCGAAAACTATGCTGGCGCGCTGCCGATGTGGCTCGCGCCGGTGCAGGTGGCGATCCTCAATATCTCCGATGCCCAGGCCGAGTACGTACAAAACGTGGCGGCGGCGTTGAAGAAGGCGGGGTTCCGCGTTCACGCTGATTTGCGCAACGAGAAGATTACATATAAAATACGTGAACATTCCGTCCAAAAATTGCCATACATTTTGGTTGTGGGCGACAAGGAGCGGGATGCCAACACTGTGGCCGTGCGCGCCCGTGGCAATATCGATTTGGGAGTCATGTCCGTCGATGCCCTGGTGGAACGCCTCAAGCACGAGGTCGATTCCAAGGCGTAAAGCGTTCAAACGACGCGCGGCTAATTCATCAGATTTTAAAAGGAAACAACATAGCTACTGACAAGTCGCATCGCATCAATGGCGAAATCACCGCCCCCGAAATGCGTTTATCCGGGGTGGAAAACGAGCCGCTTGGCATTGTGAGCCTGGCTGAGGCATTTCGTCTGGCCGAAGAAGCGAACGTCGACCTGGTGGAAATTGCGCCCACCGCGCAACCGCCGGTCTGCCGCCTTATGGACTACGGCAAGTTCAAGTATTCGGAGCAGAAGAAGGCGCACGAAGCCAAATTGAAGCAGAAGATCATCCTCGTGAAGGAAGTCAAATTCCGTCCGGGTACCGATGATGGTGACTACAATATCAAGCTGCGTAACCTGATCAAGTTTCTGGAAGAGGGTGACAAGACCAAAATCACGCTGCGCTTCCGTGGCCGTGAGATGGCGCACCAGGACATTGGCTTCCGTATGCTGGAACGTCTGAAAGCCGACCTCGAGCCGTATGGCCAGGTCGAGCAGTTCCCGAAGATGGAAGGCCGCCAGATGATCATGATTCTGTCGCCGAAGAAAAAGAAGTAAGCAGGGCCGCCCAGGCGGCCATGCGCGAAAGGGCCGGCGAGGTTTCGCCGGCCTTTTTTTTGCCCGGGAATGTTCAGTGGCACCGACTTATGTTAGAATCTCCGGCTCTCTCCTTCGTGGAAGAGAATCTTGTGAAAGCAGGCTCCTAAGCGCAGCGCAGTGCTGCCACCTGCAATCCTGCTATTGGAGCTGTCCGTGAGGACAGAACTACTATGCCAAAAATGAAGACCAAAAGCTCCGCGAAAAAGCGTTTTCGCGTGCGTCCAGGTGGCACCATCAAATCGGGAATGGCGTTCAAGCGTCACATCCTGACCAAGAAAACCACCAAAAACAAGCGTCAATTGCGCGGTACCCGTAACGTCAACGCTGCAGACGTCTCGTCCGTCATGCGCATGATGCCGTCGGCTTAATCTCACACCTAAGGAGTTACTATGCCTAGAGTAAAACGTGGGGTTACAGCTCGTGCCCGTCATAAGAAGATTCTTGTTCAAGCTAAAGGCTACCGTGGTCGCCGCAGCAAGGTATACCGTGTTGCCAAGCAAGCAGTCATGCGCGCTGGCCAATACGCTTACCGCGATCGCCGCAACAAGAAACGCGTGTTCCGCCGCCTGTGGATCGCTCGTATCAACGCCGCTTCCCGTGAGCATGGCGTGACCTACAGCGTGTTCATGAACGGCTTGAAAAAAGCTTCGATCGAACTGGACCGTAAGGTTCTGGCCGATATGGCTGTGATGGACAAGCCGGCGTTCGCCGCGATTGTCAACGCGGTCAAGGCGAAGATCGCCGCGTAAGCGAGGATCTTGGCGAGCGCCGCCTTCGGGTGGCGCGAAAAGAGCGGGGCAGAGGTTCAAACCTGTGCCCCGTTTTTGATTGTGGCGCGCGCGCCAGTATGGCTCAAGGAAAAACCACCGCATGAATTCCCTCGAAGAACTCGTCGTCTCGGCCCAGGCTGACTTTATCGCCGCCGCGGACGCTGCCGCATTGGAAAACGCCAAGGCCAAGTACCTTGGCAAGACTGGCCAGATCACCGAGCAGATGAAGGGGCTGGGCAAGCTGGACCCGGAACAGAAGAAAACCCAGGGCGCGCTGATCAACGCGGCCAAGATGCAGATCGAAGGCGCGCTCACGGCGCGCCGCGAGGCGCTGGCCGACGCCCAGCTGGCGGCGCGCCTGAACCTGGAAGCGATCGACGTGACCCTGCCCGGGCGCGGGCGCTCCACGGGCGGCATCCACCCCGTCATGCGCACCTGGGAGCGGGTCGAGGAGATCTTCCGCTCGATCGGTTTCGAGGTGGCCGACGGCCCCGAGATCGAGACCGACTGGACCAACTTCACGGCCTTGAACAGCCCGGAAAACCACCCGGCGCGCTCGATGCAGGACACCTTCTACATCGACGACGTCGACGCCACCGGCAAGCCGCTGCTGCTGCGCACCCACACCAGCCCGATGCAGGTGCGCTACGCGCGCACGCACACGCCGCCGATCAAGGTGATCGCGCCGGGCCGCACCTACCGGGTCGACAGCGACGCCACCCATTCGCCGATGTTCCACCAGGTCGAGGGCTTGTGGATCGCCGAGGACATCAGCTTCGCCGACCTCAAGGGCGTGTACCTGAACTTCGTCAAGGCCTTCTTCGAGACCGACGATCTGCAGGTGCGTTTCCGCCCCTCGTATTTCCCGTTCACGGAACCGTCGGCCGAGATCGACATCGCCTTCGGCAGCGGTCCGCTCAAGGGGCGCTGGCTGGAAGTGTCCGGCTCGGGCCAGGTGCACCCCAACGTGGTGCGCAACTTCGGCCTGGACCCGGAGCGTTTCATCGGTTTCGCGTTCGGCTCCGGCCTGGAGCGCCTGACCATGCTGCGCTACGGCGTCAACGACCTGCGCCTGTTCTACGAAGGCGACCTGCGCTTCCTGAAGCAGTTCAACTAATTCGCGAGAGAGACTAAGAGACTATGCAATTTTCTGAAAACTGGCTCCGCACCATGGTCGATCCGCGCATGACGTCGGATGAACTGGCCCACCTGCTGACCATGTCCGGCCTGGAAGTGGAAGAGGTCGAGGCGGTCGCGCCGCCGTTCTCCAACGTGGTGGTGGCCCAGGTGCGCGAAGTGGCCAAGCATCCCGACGCGGACCGTCTGAACGTGTGCCAGGTCGACGTCGGCAGCGGCACCCTGCTCAACATCGTGTGCGGCGCGCCCAACGTGCGCGCCGGCATGAAGGCCATCTGCGCTATGGCCGGCGCCATACTGCCGCCTGGTGCGGACGGCAAGCCGTTCGAGATCAAGGTCGGCAAGCTGCGCGGGGTCGAGTCCCAGGGCATGATGTGCTCGGCCAAGGAACTGAAGCTGTCGGAGGAATCCAGCGGCCTGATGGAACTGCCCGAGGACGCGCCGGTGGGCCAGAACATCCGCGACTACCTGGCCTTGAACGACCTCAAGTTCACCATCAAGCTGACTCCGAACAAGGCCGACTGCCTGTCGGTGCTGGGCGTGGCGCGCGAAGTGTCGGCCCTGACCGGCACGGCGCTGCATGCGCCGGCCGTGCGCGCGGTGGCCGTGAACGGCGCCGAAGTGCTGCCGGTCACCATCAGCGCGCCCGACCTGTGCGGACGCTTCAGCGGACGCGTCATCCGCGGCCTGAACGCGCGCGCCGCGACGCCGGACTGGATGCGCCAGCGCTTAGAGCGCAGCGGCCAGCGCTCGCTGTCGGCGCTGGTGGACATTTCCAACTACGTCATGCTGGAACTGGGCCGGCCCTCGCACGTGTTCGACCTGGCCAAGATCCACGGCCGCCTCGACGTGCGCTGGGGTAAGAAGGGCGAGACCCTCAAGCTCCTCAACGGCAACACCGTCGAGGTGGACGAGTGGGTCGGCGTGATCGCCGACGAGCGGCAGATCGAATCGCTGGCCGGCATCATGGGCGGCGACGCGACCGCCGTGTCGCTGGACACCCGCGACGTCTACCTGGAAGCGGCGTTCTGGTGGCCCAGCGCCATCCAGGGCCGCGCGCGGCGCTACAATTTCTCCACCGACGCGGCGCACCGCTTCGAGCGCGGAGTCGACTACGCCACCACGGTGGAGCACATCGAGCGCATCAGCGCCCTGATCGTGGAAATCTGCGGCACCCCGGACACCGTGGTCAACCCGGTCGACGACCAGGCCGTCAATCTGCCGCGCCGCGCGCCGGTGACGATGCGCACGGCGCGCGCCCAGAAAGTGATCGGCGTGCCGCTCACCGACGACATGGTGGCCGACATCTTCACCCGCCTGGGCCTGGAATTTACCCGCCAGGAAGGGCAGTTCGCGGTGCTGGCGCCGTCCTTCCGCTTCGACCTCGAGATCGAGGAAGACCTGATCGAGGAAGTGGCGCGCGTGTACGGCTTCGAGAACATCCCGGCCCGCCCGCCGGTGGCCGCCAGCGCGATGATCGCCGCGCCCGAGAACACCCGTTCGCTGTTCGCGGTGCGCCACCAGCTGGCCGACCTCGGCTACCAGGAAGTGGTCAACATGAGCTTCGTGGAGTCGGCCTGGGAGAGCGACTTCTGCGCCAACACCGACCAGATCAAGCTGCAGAACCCGATCGCCAGCCAGTTGTCGGTGATGCGCTCGGCCCTGATCGGCAGCCTGGTGGCCAACGTGCGCTACAACCTGAACCGCAAGGCCGGACGGGTGCGCGTGTTCGAGGTGGGCGCCGTCTACCGCCGTAACCGCCAGGCCCAGGACGGGCCGCTGGCGGTGGCCGGCTTCGACCAGCCCAAGCGGGTCGCGGCGATCGCCTACGGGCCGGCGCTGGACGAGCAGTGGGGCGTGCCGACCCGCGCGGTCGACTACTTCGACGTCAAGGCCGACCTGGAGGCGCTGTTCGCGCCGCGCGCCCTGCGTTTCGTCAAGACGGCCCACCCGGCCCTGCATCCGGGGCGCTCGGCCGCGGTCGAGCTCGACGGTGTCAACGTCGGCTTCATCGGCGAGCTGCACCCGCGCTGGCTGCAGAAATACGACCTGCCGCAGGCGCCGGTCCTGTTCGAGGTGGATGCTGTTGCACTGCAACAACGCCCGGTGCCCCACTACACGGACATTTCCAAGTTCCCCGGCGCCACGCGCGACCTGGCCTTGGTGGTCAAGCAGGACGTGGCGGCCCAGGATCTGCTCGACGCTTTCACAGCGGAACTGCAATTAAATCCAGCAGGAAAGATTGTGCAAGCCATTGTTTTGTTTGATGAATATCGCGGAAAAGGGCTGGAGTTGGACGAAAAAAGCCTTGCTTTCCGCTTTAGCTTGCAAGATACTCAAACCACCTTGCAAGATGACGCAGTCGACGCCGTGATGACGGCCCTGGCGGCGTCGGCGCAGCAGCGCCACGGCGCGCGTCTGCGGGCATAAAGCCGGCGCCGGCGGCCCCGCGCGGGCGCGCCGGCGTGGCGGACTCTTTTCAAAAGCTTGACGAACGAAGGCAGGGCTGGAAAATTAATAACAACGACGTTGATTCCGCGGTACTCCAGTCGGCGCTGGCCGCCGACCTGCATCGGGCCATGCAGGTGGCCAAGGTGCGCCAGGAGGCGGAGAAGGATTTGCCGACCCTGACGAAGGCCGAGCTGGCCGAGCTGCTGTTCGAGCAGGTCGGGCTGAACAAGCGCGAGGCCAAGGACATGGTCGAGACCTTCTTCGACGAGATCCGCAACGCGCTCGAGCGCGGCGAGGCGGTCAAGCTGTCGGGCTTCGGCAACTTCCAGTTGCGCGACAAGCCACAACGGCCTGGGCGCAATCCGAAAACCGGTGAGGAAATTCCGATCACCGCGCGCCGGGTCGTGACTTTCCACGCCAGCCAGAAACTCAAGGGCATGGTCGAAGAGACCAGCCCGGTCGTGCGCGCCGCGTAAGCGCCGCGCCTGTTTTGTCCAAGTCATTCCATCGCCATCTGCCATATTGAGCAACATTGAGCCATGAACGATCGTCTGAGCAAGGCCGATCTGATAGTGCTGCCGGCGATCCCGGCCAAGCGCTATTTCACGATCGGAGAAGTCAGTGAATTGTGCGGTGTCAAACCGCACGTGCTACGCTACTGGGAGCAGGAATTCACGCAGCTCAAGCCAGTCAAACGACGTGGAAACCGCCGCTATTACCAGCACCACGAGGTGCTGTTGATCCGTCGCATACGCGAGTTGCTGTATGAGCAGGGCTTTACCATCAGCGGCGCCCGCAACAAACTCGATACCCGCCATGGCGAGCCCGCCGGCGTGGATGAGGGCCTGCCTATGATCAATGCAGCTAACACCGCTACCGCGGCCCATGGCGGGCCCGGCGCCGACTCTGGTGCGCAGCATGATGCGGGCAATGCCGCCCGCATCGACCTGATCCGCACCGAGCTGACGGCCATCCTGGCGCTCCTGCGGCAGGGCAGCTAGCGCGCCCGCCGCCACCGACATCGAAACGGGCATAATCGACACCCGAGCCAATTTTCTCCGTGCCGCCATACCGCCGCCGCGCGCAAGCCGTTTTTTGCGCGGACTGCCGACTGTGTGACGCGCTTGTGTTTGTACAGAACAGCCAGAGTGCTAGAATACCAACGCATCCGCAGTGCCGGGCAAGAAAATTACCTCGGGCTCTTCCTATGCCAAGGAAAATTTAAGGGAAGACAATGATACGCGTTGCCATTTGTGACGATCACCAGATAGTGAGAGCAGGCTTCAAACAGATTTTCTCGTCCTCGTCCGACTTCGACGTCGTGGCCGAGGGCGCCACCGGACGCGAAGCGCTCGACATCGCGCGGCGCGAGATTTGCGACGTGCTGTTGCTCGACATCGCCATGCCCGACCAGAGCGGCATCGACATCCTGCGCACCATCCGCCAGGGCCAGCCCAACCTGCCGGTGCTGATCCTGTCCGGCTATCCGGCCCAGCAGTACGCGCTGAACCTGTTCAAGATGGGCGCCAACGGCTACCTGAACAAGGAATGCGAGGCCGACGAGCTCAAGACGGCCGTGCGTACGGTGTTCCAGGGGCGCCGCTACGTGTCCTCGACGGTGGGCGAACTGCTGGCGCAAAGCTTCGACCGCGATCCCAACACGGCCCTGCACACCGAGCTGTCGGACCGCGAGTTCCAGGTGTTCCTGCGCCTGGCCAAGGGCGCCACGGTGTCCGACATCGGCGTGGCCCTGTCGCTGAGCATCAAGACGGTGTCGACCTACCGTACCCGCATCATGGAGAAAATGGGCCTGCAGTCCAACAGCGACCTGACCTATTACGCGATGAAAAACAACCTGCTCGACTAAGCCGTAACCGCTTCGCGATCCTGTCAAGCGCACGGTACGGCCGCGTTTGGCTGCACTGCAGCAATTTGCGGACTATAATTGCCGCAGACCAGTTTTGCCAGTGCGCAAAAGGATGCTCGGGATGGCTCTCACAACGCAATCGAACGACAAGCCCCGCATGCCGGCGGTCACGACGATCGTGTGCCTGGTCTGCGTGCTGATCCTGGTGGTGAACGGCTGGAGTCTGTTTCACAATCTCAGCTCGCTCAAGGGCGCCAACGCGGTCCAGAGCCGCACCGCGCGCGTGAGCGACAAGATGCAGTACCTGAACGTGCTGGTGATGGACGCCGAGAGCAGCCTGCGCGGCTATTTCCTGTCCGGTTCGGACGTCTACCTGGGGCCCTTGCGCACCGCCACCGGCGAGATCGATACCGAATTTCGTGAGCTGGACGTGCTGCTGGCGGACAATCCGGCCCAGCGGCGCAACCTGGCGCAGCTGCGCTCGCTGGTGCACCGCAAGCTCGACAACATGAATCAGACCCTCGAGGTCTACCGCAAGGGCGGGCTGGAGGACATCGTCAAGATCGCCGCCTTCTCGGACAGCAAATCGATGCTCGACGAGATACGCCTGCAGGTGGTGATCATGGTGCAGGAGCAGAACGAGCTGCTGGCCGCGCGCAGCGCCGCCTTCTACCGCGAATACCAGAACGCCGTGCTGCTGGGGATAGGCATCAACGCGATGGCGATCCTGGTGCTGGCCTTGTTCTACCGCCTGATCCGGCGCGGCTTTTTCGCGCGCATGGCGACCCAGCGCGCCCTGCAGCACGCCAACGAAAACCTGGAAGCGATGGTCAACCTGCGCACCGAGCAATTGTCGGTGCTGTCACGCCATTTGATACGGTTGAGCGAGGAAGAAAAGGCGCGCCTGGCGCGCGAGCTGCACGACGAGCTGGGCGCCAACCTGACCGCCATCGGCATCGACCTGAACGCCGTGGCCGACCGTCTGCGGCCCCATCAGCCCAGCCTGGCGGAGATGCTGGAAAGGGCGCGCGGCACCCTGGTCAACACGGTGGAGCTCAAGCGCCGCATCGTCGAGAACCTGCGTCCCAGCCTGCTCGACAATCTCGGCCTGGCGGCCGCGCTGCACAGCTATTGCGAGGAGTTCGCCGGCGTGACCGGGCTCGATTGCGACGTCCTGATCGACGGCGAGGTCGACGCGGCCGGGCCGACGCATGCCATCGCCGTGTTCCGCATCGTGCAGGAGTCCTTGAACAATATCGCCAAATACGCCCAGGCCAGGCACGCCATCGTGCACCTGGCGCGCGAGGCGGGCGGCTTGGTGCTGGAAGTGAGCGACGACGGCATCGGCATCGACATCGACGCGGCCAGCAAGCCGAAATCGCACGGCCTGCTGGGCATGCGCGAACGGGCGTTGCTGCTGGGGGGGAGTTTGCTGATCAGGCGCGGCGTCAACGACGTGGGCACCTGCGTGGAAGCCTACATTCCGCTGGCCGGCCCCGCGGGGGACCAGTCCAGCGCGTCACCGGGCGGGAGCGTCGCGGTGACCGTCCAGGTGTCGCTTAGCGCGCCACATCCATCAGCAGACGATCGTATTCCGTCTTCGCCACCTTGTAGCACTCGCCCGCATATTCCTCAAGACCTTGACGGTCAATTACGGTGATGTTGCCACGACGGTATTGAATCAGGCCGTCGTCCTGCAGCTTGCCGGCGGCGGCGGTGATGCTTTCGCGGCGCACGCCCAGCATGATCGAGATCAGTTCCTGGGTCACTTTGAGCTCGTTGCTTGGCGAGCGGTCCAGGCGGTCGAGCAGCCAGCGGCACAGCTTTTGTTCGATCGAGCTGTGGCGCCCGCCGACGGCGTTCTGGGCCATCTGGGCGAACAGCGCGTTGGTGTAGCGCATCAGCAGCTGGGGCAGGGCGCCGCCGGCGTTGAAGGCGTCGCGCAGGTACTGGGTCTTAAGGCGGTAGCCGTAGCCGGCGCTCTGCACGACCGCGCTGCACATGGCGCGTTCGCCCATGAACAGCGACACGCCGACCACGCCTTCATGGCCGACGACGGCGATCTCGGTGGTGGCGCCGTCTTCCATCACGTACAGCAGGGAGACGATGGCGGTGGTGGGGAAATACACATTTTCCAGCTTGCTGCCGTATTCGAATAATTCTTTGCCAAACGGTAAAGCGACCAGCTCCAGATGCTCGAACAGCGTTTCCAGATCCTGGCGGGGAAGCGCGGCGAGCAATTCGTTTTGCTGGGTGCCGCTATAGCTGACAACGGGCCGGGACGCAACTTTGATTTCCTGGGAACCTGCAGGAATCTGGCTTACCGATGGCGCATTCTGCGCGGTACCACCAAGTTGTGTGTTGTTCATTTTTTTCCTCACTATCTCAGACCTACTCACGGACGTTGCATCGATGTGGGCCAGGTTTCCGTGGCAGCCACCGTTGTGCATCGCGATGTGTGTACAGTAAAGCCTTCGTCTGTTGGCGAACATAAGATTAGCAGTCGGCCCCTTGTAGGCTGTATGCATGATCGCTTGTGGGCCCAGTCCTACTGGGGGAGAAGGGGAAAAAACGGGGTGTTTTGGTGGTTTTCGATCCGGAACACGCTCACGGCGGCTTCCAGCTGTGCACTTTCGCGTTGCAAACGGGCTGATCCTTCGGTCGCGGCGTCGGCCAGGCGGCCGTTTTCCGTCGCCATGGCGCCGATATGGGCGATGGCTTGCTCGAGTTGGGCGATCTCGGCGTGCTGGACCGCACCGGCCGCGCCGATGGCGCCGATGATGCGTTCGACCTCGCGCACGGCCTCGACCAGCTGGCCGATGGTGGCCCCGGCCGCCTCCACCAGGCTGCCGCCGGTGTCGACCGTCCTGACCGAGGTGCCGATCAATTCGCCGATTTCAAGGGCCGCCGCCGCCGAACGCTGGGCCAGGTTGCGCACTTCCGAGGCCACGACGGCGAAGCCGCGCCCCTGTTCGCCGGCGTGGGCCGCCTCCACGGCCGCGTTCAAGGCCAGGATGTTGGTCTGGAAGGCGATCTCGTTGATCACGCTGACGATCTCGGCGATCGTGCGCGAGCTGGTGCGGATCGAGCTCATGGTGCGGATCACCTCGGCCACGGCGGCGGCGCCCTGTTCGGCCACCCCGCAAGCCTTCTCGACGACCTCGCGCCCGGCCCCGGCGTGCCCGGCGCTGCGCGCGAACGTGGCCGACAAGGTATTCATCGACACCACCGTCTGGGTCAGGGCCTGGGCCTGGGAGTCGGTGTGGCGCGCCAGCACGGCGTTGCCGTCGGCGATGTCGAGCCCGGCCGCGCCGATGGTGGCCGCGCCCGCCCGGATGTCGGCCACCAGCACCCGCAGCGAGGCGCTCATGGCCCCGAACGCGTTGACCAGCTCGCCGATCTCGTCGCGCGCGCGCGAGGCCGGCGCCAGGGCCAGGTCACCGCCGGCGGCGCGTTGCACGGCCGCGTTCAGGCTGCCGATGTCGCGCGCGAAGCCGATGTACAGCCCGGCCAGCAGCCAGGCCGCCGCCAGCAGGCCGGCGCCGATGGCCAGCAGGGCCAGGTCGCGGCGCCGGGTGGCCTGGGCGATGCGTTCGGCCAGCATGGCGTCCAGATTGGCGGCGGCGGCGCCGCCCAGCGCGTAGAGCTGGTCGGCGGCCACGCCGGCGCCGTCGAAGTAGGAGTGGCCCGAAGTCTGCTGGTAGGAGTTGGTCACCTCGTTGCGCGTGCGTTCCAGGAAGGCCTTCGCCTGCGCCAAGGCCGCCAGGCCGGGCTTGAGCGCGCTCCTGAGCGCCGGGTCGGCCTCGAACACGGCATCGAAGCGGGCCGGCAGGCGCTCGAGGGTGTCGCGCGCCACCATGGCGTTGCTGTTGACCAGTTGCTCCTCGTCGCCGTCGAACAGGCCGGTGTCGATGAAGGCGGCGCCGCGCGCGCCGATGTCGTACAGGCGCTCGGCCAGTTCCGGGAGCTCGTGGGCGTAGGCCTGGGCCAGCATGCCGCTGGCCGGGGCCGGGTCGTGGTCCAGCCCGGAGCGCTCGGCCACGGCGTTGGACAGGCGCGCCAGCGCGGCGACCATGGCGTTGTGGCGCGCGTAGCTGTCGCGCGCGCTGGCCGGGGTGGCGCCCAGGGCCTGGGCCGCCGTGCGCACCTGGCCCAGCTGGGGCAGCTCGGCCAGGGCACCCTGGCCGGCCTGCCAGCTCAGCAGCGCGGCGAGGGCGCCGTCGAAGGCCGCGTGGACCGGGGCGCCGTCCGTGGCCGGGCCGGCCAGGCGCAGGTGCTCGGCGCCGCGCTGGCGCTGGGCCTGGCGGGTCACGCCCTGCAGCGCGCCCAGGTAGGCCGCGCCGCTGCGTTCCTGCTCGGCGCTGGCCACCGATTTCTGCAGCTCGGCCAGCAGGGCCGCGCTCACCAGCAGCAGCGGCAGCACGAACATCAGGCACACCAGGACGAATTTGGGCAGCAGGCGCAGGCGCTGCATGAGGAGGATGGCGGGGGAGAACAAGCGGATCATGGCAACCTGGACATTGAATTTTCTTGGTAGCAATAATGCACGATGGATGTGACAGGATCATGACCCGGTCTTGGGGATGGGCATGAATTGCCGCATAATGCGCCTAATCCAACTCACGATGGCCAAGCCGATGCACGTACTACTGGTGGAAGACGACGCGGTGCTGGCCGACGGGCTGGCGCGCATCCTGCAGGCCAACGGCATGCTGGTCGAGACGGTCGGCGACGGCGCCCTGGCCGACCAGATGCTCCAGCGCGGCCTGGACGTGGCCGTGGTGGTGCTCGACATCGGCCTGCCCGGCATCGACGGCTTCGAGGTGGTGCGGCGCCTGCGTTCGCGCGCGGCCAGCCTGCCGGTGCTGCTGCTGACGGCGCGCGACGCCATCGAGGACCGCGTGCGCGGCCTGGAGCTGGGCGCCGACGACTACCTGGTCAAGCCGTTCGCCAGCGCCGAGCTAGTGGCGCGCATCCGCGCGCTGGCGCGGCGCGCCAGCCCGCACCCGGCGGTGCTCAGCCTGGGCCGGCTCACGCTCGACACCGGCGCCAAGCGCGCCCACATCGAGCAGCGCGCGCTGGAGCTGTCGGTGCGCGAATGGGCGGTGCTGGAATACCTGCTGCAGCACGCGGCGCGGGTGGTGTCCAAGCAGCAGATCATCGACGCCATCCTGCCCTGGGGCGACGACCTGACCCTGAACGCGGTCGAGGTCTACATCTCGCGCGTGCGTCTGAAGATCGCCGACGCCGGCATCAGCATCCGCACCATCCGCGGCTTCGGCTACATGCTCGAACAGAGCGCATGACCAGCATCCGCCTGCGCCTGCTCAAGGGCTTGATCGGGCCCATCCTGCTGCTCAACCTGGCCGGCGCCAGCCTGACCTACCTGCTGGCCTGGACCCCGGCCCAGCAAGCCTATGACCAGGGCCTGGCCGACGCCGCCGGGGCGCTGGCCGCGCGCGTGCGCGCCGGTCCGCTGGGGCCGTCCCTGGACCTGCCGCGCGAGGCCGAGCAGGTGCTGCGCGCCGATCCGGTCGACGTGCTGTACTTCGTGGTGCGCGACGGCGCCGGCCACGTGCTGGCCGGCGACACCGATTTTCCGCCGCTGGCGCTGGGCGGCGCCGCCTACGACGCGCGCATGCGCGGCGAGGCCGTGCGGGTGGCCACGCGCCAGCTGGCCGGCGCCGGCCAGGTGCGCATCGGCGTGGCCAAGACGCTGCGCAAGCGCCAGCAGCTGCGCGCGGCCATCGTGCGCGCGCTGCTGCTGCTCGAGACCGTGTTCACGGTGGCCGTGGTGGGACTGATCTGGTTCTCCGTGACCGGCGCGCTGCGCCCGCTGGCGCGGGTGCGCGCCGACCTGGGCGCGCGCGAGGCGGCCGACCTGGCGCCGCTGGAGGCCGGCGAATTGCCGGCCGAGCTGGCGCCGGTGGCCGCCGCCTTCAACGACCTGCTGGCCAAGGTGAGCTCCGGCGCCAAGGCCCAGCACGACTTCCTGGCCGACATCGCGCACCAGCTGCGCACCCCGCTGGCCGGCATCAAGCTGCAGCTCGAGTGGCTGGGCGCGCGCCACGGCGGCGACCCGGACACGGTGCGTTCGGTGGGCCTGATGCTGCTCTCGAACGAGCGCATGATCCGCCAGACCAACCAGCTGCTGGCGCTGGCCCGCGCCGAGCCGAGCCGCTTCGAGAAGACCCGCCTGGAGCCGCTCGCGCTGGGGCGCCTGGTCGAGCAGTCGGTCCAGTATTTCGTCGAGCAGGCCGCGGCCAAGGGGATCGACATCGGCTTCGACCTGGGCCCGGCCCAGGTGGCCGGCGACGGCTTCCTGCTGCGCGACCTGATCGACAACCTGGTCGACAACGCGGTGCGCTACACCCCGGCCGGCGGCAGCGTGACGGTGCGCTGCTACCAGGACGGCGCCGGCGCCGTGCTCGAGGTGGAGGATTCCGGGCCCGGCATCGCGCCGGCCCTGCATGCCAAGGTGTTCCAGCGCTACGTGCGGCTGGACGGGCAAAGCGCCGGCAACGGCCTGGGACTGGCCATCGTGCGCGACGTGGCGCTGGCCCACGACGCGGCCATCACGCTGGCCGCCGGCGCCGGCGGGGCCGGCCTGCTGGTGGCGGTGCGCTTCGGCGCGCCCGCCTGAGCCGGGGCGGCCACAAGAGCGCGCCGCTCCTAGTCGCTTACCGTGTAGCTGTAGGCGCGCTTGCGGGTCGAGCGGATCGGCGGACGCACCTTCTGCGGGCTGAAGGCGACGTTGGCCCCGGTGGCGCCGCCGCTGCCTTTCTGGACCGCGCCGATCACCACCGACACGTAGCGATTGCCGATCTTGACGGCCGAGGCCATCACCGGCGACGGCGGCAGCCCGCCGCCGACGAACACGGAGTGGCGCTTGCCGCCGCAAGTGGCGTCGACCCCGATCGCGCCGGAAGCGTTGAACAGGTTGACCCAGTAGCCGCCCGCCTCGCCCAGGCTGGTCGAGCAGGTGCCGGTCACGGCCGGCAGCGGCCGGTTGGTGCTGAAGGTGACCATGCCGCTGGCAATCAGCGCCGACGTCACCGTCTGCTCGCCCTGGCCGTACTGGTTCAGGTTCATAAACCAGCCCAACTGCACCGAATCGGGGAACACCGAGGCGGTGGTGCAGGTGCTCTCGCTGGTGTAGTCCAGCAGTTCCGTGTCCAGGTTGTGGGCCGGGGTGCCCAGGCCCTTGGACAGGTCGTCCTTGTACACGTAGAAGCGGTTGACCACGTCGGTGTACGGATACTGCTTTTCCAGCGGATGCTCGCGGTCGCCCGTACCGATGGCCAGGTACACCTTGCCCGAGTTGGCCAGCAGCGCCGGCGCGAACAGGAACTTGCGCCCGGCGCCGCTGGTGTAGGCCACCTGGCGGCTGACCCAGGCCGTGCTGGCCAGTGCCACCCGGTCGGTCGGGTTGTTGACGAAATCGATACGGTAGATGCCGCCGCCGATGTCGGCCGCGAACGCGTAGTCGGGGAAACCGTCATGGTCGATGTCGACCATTGCCACGTCCGCCGCGACGCCGCGCGCGGTGGTGAAGCTCTTGATCACGGCGCCGGTGAAGGCGTCGAGCACGTAGACCTTGCCGCCCTTGGTGGCGCCGCAGGTTGGCGAGCCGCTGTTGGCGTCCTCGCAGTTGTCGTAGCCGCCGCCCACCACCAGCACCGGCACGGTGCTGGAGTAGCCCTTGAGGAAGGCCACGTTCGGGGTGGACCAGGTCTGGCCGATGCCTTCCATGCCGGCCGTGCAGCCGGTGTCGTCGAGCAGGTCGGGACAGCCGGCCTTCCACACATAGCGCGGCGCATTCGGATCGGTCACGTCGATACCGTAGATCACGCGCCCGCCGCGCCGCATGGTTGGGTAGATCATGACCTTGGTGTTGGCCTGGTTCTGGTAGATGCCGATCGAGCCGTCGAAGTAGTAGTCCTTCTGGGTCGGGGTGGGCGACAGGCTGGTGGTCGTCATGTTCGGGTAGTTGATCAGCGGGCTGTTGTCCTTCAGGCGCGCCAGGCGCGAAAAGAATTCCGGCGCCACGAAGGCCCAGCGCTCGACGCCGTTGCTGGCGTCGACCGCGTGCAGGGTGCCGTCGTTGGCGCCGTAGTACACCGTCACGCCCTTGTCGCCGTAGTTGACCGGCAGCGGACGGGAATGGATCACGTCGCCGTGGATCGAGGGGCGCGTCTCGGTCAGCTTGCCCAGGCCGCGCTCGTCGTTGACGTCCTGGCCGCGGATGAAGTTGACCAGGCTGTCGTTGAGCCCCGAGCTGGCCGTGTTGAAGTCGGTCAGGGCGCCGCCCGACTCGGTCAGCACCTTGCGGTTGAGGCTGTGGTTGCTGCTGTCGCTGCCGCCGACGTTACCCTGGCGCAGCATCTGCGCGGCCGCGCCTTTTTCCACCAGCGGGCCGTCCGGCGCGTCCGAGAACGGGTCCAGGGACGAGACCGAGCAGGTGCCGCGGGGGATCGGGTCGAGCCCGGCGAAGTTCCAGTAGGCGCCGCTGTCCGCGGTCCAGTAGCTGCTCGCGCATGGGGTGATAAAGCCGGTCACAGTGTTGACCGCCAGCGCGCCGTTGACGTCGCCAAGCTCGATGCTGGCGCCGTCGGCCACCAGTTGATAGCGCTTGAGGTTGCCGAACCAGCGCGGCTTGGCGTGGGGGTCGGGGCGGAACATTCCGATGAACACCTGGTTCTCGTTCTGCGAGCGGTTGGTGGCGTTTACCGGCAGGCTGGTCGAGGCGAACGCCGTGTTGACGGCCTGGATCTCGACCATGATCTGCTTGAGCGCGTCGACGATGGCCTGTTCGTTGCGGGCGGCGAAGTACTTGCCGCCGCCGGCCTTGGCCATGCTCATCATCAGCGCCGTGTTGGTGGCGTTGGGCTGGGCGTTGTAGACGTCGATGGTGTAGGTGGTGACGGACGGGCGTATCGTGCTGTCGTCCACCGGCACGCCCTTGTCGTGCAGCAGGCGGGCCCACTCATCGGCGTTGCGCGGGCCGGTGTCGGCGATGGTGGTGCCGGTCGGCACGTCGGTCAGCGTGATGTCGGTGGCCACCACGCTGTACACGTTGGTGCCGGCCGGGCAGCTGGCCACGGTGTCCGAGGTCGGGCTATTGTTGTAGGTGCAGCTGATGTTGGTGCCCGTGCACGAGCTGGCGTAGTCGCCGGTGCTGCCGGGCGCGGACGCGTAGCATTGGGAGGTCATGCCGAGTGCCTTGGTCGCGGTCGAGGCCGGCGTCGTGGTGGTGGCGCTGTTGGTCGTGGTCGGGGTGACGGTCTGGGTGATCGTGTAGTGCAGCATGTTGGTGGCGCTCTGGGTCACGTACACCAGGCGGTTGCCGGAGCCGGTGCAGCCGCTGGCCTTGGAGGAGGACACGCCGGCATAGGTGCAACTGCTGTCGGACGGGCAGCTGAGCGTGCCATGGTCGCTCGAGGTGGCCGGGTCCCAGTTGCCGGCGGCCGTGCCCACGCCCGTGTAGCAACCGGCCCCGCCGGTGTTGCCGCTCTTGCTGGTGTAAGCCGAGGTGTTGCTGGTGCTGGTCGTGCCCACCGCCGCACCCACCGCGTAGGAGCAGCTGTAGGTGGTGGTGGCGGTGTTGCCGCTCGAGGTGACGACCGAGGTCGAGGGGCAGGTCAGGCTGCCGTGGTCGGTGTCGGGCACGGCGCCGGCGCTGGCATAGTAGCCGGTCGACGGCGCCGTCGAGTTCGACGTGGTGCCGACGATGGGCGTGCCGGCCGAGGTGCTCGAGCTGGCCGGCGTGTACACCGACTGCACCACCGTGTAGGCGTGGCTGCCGGACGGGCAGGCGATCGGCGCGCTCGGGGTGGTGGCCGCGCCGATGGCGCAGCCCTCGGTGTAGCTCGAGCAGGTCGTCGCGAACGAGGCCAGCTCGGCGGTGCTGGCGGCGTCGGCGCTGGCGTAGCAGGCGGCGGTGGTGCCGACGGTCTTGGTGGTGGTGACGTTCGTGCTGGTGAAGTTGGGCAGGCCGAGCTGGCTCACCGGGGCGCCGTTCAGGCCGTTGAGCAAGGCCGTGTTGGCGTCGCTGTCGGCCTTGGGGCCGCTGGCGTTCGGGTTGCTGATGAAGATGACGAAGTTCTTGCCGCAGGTGCTGTCGGACGAGATCGGCGTCTTGAAGCGCGAAAATGGCGTCGTGTAGCCATTGGTGTCCGCCTTGCTGGCCAGTACCGCGCTCGGCGAGTAGCTGAAGCCGCCGGCGTAGTAGTTGTACACGTCGTACATCAGGTCGCCGTAGGGGGTGTTCGAGTTGCGCTTCTCGTCCGGGCTGGTGATGTTGCCGTAGATCGTGGTCAGCTGGTTGTTGAAGGTGGTCTTGGCCGCACTGTCGAGTGGAACCACGGCCTGGCGGATGAAGCCGCCGTCGTCGTTGGCGCTGCCGCCGGTGACGAACTCCATCAGGCCGACGTTGACGCTGTCGTCCAGGCCGGAGATGACCTTGCTGATGGCGCTGGCCTCGGACTGGCCCTGGGTGCTGCCGTCGGGCCACTTTTGGCTCTGGCGCGACCAGTTCGAGGTGTTGTCGAGCACGATCAGGATGCGCGGATTGACCGCCTTCCCGCCCGAGGCCCCGGTGAAGATGTCGATATCGTCGGCGGCGGCCAGCATCGGCGCCGTCCCCAGCGCGCAGCCCAGGGCCGCGGCCAGCAGGGTATTACCGGTGGTACGCTTCATGGCTTCCTCTTTCATTGTCGGGATCGTGGTCACGGGCAGGCGGTGGCGGCGTCGTCGGTCGGCACGCGTACGGACACGCCTTGCACCACTTCGACGGTGGAATTGTTGACCATGTCGGTGGCCACGGCATGGATGTCCCAGGTGCTGTTCGAGCATTCCGAGTCGCCCGTGGCGGCACCCGCGACCCCGAAGGTCTGGCTTTCGTTGACGCTGCAGTCGCGGTCGTCCTGCGCCTTCAGGTCGAGCTTGTCGACCTTGATCGGTGCCACCTTGACGCAGGCCGGCTTGGGCGTGAGCGTCACCTTGACGTCGGCCGTGCCGTCGCCGTTGACGTCCACGCAGGACGAATTGGGGTCGCCGCAGGGGTTGGTCATGACCGCGTCCGGGCTTTCGAAGAAGCGCGTGTTGCTGATGGTTTGCTCGAGCACCTCGTGGGCGGCGGCCACAGCGGCGTCGCGCTGCTGCATGTTGCTGACGATTTGCAGGTTCGATTTGCCCAGGTTGAAGCTGGTCAAGGCCAGCAGGGTCAGCACGACCAGCATGATCATCGCCATGATCAAGGTCATGCCGCGCTGGCGCGCGGGCTTGTGCAGGCGGATCATGGGGCTTTCCTTCCGGCCGGGTTGCGCAGGATCACCTGCGACTGGAACACGTGGCGTTTGTAGTGGTCGTTGGCCGCGGCGATCGCGATGGCGGCGCCGCTGGCGTCGCGCCCCAGGGTGTAGCTCTTGGTGTCGGTGTAGTCGATGGTCTGGTCGATGTTGCGCGCCAGCAGATTGAGCTTGACTGCGATCACTGCGCTCCAGTCGGCCGGGGCGGCGCTGAACACCCCGTTGCCCATGCCGTATTCGAGCTGCATGTTCTCGATGCCTTCGACCAGCGGCACCTCGGTAAACACCAGACCCTTGTCGGGGCCGCCGAGCTCGGCCCGCTTCAAGGTCGGAATGCCGTCGCCGGGATTGTCGTTGTTGGTGATGTAATAGATGTGCACCAGGTAGCGGCGCACCACGGCCGCGGTGCCGGTGCCGGCCACGGTGCTGCAGTCGCGCATGTGGCGGGTCAGCTTGGTCGGGTCGGAATCGAGGTTGTAGAAGTCGGTCGGGGTGGACGAGCCCAGTTCGCTGCTGTTGTTGCACAGGGAGGCCTGGAGGAACACGCCGCCGTCGGCCACGCCCGCGCAGTTGCCCGTGCCGGCCACGCAGGTTTCGGTGCGGCGCACCACCACCACGTCGGTGTTGGGCTTAAGATCGGTGCTGATGCACGACAGCGAACTGGCGTCGGCCTGGTCCACGCCCTGTACGGCCAGCGGCAAGGCCGCGCTCAGCGACGCCAGGTCGGTGGCGCAGGCGTCGGGGAGGGCAGTCGGCGGCGGCAAGGCGGAAGGATCGAGTTCGCCGTAGAAGCCGGCGTTGGTCAGGTCGGTGGAGAGCAGTTCGATGCCGTAGCGGCCATTTTCCACCTGGCGGTTGGCCTTCTCGATCTCGGCCTGGATCTTGCTGTTGCTGACGAACAGGCTGGCCATGCCGGCCAGGATCACCAGGCCGATCGCGCTGGCGATCATCAGTTCCACCAGCGTGAAGCCGGCCTGGCGCAGGCGCCGCGACGGGCAAGGGCGGCGACGGCGGGAAGGGCGGGAAGGGTGCATATGCGGTGCCTGCTGGGTCGGGGGGGAAATCATGGCAGGCCTGACAGCTTGCACGTGGGCGTGCCGAAGCTCACACGGGCCGAGATGGCGCGCCGGCTGCTGTCGGCGCCGTAGGCGTCCTTGCCGCAAGCCAGTGCCGGCGCCACCGTCGGGTGCATGCCTTGCCAGGCCACCGTGATCTGGTAGATGCCGGCAAGGCAGGCGCCGTCGGTCGCATTGGGCGCCTGGATTTCCTCGACGCAGCCGCGCGCCCCGGTCATCGCGCCGATCTTGTCGCTGCCCTTGACCTCGGCGGCGCCCTTGAGCGCCGTGCTCCATTCGCATTTGTCGAAGTCGACCCCGGCCAGGCCGTCGCAGCTGGTGTAGGCGGTGTTGCCGAAGCCTAGGGGATCGGTGGTGACGTAGTTGGCGGGCGGCACGGTGCTATTGCCGGTCATGCGCGCCTGCATGTCCTCCAGCAGCACGATGGCCTGGGCGCGCTGGTAGGCCTCGATAGAGCCGACCTGGGCCTTGGCCTGGAAGGCGGCGATGCCGAGCAGGCCGAAGGCCAGCACCACCACCGTGATGAGCACCTCGAGCAGGGTGGTGCCGGCTTGCCGGCCCGCGGCCGGCCCATTCAATGGAGACAAGGGAAGATAGGACATGGTCAGCACCCGCTGTTCTTCTGCACCGGCCGGCCCGACAGGTCGACCTTGATGCAGCGGCGCGCGCTGTCGCCGCCGCCGGAGAAATCGAAGCTGGGGGTGACGCTGCCCTTGACGCGGCCGTTGCCCAGGTAGACCACGCTGGCCGGTCCGGTGATGACGGCCTTGGCGACGGCGTCGTGGCGCTCGAAAAACACGGCCGTGTTGGCCGGGTCGGGGATGGTCCAGCCGGCCGCCCAGCCGCCGGCGGCCGGGGTCAGGGTCACCTCGGTGTTGAGGCGGATCGCCTCGCTGCGGGTGCGCATCAAGGAGGTGAACACGTCGGTGCTGGCCCCGCGCACGCGCTGGATGTCGATCAGCTTGCCCAGGCTGGGCGCGGCCACCGCGCCCAGGATGCCCATGACGGCCAGGCCGACCATCAGTTCGGGCAGGGTGAAGCCGCGCGCGGGGCGGCGCTGATCGTGGCGCTGCGGGCCGATGAAGGGGAGGGTCATGGCGCTCACCATTTCGTCGACGGCGTCTTGGCGCCGGTGTTGTCGATCGTCAGGACCGGGTCGCTGGCCTGGGTGCCGCCGCTGATCGGGGTGGCGGTGATGGTGAAGCGGGGCGGGGTGGCGTCGGCCGGCGCGTCCACCGTCAGGTCGTACTTGGCGCTGACCGTGTTCGGGGTCGAGACGATCGCCTCCAGCTCGGCCTTGGTGGCGTAGCGGCGCGCGTCGGCCAGGTATTGCGATTCGGTGGTGGACCAGTTCAGCAGGTGGGCCTGGGCGGCCCCGCGGTTGCTCTTGACGACGTAGTCCTTGTAGGCGGGAATGGCGATGGCCGACAGGATCCCCACGATGGCCACGGCGATGAGCAGCTCGATCAAGGTGAAACCGCGCTGGCGCGCCGCGGCCGGAACGGGAAGGAAGGCTGGGATCATGGTCGGCTTTCGGGGAAAAGTGGGGCGGGTGGATGCCTAATGTTGCCCAGTATAAACATCCAAGCTTGCATTACCCTGAGGAATTGCTGACAAAATCCTGACAATGGCGTGCCGTGTCAACAGCGCGGTTTTTTGACGTATGCATGAAAAAAAACCGGTTCCGGCCTTGGAAATAGTTTACAGTTGGCAACTGTCGTCCCGATTGTTCCGCTGTTGAAAACGAATTCCTGGAATTCTTGTCATGTCAGCCATCCCCTCCGTCCGCCGCGCGGTCCGCGCGCCCCGCCATGCCGCCGGCGTGACCCTGCTTGAGCTGCTGGTCACGGTGGTCATCGTCGCCATCGCCGCGGCGGTGGGTTTGCCCAAGCTGAGCCAACTGGTGGACGACGCCGCCGTGGCCAGCCAGGCCGATACCTTGTTGCAGAGCCTGAGCTTCACGCGCGCCGAGGCGGTCAAGCGCAACGCCAGGGTGACCATGTGCCGCAGCAGCGACGGTAGCAGCTGCGCGGCGGCCGCCGCCAGCGGCCAGTGGCGCGACGGCTGGATCGTGTTCGTCGACGGCGGCGACGCCGCCGTGCGCGAGGCCGGCGACGAGCTCCTGCGGGTGCAGGCGCCGCTGGGCGCCAGCGGGCAGATCCTGGGCGGCGGTAATGTCAGCGACTATGTGTCGTATATGAGCAACGGCCAGACCCGCCTGGCGGACGGCGGCGCCCAGGCCGGCAGCTTCAGCGTGTGCGCGCGCGCGGCCGGGGCGCGCCGCCGCCGCATCACCCTCACGCCCGGCAGCGGCTGGGCCGCGCTGCTGACCCTGGCGCCGGCGGCCATATGCGACGCGGCATGAGGACGCGCGCCGCGGTGGCGCCCGGGCACGCCCAGCGCGGCTTCTCGCTGGTCGAGGTGCTCGTGACGATGCTGGTGCTGAGCATCGGCCTGCTCGGCATCGCCGCCCTCATCATCACCGACATCAAGAACAACCAGAGCGCGTACGCGCGCAGCCAGGCCAGCATGCTGGCCAACGATATCATCGACAGCATGCGCGCCAACCGCGCCCTGGCCGAGGCCAGCCCGTCGCCCTACGCGCTGGCGCTGGACGCCGATCCGGCCGGCGCCGGGGTGGCGGCCGACGACCTGACGGCGTGGCGCGCCGCCGCCGCCAGCGCCATGCCGTCCGGGCGCGGCGCCGTGAGCGTGGACCCGCTCACGCGCAACGTCACGGTGACCCTGGAGTGGAACGACAGCCGCGCCGGCGGCGCCGCCCATCCGACCCAGCAGTATGTCGTGGCGACCCATCTATGAGGCCCCTTGCCGGACGCGCCACGCGCCAGCGCGGCCTCGGCCTGGTCGAGGTGCTGGTGGCCATGGCGATCGGCCTGGTGCTGCTGGGCGCGGTCGGCTACCTGTTCGTCGGCAGCAAGCAGATGAACACCACCCAGAGCGACCTGCTGCGCATGCAGGAGAGCGCGCGCAACGCCATGGACGTGATGGGGCGCGCGCTGCGCCAGGCCGGCTACCGGCTCAACGTGAACCGGCCCCTGTACGACGACGCGCTGGGCGGCCTTGACGGCGGCGACGGCGCCGACGGCGCACCCTTGCCCGACACCCTGGTCGTGCGCCACGACCCGGCCTGGAGCGTCGACGCGGCCGGGCTCAATCCCTTACTCGGGCATGAAAACGATTGCGAGGGCGAGCCCGTGACCTCGGACAATCTGCCCGACCCGGTCACCGGCGCCGTGCCGGCCAACCCGAACCTGGTGCAGTACAGCTTCAGCGTGATCGACGCCAAGCTGGTCTGCCACGCCGACCCCGCCGCCGGGCTCGAGGGCGGGGCGGTGGTGGCCGAGAACATCGAGAACATGCAGCTCACCTACGGCATCGGCGACGGCAACGAGCTCATCACGAAGTACACGGCCACCCCCAGCGCGCTCGAATTGACGCGGGTGGCGGCGGTGCGCGTGAGCCTGCTGGTGCGCGGGCCGAGCCCGCACCAGGCCATCGGCGGCCAGAGCCTGGCCTACAACGGCGCCACCCTGGTCAAGAACGACGGCTACCTGCGCCGGGTGTACACCTCGACCTTCACGGTGCGCAACCAGATGAGGTGGAAATGAGTGCGCCAAGGGGCCCGCGCCCATCACCGCGCGCCCAGCGCGGCGCGGTCCTGATCACCAGCCTGATCTTCCTGGTGGTGCTGACCAT
Source organism: Oxalobacteraceae bacterium UBA6018 (assembly GCA_002428015.1). Classification (GTDB taxonomy): domain Bacteria; phylum Pseudomonadota; class Gammaproteobacteria; order Burkholderiales; family Burkholderiaceae_D; genus Telluria_A. The sequence goes on along the minus strand of DIZW01000085.1, from coordinate 84,813 downwards.
GTTCGTGCTGGCCATGCTGCGCAGCGGGACCCTGGAGGAACGCATGGCGCGCAACGCGCGCGACCAGCAGCGCGCCCTGGAGGCGGCCGAGGCGGTCCTGCGCGACGCCGAAACTTCGCTGTTCTCCAAGCCGCCCTTCGATCCCTACGACCCCAGCCAGTTCGGCCCGGCCTGCGCCAACGGCCTGTGCTTCAAGCCGGGCCCGGGGTACGACTGGAAGAGCATCGACTGGAGTTCGAGCGCGCTCACGCGCAGCTTCGCCGACAGCGGGGCGGCGCTCGCCGAGCTGCCGGAGCAGCCGCGCTACATCGTCGAGATCGTGAGCGCGCCGTTCAAGACCGGCAGTTCGGGCCAGTGCGAGAACGGGCTGGCCAGGATCACCGCGCGCGGCGTCGGGCTGGGCGGGGCCCAGGCCTTCGTCCAGTCGACCGTGCGCTTCCGGGTGTTCACCAACAAATGCGGCTAGGACGGAGACGACCATGCACAACATCGGCAAACTAAGCCTGGCGGGGGCGGCGGCCCTGGCGGCGCTGGTGGTGGCGCTGCGCGTGCTCGCCGCGGCCAGTTTCAATCCCGACGCGCAGCCGGTCGGCTATGTCGGCCAGCCCGTCATGTCCAGCCTGGACGTGTCGCGCGGGGACGCCAAGATGTACGCGATCGACTACCTGGCCAGCGACTGGAGCGGCAACCTGCACGCCTATCCGGTCACCAGCGCCGGCGCGGTGGGCGGCGCCGACGACTGGGGCAGCGACGGCGCCTCCGGCAGGATCAAGGCCCAGCACTGGGACAGCGCGCGCAAGATCGTCACCATCCGCAACGGCGCCGGCATCCGCTTCCGCTGGGACCAGCTCTCCGGCGGCGCCGGCGGCCAGCAGCAGGCGCTGGACCCGGCCGCCTACGCCGCCGCGGCCGCCAGCTCGCCGCTGCTCGACTACCTGCGCGGGCGCCACGACGCCGAGGGCACGGGCGCCGGCCAGTTGCGTCCGCGCGCCGGCGGCCTGGGCGACATCATCCACTCGACCCCGGTGTACTGGGACGACGGCGTGCACAAGACCGTGTTCGTGGGCGCCAACGACGGCATGTTGCACGCCATCGACGCGCTCGACGGCAGCGAACGCTTCGCCTACGTGCCGGCGCTGCTGCTGCCGCGCCTGGCCGCGCTGGGCAGCCAGGCCTACGCCCACCAGTACTATGTCGACGGGCGCCTGGACGTGAAGAAGTTCGGCGCCAAGACGATCCTGGTGGGCGCGCTCGGCGCCGGCGGCAAGGGCCTGTACGCCCTGGACGTGAGCAACGCCGCGGCCAGCTCCGAGGACGACGCGGCCGCCAAGGTGCTGTGGGAAGTGAGCGACGCCAGCGCCGGTTTCGCCGACCTGGGCTACACCTACGGCGCGCCGACCCTGGCGCGCCTGCCGGGCGGCGCCAGCGCGGTGGTGGTCGGCAACGGCTACAACAACCAGGGCAGCGGCCACGCCGTGCTGTACCTGATCGACGCGGCCAGCGGGGCCTTGATCAAGGCGCTCGACACCGGCGCCGGCAGCCCGGCCTCGCCCGACGGCCTGTCCTCGCCCTCGCTGTGGGACACCGACGGCGACGGCGTCCAGGACACCGCCTACGCCGGCGACATCGACGGCAACCTGTGGAAATTCAGCCTGGTGGCGCCCTACACGGCCCCGGTCGAGCTGTTCGTCAACAGCGCCGGCGCTTCCCAGGCCATCACCATGGCGCCCGGCCTGAGCGCCCATCCGCTGGGCGGCGTGATGGTCGACTTCGTCAGCGGGCGCATGCTCACCGGCGCCGACGCCAGCGACACCGCCGCGCACTACGCCTACGGGGTGTGGGACGGCGCCCCGGCCGCCAACGACGCCTTCCTCGAGCAGACCCTGACCGAAGCCAATTACATCAACAACGACAGCGCCATCCGGGTGCGCACCGCCACCGCGCGCGCGCCCGACTGGCGTCCCGGCGCCGGCCACCACCGCGGCTGGCGCACCCTGCTGCCGATCGGCGGCGAGCGCGTGGTTGGCGACGGCGCCTTCGTCACCGGCGAGATCTTCCAGTTCTTCAGCACCAACCCGACCGTCTCGCCGGGCGCGCTGCCGCCCGGGGAGAACTGGTGGATGCAGCTGAACGCGCTCACCGGGGGCGACTCCGGCACCACCTTGTTCGACCTGAACGGCGACAAGCAGTTCAGCGCCGACGACCGCGTCGGCGGACTCGACCCGGTCGGGCGCGCCATGGGCGGCGGGGTGCGCTCGCAGCTGATCGCGCTGTCGGCCTTTGGGGTCGACGTGTTCCAGTCCAATTTCGACCGCAACAGCGCGCCCCAGGCCGGCACGGTGAGCACCAGCACGCGCACGGTGGAGGGCCAGCGCGGGGTCTCGGGCGGCCACTTCGACACCGACATCTTCTGCTATACCAACTGCGGCGCGTCCAGCTCGACCTACCGCACCATCTCCTCGCCGGACGGGGTGTACTCGATCGGCAGCGAAAGCGGCGGCGACACCGACCGCCTCAAATACGTCCACGTCCACGAATACGACGACATCTACGACCGGGTCGGCATCAACATGCTCCATCCCAGCCAGGACCTGCAACGCCTGCCGCTGGCCAAGGCCAGCAGCAGCGTGACCGAGGTGCCGGACACCCCGGCGCTCAAGTCCGGGCGCGGCTATCCGGCCAGCGGCGTCACCGTGATGTCGAGCGTGACCGGGCCCGGGAAACTGGCGCGCAGCGTGCCGGCCGATACCTACGCCTACGCCAGCGACGCCCCCGTCGCCGTCGCCGGCTACCCGGTCACCACGGTCGGCGCCAGCGACACCCGCGTCACCGCCAAGACCCACTACGGCACCACGCTGACGCTGGGCCAGGCGGTCAACGTGGGTGCGCGCGACAACAACCGCCGCTACCCGTTCAACTGGCGCACCACGGTGCGCCACTGGGACACCGAAACGACTAGCGTGGCGCTGTACCCGAACGTGCGCTTCAAGGTGCTGATGGCGAACCAGGCGTATTCCCCGGCGGTGCACTTGACCATCGACGGCGCCGCCACCCCGACCCTGCCCAACGCCAGCTTCAACGACGCCGCCTTCCACTTCGAGTCCGGCGCCGGCCTGGCCGCGGCCAGCCTGCCGAGCTACCAGATGGCCGACATCAGCAAGCTGGTGCTGTCGATGCCGCTGGACGCCTTCAACCTCAAGAACTGGGGCACCGGGATCGTGCGCGCCGGCCTGCATCCGATCAAGCCGCAATGCGCGGGGGTAGCCACCGCCGCGCCCACACCGGGTCCGCTGGGCGAGTGGCGCAACGGCGCGCTGACCCTGCAGATCGTCGACGCCAGCGTGACCGACAGCGACATCCGCCTGAACGTGGCCGGCCACCCGGAACTGGGCTACCGGCTCAAGGGCACCAGCCTGGCGGGCAAGCTGATCGCCGAATACCTGATCTACTGGCACCACCCGATGGACAAATGCATGGGCGACACCGGGTGGACCATGGCCCCGCCCCAGGACAGCAGCGCCTCGGACGCCATCCAGGGCAGCTACCCGCCGGGCGAGGACGATCCGCGCGGGGTGTTCATGGCCGGCGCCGGCGCGGCGGGCGACACGGTGATCCCGAGCGCGCCGGCGCCGCTGGTGGTGACCAACCCGGACGGCAGCGTGACCACCACCACGATCAGCTACACGGCCCTGTCCAGCGGCGGCTACATCGAGACCACCACGGTGAGCACGGTGCCGGCGGCCGTCGCGGGCGGCGCCAGCAGCGGCATCGTCACCGGGGGCGGGGTGAGCGCGGCCGGCCAGATCGACACCGGCGGGATCGACAAGAACGCGGCCAGCCTGGGCCGCATCAACTGGCGCGAGCTGCAACGATGAACAAGCACATCCGCACCACCGCTGTGGCCGGCCAGGCCGGCGTCACCCTGATCGAGCTGATGGTGGTGCTGGTCATCGTCGCGATCCTGAGCGCGGTGGCGCTGCCGTCCTACACCCGGCACGTGGCCAACGCCCAGCGCGCCGGCGCCAAGGCGATCCTGATGGAGACGGCCCAGTACATGGAACGCTACTACACCACCCAGGGCAGCTATGCCGGAGCGGCCGTCACCTCGGCGGTGGCGCCCAAGAACGCCAGCGGCGCCGCGGTGCGCTACCTGATCGGTTTCGCGGCCACGCCCGACGCGGCCGGCTTCACCGTGCAGGCGGTACCGACCGGCGCCCAGGCCGGCGACCCCTGCGGCACCTTGAGCCTGTCGAGCACCGGCGCCCAGGGCGCGGCCACGTCCGACTGCTGGTAGGACGCAATCAAATCCCACGGGCGGCGCCAGAATCGGTAAAATCGAGGGTTTTTCGCATGGCCGCGTTCTGGCCGCGAACCTGCCTAACCCATCGAATCGATTATGAGCGACACCCTCGACCCCAGCGCCGCGCCCGCGTCCGCCATCGCCCCGGCCGCGCTCGCGCGCGAAGTGGCGCGCCGGCGCACCTTCGGCATCATCTCGCACCCGGACGCCGGCAAGACCACGCTGACCGAAAAACTGCTGCTGTTCTCCGGCGCCATCCAGCTGGCCGGCACCGTCAAGGCGCGCAAGAGCGGCCGCCACGCCACCTCCGACTGGATGGAGATCGAGAAGCAGCGCGGCATCTCGGTGGCGTCCTCGGTGATGCAGTTCGAATTCCGCGAGCACGTCATCAACCTGCTCGACACCCCGGGCCACCAGGACTTCTCGGAGGACACCTACCGGGTGCTGACGGCGGTCGACTCGGCCCTGATGGTGATCGACGCGGCCAAGGGCGTGGAGGCGCAGACCATCAAGCTGCTGGCCGTGTGCCGCATGCGCAATACCCCGATCGTCACCTTCATGAACAAGCTTGACCGCGAGACGCGCGACCCGCTCGAACTGCTCGACGAGCTCGAGTCGGTGCTCAAGATCGAGTGCGCGCCCGTCACCTGGCCTATCGGCATGGGCAAGAACTTCCGCGGGGTGTACCACCTGCTGCGCGACGAGATCATGCTGTTCAAGGCCGGCGAGGAGAAGGCCGACGGCGCCTTCGAGATCATCAAGGGCATCGACAACCCCAAGCTGTCCGAGATGTTCCCGCTCGAGATCGAGCAGCTCAAGATGGAGGTGGAGCTGGTGCACGGCGCCTCCCATCCGTTCGATCTGGAGCGCTTCCTGGCCGGGGTGCAGACGCCGGTGTTCTTCGGCTCGGCGATCAACAACTTCGGCGTGCGCGAGATCCTCTCGGCGCTGGTGGACTGGGCCCCGGCCCCGCGCGCGCGCGACGCCAGCGTGCGCGTGGTGGCGCCCACCGAGCAGCCGTTCTCCGGTTTCGTGTTCAAGATCCAGGCCAACATGGACCCGGCCCACCGCGACCGCATCGCCTTCCTGCGCGTGTGCTCCGGGCGCTTCGAGCGCGGCATGAAGGTCAAGCACCTGCGCCTCGGGCGCGAGATCAAGGTGTCCTCGGTAGTGACCTTCATGGCCTCCTCGCGCGAGCAGGTCGAGGAAGCCTACGCGGGCGACATCATCGGCTTGCCCAACCACGGCAACATGCAGATCGGCGACAGCTTCTCGGAAGGCGAGATGCTGCAATTTACCGGCATTCCCTACTTCGCGCCGGACTTCTTCCGCTCGGTGCGCATCCGCAATCCGCTCAAGATCAAGCAGCTGCACAAGGGCTTGCAGCAGCTGGGCGAGGAGGGCGCGGTGCAGGTGTTCAAGCCGGTGCTCGGCAGCGACCTGATCCTGGGCGCGGTGGGGGTGCTGCAGTTCGAGGTGGTGGCCAGCCGCCTGCTCAACGAGTACGGCGTCGACGCCGTCTTCGAAGGCACCAGCATCAGCAGCGCGCGCTGGGTCAGCGCCGAGGACAAGCGGGTGCTGGCCGACTTCGAGGCCGCGCTCGGCCACAACGTGGCCTACGACGCGGCCGGCAACCTGGCCTACCTGGCCACCTCCGGGGTCAACCTGCGCCTGACCGAGGAACGCTGGCCCAAGCTGACCTTCCACGCCACCCGCGAGCACGCCGCCAAGCTGGGCTGAAGCGGCGCGCCGCCGCCAGCGCCTAGGCCGCCGCCAGCGCGGCCGCGCGGCGCTGGCGCAGCATCTCGGTCAGCTCAGGCACCGCCATCGGCCGGGCGAAGTAATAGCCCTGCACGATGTCGCAGCCGGCGCCGCGCAGGAATTCCAGCTGCTCGGCCGTCTCCACCCCCTCGGCCACCACCGTCAGGTCCAGGCTGTGCGCCATCGCGATGATGGCTGTGGCGATCGCCTCGCCGTCGCCGGGCACGTCGTGCACGAAGCTGCGGTCGATCTTGAGCTGGTCGATCGGGAAGCGCTTCAGGTAGGCCATCGACGAATAGCCGGTGCCGAAATCGTCGATCGACAGGTGGATGCCGGCCGCCTGGAAGCGCTGCAGCAGGTCCAGGTTGGCGTTCACGTTCTCCATCAAAACCCCTTCGGTGATCTCCAGCTCCAGCAGGCTGGCCGGCAGGCCGGTCTCGGCCAGCAGGGCGGCGATGTCGTCCATCAGGGCGCCGTCGCGGGTCTGGCGCGCCGACAGGTTCACCGCCACGTGCTCGATGGTGTCGAGCAGGCCCTGGTCGCGCCACGCGGCGGCCTGGCGGAAGGCGGTCTGCAGCACCCAGCGCCCGAGCGCGACGATGATGCCGCTTTCCTCGGCCACGGGGATGAACTCGGCCGGGCTGACCTGGCCCAGTTCGGCGCAGTGCCAGCGCGCCAGCACCTCGATCCCGACCACGCGCCCGCTGGCCAGCTCGATCTGGGGCTGGTAGTGCAGCTCCAGCTCGCCCCTGCCGAGGGCGCGCCTCAGGTTGGCCTCGAGCTTCAGGCGCATCCGGGCGCGCTCGGCCATCACCGGCTGGAACACCTCGAAGCCGTTCTTGCCGCGGTTCTTGGCGTAGTACATGGCGGTGTCGGCGCTGCGCGTGAGGGTGCGCGCGTCGTGCGCGTCGCGCGGGTAGAGCGACACGCCGATGCTCGCGCTCACGTGCAGCTGGTAGGTCTCGACCGCGAACGGGGCCGCCAGCGCCGCCATGACCTTGCGCGCCACCCCGTCCACTTCGGCGTTGTCGTCGGACGGCTCGACGATGATCACGAATTCGTCGCCGCCGATGCGGCAGATCACGTCGTTGATGCGCAGGCTGGCCACCAGGCGCGCCGCCACCAGCTTGAGCAGGGCGTCGCCGCAGTCGTGCCCGAGGGTGTCGTTGACGACCTTGAAGTTGTCCAGGTCCAGCAGCAGCAGGCCGACCGTGCTCTCGCGCCGGTCGGCCTGCTCCAGCGCGAACGCCAGGCGCTCGTTGAACTCGTTGCGGTTGGGGAGCATCGTGACCGGATCGACGTGGGCCAGGAAGTGCAGGTGGGCCTCGGCGCTGCGCACCGCGCGCCGCATCGAGGCCACCAGGCCGTAGGCCAGCGCCAATGAGCACAGCGCGATGGCCACGGTCACGCCGGCGTAGGTCGCCAGGCGCGAGTACAGCTGGTCGAGCGAGGCGCGGATCACGACCACCCCGATGCGCTGGTCGTTGACCCGCACCGGCTCGGCCACGTCGACCCGGTCGAAGCCGAACGCGCGGCCGGCGTCGATCAGGGCGGCGCCGGGCATCTGCAGGGCCGCGCCGGCGCCGCGCTGGAAGCGCGCCAGCGACACGCCGGCGCCGTCGAAAATGGCGGCGCTGGCCACCGCGCCCGACACGCTCAGGCCGGCCAGGGTTTCCTCGCCGGCGCGCGCGTCGTGGAACAGCAATGCCGCGCTGCTGTTGTTGCCGATGATGCGGGCCTGCACCCGCAGGTCGTCGGCGAGCGCGCCGCGCAGCGCCAGGAACTGGATCACGATCAGGGCCAGGCTGGCCACCACCAGGGCGGCGGCGGCGGTGACGATGTTGGTCAGCGCCAGCTTGCGCTCGACCAGGCGCGGACGGCGCGCCGCCTCCAGGTGGGCGTTCACTGGACGCTCCGGGCCAGGCGCAGCAGCTTCGAGCTGAGCGTCAGGTGGGCGTCGCGGGCCGCGCCCAGGTCGATCGTAAAGCCGATCCGGTTGTCCTCGAGCTCGAGCACGATGACTGCGCCGTCGGCGCCGGGGTCGGCGTCGTCGGCAACGGTCAGCACGGCGGCGCCGCCCAGGTCGCGCCGCCACTGCGGCCAGCGGGCGCGGTCGGCGCGATCGAGCACCAGCACGTGGCAGCCGCGCGCGTCGGCGGCCGCGGCGCGCAGCGCGATGCGGTGGCCATTGACCACCTTGTCGTTGAGCTGGCCCAGCGCCGCGTACAAGGGCCCGGCGCCGCCGGCGCACAGGCTCAGCGGGGCACCGCTGGCGAGCGCCTGCGCCGGCCACTGGGTGAAGATGGCGAAGTTGAACACGAAGGCCGCTTTCAGGTCGGCTTCGGGCACCGGCGGGGCGGCGTGGGCCGCGCCCAGGGTCCCCAGCAGCAGGAGCAGGGTGCGGGCGCCGTCGCGCACGCGGCGCCCGGGGTCAGAACGCATAGTCCACTCGCAGGCGCAGGCGCCGTCCGTCCTGGACCAGGGTGCGCTGCAGGTGTTCGGCCGAGCCGGGGTCGGCGTAGCGCCGGTCGAACAGGTTCGTCACCGCCAGCGAGGCTTCGGCATGGCCCGGCAGGCGGGTGCAGATCAGGTTGGCGTTGGCCACCCAGTAGGCGCCGGCGACGCCGTTCAGGCCCTGGCGCGCGCCCACGTACTGGGCCTCGATGGCGGCGCGCAGGCCGGCCGCGCCGAGGGGGGCGGCCAGGTTTAGCTTGGCCAGATGGGCCGGCGCGTCGATCTGCTGGTGATCCGGATCGGGCCCGACCCGGGTCCAGCTGTAGCTGGCGCGCAGGCTGGCGCCGTTGGCCCAGCCGCGTTCGAGTTCGAGTTCGACCCCGCGCGCGCGCAGCGGCGCGGCGTTGTCGAAACGGGTAAGGCCGCTGTCGGCGTCGAGCACCTGGGTGATCAGGCCGGTGACGCTGTTGCTGAACAGGCTGGCCGAGACGCGCGCGTCGGGGCCGATACGCCGCACCAGGGCCAGTTCGCTCGAGACGATATGCTCCTTGCGCAGGTCGGGGTTGTCCAGCTGGCCGCCGGCGCCCGGGAAGCTGTAGTACAGCTCGTAGCTGTTGGGTGCGCGGAAGGCCGACCCGTGCATCGCCTTGAGCGTGGTGTCGGGCGTGAGCGCGTAGACCAGCGCCGCGCGCGGGCTGAACACGCCGTCGATCTTGCCGTCGCGGTCGTAGCGCACGCCAAGGGTCAGGCGCAGCGCGTCGGTGACGGCCACCTCGTCCTGAACATACAGGCCGGCGCGGCTGCCCGCGCGGCGGTCGTCCAGATAGCTGTGGTAGGGCGCGACGTCGTAGCTGTACTGGCGCAGGCTATAGTCGCGCTGCAGCTCGAAGCCGGCCAGCACGGTGTGGTCCTGGAAGCGGCTGCTCACCAGGTTGACCTCGGCCCCCCACCAGCGCGCGGCGCTGCCGTCGTGGTCGAGCGTACGCGCGGCGTCGTCGGCGACGTAGTTACCGTAGGAGTCATAGCTGCCCCAGAACGCGCGCATGCTCAATTGCTCGCTGGCGCCGGCGCGCACCTGCCAGGCCGCGTTCAGGTAGCTCTGGCGGTCGGTGGTGCGCGAGCGCGGATCGTCGAAGGCCTGGCCGAAGGAGGCGGTCGGCACGCCCTTGACGCGCTCGGCGTGCACAGCGCTGGCGCTGAAGCCGCCGCGCGTGACGCTGGCGAACACCCGGCTGGCCGTTTCGCCGTCGAGCGCGTGGGCGACGCCGTTGCTCTGGCCGGGCGTGTCGAATTCAGGGTAGTACAGGTCGCGCCCGGCGCTGCGCGCGCGGCTGGCCGCCAGCGCGTAGCTGGCGCCGTCCGCGCCGCGCCAGCCGGCGCTGGCGTGCACGCGGGCGTAGCCGGCGCCGCCGCCCTCCACGGCGGCGCGCACGCCGGCCAGCGCGGCGCCTTTTTTGGTGATCACGTTGATGACCCCGAAAAACGCGTTCGAGCCGTAGATCGACGAGCCGGGGCCGGGCACGAATTCGATGCGCTCGATCAGCTCCAGGTCGAGCGCGAATTCGGCGCCCAGCGGGGCCTGGTCGTACACGCCGTCGTTGACCCGGTTGCCGTCGATCTGCAGCAGGAAGCGGGTGTTGTAGTCGCCCGGGCGCAGGAAGCCGCGCTCGCCCAAGTAGCTGTAGTTGCGGTCGTAGCTGACGTACAGGCCGCGCACGCTGCGCGCCACGTCGGCCAGGGTGCGCCAGCCGTAATCGCGGATGTCGGCCGCCGTGACCACCGTGACCGAGGCCGGCGCCTGGCTGGCCTTCTGCACGAATTTCGAGGCGCTGTAGACCTCCATCGACAGCAGCTGTTCGAACGGCATGCTGGTGAGGTCCTGCACCTGGGCCTGGGCGCACACATGGGCCAGCACGCCTGCCAGCGCCAGGGGCCAATGGCGAGTTGCATGAGAAACAAGGAAGCTGGCTGATGTCATTGACGGGAGCGTTAATAATTGACGCATGTCAACATAGTGGCAGCTTGCGCACGCCTTGTATAGGGCGGTGGGAATTGTTTTTGGCAGAATTGCTACAAGCTTGTTGGGCTGGCATCAAACTGGCGGCTTGGCCTGTCGCGCGCACAGGTAGGCGTCGGCGATGCTGAGCAGCCAGCACACCACCATCACGCCGGCGCTGACACTACCCAGCGAGGAGCCGTCGCCCTGGCGCTCGAGTTGGGCGGCCAGGGCCACCGGGTCCAGCCCCACGGCGCCAGAGGTGACCTGGTCGATCAGGGCGGTGGCGCGGGTGAGCGCGTCGTTGATGAACGCCAGCAGCGCCAGCGCGGTCGGGATCAGGAACAGGCAGGCGCGCGCGCGCCGGCGCAGGTACAGTTGCCCGGCCCCGGGAAAGACCAGGGCGGACAGCAGGGCGGCGGTGAGGGGGCGCTTCATGGATTTCCTTGGTTAAGTTCCGTGGACGACGCAGGCCGCTTGATGTTGCGCAAACGGCGACCCGCGCGCCAAGGTAAATTAGGCCTTGCGCAAAGAAAACATTGCGCTAGAGCAGACGAGACAGGGTGATCCGACATGATACCTGTCCCGCCGCGCGCCCGTCCGAATCGCACTGTCGAAGGAGTCTCTCATGCACCGTCCTGTCCTTCCTGCCGCCTTGTTCCTGGCTCTGGCTTGCCTGGCGCCGCCTTGCATGGCCGATCCCGGCCATGGCGCCAGCGCCAAGGATGCGGTCGCGCTGGCCGAAAAGGGCGCCCGCTTCATCGCGCTCAAGGGCAAGGACGAGATGATCCGGCGCATCAACAGCCGCGACCCCCAGTTCAACCAGGGCGCCCTGTACCTGGCCATGCGCGACCTGCGCGGCATCACGCTGGCCCATCCGACCACGGCCCTGATCGGCAAGGACCTGCTCGACGTGCCCGACGCCGACGGCCGCCTGTTCCGGCGCGAGATGGTCGCCATCGCCAACGGCGCCGGCAAGGGCTGGGTCGACTACAAGTTCCGCAACCCGTCCAGCGGCAGGGTCGAGGCCAAGAGCACCTACGTCCTGCGCGCCGGCGATGTGGCGCTCGAAGCCGGCATCTACCGGAACTGACATGCTCGCGCACCTGAAAATCGGCCCCAAGCTGCTGCTGGCGCCGGCCGCGGTGCTGCTGCTGCTGATCCTGTCGTCGTGCACCACCTATTACGCGATGGTGCGCCAGAACCTGGCCTTCGAGAGCATCGTCCACGAGCGCGCCGCGCGCATCCGCGACGCCAACGAGCTGCTGGCCGAGGCGCACCAGGCGCACGCCAACATCTACCAGCTGCTGACCTGGCTGGGCGCCAGCTTCTCCAAAGCGCGGGTGGACGGCCTGCGCGGCGAGATCACGGCCCATCACGCGCAGATCGCGCAGCGCTTCGCGGCGCTGGACGCGCACACCGCGCCGGGCGGCGCCGAGCATGCCCTGCTGGCGCAGTCGCGCGCCGCCTACCAGCTGTATCTGCGCGATGTCGGCGACGTGCTCGAACTATGCCTGGTCGACCACTCGATGAGCGCCAACGCCATGTCCAAGTCGGAACGCTCGTTCGACGTGGTGCAGGCGCACCTGGGCGCGCTGGCCGGCCTGGAGCAGCTCTTGAGCGAACGCGCCGCGCATGGCGCGCACGAGGACTTTCGCGCCGCGGCCTGGCTCATGCCGCTCCTGGTGGCCTTCTCGATCCTGCTCTCGCTGGGGATCACCGTGGCGGTGCGCGCCGCCATGCTCAAGGAGGTCAGCGCCATCGGCAGCGCCGCCAGCGCGCTGGCGCAGGGCGACCTGCGGGTGCCGCGGCGCGGCTACGGGCGCGACGAGATCGCCGACACCTCGCGCGCGCTCGACGCCAGCATCCGCAATCTGAACAGTACATTAAAAGAGATCCGCGCCTCGGCCGCGTCGCTCGACGGCGCCGTGCATGACGCAGCCGATGCGGGGGCGCTGGACCCGCCGCTGACGGGACCAATGACGGGACCAATGGCGGGGAAAATGACGGGACCAATGACGGGACCAATGACGGGGCCGCAGCGGCGCCGGGTGAGCGACGCCGCCGGCCAGGCCGCGCTGCTGCAGCGCCAGGCGCTGGCGCTGTCGAAGGCGGTGGCCAGCTTCAAGCTCGACGGCGCGGCGCGGCCGCCACTGGCCCCGGTGGCGGGAGCGGCGGCGCCCGTCCCGGCGCCCGCGCGCAAGTCGGGCCGCCATTTACGCCTGGCCGCGAGCCGGCCCACGTCGCGCCTGTAGCCGTCCGGGTGCGCGGCGTCCTACTCGTAGTCGCTGACCGGCGCGCAGCCGCAGAACAGATTGCGGTCGCCGTAGACGTTGTCGGCGCGGCCCACCGGCGGCCAGTACTTCTGCTTGCGCAGCGCGGCCACCGGGAAGGCCGCCACCTCGCGGCTGTACTTGTGCTGCCAGTCGTCGGCGGTGACGACTTCGGCGGTGTGCGGCGCGCCCTTGAGCGGGTTGTCCATGCGGTCGTACTCGCCGCGCTCGACCTTGACGATCTCGGCGTGGATGGTGATCATGGCCTCGATGAAGCGGTCGATCTCCACCTTCGATTCGCTCTCGGTCGGCTCGATCATCAGCGTGCCCGGCACTGGGAAGCTCATGGTCGGCGCGTGGAAGCCGAAGTCCATCAGGCGCTTGGCCACGTCCTCGTTGCTGATGCCGGTGGCGTCGGTCAGCGGGCGCAGGTCCAGGATGCACTCGTGGGCCACCAGGCCGTCGTGGCCCGAGTACAGCACCGGGTAGTGCGGCGCCAGGCGGCGCGCGATGTAGTTGGCGTTCAGGATCGCCGTCTCGGTGGCCGCGGTCAGGCCCTCGGCGCCCATCATGGCGATATACATCCACGAGATCGGCAGGATGCTGGCCGAGCCGTAGGGCGCCGCGCTGACCGCGCCGATGCCGGCCTCGTCGCGCACATAGCCGGTGGCGCGGGCGTTGGGCAGGAAGCGCGCCAGGTGGGCGCCCACGCCGATCGGGCCGACACCGGGGCCACCGCCGCCGTGCGGGATGCAGAAGGTCTTGTGCAGGTTCAGGTGGCTGACGTCGCCGCCGAAGCTGCCCGGCGCGGCCACGCCGACCAGCGCGTTCATGTTGGCGCCGTCGATGTAGACCTGGCCGCCGTGGCCGTGCACGATCTCGCACAGTTCGGTGATGCCTTCCTCGAACACGCCGTGGGTGGACGGGTAGGTCACCATCACGCAGGCCAGGTTGGCGCTGTGCTGCTCGGCCTTGGCCTTGAGGTCGGCCAGGTCGACGTTGCCGTTCTCGTCGCAGGCGGTGACGACCACCTTCATGCCGACCATGTTGGCCGAGGCCGGGTTGGTGCCGTGGGCCGAGGAAGGGATCAGGCAGATGTTGCGGTGGCCTTCGCCGCGCGACGCGTGGTACTTCTGGATCACCAGCAGGCCCGCGTACTCGCCCTGCGAGCCGGCGTTCGGCTGCAGCGACACGGCCGCGTAGCCGGTCAGCTTGCACAGCATGTCCTCGAGCTGGCCGATCATCTCGCGGTAGCCGGCCGTCTGCGCGTCCGGCGCGAACGGGTGGATATTGGAGAACTCGGGCCAGGTGACCGGGATCATCTCGCTGGTGGCGTTGAGCTTCATGGTGCACGAGCCGAGCGGGATCATGGTGCGGTCCAGCGCCAGGTCCTTGTCTGCCAGGCTGCGCAGGTAGCGCAGCATCTCGTGCTCGGCGTGATAGCGGTGGAACGTGGGGTGGGTCAGGAAGGCGCTGGTGCGCCCCAGGCCCTGCGGGAAGCCGTCCTGCACGCTGGCCTCGATGGCCTCGAAGTCGGGCGCGGCGGCGCCGTTCACGCCCTGGGCGAAGATCGACCAGAGCAGGGCCAGGTCGGCGCGTACCGTGGTCTCGTCGAGCGAGATGCCGATGTGGCCGGCGTCGATATGGCGCAGGTTGACGCCCGCCTCGACGGCCGCCGCGTGCAGCTGCTCGGCGCGCGCGCTTTCGATGGTGAGGGTGTCGAAGTAGGTCTGGTTGACGACCCGGTAGCCGAGCTGGCCGAGGGCGGCGGCCAGCATGCCGGTGTAGCGGTGCACGCGCTCGGCGATGCGGGTCAGGCCGGCCGGGCCGTGGTAGACCGCGTACATCGACGCCATCACCGCCAGCAGCACCTGCGCGGTGCAGATATTGGAGGTGGCTTTCTCGCGCCGGATGTGCTGCTCGCGCGTCTGCAGGGCCAGGCGGTAGGCCTTGTTGCCCTGGGCGTCGATGGTCACGCCGACCAGGCGTCCGGCCATGCTGCGCTTGAATTCGTCGCG
>DIZW01000085.1:65204-69729 GCA_002428015.1 Oxalobacteraceae bacterium UBA6018 | reverse complement strand
CACCATGGCGCCGGCCGCGTGCAGTTTCTCCACCGCGGCGCGGTAGTCGCGCACGTCGCCGTTCACGCCCGGGTATTGCAGCAGCACGCCGAAGCAGGGCGCGGACAGGCTGGCCACGTCGGCGGCGGCGACGGTGCGCACTTCCACGCCGATCGGCTGGGCGCGCGTCTCGATCACCTCGCGCGTTTGCGGCAGCACGTCGTCGGCCACGTAGAACACGTTGGAGGCGGACTTGCCGACGCGCTGGATCAGCGTCATGGCCTCGGCCGCGGCGGTGGCCTCGTCCAGCATCGACGAGTTGGCGATGCCCATGCCGGTCAGGTCGGTGATCATCTGCTGGAAGTTCAGGATCGCTTCCAGGCGGCCTTGCGAGATCTCGGGCTGGTAAGGGGTGTAGGCGGTGTACCAGGCCGGATTTTCGAAGATGTTACGCAGCACCACGCCCGGCGTGTGGCTGTTGTAGTAGCCCTGGCCGATCATCGACTTCATGACCTGGTTCTTGCCGGCGATCGCCTTGAGCTTGGCCAGCGCGTCCTGCTCGGGCATCGGCTCGTAGAACTGGCCCAGATCGAGCTTGCTCTTCTTGCGGATGTGCGGCGGCACGATCGCGTCGATCAGCGCGGCGCGCGAGGCGTAGCCGAGCGTGGAGAGCATGGCCGCCTGCTCGGAGTCGGAGGGGCCGATGTGGCGCGGGATGAAAGCATCGCGTGCTTCGAGTTGGGTCAGGCTGGTGCGGGTCATGGTCGGGATGGGAAAGCTGAAAGCGAAAAATGAATCCGGCCGGGCGGGGCGGGCCGGAGAGGGTGGCGCGTGGCGGCCGTCGATGCGTGTGGATCGACGGCCGGCGCGGCGCCGCGTGCGCTCTTATGCGGTGACTTTGCCGTAGGCGGCGGCGTCGAGCAGGCCGTTGATCGCGTTCGGGTCGCTCGGCATGAGCTTGAACAGCCAGGCCCCGTAGGCGTCGGCGTTGATCTGCTCCGGCGCGTCGGCCACGGCGTCGTTGACGGCCACCACGGCGCCCGACACCGGCGCGTAGATGTCGCTGGCCGCCTTGACCGACTCCACCACGGCGGCGTCGTCGCCGGCCGTGAACGCCTTGCCGACCTTGGGTAGCTCGACGAAGACGATGTCACCCAGCGCGTCCTGCGCGTATTCGGTGATGCCGATGGTGACGGTGCCGTCGGCTTCCGCGCGCACCCACTCGTGGGATTCGGTGTATTTCAGGTCGGCTGGAATGTTCATGTCAAAGCTCCAAAGGTGACGTCGTAAATAGGATTGTTAGGATTGTTGTCGGTGTGCGTCGCGTGCCCGTCTCAGGCCACGAGTATTTTACCGTTGCGCACGAACGGCAGCTTGACCACGCTGGCGGCGAGCTGCTTGTCGCGGATCTGCACGTGCACGGTGTCGCCGACGGCCACGTCAAGGCTCACGCGCGCCAGCGCGATCGCCTCCTGCAGGGTGGGGCTGAAGGTGCCGCTGGTGATCTCGCCGGCGCCGCCGCTGGCGCTGACGACCTGCTGGTGGGCGCGCAGGATGCCGCCTTTCTCACGCAGGATCAGGCCGACGAAGTTGGCCTTCCGGCCCATCGCCTGCAGCGCCGCCTTGCCGATGAAGTCGCGCTCGGACACCAGGTCGACGGTCCAGGCCAGGCCGGCGTCGAGCGGGTTGACCGTGTCGTCCATGTCCTGGCCGTACAGGTTCATGCCGGCCTCCAGGCGCAGCGTGTCGCGCGCGCCCAGCCCGGCGGGCTTGACCCCGGCCGCGGCCAGGGCGTTCCACAGCGCCTCGGCCTGGGATGCCGGGAAGGCCAGCTCGAAGCCGTCCTCGCCGGTGTAGCCGGTGCGCGCCACCATTACCTCGCCGTAGGGGGTGTCCTTGACGATGGCGGCGTTGAACGGCTTGAGGCCTTCCGAGGCGGCCTTGGTGGCGGGCAGCACCTGCCACACCTTGGCGCGCGCGTTCGGGCCCTGCACGGCGATGAGCGCCATGGCGCCGGCGCCGTCGCGGCGCGCGCTGATGGCCAGGGCGCTGCCGGTGGCCGTGTTCTCGCCTTCGATCCAGGCCAGGTCCTTGGCCGCGGTGCCGGCGTTGACCACCAGGCGGAACCAGGTCTCGCTGAAGAAGTAGACGATCAGGTCGTCGATGACGAAGCCCTGGGGATTCAACATGCACGAGTACAGCGCCTTGCCCGGCGTTTGCAGCTTGTCGACGTTGTTGGCCAGGAGCTTGCGCAGGAAGGGGCGCGCGTTGGCCCCTTCGACGTCGATCACGCACATGTGGGACACGTCGAACATGCCCACGTCGGTGCGCACGGCGTTGTGCTCCTCGATCTGCGAGCCGTAATTGACGGGCATGTCCCAGCCGCCGAAATCGACCATCTTGGCGCCGGCGGCGCGGTGTGCGGAATTGAGCGGAGTCGCTTTCAGGGTCATGGCATCCTCAGGTAATGGTACAGACGGAATAGGGGTGGTCCGACCAGACAGGGATTGCCGCATGCGGCCCTCCACGTGTGTTCGCGCCCCTCTGTCCTTTATACCTGAGAGATAGCGGAAAGTTCGTTCCGCCTGCCCCTTCGGTGGGCCGCCGGCGTGTGCCGCGGCCGCTCTCCAGAGTTGAGCCGGCCGCCGATGGCGTGCCGACCCTTGACCGGTCCTTTTGCCTGAGAGTTTTTGGGTGATGCCCCTTCGGCGGCTGCGCAAGGCGGCCCTCTCCCGATCAAGACTGCGAAGGATATGCCAGCATGGCCGCGCTGTCAACCCGCCGGGCGGGCGGGGCGCGCACGAATGGCGGACCGGCGCGAGCCCAGGGAGCGATGTATTTGCTAGAATAAAGTATCCCTTTTGCGAGCGAACCAGCCATGAGCGCAGACCAAGCAAAACCACAGACGGCCGCGTATTTCACCCTCTCGGGCGATGTCAACAGCGATATGGTGCACCGCGTGTTCGAAGCCGTCGCCAGCATGACCGAGCAGGGCATCGAGACGGCGCACGTGCTGGTGCAGTCCAACGGCGGGTATGTCAGCGACGGGCTGTGCCTGTACAACTTCCTGTCCAATTCGCCGATCGAGTTCGTCATGTACAACGGCGGGGCGGTGGCCTCGATCGCGGTGATCCTGTTCCTGGCCGGCAGGCGGCGCTACGCCAGCGAGACCGCGCGCTTCATGGTGCACAAGTCGCACGCGACGGCCTCGCCCGGGGCGCGCCCGGACGCGCTCAACATCATCGTGGAAGGCTTGCGCGCCGACGACGCGCGCACCGAGTCGATCTTGCGCAAGCACATAGAATTGACCCCGGAGCAGTGGGCGATCCACCAGTATTCCGACCTGCACCTGACCTCGCGCGACGCCAAGGTGGCCGGCATGATCAACGACATCGCCGATTTCGCCCCGCCCAAGGGCGCGCGCCTGCGCAATATGTAGGCCGGCGGCGCGGCCATGTAAAAAAGAGCCTGCCACGCCGGCGGCGCCGCAGACCCCTGGTCGCTTCCTGTGTGGCCGCTGTTCGGTGGCGGCGCCCGCAAAGCCGGCGCGGCCCGGCGCCCAGGCGAGGCGCTTAGCGCTTGCTGCCCGACTGTTTGTTGCCGGAGCTGGAACCCGATTGCTTCGATGCGCCCTTGTCATCGTTCTTGTGGCTTTGACGGCCAGCCTCGACATGCTGCTCATGGGTGCCGCCCTGGGTCCCGCCCTGGCTGGCCCCGGAACGCGAACCGCTGCCCTGGGAACCGGATTGCTTGTTGCCGCCTTTTTGATTCGAGTTCATGGTCATTCCTCTCAATAGTTGAATTGTCATGCTCGCCGGCGCTGATCGTGAAAAGTTGCCAACGACCTTGCCGGTGACGCAATCATGCGAGGCGGCTGGCGCGGTTGGTATCGGAGAAAACCTTGAGCGCTTGTAGGACAAACACTGACTTGGTCCGGAGCGCCGGTTCAGAATTCCTCCCAGTCAATATCGGGGCTGGCGGCCGCGCCGCGCGGGGCGGTGCGCACCGCCACGATGCGGGGGCGCGTGCGGTCCTGGCGCGTCGTCGCAATGCGCTTGGGATTGCTGGCGATGAGGTGAATCTGGGCGCCCGGGCGTGCGTGCTCCGGCCCCAGCGCGAAGGCGCCCACCACCCGCGCCAGGCTGCCGGCCTGGTCGCGCATCGAGGCCGCCGCCGCCGCCGACTGTTCGACCAGGCTGGCGTTCTCCTGGGTGGCCTGGTCCATGGCCGTGATGGCCTGGTTGACCTGCTCGATGCCGGCGGTCTGCTCGGCGCTGGCGCTGGCGATCTCGCCGATGATGTCGGTGACCCGCTTCACGCTGCTGACGACCTCGTGCATGGTGGCGCCGGCGCGGTCGGCCAGCGTGGTGCCGGCCGACACCTTCTCGACCGAGTCGTCGATCAGCGCCTTGATCTCCTTTGCCGCCGCCGCCGAGCGCTGGGCCAGGCTGCGCACCTCGGCCGCGACGACGGCGAAGCCGCGCCCCTGTTCGCCGGCGCGGGCCGCTTCGACGGCGGCGTTCAAGGCCAGGATGTTGGTCTGGAA
>DIZW01000085.1:38277-65122 GCA_002428015.1 Oxalobacteraceae bacterium UBA6018 | reverse complement strand
ATATTGGTCTGGAAGGCGATGCCGTCGATCACGCCGATGATCTCGGCGATGCGCTTGGACGAATCGTTGATCGAGGCCATCGTGCCGACCACCTCGGCCACCACGTCGCCGCCCTTGACCGCCACCTCCGAGGCCGACACGGCCAGCTTGCTGGCCTGGTGGGCGTTCTCGGCGTTCTGCTTGACGGTGGCGGTCAGCTGCTCCATCGATGACGCGGTCTGCTCCAGCGCCGCGGCTTGCCGTTCGGTGCGCGCGGACAGGTCCATGTTGCCGCTGGCGATCTCGCCGGCCCCGCTGCTGATGGTGTCGGCGCCGCTCCTGACCTTGACGATCATGCCGACCAGCCTGTCGTTCATTTCCTGCATGGTGAGCAGCAGCAGGCCGGCGTCGCCGGCCCCGGCCGCGGCCGGATTGATGCGGCTGGACAGGTCGCCGGCGGCCACCTTGCGCGCCACCCCGACCGCCTGGTGCACGGGACGCGCCACCTCGGCGCGCAGCCACAGCGCCAGCGCGGCGGCCACGGCGGCGTCGGCGCCGATGGCCAGCCAGGCGAACAGGCTGGCCAGCGCGTAGTCGGCGCGCACCTGGGCGGCGCGGCCCGCGTCGGCCGCGCCGGCGCGAGCCGCGCGCGCGGCCAGCTCGCTGATCAGGCCCAGCTGGGACAGCATCCACAGTGTCAGGCCGGCACACAAGGCCGCGAGCAGCGCGAAGCAGGCGTACAGCTTGAAATTGGTGTCGAGCCGACGGATGAAATTCATGGTGGTTCCTTCTGGGAATCGGTTGTCGCGGGGAATGTCTATGTTTATGTTAGGGAAAGTTGCCGTACGAACTTTGCGCAGGATCAAACCCCAGGCCGGTGCGGGCTAGGCTAGGAAACGAAGGCAGGCGCCAGAACTGTGGCAAAAAGAGAGATAGACCATAAAAACCCCTCTTTTTTTGCTTTTGGCCATTGCCTTGCGGCAATAATGTGCCAGAATGGAGTACCGCAAGGCCTATACCGACATCCCGACCATGGCTCCATCCCACGCTCCGACAGCCAGTGCCAAGAAGGCGATCATGTCGCAGCACGCGCTATTGGAGAGCCTGGTGGCGATCGTCACCAAGCATTTCAACGAACAGATCATCGCCACCGGCACGCGCCTGGTCGCGGCCCTGCTCGACGTCGGCAGCGCCGCCTGCGACCCGCGCGTCGTGTTCCAGCGCATCAAGGCCGGCAACCTGCTCAAGGAAAACAATTACGCCTTCGTGCACCTGGCCACGACCGAGCTCGAGCGCGCCCTGCGGCGCGAGCTCGAGCAATTGGTGCCCTCGCTGAAAAAAGCCCGTCCGGCCAAGGCCGAATTGTCGCTGGTGCCGTTCGAGGAAATGGACAACAAGGTGGCCTTCGACGCCATCGGCCGCCCGTTCGAATTCCAGTACGCCAGCCAGATCGCCACCCTCAACGTGCGCCTGGGCGTGATGCTCGAGCGCGACATCCTGCGCATCGGCCAGAATCCGTTTCGTCCGGAGCTGTTTCTCAGCGTGGTGTACCAGGCCTGGCGCGATTTCGAGCCGGACACCGAATCGCACCCGCTGATGCTGGCGCTGCTGCGCCCGGCCGTGCTGTTCGACTTCGCGCCCATGTACGACGCCCTGTGCGCGGCCCTGGTCAACAAGGGCCACCAGCCCGATTCGGTCGAGGCGCTCAACATCCGCAAGACCGAGCACGCGGCCGCGTCCAAGCAGGCGCGCGCGCGCCAGCAGGCCGACCTGGCCAAGCAACTGCGCCAGTTCCTCGGACAGGAAGCGTACGTCGACGAGCTTGACGCCGGCATTCCACTCATTCCCGACCTGCCATCCATGTCCGGCGCCGGCGGCGGCTGGCGTCCCAGCGCCGCGGCCGGTTTTCACATCGCCGCGCCTGCGCCCGGCGCGGCGCACGGCGAGCGCGCGGACCGTCAGCGCAGCGCCCACCCGGGCGAGGCAGGCGCGGGGCATCACAGCCAGGCGTGGGGCGATCAGCGCGGCGCCCACCCGGGCGAGACGGGCGGGGGCCATCATGGTCAGGCCTGGGGCGAGCCGCGCGGTGCCTATCACGGCGACGCGGGCGGGGGCCATCATGGCCAGGCGCGGGGCGAGCAGCGCGGCGCCTACCATGGCGAGGCGGGCGGCGGCCATCACGGCCAGGCCTGGGGCGAGCAGCGCGGCCCGGCCGGCGGCGACTACGGCATGCCGGCGGCGGCCAACCTGATGGACCTGCTCAAGAATCTGCAGGCGCGCCTGCCCGAGCAGCTGGCCGCGGCCATGCCCGGCGCGGGCGGCGCCGGGGCGGGTGGGGCCGGGCCGAGCGGCGCGAGTGGGGCGGGCAGCGTCGGCGCACCCAATGTGTTCTATCTGCCGCGCCTGAAGGAGAGCATCCCCAAGGGCAGCCTGTCGCGCGGGGACGAGAGCACGATCGACCTGCTGGCGAAGATATTCGACACCGTATTCATCGATCCGAACATCCCGGCCGAAATCCGTGAACTGATCCAGTTCCTGCAGATCCCGGTGCTCAAGGCTGCCCTGCAGGACAAGAATTTCTTCTTCGAGGAAGCGCACCCGGCGCGCCGCATGATCGACCTGATGTCGCGCATCGGCATGGAGCAGCGCAAGGGCGCCGACGATCCCCTGTTCCAGGCCATGCGGCGCGGGGTCGATAGGGTCGGGCGCGAGGCCGACGACGAGGGCAGGGTGTTCGCCGAGGCCGTGGCGGAGCTGGAAGCGTCGATCGACGCCGACGACAGCGTCGCCACCAGCGCCATCGCGGCGCCCATCGCCGCCGCCCTGAAGCAGGAGAAAGTCACGGCGGCGACGCGTTCGGCCAAGAGCGCCGTGGCGGCGCGGGTCGGCAGCGGCGAGGTGGTGGCCCTGCTGGAGACCTTCCTTGAAAACAAATGGACCGCGGTGCTGACGGTGGCCTACAGCGTCGAGGACGAGAAGCCCGGCGCGGTCGGCAACGCGACCAAGACCATGGATGAGCTGATCTGGAGCGTCAAGCCCAAGATCACCAAGCTCGAACGCAAAGCGCTGATCGCCAAGCTTCCCGGCCTGCTGGCCACGCTTAACCGCTGGCTCGACGTGATCAAGTGGCAGGACGCCGACCGCCTGCAGTTCTTCGCCGAGCTGGCCGAATGCCATGCCTCGATCGTGCGCGCGCCGCTCGACATTTCGCCGGAACGCCAGCTTGAAATCGCCGTCGAAGTGGCCCAGCAGGACGCGCTGCGCCGGCTGGAAAAGGAGCAGCAGCAGGCCCAGGTGGCGCCGGCCCTGGTCGTCGACGACGCCGCCGTGGCGGTCGAGGCGCTCGAACGCGGCCAGTGGCTGGCCTTCGCCCAGCCCGACGGCAGCCAGCGCAAGGTCAAGCTGGCCTGGATCAGTCCCCTTCGCACGCTGTTCATTTTCTCCACCGGCGCGCGCCAGGAAGCGTTCTCCCAGCCGGTCGAGCAGTTGCAGGCGGCCTTCCGCGCCCACACGGTGGAAGTGTTGCGCATGGACGGCGTGGTCGGGCGCGCTTTGTCCGAGGCGATGGCCCAGGCCGGCAACGACCCAGCGGTGCACAGTCCAGCTGCCGCTTGACGTATCATTGCCCCCGCGCCCACGCTTGACCATCCCGAACAAGCTCCCGAATAATCCTCATTTTCCTACCTATGCATTGGTGGCATTACCTTTCCTCGCTCGGCGCGCTGGGCATCACCGCGCCGCTGGGCATCGGCATCGCCGTCTGGCTGGGTGCGGCCCATTGCAGCCGGCGCGCGCTGGTCTGGTGCCTGCTGGTGGGCGCCGCCATGCTGGTCGTGGTCGCCAGCAAGGTCGCCTTCATCGGCTGGGGCGTCGGCCTGAAGGCCTTCGACTTCACCGGCTTTAGCGGCCACGCCGCGCGCGCCGGGGCGGTGTTCCCGGCCGCGGCCTACCTGGTGTTGCGCGGCGCGCGCCGGCCCTGGCGCGTCGCCGGGGTGGTGCTGGCCGTGCTGCTGGCGCTGGTGGTGACGGTGTCGCGCGTGAAGGTGCACGCCCACAGCCCGGCCGAGGCCGTGCTGGGCGTGCTGCTGGGGCTGGCCGCGGCCGGCGCCTTCATCGCGCTGTGCCGCTCCGAGAAGGTGTTTTCGCCCAGTCCGCTGCTGGTGGGCCTGACCCTGGCCGTGCTGGTCTTTCAGCCGCGCACCGAGGGCATCGACTCGCAGCAGTGGATGACGGCCCTGGCGCTGAACCTGTCCGGCCACGACCGGCCCTACACGCGCTGGAGTTGGCAGCAGACCCGGCGCCCCTATCTGCCGCCCTGCCGCGCTGAAAACATCCGCTTCACCTATTTCTGCGTGTGAGCGGCCCGGGCGCCTTTACAGCGCGCGTGCGCTGACGAGCATGGTGTCGATGGTGAAGCTGCCGTCGGCCTCGATGGCGAAGTAGTCCGTCACTTCCGACGGTGCGATCCGCTGCAGGGAGCGGATCGCGCGCACATGCTCGTCCGGGGTGTTCATGCGCGCGATCCAGCTGTCAAATTCCAGGCGCAGGCGGAAGCTGCTGACCTCCTCGAGCGCGAACCCGGCCGTCTCCAGCAGCCCCCGCCATTGTTCGATCGACGCGTTGCGCACGTGGGACGGGTCGCGCAGCAATTCCAGGCTCTGCAGCCAGGTCGCGAGCAAGGGCGCCTCGGGCGAGACCACGTCCATGAAGATCCCCAGTCCGCCCGGCTTGAGCACGCGCCGCATCTGCGCCAGCCCGGCCGGCACGTCGTTCCAGTGGTGGGCGCTGTGGCGCGTCACCACCACGTCGAACGCGCCAGTGGGGCAGGGCAGCTGCTCGGCGGCACCGCACTTGGTGACCACGTTGGCCAGGCCGCGCCGCTCGGCGGCGTCGCCCACCACGGCCAGCATCTGGGCCGACACGTCGTAGGCGACCACCTTGGCGACCTGGGGCGCCAGGCGGAAGGCCACGTGGCCGCCGCCGCAGCCCATGTCGAGCGCGATCGCGTCCGGGCGCTGGCCGACCAGCGCGGCCATCTGGTCCAGGTCGGCGCCGTGGGCGTGCACGGCGCTGTTGAGGTAGGCGGTGGCGCGCGGACCGAATTGGCTGTCGACGATGGCGCTGTGGCTGGGGGTATTCATGGCAAATCTCCGGTTGGGTTGGAAGCCCATTGTGTTCCCGCGTTTAAACTGGTACAAGATGATACTTTATCCTGGTATAAATGTTGCCATGACCACCTTAGTCACCTTCGCCAGCGCCGCCTCGACCGATGCCAAAGCCCTGTTGGGCGCCTTCATCCGCGCCCACCGCGAACGCCTGCCGGCTCCTGCCGATGGCGGGCGCCGACGCACCCCCGGCCTGCGGCGCGAGGAGCTGGCCGCCGCCGCCAACGTCAGCCCGACCTGGGTGACGTGGCTCGAGCAGGGCCGCGACGTGGCCGCCTCGGCCGCCGCGCTGGCGCGCCTGGCGGCGGCGCTGCGGCTCACCGCCGCCGAGCGGGCCTCGCTGTTCGACCTGGCCGGGCGCCGCGACCCGGTCGCCCCGGCCGCGCCGGACGGCGAGCTGCCGCGGGAATGGCTAGCCCTGCCATCGCTGATGAGCGTACCGGCCTACCTGCTCGACCACACCTGGACCGCGCGCGCATGGAACGGCGCCGCCGAGGAATTGTTCCCGGACTGGCTGGGCGCGCGGGCGGACAGCCGCAACCTGCTCGAATTCGTGTTTTGCGCGCCGGCCGCGCCGCGCCTGATCGCCGACTGGCCCGAGCGCGCGCGCCGGCTGGTGGCCGAGTTCCGCGCCGACTTCACGCGCCGCCCCACCGATCCGGCGCGCCAGGCCTTGATCGCGCGCCTGGGCGCGGCCAGCGCGCTGTTCGCCGCCCACTGGCAGGACCAGGACGTGCTGCACCGCGACGGCGGGGCGCGCCGCTTCCACCATCCGCGCCACGGCGAGCGCACTTACACCCAGACCACCTTGCTGGTGGCGGCCCGCCAGGAGTGCAAGCTGGTTTGCCTGCAGCCGGGTCACGAGGGCGGTGGCGAGGGCGAGGGCGTTTGATCCTGCCGGAACAGCGGCAACAAATGGTATGATGGGCGCCTTTCAATATCGTTTGCTCACCCAGTCGAAACGTGCGTCTATCGTCCATCAAATTGTCGGGATTTAAGTCTTTCGTCGATCCCACCAATTTCCAGGTGCCCGGTCAGCTCGTCGGCGTGGTTGGGCCCAACGGCTGCGGCAAGTCCAACATCATCGACGCGGTGCGCTGGGTGCTGGGCGAATCGAAGGCCTCGGAGCTGCGCGGCGAGTCGATGCAGGACGTGATCTTCAACGGCTCGACCCACCGCAAGCCGGCCGGGCGCGCCTCGGTCGAGCTGGTGTTCGACAACAACGACGGCAAGGCCGCCGGCCAGTGGGGCCAGTACGCCGAGATCGCCGTCAAGCGCACCCTCACGCGCGACGGCACCTCCACCTACTACATCAACGGCCAGCCGGTGCGCCGGCGCGACATCCAGGACATCTTCCTCGGCACCGGCCTGGGGCCGCGCGCCTACGCCATCATCGGCCAGGGCATGATTTCGCGCATCATCGAATCGCGCCCCGAGGAACTGCGCGTGTTCCTGGAGGAGGCAGCCGGCGTGTCGAAGTACAAGGAGCGCCGGCGCGAGACCGAGAACCGGCTCAACGACACGCGCGAAAACCTGCTGCGCGTGGAGGACATCCTGCGCGAGCTGAACGCCAACCTGGAAAAGCTGGAGGCCCAGGCCGTCGTGGCCAACAAGTTCCACGCGCTCCAGGCCGACCAGGAAGAAAAGCAGAAGCTGCTGTGGCTGTTGCGGCGCAACGAGGCCCAGGCCGAGCAGAGCCGCTATTTCCGCGAGATGGAGCAGGCCCAGACCGACCTGGAAGCCCAGACGGCCAAGCTGCGCCACGTCGAGCTCGAACTGGAACACATGCGCCAGGCCCACTTCGCCGTCGGCGACCGCCTGCACCAGGCCCAGGGCCACCTGTACCAGACCAACGCGGAAATCGGCAGCCTGGAAGCGCAGATCAAGTTCGTGCTCGAGTCGCGCAGCCGCCTGCAGAACCAGATCGCCACCCTGGGCGCGCAGCGCGACCAGTGGAGCGGCCAGCGCGAGGAGTACCAGCAGCGCATCGAGGAAGCCGAGTTCCTGCTCGAGGAATTGGGCGGGCGCGTGGAGCAGTCGCAGATGGCCGCCGAAGCGCAGGGCGAGCGCCTGCCCCAGCTCGAGGCGCTGTGGCGCGAGGCCCAGGGCAGGAGCACCGAGTCGCGCGCCAGGATCATGCAGGCGCAGCAGCAGATCGAACTCGAATCGGCGCACCAGCGCAATGCCGCCAACATCCTGTCCGGCCTGGCCACCCGGCGCGAGCGCCTGCAGCAGGAAAAGAACGGCCTCAATCTGCCCGACAGCGCCCACCTGTCCAACCTGCGCCTGCAGCTCGAGGAAAAGCAGCAGGCGCTCGAAGAACAGGCCATGCTGCTCGAAGAAGCGGCCGAGCAGCAGCAGCGCGTGGAGGACGAACGCGGCGCCGCCCAGGCCCAGGTCAACGCCGAAACCTCGGCCAACGCCCAGCTGGAAGCCCGCGTGGGCGCGCTGCGCCAGATGCAGGAACGCGTGCAAACCCAGGGCAAGGTGCAGCCCTGGCTGGAGAAGCACGAGCTGGCCGGCCTGCCGCGCCTGTGGCAAAAGCTGCACATCGAGCAGGGCTGGGAAACCGCGCTCGAAGCGCTGCTGCGCGAGCGCACCGGCGCGCTCGAACTGTCCAACATCGAATGGGCCAAGGCCTTTTTCGGCGACGCCCCGCCGGCCAAGCTGGCGCTGTATTCGCCGGCTGTCCCGGCCCTGGCCGCCGCTGTCGTCCCCGCGGCCGAGGTGGCCGGCTTCAAGCCCTTCGCCAGCCTGCTCAAGCTCAACGACGCCGGCCTGCGCGGCGTGCTACAGGACTGGCTGCACAACGTGTTCGCCGCCGACGACGCGGCCAGCGCCTTCGCCGCGCGCGCGCGCCTGCCCGCCGGCGGCGCCTTCGTCACGCGCCAGGGCCATCTGGTCACCCAGGCGAGCGTGCGCTTCTACGCCGCCGACGCCGAGCAGGACGGCATGCTGGCGCGCCAGCAGGAGATCGACAACATCGGCAAGCAGCTGCGCGCCCAAGCCATGCTGGCCGACGAGGCGAAGGCGCGCGCGGTGCGTGCCGACGCCGCCGCCGCCGAGCTGGCGCGGCGCCTGCAGGACGCGCGCCAGCGCAGCGCCAGCCTGACCCAGGCCGTGCACGCGCTGCAGATCGACGTCGTCAAGCAGTCCGAGGTCGAGGCCCGCTTCAACCAGCGCAGCACCCAGATCCACGCCGACCTGGCCGAGATCGCGGCCCAGGAAGCCGAGCAGCAGCAGATCCGCGCCGAGTCCGAGGAAAAGTTCGAGCAGCTCGACCTGGCGCTGGCCGAGCTGCAGGGCGCGCACGAGGACGGCCAGACCGACTTCCTGAACAAGGAGCAGGCGCTGGCGGAGGCGCGCGAGAAGCTGCGCGACCTCGAACGGGCGGCCCAGGAAGCCCAGTTCGCCGAGAAATCGCAGCGGTCGCGGATCGAGGAACTGCGCCGCAACATCGCCACCGCCACCCAGCAGGCCGAGCAGGTCGGCGCCAGCATCGAACTGGGGCGCCAGGAGCTCGCGTCGCTGGAGACGGGCGCCGCCAACGACGGCCTGCAGGACCTGCTGGAGCGCCGCACCGCCCAGGAAAAGGCGCTGTCGGACGCGCGCCATGAGCTCGACCAGATCACCCAGCAGCTGCGCGGCGCCGAGGAAGCGCGCATGGCGGCCGAGCGCAGCCTGCAGCCCCAGCGCGACAAGATCACCGAGATGCAGCTCAAGGAGCAGGCCGCGCGCCTGAACCAGGAGCAGTTCACCGACGCCCTGAAGGCGGTCGACGCCGACGTCGACGCGCTGGCGCACAAGCTCCATCCGGACTTGAAGCCGTCCTACCTGCAGGGCGAGGTCACGCGCCTGACCAACGCCATCAGTGCGCTGGGCGCGGTCAACCTGGCCGCGCTCGACGAACTTGCCCAAGCCTCGGAGCGCAAGAATTTCCTCGACGCGCAGAATACGGATCTGGTCGAGGCCATCACCACGCTGGAAGACGCGATCGCGCGCATCGACCGCGAAACGCGCGAGCTGCTGCAGGACACCTTCGACCGGGTCAACCACCATTTCTCGGAGCTGTTCCCTATCCTGTTCGGCGGTGGCAACGCCAAGCTGGTCATGACGGGCGACGAGATCCTCGACTCGGGCGTGCAGGTGATGGCCCAGCCGCCGGGCAAGAAGAACGCCACCATCCACCTGCTCTCCGGCGGCGAGAAAGCGCTGACCGCGACGGCGCTGGTGTTTTCGATGTTCCGCCTGAACCCGGCGCCGTTCTGCCTGCTCGACGAGGTCGACGCCCCGCTGGACGACGCCAACACCGAGCGTTTCTGCCGGATGGTCAAGCGCATGTCGGACCATACCCAATTCCTTTTCATCTCGCATAATAAAATAGCGATGGAGATGGCCAATCAACTGATCGGTGTGACGATGCAGGAGCAGGGCGTATCGCGCATTGTGGCGGTGGACATGGAGTCCGCCGCGAATTTCGCAACCGAGGCACACATAGCATGA
This sequence comes from Oxalobacteraceae bacterium UBA6018, assembly GCA_002428015.1. Classification (GTDB taxonomy): domain Bacteria; phylum Pseudomonadota; class Gammaproteobacteria; order Burkholderiales; family Burkholderiaceae_D; genus Telluria_A. The sequence continues at coordinate 55,475 of DIZW01000085.1, read as the reverse complement.
CAGATCTTCAAATCAGCCTGATCGGCGCCATGACGGTGTTCGTCGCAGGCGTCTTCGCATACAACAAGTGGCAGGAGCACAAGGCCAAGAAAAGCGTCGAGCGGGCCTTCTCGTCCGAGCACGACGATGTGCTGATGAAAGGTGGCGAGGCCCGCACGGAGCCGGTGTTCGACCTGTCCGGCGCCGGCGCCGCGGCCGAACCGGCCGAGGGCCAAGCGGCCGAGCCCAGCCTGCCCGGCGTCACGCCCGACACCCCGCCGGCGGAACTGGCCAGCAGCCTGGTCGACCCGCTGATCGATTGCATGATCCCGCTGGCGCTGGAGATCGCCGTGCGCGGCGACAAGATCCTGCCGGTGCTGCAGACCCTGCGCCACGTCGGCAACAAGGCGATCCATTTCATCGGCCTGCACGTGAACGGCGACTGGGAGCCGATCGCCCACGGCGGCGTGTACACCAAGCTGCAGGCGGGCGTACAGATGGCCACCCGCTCGACGGCCCTGAACGAGATCGAATACTCGGAGCTGGTCACGCGCCTGCGCGCGGTGGCCGACGAGATCGGCGCCGAGCCGGAAATCCCCGACATGATCGAGGTGATGGGCGAGGCGCGCACCCTGTACCGCTTCGTGTCCGGCCACGACGCCCAGCTGGGCGTGAACCTGATGTCGAACGGCGCCGCGTGGGCCATGCCGACCCTGATCGGCGCGCTGGAAAAGCAGGGCTTCGACGTGCGTCCGGATGGGCGCTTCGTCATGCCCGACGGCGACGGCGGCCAGCTGTTCACGCTCTCGACCAACGTCACCCTGGGCGCCGACACCACCGCCCGCCTGACCCTGCTGCTGGACGTGCCGTGCGTGGCGCCCGAGCGCGACGGCTTCGGCCAGATGGTGGCCTGCGCCAAGGCGCTGGTGGGCCGGCTCGACGCCACCATCGTCGACGACGGCAACCAGCCGCTGATGGACGAGGCGCTGGCCGAGATCAACGGCCAGGTGCAGGATTTTTACCAGGAGATGGAAGCGGCCGACATCCCGGCCGGTTCGACCCGCGCGCTGCGCCTGTTCAGCTAAGAGCGTTCCGTGACGAGCGCGACCCAACAACAGGACCTGGCGCGCATGGCCGCGCTGACCGCAGAGCTGAACCGCCACATCTACGCCTACCACGTGCTGGACGCGCCGACGATTCCGGACGCCGAGTACGACAAGCTGTTCCGCGAGCTGCAGGCGCTGGAGGCGGCCCACCCGGAGGCGTTATCGGCCGATTCGCCGACCTTCCGCGTGGGCGCCGCGCCCATCCCCGAATTCAAGCAGGTGACCCACACGGTACCTATGCTGTCGCTCAATAACGCCTTCAGCGACGAGGACATCGAGAACTTCGACCGGCGCGTGCGCGAGGGCTTGAGCGCGGAGCAGGTGGCCTATGCCTGCGAACTGAAATTCGACGGCCTGGCGATCAGCCTGCGCTACGAGGACGGGGTGTTCGTGCAGGCGGCCACGCGCGGCGACGGCGCCACCGGCGAGGACGTCACCGCCAACATCCGCACGGTGCGCGCCATTCCGCTGCGTCTGCACGGCCAAACGCCGCCGGCGGTGCTGGAAGTGCGCGGCGAGGTGCTCATGTTCAAGGCCGACTTCAAGGCCCTCAACGAGCGCCAGCGCGAAGCGGGCCAGAAGGAATTCGCCAACCCGCGCAACGCCGCCGCGGGCGGGCTGCGCCAGCTCGATTCGCGTATCACCGCTTCGCGCAGGCTGCGCTTTTTCGCCTACGGGGTGGGCGCGCTCGAAGGCGCCGCCATGCCGGCCTCGCATTCGGGCCTGCTCGACTGGTACATGGAACTCGGCCTGCCGGTGTCGAAGGAGCGCGCCATCGTCAGCGGCGCCCACGGCATGCTGGGCTTCTACCGCGACATCGGCCAGCGCCGCGCCAGCCTGCCTTACGAAATCGACGGCGTCGTCTACAAGGTCGACCGGCTGGAAGACCAGCAGCAGCTCGGCTTCGTCTCGCGCGCGCCGCGCTTCGCGATCGCCCATAAATTCCCGGCCGAGGAGGCACTGACCAAGGTGCTGGACATCGACGTTCAGGTGGGCCGCACCGGTGCCATCACCCCGGTGGCGCGCCTGGAAACGGTGTTCGTCGGCGGCGTCAACGTCAACAACGCCACCCTGCACAACGAGGGCGAGGTGAGGCGCAAGGACATCCGCATCGGCGACACCGTGATCGTGCGCCGCGCCGGCGACGTGATTCCCGAGGTGGTGGCCTACGTGCCCGAGCGGCGCCCGGCCGACGCGCGCGAATTCGTCATGCCGGCCAATTGCCCGGTGTGCGGTTCGCCTATCGTGCGCATGGAAGACGAGGCCGTGGCGCGCTGCTCGGGCGGCTGGACCCATTGCAGCGCCCAGAAGAAGGGCGGGCTGATGCACTTCGTGTCGCGCCGCGCGCTCGACGTGGAGGGCCTGGGCGACCAGCTGATCGAGCAGCTGGTCGACAAGGGCCTGGTGAAGACCGCGGCCGACCTGTACACGCTCGACCAGGACAAGCTGGCGAGCCTGGACCGCATGGCCGCCAAGTCGGCCAGCAACGTCGTCGACGCGCTCGCCAAGTCGCGCGACACCACCCTGGCGCGCTTCATCTACGGGCTGGGCATCCGCAACGTCGGCGAGTCGACCGCCAAGGCGCTGGCCCAGCACTTCGGCAGCTTAGATGCGCTGCTGCACGCGGCCACCTGGGAGGGCGGCATCCAGCTGCTCGACGTGCCCGACGTGGGCCCGATCGTGGCGCACTCGATCAGCGAGTTCCTGGGCGACGAGGAGAACCTGGCGCTGGTGCGCACGCTCAGCACCGTGCTGCGCTGGAAGGAAGGGCCGCACGCCATGAAGAAGGCGGACGGCGGCGCCCTGGCCGGAAAAAGCTTCGTCCTGACCGGGACCCTGCCGACCATGGGGCGCGACGACGCCGCCGCGCTGATCGAGGCGGCCGGCGCCAAGGTGTCCGGTTCGGTCTCCAAGAAAACCGCCTACGTCGTCGCCGGTGCGGACGCGGGCAGCAAGCTGGCCAAGGCGCAGGAACTGGGCATCCCCATCCTCGACGAAGCCGGTCTTTTGACATTGCTGGAAACAGCGCAAACCAAGGAAACTCACGTAGATGAAGCCGATTAGAAAAGCCGTTTTCCCCGTCGCCGGCCTCGGTAGCCGCTTCCTGCCCGCCACCAAGGCCCAACCGAAGGAGATGCTGCCGATTGTCGACAAGCCGCTGATCCAGTACGCGGTCGAAGAAGCGGTCGCGGCCGGCATCACCGAAATGATCTTCATCACCGGCCGCAACAAGCGCGCCATCGAGGACCACTTCGACAAGGCCTACGAGCTCGAGTCCGAGCTGGAGCAGGCCAACAAGGTCGAGCTGCTCGAACTGGTGCGCAACGTGATCCCGAAAAACGTCAACTGCATCTACATCCGCCAGTCGGCCGCGCTGGGCCTGGGACACGCGGTGCTGTGCGCGCGCCCGGTGGTGGGCGACGAGCCGTTCGCGGTGCTGCTGGCGGACGACTTCATGGACAGCGCCGACGGCGCCAAGCCGGTGCTGGCGCAGATGACCAGCGTGTACGAGTACGAGAAGTGCAGCATCCTGGCGGTGCAGGACGTGCCGCGCGCGAACACCCGCCAGTACGGCATCGTGAGCGCCTCGTCCTACCGGCCCGACCTCGAGCTGGTGTCCGGCATCGTGGAAAAGCCGCTGCCGGAGGTGGCGCCCTCGACCCTGGCGGTGGTGGGCCGCTACGTGCTCTCGCCGCGCATTTTCGACTACCTGCAAACCATCGGCACCGGCGCCGGCGGCGAGATCCAGCTCACCGACGGCATCGCCGCGCTGATGGCGTCCGAGCGCGTGCTGGCCTACCGCTACGCAGGTCAGCGCTACGACTGCGGCTCCAAGATCGGCTACCTGCAGGCGATGACGGCCATGGGCCTCAAGCATCCCGAAACCGGCGCCGAGTTCCGCGCCTTCCTCGACCAGATCAACCAGGACCGACGAGAGCCATGAGCATTCGTGAGATACTAAAGATGGGCGACCGGCGCCTGCTGCGGGTGGCCGAGCCGGTGCGCGAATTCGGCACGGCGGCGATGGATGCGCTGATCGCGGACATGTTCGACACCATGCACGACGCCGATGGCGCCGGGCTGGCCGCGCCCCAGATCGGCGTGAATCTGCAACTGGTGATCTTCGGCTTCAAGCAGAACACGCGCTATCCGGATGCGCCCCAGGTGCCCGAGACGGTGCTGATCAACCCCGTGCTCACGCCGCTGTCGGACGAGAAGGAATCCGCCTTCGAGGGCTGCCTGTCGGTGCCTGGCCTGCGCGGTAGCGTGCCGCGCTTTACCCGGCTGCGCTACCAGGGCGTCGACCAGTTCGGCAACGCCATCGACCGCGAAGTGGAGGGCTTTCACGCGCGCGTGGTGCAGCACGAGGTCGACCACCTGCTCGGCATCCTGTACCCGATGCGCATCGAGGATTTCGGCAGCTTCGGCTTCACGTCGGTGATGTTCCCCGACCTCGACCCCAACGACGACGACTGAGCTTCCATGACGATCAAAGAATTTGCGGGCGCCTTGGCGGCGCTCACGGCACTGGCCCTGTGCGTACCGGCCCTGGCGCAGGAGGTGTCCACCCCGGCCACGCCCGCCGCCGCGCTTGAGCCGGCGGCCGCGCCGGACGCCAGCCGCGGCCAGCTGTGGCTGGACACCGGCTTTGCGACCTACCACTTCCAGAAGGACCGCGACCTGAACGGCCGCAATCCGGGCTACGGCGTCGAATACCGCTGGTCGGACTCGGTCGCGCTGACCGCCGGCCATTTCTATAACAGCGACCGCCAGCACTCCAGCTACGCCGGCGTGTACTACCAGCCGTGGCGCGTCGCCGGCATCAAGCTGGGCGCGGTGGCGGGCGGCTTTAACGGCTATCCGATGATGCGTGACGGCGGCTGGTTCCTGGCCATCATTCCCGTGGCGACCTGGGAGTACCAGCGCGTGGGCGTCAACGTGGCCGTGGTGCCGACCTACAAGGAGCGCCTGCACGGTGGCATCTCGGTGCAGCTCAAGTTCAAGCTGTTCGACTGAGGGCCATGGTTCAGTTGCCGCCGGACCCGAGGTGGGTGGCGCGGGCCGCCGCCCAGCCGGCGCGCCGACTCTGTTATAGTTGCTGGTTCCGCATCATTAACCCATTGCTAGCATGAATACATTCTGGAGCCGCCACGTTGAAGGCCTGACGCCCTATGTCCCGGGCGAGCAGCCGCGCATCGAACGGCTGATCAAGCTCAACACCAACGAGAACCCCTATCCGCCGTCGCCCAAGGTCATCGCCGCCATCCATGCGGAGTGCGGCGACGCGCTGCGCCTGTATCCCGATCCGCAATCGGGGGCGCTCAAAGGCGCGCTGGCGTCCTACTACGGGGTCGAGCCCAGCGAGGTATTCGTGGGCAACGGCTCGGACGAGGTGCTGGCGCACGCCTTCCACGCGTTCTTCATCCAGGACCTGCCGCTGCTGATGCCGACGGTGAGCTACAGCTTCTACCAGGTGTACTGCCGGCTTTACGGCATCAGCGCCACCCTGGTGCCGCTCGCCGAGGGCATGCGCGTCGATCCGGCGCAATTCGGCGCCTCCTGCGGCGGCGTGGTGCTCGCCAACCCCAACGCGCCTACCGGCATCGCGCTCCCGCTCGAGCAGGTGGAGCAGATCCTGCGCGCCCAGCCCGACCGGGTGGTGCTGGTGGACGAGGCGTATGTGGACTTCGGCGCGCAGTCCGCGATGTCGCTGGTGCGCAGTTATTCGAACCTGCTGGTGGTCCAGACCTTCTCCAAGTCGCGTGCGCTGGCCGGCCTGCGGGTCGGCTTCGCGATCGGCCAGGCGCACCTGATCGAAGCGCTGGAGCGGATCAAGGACAGCTTCAATTCCTATCCGCTGGGCCGGCTCGAAAGCGCAGGCGCGGTGGCTGCGTTGGAAGACGAGGACTATTTCCAGGCCAGGCGCGCCCAGGTCATCGCCACGCGCGAGCATCTGGCGCGGCAGTTGACGGCGCTCGGCTTCGAGGTGCTACCCTCGTCCACCAACTTCCTGTTCGCCCGCCATGGGCTGCATCGCGGGGCCGACCTAGCCCAGGCGTTGCGGGACAGGGCGATCCTGGTGCGCCACTTCAAGTCGCCCGACATCGACGACTTCCTGCGCATCAGCATCGGCACCGACGAGGAATGCGCGCAGCTGGTGCTGGCGTTCGCCGAGATACTGGCGCGCTAGCGGCCGGCGTTAGCGTGCGGCGCGCTAGCGGCTCGCGCCGGCTTGCAGAGCGCACGTTAGGCGCCCGGCGCGCGCCCTAGAACCGTTCGTCGGAACGCAGGTAGCGCCACTGGCCGACCGGCAGGTCGCCCAGCTTGACCTTGCCGATGCGTACCCGCTTCAAGCCCAGCACTTTCAGTCCCACCATGTCGCACATGCGGCGGATCTGGCGCTTCTTGCCTTCCTTGAGGGTGAAGCTCAACTGGTCGTCGTTCTGCCAGCGCACCTTGGCCGGCAGCAGCGCCTTGCCATCCATCCAAAGACCAAAGCACAGCTTCTTCAGGTCAGCGTCGGGCAGCCGGCCTTCCTTGGTGTACTGCACCCGCACCAGGTATTCCTTCTCGATGCTGGTGTCCTGGCCGATCAGGGTCTTGGCCACGCGCCCGTCCTGGGTCAGCACCAGGAGGCCGACCGAGTCGATGTCGAGCCGGCCGGCCGGCACCAGGCTGCGCAGCTGGGTCGGATGGAACTGTTCGGGGGACGGGTCCTCGGGCCAGCGGTTTTCCGGCTTGATCAGCGCCACCGCCGGGGTGTAGCCGTCCTCGGCCTGGCCGCTGACGTAGCCCATCGGCTTGTGGATCAGGATCGTCACGCGCTTGGACTGCTCGGCGGCGGCCTGGCGCTCGACCGTGATGACCTGGTGCGGCAGGACCTTGCTGCCCAGTTCGGAGACGACCTTGCCGTCGACCCGCACCCAGCCGCGTTCTATCCATTCGTCGGCCTCGCGGCGCGAGGAAAGCCCGAGTTCGGACATGCGTTTGGACAGGCGTACTAATTCGGTCATGACGTGCTTTTAAAGTGGGTGAAATCGGATGGGCGAAATAGGGCGGGCGAAAGCGGGCGACGCTTGGAGCGGCGCGCCGCTCAGACCTTCAGCGCCTCGAGCAGGTCGGTCTCGAGCTGGACCTGGTTGCGCGCGTTGTTGAGCACCGCGCCGTCGAATCAGGAACACGTCCTCCACGCGCTCGCCCAGCGTCATGATCTTGGCCGTGTGCAGGTTGATGCGGTAGCGCGTGAGCACGTTGGCGATCGCGTACAGCAGCCCGTTGCGGTCGTTGGCGGCGATCGAGAGCAGGTAGTACTGGCCGCGCTCGTCCGGGCGCAGGTCCACCGTCGGGGTGATCGGGAAGGTGCGCGACAGGCGCGACAGGCGCCCACGCGTGGGCGCCGGCAGCGGCGCCTGCGAGGTCAGCAGCTCGCAGATCTCGTGCTCGATCAGGTTGATGATGTCGCGGTAGCTCTTGGCGAAATTCTGCTCGGTGACGAGGAAGGTGTCGAGCGCATAGCCGTGGCGCGTGGTGTGGATCTTGGCGTCGAGGATGGAGAAGTTCTTGCGGTCGAAGTAGCTGCAGATGCGCGCGAACAGGTCCGGCTGGTCCTTCACGTACACCGCCACCTGCAAGCCCTCGCCGATCGGCGCCAGGCGGCACTTGACGACCGGGCGCTCGCTGTCGAGGCGGTCCCACAGGGCGCGCGTCTGCCAGGCGATGTCGGAGGCCTCGTGGCGCAGGAAGTAGGCCATGTCGAGCTGCTGCCACAGGCCCTCGTGGGCGTTGGCGGGCAGGCCGTACAGGCGCAGGGTGGCCAGCGCCTCATGCTGGGTGTTCTTCAGTTCGCGGTCGGCCGAATGCGGCTCGCCGCCCAGCACGCGCAGCGTCATGCGGTACAGGTCTTCGAGCAGCTTGGCCTTCCACGCGTTCCAGACCTTGGGGCTGGTGCCGCGGATGTCGGCCACGGTGAGCAGGTACAGGGCGGTCAGGTGGCGCTCGTCCTTGACCAGGCGGGCGAAGGATTCGATCACGTCCGGGTCCGACAGGTCCTGCTTCTGCGCCACCTGGGACATGGTCAGGTGGTGCTCGACCAGGAACACCACCAGCTCGCTGTCTTCCGCGCCGATCGCATGGTCCTCGCAGAACTGGGCCGCGTCCACCGTGCCGAGCTTGGAATGGTCGCCGCCGCGGCCCTTGGCGATGTCGTGGAACAGGGCCGCGACGTACAGCAGCCAGGGGCGCGCGAAGTTGGCGATCAGCTGGGAGCAGAACGGGTATTCGTGGGCGTGCTCGCTCATGGTGAAGCGGCGCATGTTGCGCACCACCATCATGATGTGCTGGTCGACCGTGTAGACGTGGAACAGGTCGTGCTGCATCTGGCCGACGATGCGGCGGAAGTTGGGCAGGTAGCGCCCCAGCACGCTGGTGTCGTTCATGCGGCGCAGCGCGTGCACCAGCCCGACCGGGGCCTGCAGGATGCGCAGGAACAGCGCGCGGTTGCGCGGGTCCTCGCGGAAGGCCGTGTCGATCTCGAAGCGGGCGTGCCACAGCGCGCGCATGGTGCGCGCGGTCATGCCCTTGAGGTGGGGACGCTCTGTCATCAGCAGGAACACTTCCAGCACCGAGGACGGGGTGGCGTTGAAGGTGTCGTCGTGGGCGATGTCGATGAAGCCGTTCACTTCGTTGAAGCGCGCGTTGATGGCCACCGGCTCGGCCGGCTGCGGGAACAGCTGGGCCTCGATGTTCTGCAGCAGGATGGTGTTGAGCTGGGTGACGGTCTTGGCGGCCCAGTAGTAGCGTTGCATCAGGTATTCGCTGGCGCGGCGCGCGTTGATGCCTTCGCCGGTGGTCTTCATGCCGAGCGACTCGGCCACCGCCGTCTGCACGTCGAACACCAGGCGGTCTTCGCGCCGGTTGGTGTGCAGGTGCAGGCGCACGCGGATGTCCTTGAAGGCGCGCTCCTTTTCCATCAGCTGGCGCGCCTCGGTCTGGGTGATCAGCCCGCGCGTGGCCAGCTGGCCCCAGGAGCTGGCCAGGCCGGCCGCCTTGGCCACCCAGACGATCACCTGCAGGTCGCGCAGGCCGCCCGGGCTCTCCTTGCAGTTCGGCTCCAGGCTGAAGGCGGTGTCCTCGTACTTGGCGTGGCGCAGGCGCATCTCCGACGTTTTCGCCTGGAAGAAGGCTTGCGGGTCCAGCGCGGCCTGGTAGCGTTCCTGCAGGGTGGCGAACAGGGCCGCGTTGCCGTGCACCAGGCGCGCCTCGAGCAGGCTGGTCTGCACCGTGATGTCGGCCCGCGACTCGCTCATGCACTCGTCCACGGTGCGGATGCTGTGCCCGATCTCCAGGCCCAGGTCCCACAGCAGCTGCACCAGCTCCTCCAGGCGCGCCTGCAGGATGGCGTCGGGCGGCGCCGCCAGCAGGATCAGGATGTCGACGTCGGAGTGGGGGAACAGTTCGCCGCGGCCGTAGCCGCCCACGCCCACCAGGGCCGCGTCCGGCGGCAGGCCGACCAGCTGCCAGGCCGCCGAGAGCACCATGTCGACGCTCTGGCGCAGCCCGCGCAGCAGCTTTTCCGGCTTGTCGTCCTCGCGGAAGGCGGCGATCAGGGCCTGGCGGTCCGCCTTGAGCTGGCGCTTGAGCAGGTCGCGCGGGGTGGACTTGACGGCGGCGCTGGTCATGCTGTTACGCCGGAACGGCCTGCAGCTGCTGGGCGACGATGGCCGGCGGCGGCGGGGTGCCGGCCGACATGGTTAGCACCTCGAAGCCGGTCTCGGTGACCAGGATCGTGTGCTCCCACTGGGCCGACAGGCTGCGGTCCTTGGTCTTGATGGTCCAGCCGTCGCCCATCTCGCGGATGTCGCGCCGGCCGGCGTTGATCATCGGCTCGATCGTGAAGATCATGCCGGCCTCGAGCTTTTCCAGGGTGCCGGGCTTGCCGTAGTGCAGGACCTGCGGCTCCTCGTGGAACACCTTGCCGATGCCGTGGCCGCAGAATTCGCGCACCACGCTGTAGCCGCTCTTTTCGGCGTGCTGCTGGATCACGTGGCCGATGTCGCCCAGGTGGATGCCCGGCTTGACCTTGGCGATGCCCAGCCACATGCATTCGTAGGTCACCTCGGACAGGCGGCGCGCCAGGATCGACGGCTCGCCGACGAAGAACATGCGGCTGTTGTCGCCATGGTAGCCGTCCTTGATGACGGTGATGTCGAGGTTGACCACGTCGCCGTTCTTGAGCACCTTGTCGCCCGGGATGCCGTGGCAGATCACGTCGTTGACGGAGGTGCAGATGGCTTTCGGGTAGGGCGTGTAGCCGGGCGGGCAATAGTTGAGCGGGGCAGGGATGCTGCCTTGCACGTTGACCATGTACTCGTGGCACAGGCGGTCCAGTTCGCCCGTGGTCACGCCCGGCTTGACGAAGGGGGTGATGTAGTCGAGCACTTCGGCGCCGAGGCGGCCGGCCACGCGCATGCCGTCGATGTCGGCGGGGGATTTAATCGAGATGGAGGACATAGGAGATCGCAATCAGCAAAAAACAGTGGCCGGCGAGGGCCGGATCGGTATGCCGCCATTATAAGGGATGCGCGCTCCGGCGTTAGCGGGCGCCAGTTTCCACGGTTTCTCACGGTTTGCAGGCCAGGGATGCGCTCCGGCGCGCGCGGGCGCCGGCGTTCACTGCACGGCTAAAATGCCGGCCGATAGCGAAACGTGGCGCTGTTGTGCAAGATGCGTTGGCACAGTGCCGTCGGCAGCGGGCTGTACACGAGGTAGCTTTTGGTGGCGCGCGGGCCGAACACCTCGTAATAGAGCAGGGCCACGTCGACCAGGTCCGACGTGGTGTTGTCTGTACGCCGCTCAAACACGGACCGGGTCCACGTGCGCTTCCCCACCTTGTTCTCCATTGCTTGCGGTCGTGAAGTGTCGCCCCGCTGCCGGCCCGGCTTTGGCGCGTCCGGTGCGCGCTGGCTCATTGCTTATCCGGGCGCGCGGCGCTGACGCGCAACTGCCCCTCCGTGCTCAGTACGCGATGGGCGACCGTGGCCGGCACCGCCTGCTCCTGCAGGAAGGCGCGGGCCGCTTCGATCCCCAGGTTGCGCCGGTAAGCCACGGCGATGTCGACCTTCATCGACATGAACAAATGCATGTCTTGCCGGCGGTCGAAAACGGTCTCTCTTTTTTTAGCGTTCATGGCAGGGTCTCACGTATTCATCCCGTAATTTGTTTTAATGGGCTTGGGTTTTCCGCGCCGCGCCGCGCCGCGCTGTCATCGGCCAGCTGGCACGGCAAGGCGATCGCCAGCCGGGTCCCCGTGGCCGCCGTGCTGTCGGTGGTGAACGCGCCGCCCAGGGCGTACACGCGTTCGGCGATGCCGATCAGGCCGAATGATTTTTCCTTGCGCCGGCAACCGTTTTCCAGGCCCACGCCGTTGTCGGTGATGGTCAGGAAGATCCAGCCTGGCTCGGTGACCAGTTTGACCATCACCGCGGTGGCGTTGGCGTGACGCATGATGTTGGTCAATGATTCCTGGGTGATTCGGTATAGGGCAGTGGCGATCTCGTCGCTCACGCAGGCATCGATCGGCGAGACGTCGATCTGGCAGGCGATGCCGGTGCGCCGGGCGAATTTGCTCGCCTCCCATTCGATGGCGGCGTCCAGCCCCAGGTCGAGCACGGGCGGCCTCAGCTCGTTGATGATCAGGCGCATGTTGGTCAGGGTGTGGTCGATCTGGGTCAGGGCGCTTTGCAGCCGTTCGCGCGTGCCCTGGGCTGGCGTGTCCGCGAGCATCATGCTCAGGTCCATTTTCAGCGCCGCCATCGTCTGGCCGAGGTCATCGTGGATTTCGCGCGCGATGCGCTTGCGTTCGTTTTCCTTGACCCGCGCATTGTGTTCGGCCAGTTGCCGCACCTGCTCGTGCGAGCGGGCAAGTTCCTGGCTTGACCTGGACCGCTCCTCGATATCGCGCAGCAGGATATTGTTCAGCGCCCAGAGTTCACCGGTGCGCGTGGTCGCCAGCGCCTCGTGCTTGCGGGCCTGGCGGCGATGGTGCTGAAAGTGCCGGATCGCCGCCACCGCGGCCAGCAAGGTGATGCCAAACAGGAGCATGGACATCAGGTGGCGGGCGAAAATGCCGCGCGCCGGGCGCTGCACGACGAGCGTGAACGGTTGGCCAGCCCAGCTGAGGGCGAGCGCGTGGCGCTGGGGGGCGCACGATGGCCAGCAAGCGACCGGCGCCGGCGCGCGCGGCGCCGCCGAGGCATACAGCGGCGCGCTGGTGGGCGCGGGCGCGGCGGCTAGGACCTCGACGGACAAGGCATCGTCCTCAGGCCGGGTCGCGGCGACGACCCGCGCGAACAAGGGGCCGGGCACGATGGTGAGCTTGCTCCATCCATCCGGACCTGAACGGGGCTCGACGCTATCGGCCGCTGGCGCGAAGGGGTGGGGCAGGACGACGGTCATGGCGTAGCCGCTTGCGCCCCCGTCAGCGGGCCTGAGTGGGGTGGCGGCCGGTTCGTTGCGCACGCGTGCCGTCGCGATCGCCTCGCTCAAGCCCGGCGGCGGCACGGCTGCCGCGCTGCCGGCCAGCGTGAGCCAGGGCGTCGGCGCGCCATTGCCGGGCGAGTGCGCCCCCTGGTATTCGAGTCCGGTGAGAAAAGGAAAATCACGGAGCAGCTTGCGCTCCAGGGTCAGGATCTGGGCTTGCGTGAACGGCCCCATTGCAGTGGTCAGGCTGACGGTTTGGTCGACCTCGTGCAGGAGATGCCCAAGTTCGCGGTCAATATGCGCAAGTTGATGGTGCGTCGCAATATCAAAATCTTGCCGCTCAGCATCAATCTCGACGCGTATCATGCAAGCCGACGCGAGCGCGACCACAAGTGTGCCTGCCAGCGCCGCTTTAAGGAGGAAGGGATCGACCAGGGAGGCGAATTTGAAAGGATTCACGCTTGCTCCGTATTGACGAGAAATATACGAAATGGAGTGTAACTGATAATTTAAAGTCTATGTTTTGCCCTGAGTCAACTATGCAAAACCCACGTCAATGATCGAATTCGCATGGCGAAATGCTGCTCTGCACAATGGAAAATATCTATGCGCCTCGCATGCTGCGCGAAGACCCCCGTAGAGTGAAAACGTGTATCCGCGGCGCATTGTTGCACTAAAAACACAACGAAACGGATCTTCACTTTCTGTTACAAATTCACCGAACTATTTAATTCGAATCTATCGCGGGATGTTGCAGGCAGCCAGCGCGGCGGGCCTGTCCGTCGCGCTCGTTGGCAGGGCCTAGTTTGCGCAAGCGTCTGTTCCGGCCTGTGCGGCAGATCAAGAGACGCTGCCGGCACGGTCCTTTTGGTGTTTCCTCATCGGGCAACGGCGGATCCGGCTTGAACATTCGACCAAATCCGGTTAGAATCTCGGGTTGCTTGAATCTGGTTTAGGCAATGTTGTCAAAGAAATTCAATCTTTTTTTAAATCGCGAGTCCGGTCGCAAAGGGTGCCTGAATGGTAACTGACCGGATTCCAGACCCAACCCTGGAGATTTACATGTCCGTTACGATGCGTGAAATGCTGGAAGCCGGTGTCCACTTTGGCCACCAAACCCGTTTTTGGAATCCTAAGATGGCGCCGTTCATCTTCGGTCACCGCAACAAGATCCATATCATCAACTTGGAAAAGACGATGGGTATGTATCAAGAAGCGATGAAAACCATCAAGCAAGTCGCTGCCAACCGCGGCACCATCCTGATGGTCGGCACCAAGCGCCAGGCGCGCGACATCATCGCCGCTGAAGCACAGCGCGCGGGCGTGCCTTACGTCGACCAGCGCTGGCTGGGCGGCATGCTGACCAACTTCAAGACCATCAAGACCTCGATCAAGCGCCTGAAGGACATGGAAGCCCAGGTCGAAGACGGTTCGGTCGAGAAGCTGTCGAAAAAAGAAGGCCTGATGTTCCAGCGCGAAATGGTCAAGCTGCAGAAGGCCATCGGCGGCATCAAGGACATGGGCGGCGTGCCTGACGCGATCTTCGTCGTCGACGTCGGCTACCACAAGGGCGCCATCACCGAAGCCGGCAAGCTGGGCATCCCCGTCATCGGCGTGGTCGACACCAACCACTCGCCAGAAGGCGTGACCCACGTGATTCCAGGCAACGACGACTCGTCCAAGGCGATCACCCTGTACGCCCGCGGTGTCGCTGACGCGATCCTGGAAGGCCGTGCCAACGCCACCAACGACATCGTCGAAATGGTCAAGGCGTCGGGCGACGACTTCGTCGAAGTGTCCGAGCAGGCGTAAATTCGCCGGCAGCCACGCGCTGCCCCGGCATGAAGAAAAAAGGGGTGGCGTCTGCTCCCCTTTTTTTTAAACCGAATACCTTATTAATACGTTTAGATACGTTCAAAAGCTTAGGAGAAACACATGGCAGCGATTACAGCAGCGATGGTAGGTGAACTGCGCGGCAAGACCGACGCACCGATGATGGAATGCAAGAAAGCGCTGACCGAGGCCGAAGGCGACATGGCGCGCGCGGAAGAGATCCTGCGCGTCAAGCTGGGCGGCAAGGCGTCGAAGGCATCGTCGCGCATCACCGCCGAAGGCGTGGTGGCCGCTTACATCTCCGGCAACGTGGGCGCGCTGGTGGAAATTAACAGCGAAACCGACTTCGTCGCCAAGAACGACGACTTCCTGGCCCTGGCCAACAACGCCGCCCGCCTGGTGGCCGAGAACAACCCGGCCGACGTGGCGGCCCTGCTGGCCCTGCCGCTGGACGGCAAGACCCTGGACGAAGTGCGCGCTGCCCTGATCGGCAAGATCGGCGAGAACATGTCGATCCGCCGCTTCCAGCGTTTCGAGACCACCGGCAAGCTCGCTTCCTACCTGCACGGCACCCGTATCGGCGTGATGGTCGACTACGAAGGCGCGGACGAGCAGGTCGGCAAGGATGTCGCCATGCACATCGCCGCAATGAAGCCGGTGGCGCTGTCGTCGGACCAGGTTCCAGCCGAGCTGATCGAGAAAGAGCGTTCGGTCGCCGCCCTGAAAGCCCAGGAAGACGCCGACAAGGCCGCCGCCGAAGGCAAGCCGGCCCAGTCGCCGGAGATCCTGGCCAAGCGCCTCGAAGGCTCGGTCCAGAAGTACCTGAAAGAAGTGTCGCTGCTGAACCAGGCCTTCGTCAAGAACGACAAGCAGTCGATCGAGCAGATGCTCAAGGCCGCCAACACGAGCGTGAAAGCGTTCACGATGTATGTGGTCGGTGAAGGCATTGAAAAGAAGCAAGACGACTTCGCCGCAGAAGTTGCAGCGCAGATGGCTGCCTCGAAGCAGTAAGTTGGAAAGCGGGCCGCAAGGCCCGTTTTTTTAATGTGCGGATGGCGCCCGCGCGCCGCCGCACACCGCAGCACCGTGTTACCGAATACCAACCGTTATTTTTTGGAGCCCCTCATGTCGAAACCAGCCTACAAACGCGTCCTTCTGAAATTGTCTGGCGAGGCGCTGATGGGCGATGATCCGTACGGCATCAACCGCGGCACGATCGAGCGCATGGTCGCCGACGTGGCCGACGTCGCCAAGCTGGGCGTGGAACTGGCTGTCGTCATCGGCGGCGGCAACATCTTCCGCGGCGTGGCCCCCGGCGCCCAGGGCATGGACCGCGCCACCGCCGACTACATGGGCATGCTGGCCACGGTGATGAACGCGCTGGCCCTGGCCGACGCCATGCGCCATGTCGGCATCACCGCGCGCGTGATGTCCGCCATCGCCATCGAGCAGGTGGTCGAGCCCTACGTGCGCCCCAAGGCGCTGCAATACCTGGAAGAGGGCAAGGTCGTCGTGTTCGCCGCCGGCACCGGCAACCCCTTCTTCACCACCGACACCGCGGCCGCGCTGCGCGGCTCCGAGATCAGCGCCGAGATCGTGCTCAAGGCCACCAAGGTCGACGGCGTGTACACGGCCGATCCGAAGAAGGACCCGCACGCCACCCGTTACGAGTCGATCACCTTCGACGAAGCCATCGCCAAGCACCTGCAGGTGATGGACGCGACCGCGTTCGCGCTGTGCCGCGACCAGAAACTGCCGATCAAGGTGTTCTCCATCGTCAAGCCCGGTGCGCTCATGCGCGTGATCCTGGGTGAAGACGAGGGTACACTGGTGCACGTTTAATTAACTACCGCAACATCCGCTAGGAGAGCAGCATGACAATCGCTGACGTCAAGAAGAGCGCGCAAGAGCGCATGAGCAAATCGATCGAGACCTTGAGGGCCGACCTGGCCAAGGTCCGCACGGGCCGCGCCCACACCGGCATCCTGGATCACGTCACGGTCGACTACTACGGCAGCCCGACCGCGCTGACCCAGGTCGCCAACGTGACCCTGATCGACGCGCGCACCATCGGCGTGCAGCCGTACGAGAAGAAGATGCTCAACGCGGTCGAGAAGGCCATCCGCGACGCCGACCTGGGCCTGAACCCCTCGTCGATGGGCGACATCATCCGCGTGCCGACCCCGCCGCTGACCGAGGAGCGCCGCAAGGAGATGGTCAAGCTGGTCAAGAGCGAGGCCGAAGACGCCAAGATCGCGATCCGCAACATCCGCCGCGACGCCAACGAGGCGCTCAAGAAGATGGTCAAGGACAAGGCCTGCTCCGAGGACGACGAGCGCCGCGCCTCCGACGAAATCCAGAAGCTGACCGACAAGTGCGTCATCGACGTGGACAAGCTGGTGGCCGAAAAAGAGAAAGAAGTGCTGACGGTTTAGAATACCGGATTGGCCGCGCGGGACCGGCCTGGCGCGCGCCATCGTGCCTGGGCCGGCTATGCCCGTGGCGCGCGGCGCCGGGGACGGCAAGCGCCGGGCGGCCAGGCTGGAACGATGGCCGCCCGATGTCGCATTGCCGGCCGTTCCATGCAGTGCACGCAATGCGTTCCGGCCGCGGCCAGGGCGGGCCGGCAATCCGGCCCGCGCGCCGAAGACGGTTTATTTAGTCTGGATTTATGATCTATAAAAGTTCGACGACAGCAGTACCGGAAGTGGCCGCCGTGCCGCGCCACGTTGCCATCATCATGGATGGGAACGGCCGCTGGGCGACCAAACGCTTCCTGCCGCGCGTGGCCGGCCACGTCAA
>DIZW01000085.1:0-38083 GCA_002428015.1 Oxalobacteraceae bacterium UBA6018 | reverse complement strand
CCGCGCGTGGCCGGCCACGTCAAGGGCGTCGAAGCGGTGCGCGACGTGGTCGAGGCCTGCGCCTTGCGCGGGATCGAGTACCTGACCCTGTTCGCGTTCTCGTCCGAAAACTGGCGCCGCCCGGAAGAGGAAGTCTCGCTCCTGATGCGCCTGTTCGTCACCGCGCTCGAGCGTGAAGTGGCGAAAATGCACGCCAACAACATCCGCCTCAAGGTCGTGGGCGACCTGAGCCGGTTCGACGTCAAGCTGCGCGACATGATCGCCTCGGCCGAGCGGCGCACCGCCAACAACACCCGCCTGACCGTCACCGTGTGCGCCAACTACGGCGGGCGCTGGGACATCATCCAGGCCACCGGCAAGATGGTGGCTGCCAACCCGGGCGCGACCGCGTTCACCGAGGAGCAGCTGGCCGCGCACCTGGCCATGGCCTACGCGCCCGAGCCGGACCTGTTCATTCGCACCGGCGGCGAGCAGCGCATCTCCAACTTCCTGCTGTGGCAGCTGGCCTACTCGGAGCTCTACTTCACCGACACCTACTGGCCCGATTTCTCGATCGGATCGCTGGACGCCGCGATCGCGTCCTACCAAAGCCGCGAGCGCCGCTTCGGCCGCACGGGCGACCAACTGGCCAAGAAAAGCTGATGCTCAAAACCCGAATCGTCACCGCGGTGGTGCTGCTGGCCGTGCTGCTGGGGGTGCTCTTTGGCGGCTACTTCCCGGCTTTCGCGGCCGTGCTGCTGCTGTTCCTGCTGGCCGCCGTCACCGAGGCCTTCCAGCTGTTCCAGTCCAGCCGCAAGCAGGCCGTGTTCATCGCCGCGTTCTGGACTGCGGCCTTCGCCTACACCTTTCTGCTGCGCGACAGTCCGACCCAGCTCTGGTTCGGCATGTCGGCCGCCATCTGGCTGCTGCGCTTCGTGCCCTCGCTGGCGACCGGACTGCCGCCGCCCCAGGGCGCGCGCAACACCATCCTGGGCACCTTGTACGCGGTGGCCATCATCGGCTGCTTCGCCGCCATCGCGGTGCTGTTCCGCCATTCGCCGGTGTACCTGCTGTCGGTGATGGCGCTGGTGTGGATCGCCGATATCGGCGCCTACTTCTCGGGCAAGGCCTTCGGCAAGCGCAAGCTGGCCCCGTCCATCTCGCCGGGCAAGTCGTGGGAGGGCGCCATCGGCGGCGGCCTGGCCGTGCTGGTGCTGGCCGGCCTGTCGATCGCCAGCCACGCGCCCCAGCTGGCCGACACCTTCGCGGTGCGCCTGCAGGCGCGCATGGGCTGGGCCGCCACCTTGGGCATCCTGGTCGTGATCGTCGCCGCCAGCATCGTGGGCGACCTGTTCGAATCGCAGTTGAAGCGCCGCGCCGGCGTCAAGGACAGCAGCCACCTGCTGCCTGGCCACGGCGGTGTGCTCGACCGCATCGACGCCTTGATCCCGGTGCTGCCGCTGGCCGCCCTGATCAGCGGCCTGCTGTAACGAGGAGGCCCGCATGCAACGCATTACCATCCTGGGCGCCACCGGCTCGATCGGGGTCTCGACCCTGGACGTGCTGGCGCGCCATCCCGAGAAATACCAGGTCTACGCGCTCAGCGCCCACACCAAGGTCGAGCAGCTGGCCGAGCAGTGCCTGCGCTTTCGCCCGGCGCGCGCGGTGGTCGGCAGCGCCGACGCGGCCGCGCGCCTGGCGGGCCTGCTGCGCGGGCACGGCCTGCGCACCGAAGTCGAGTACGGCGAACAGGCCCTGTGCGCCATCGCCGCCAGCGACGGCACCGACACCGTAATGGCCGCCATCGTCGGCGCGGCCGGCCTGGCGCCGACCCTGGCGGCCGCGCGCGCCGGCAAGAAGATCCTGTTGGCCAACAAGGAAGCGCTGGTGATGTCGGGCCAGCTGTTCATGGACACCGTGCGCGACCACCACGCCATCTTGCTGCCGATCGACAGCGAGCACAATGCCGTGTTCCAGTCGCTCCCGCACAGCTACGCGCGCGACCCCGGCGCGGCCGGCGTGGCCAAGATCGTGCTGACCGCGTCCGGCGGGCCCTTCCTGCACCGCGCCGTCGACACGCTCGACGCCGTCACCCCCGACCAGGCCTGCGCCCATCCCAACTGGGTCATGGGCCGCAAGATCTCGGTCGACTCGGCCACGATGATGAACAAGGGCCTCGAGGTGATCGAGGCGCACTGGCTGTTCGGCGCCCCGGCGGCCCAGATCGAGGTGGTGATCCACCCGCAAAGCGTGATCCATTCGATGGTCTCCTACGTGGACGGCTCCGTCATCGCCGAACTGGGCAACCCCGACATGCGCACCCCGATCGCCAACGCGCTCGCCTTCCCGGAGCGGATCGCCTCCGGCGTGGCCCAGCTCGACCTGACCACGATCGGCGCGCTGCACTTCACCAAGCCCGATTTCGCGCGCTTCCCCTGCCTGGCGCTGGCCTACCAGGCGCTCGAGGCGGGCGGCACCGCGCCGGCCCTGCTCAACGCCGCCAACGAGGTGGCGGTGCAAGCCTTCCTCGACGCGCGCATCGGCTTTCGCGACATCGACCGCGTGATCGCGCGCGTGATGAACGAGAACGACCACGGCGCGGCCACCAGCATCGCCGCCGTGATGGCCGAGGACGGCCGCGCGCGCGCGGCGGCGGCGCGCATCGTCGCGGACCTGGCCGGATGAACTTCCTGCACACCGCATTGGCGTTCGTGGCCGCGCTCGGGCCGCTGATCCTGTTCCACGAGCTGGGGCACTACATGGTGGCGCGCCTGTGCGGCGTGAAGGTGCTGCGCTTTTCGATCGGCATGGGCAAGGTCGTGTGGTCGCGCCGGTTCGGCCGCGACCAGACCGAGTGGGCCGTCTCGGCGCTGCCGCTGGGCGGCTACGTCAAGATGCTCGACAACCGCGATCCGGCCACCGCCGCCACCGACCCGGCCGACCGTGCCCGCGAATTCACCAGCCAGAGCGTGTGGCGCCGCATCGCCATCATCGGCGCCGGCCCGCTCGCCAATTTCATCCTGGCCGTGCTGCTGTTCGCCGGCCTGTATATGCACGGGGTGGAGGAGCCGGCCGCGCGCCTGCGCTTCATGCCCGCGACCACGGCCGCCTGGCAGGCCGGCCTGCGCGGCGGCGACAAGGTGCTCGCCGCCGGCGACGCGGCGATCGCCTCCTGGCCGGAACTGCGCATGGCGGTGATGAAGGCCATGTTAGATAAATCCAGCCTGCGCCTGCAGGTGGCCCAGGCCAACGGCGGGCGCTTCAGCGTCGAGCTGCCGGCCGCCGCCCTGGCCCGGCTCGACGTCGAGCACGACTTCATGGCGTCCCTGGGCCTGGCCATCGAACGCCCGCCGGCGCTGATCGGCGCCGTCATCGCGGGCGGCCCGGCCGCGCGCGCCGGCCTGCGCCGCGGCGACGTCGTCGTCACGGTCGACGGCGCCCCGGCCCGCGACGACCTCGACGTGCGCGAGCGCATCCGCGCCTCGCACGGCCAGGCCATGCTGCTCGGCGTGCAGCGCGCCGGCCAGCAGCTCCAGGTGGCGGTGACGCCCCAGCTCGACCCGGCCAGCGGGCAGCCGCGCATCCAGGCCGAACTGGGCGCCGCGCCCGAGATGGTGACCGTCGCGGCCGGCCCGGTGGGCGCCTTCGCCAAGGCCTTCGACACCACCTGGGACAGCGCCCTCATGCAGCTGAAAATGATCGGCAAGATGGTCACCGGCGAAGTCTCGCTGAAAAATGTAACAGGCCCGATCACCATCGCCGACTACGCCGGCCAGACCGCGCGCGGCGGCGCCGTGGTTTTCCTCTCCTTCGTCGCGCTCATCAGCGTCAGTCTGGGCGTGATGAATCTGTTACCAATTCCGGTTCTGGACGGTGGTCTTTTGCTGTATTATTCGCTGGAAGTTTTGACCGGACGCCCCTTGCCCGCGCGCGTGGGCGAGTATGCACAGCGTGCCGGCGTGGGCCTGTTGCTCATGCTGATGGCCCTAGCGGTCTTCAACGACGTCGTTCGGCTCCTGTAATGACGGGCCGGCGCATTTCCGGACCAGGCGACGCGCGGCATGCGGTGTGCCGCGCGCCTTGTCCAATGATTGACCCATAGATTTAGCCAATGAAATTACACTCTGAACGTTATGCCCTGCCTTTTTTTCGCCGCAGTCTGATTGGCGCAGCCGTCCTGGCGCTGTGCGCCGCGCCTGCGTTTGCCGTCGCTCCGTTCGTGGTCAAGGACATCCGGGTCGAGGGCATCCAGCGTACCGAGGCAGGCACGGTGTTCACCTACCTGCCGGTGCGGGTCGGCGAAACGTTCGACGACGAGAAGAGTATCGCCGCCATCAAGGCCCTGTACGCGACCGGCTTCTTCAAGGACGTGCGCCTGGAAGAGGAAAACGGCGTGCTGGTGGTGCTGGTCGAGGAACGCCCGGCCATCTCCAGCGTGGACTTCACCGGCGCCAAGGAATTCGAGAAGGACGTGCTGGTCAAGGCGCTCGGCGAGATCGGCGTGGGCGAGTCCAAGATCTTCGACAAGGCCTCGGTTGACCGCGCCGAGCAGGAATTGAAGCGCCAGTACTTGTCGCACGGCATGTACGGGGTCAAGATCACCACCACCGTCACCCCGATCGCGCGCAACCGCGTCACCGTCATGTTCAACGTGGACGAGGGCGAGGTCGCGCGCATCAAGCAGATCAGCATCGTCGGCAACAAGACCTTCTCGGACAAGGAGCTGCGCGAGGCGATGCAGCTGAACACCCACTCGTGGCTGAGCTGGTACACCAAGGCCGACCAGTATTCCAAGACCAAGCTGACAGGCGACATCGAGGCCATCAAGTCGTACTACCTGAACCGCGGCTACCTGGAGGCGAACGTGGAGTCGACCCAGGTCTCGATCACCCCGGACAAGAAGGACATCTACCTGACCATCAACATCACCGAGGGCGAGAAGTACACCGTCTCGGACATCAAGATGGACGGCGAGATGTTCGGGCGCGACGAGGAACTGCGCCAGCTGATCCTGCTCAAGCCGGGCCAGACCTACTCGGGCGAGCTGCTCACCAACAGCAACAAGCGCATCTCCGACCGCATGGGCACCTTCGGCTATGCCTTCGCCAACGTCAACGCCAACCCGGAGATCGACCGCGAGCACCGCAAGGTCGCCTTCACCTTCTTCGTCGATCCGGGCAAGCGCGCCTACGTGCGCCACATGACCATCTCCGGCAACACCACCACCCGCGACGAGGTGATCCGGCGCGAATTCCGCCAGTTCGAGGGCTCCTGGTACGACGGCAACAAGATCAAGCTCTCGCGCGACCGCGTCGACCGCCTCGGCTACTTCAAGGACGTCACCATCGACACCCCGGAAGCCCAGGGCACCTCGGACCAGGTGGACGTCAACATGACGGTGACGGAGAAGCCAACCGGCAACTTCATGATCGGCGGCGCGTTCTCCCAGGCCGAGAAGTTCACCTTCACCGCGTCCATCCAGCAGGCCAACTTCGCCGGCAGCGGCAACACGCTCGGCATCGACCTCAACACCAGCCGCTACAGCCGCACCATCGCGTTCTCGCAGACCAACCCGTACTTCACCGACGACGGCGTGTCGCAGTCCTTCGAGCTGTACACCCGCACCTCGAGCCCGCCGGCGCTCAACATCGGCAGCTACAAGGTCAAGCAGAACGGCGCGCGCATCAGCTACGGCGTGCCGTTCTCCGAGAACGACACCGTGTTCTTCGGCGTCGGCCTCGAACGCACCACCATCGAGACCGACGTCACCAGCCCGCCGCGCTTCCGCGACTACGTGCGCCAGTTCGGCAACAGCGCCGACGGGGTCGGCACCGCCACCACCAACGCCTTGCCGCTGACGGCGGCCTGGGCCCGCGACAGCCGCGACAGCGCCATCACCCCGACCGTGGGCCGCTTCCAGCGCGCCAACCTCGAGCTCGACCTGTTGGGCGACTCCAAGTACTACCGCGCGATCTACGAGCAGCAGTGGTACAAGCCGCTGTCGAAGTCGATCACCCTGGCCTTGAAGGGCGAGCTCGATTACGGCCACGGCCTGTCCGGCAAGCCTTACCCGGTATTCAAGAACTTCTACGGCGGCGGCATCGGTTCCGTGCGCGGCTACCTGTCCTCCTCGCTGGGCATCGTGGACGCGACCTACGGCGACGCGCTGGGCGGCGCCACCCGCGTGATCGGCAACGCCGAGCTGCAACTGCCTTTCCCCGGCAGCGGCCAGGACCGCAGCCTGCGCTGGTTCGGTTTCGTCGACGTGGGCCAGATCTACCAGGAAGGCCAGCCGATCCGCGCCAACGAACTGCGCGCCTCGACCGGCCTGGGCCTTTCCTGGATTTCGCCGGTGGGTCCGCTCAAGTTGAGTTATGCTAAGCCATTGAACGCCAAGCCGGGCGACCGTCTCGAGCGATTCCAGTTCCAGATGGGTACGGGCTTCTAAGCCGGCCTCCCTGGTGCAATTATTTTTGCGGAGAACTATGTTGAACACGATGACTGCCTCGCTGCCAAGGCGCCTCGCTCTGCTCGCAGCCCTGTGCGCCTGCTCGGTGGCGGCGCACGCGCAAACCGCGCCGAGCAGGATAGGCTACGTATTTACCGAGAGGCTCATGACCGAGTCCAAGCTGGCCAAGCAGGCCGACGCCAAGATCGAGGCCGAGTTCTCCAAGCGCCAGAAGGCGATCCAGGACATGATCGCGCGCTTCAAGACGGCCTCGGACAAGCTCGACGCCGAGGCGCCCAACCTGCCCGAGCAGGAGCGCACCAAGCGCACCCGCGAGCTGTACGACCTGGACAAGGACTTGCAGCGCACCCAGCGCGAGTTCCGCGAAGACTTGCTCACGCGCAAGAGCGAGGAACGCGCCAACATCGCCCAGAAGGCGTATAAACTGATCGAGCAGATCGCCGAGCAGGAAAAGCTGGACGTCGTGCTGCAGGAATCGGCCTGGTCGAGCCCGCGCATCGACATCACCGACAAGATCCTCAAGCAGCTCGACAAGGAAAAATAAGCGCCGGGCGGCGGCGCGCGGGGCGGGGCACGGCGCCCGCTCCCCCGGCCCCCAGGACGGCGGCATCAGTTCCATCCGGCGGCACCGGCGCGGCAAGTCCGCCCGGCGCCGTTTTTACCATCACCACACCAGAAAGACCACGATGGGCACTCGACTAGGAGAATTGGTCGAACGCTTGGGTGGACAGCTCGAAGGCGACCCGCAGCTTGAAGTTGCGGGCATCGCACCGCTGTCGGACGCCGGCGCTTCGCACATCAGCTTCCTCAGCAACAGCAAACTGCGCGCGCAAGCCGCCGCCAGCGGCGCCGCCGCCCTGATCGTCGCCCCGCGCGACGACGAGTTCGTGCGCGCCAGCTACCAGGGCGCGCGCATCCTCAGCCCTAACCCCTACGCCTACTTCGCCCGCGCGGCCCAGTATTTCGCGGCCCTGACGGCGATCGTGCCGGCGCCCGGCATCGACCCCAGCGCCAGCGTGGCCGCCGACGCCCAGGTCGATCCCAGCGCCCACGTGGGGCCGCACGCCACCATCGAAAGCGGCGCCGTGATCGGCGCCGGCGCCGTGATCGGGGCCGGCTGCTTCGTCGGGCGCGACGCGGCCATCGGCCCGGGCACCGAGCTGCTCGCCAACGTCACCTTCCACGCGCGCTGCCGCATCGGCGCGCGCGGGATCATCCATTCCGGCGCGGTGATCGGCACCGACGGCTTCGGCTTCGCCAACGAGGGCGGGGTGTACATCAAGATTCCCCAGACCGGGCGCGTGCTCATGGGCGACGACGTCGACATCGGCGCCAACACCACCATCGACCGCGGCGCGCTGGCCGACACCGTCATCGAAGACGGCGTCAAGCTCGACAACCAGATCCAGATCGGCCACAACTGCCGCATCGGCGCCCACACCGCCATGGCCGGCTGCGTGGGCGTGGCCGGCAGCGCCGTGATCGGCAAGTACTGCACCTTCGGCGGCGCCGCCATGGTGCTGGGCCACCTCACCATCGTCGACCACGTGCACATCTCCTCGGGCAGCATGGTGTCGCGCTCTATCCACGAGGCGGGGCAGTACACCGGCTTCTACCCGCTGGCCAAGAACGCCGAGTGGGAAAAAAGCGCCGCCATCGTCCGCAATCTGGACGCGATGCGCGATAAAATCCGGGCGCTGGAAAAAACTATTAAAACACTGACCAAACCAATATGACCAATACCGACAACAAGACGCTCGACATCTGCGCCATCAAAAAACTGCTGCCGCACCGCTATCCCATGCTGCTGGTGGACCGGGTGCTGACCTGGGAAGCGAACAAGAGCATCAGCGCGATCAAGAACGTCACCGCCAACGAGGAATTCTTCAACGGCCACTTCCCGCACAAGCCGGTCATGCCGGGCGTGTTGATGATCGAGGCGATGGCCCAGACCGCGGCCATCCTGTCGTTCCTGACCATGGGCGTGCAGCCGGACGAGAACTCGGTGGTCTACTTCGTCGGCATCGACAACGCGCGCTTCAAGCGCCCGGTGGGCCCCGGCGACCAGCTCAAGATGGACGTGGAGATCGTGCGCGTGTCGCGCGGGATCTGGAAATACAAGGCGGTCGGCACGGTGGACGGCGCGGTCGCCGTGGAAGCGGACCTGATGTGCACCATCCGCAGCGCTACCGACGCGAGCCAGCCAGCGGGGCAGTAATGGCGACGATTCATCCAACCGCCATCGTCGACCCCAAAGCCGAGCTCGACGAGAGCGTCAGCGTCGGCGCCTATTCGATCATCGGCCCCCACGTGGCGATCGGCGCCGGCACCGTGGTCGGCCCGCACGTGGTCATCGAAGGCCACACCACGATCGGGCGCGACAACCAGTTCTTCCAGTTTTCCTCGATCGGCGCCGCGCCCCAGGACAAGAAGTGGGCCGGCGAGCCGACCCGGCTCGAGGTGGGCGACCGCAACACCATCCGCGAATTCTGCACCTTCAACACCGGCACCGTGCAGGACAAGGGCGTCACCCGGCTGGGCAACGACAACTGGATCTCGGCCTACGTGCACCTGGCGCACGACTGCCAGGTCGGCAGCAACACCATCTTCTCCAACAACGCCCAGCTGGCCGGGCACGTGGAGGTGGGCGACTGGGCCATCCTGTCCGGTTACGCCGGGGTGCACCAGTTCTGCAAGATCGGCGCCCACGCCTTCATCGGCATGTACACCAGCCTGACCCAGGACGTGCCGCCCTACGTGCTCATCTCCGGCAATCCGGCCGGCGCGCGCGGCGTGAACATCGAAGGGCTCAAGCGGCGCGGCTTCACCCGCACCCAGATCGACGCCATCCGCAACGCCTACAAGCTGGTCTACCGCGCCAACCTCACGCTCGAGGAAGCCAAGACCGCGCTGGCGGCCGAACAGGCGGAAGCGGGCGAGGGCGCCGAGCAGTACGGCGTCATGCTCGACTTCCTGGGAGGCGCGACGCGTGGCATCGTCCGCTGAGCTGTCCATCGCGATGGCCGCCGGCGAGGTGTCCGGCGACCTGCTGGCGGCGCGCCTGATGGCCGGGCTGCGCCCCCAGCTGCCGCAGGCGCGCTTTCACGGCATCGGCGGCGCGCGCATGATCGAGCAGGGCTTCGTGTCCGAGTGGCCGATCGAGGCGCTGGCGGTGGGCCGCATGTTCGAGATCATCCCGCGCTACCGCGCCATCAAGGCGATCCAGAACGCGCTGCGCGACCGCCTGCTGGCCGAACGCCCGGCCCTGTTCATCGGCGCCGACTATCCCGGCTTTAACCTCGGGCTGGAAGGCCAGCTCAAGGCGGCCGGCATCCCGACGGTGCACTTCGTCAGCCCGCAGATCTGGGCCTGGCGCGGCGGCCGCATCAAGAAGATCATCGCCTCGGTGTCGCACATGCTGGTGATTTTCCCGTTCGAGGAAGAGATCTACCGCAAGGCCGGTGTGCCGGTCACCTACATCGGCCATCCGCTGGCCGAGATGATCCCCCTGCAGCCGGACCAGGCGGCGGCGCGGCGCGCGCTCGGCATCGGCACCGGCGTGCGGGTGGTGACGGTCATGCCGGGCAGCCGCATGAGCGAACTGAAATACCTGGCCGAACCCTTCATCGGCGCCGTCAAGCTGCTGGCCGCGCGCGACCCGGACCTGCGCTTCGTGGTGCCGATGGCCGGAGCGCGCCAGCGCGCCTACTTCGAGCAGCTGGTCAAGCAGGCCGGCCTGGGCGACGTGCGCATCGACCTGGTCGACGGCGACTCGCACACCGCCATCTGCGCCGCCGATGCCGTGCTGGTGGCCTCCGGCACGGCCACGCTCGAGGTGGCGCTGTTCAAAAAGCCGATGGTGATCGCCTACAAGGTCATGCGCGCCTCGTGGGAGATCATGCGCCACATGGGCTACCAGCCATGGATTGGCCTGCCGAATATCCTGGCGCGCGAATTCCTGGTGCCCGAGCTGCTGCAACACGATTGCCGTCCGCAGGCCCTGGCCGACGCGCTGTGGGAGCAGCTCTCCAACGGCGCCAACCGCGCCCGCCTGGTGCAGCGCTTCACCGACATGCACCACAGCCTGCTGCGCGACAGCGCCGCGGAAAGCACTAGCGCGGTGCTGCGCGTGCTCGCCACCTCGAAGTCATCATGAGAAAAAAGACCGTCAATTTCTATCCGGGGCTGAAGAAGAACGCGCTGCCGTTTTCGCCCGAGGATATCGTGTGCGGGGTCGACGAGGCCGGGCGCGGTCCGCTGGCCGGGCCCGTGTTCGCCGCCGCCGTGATCCTGCATCCGGAGCGCCCCATCGACGGCCTGCGCGACTCCAAGAAGCTCAGCGCCGAGCGGCGCGAGGCGCTGGCGCCGCTGATCAAGACGCACGCCCTGGCCTGGGCCATCGCCGAATGCTCGCACGAGGAGATCGACAGCCTCAACATCCTCCAGGCGACGATGCTGGCGATGCGGCGCGCGGTCGAGGCCCTGTCCACGGTGCCGACCATCGCCCTGATCGACGGTAACCGCAGCCCGGTGATGCAGATCCGCTGCCATCCGATTATCGAAGGCGACGACAAGGTGCACGCGATTTCGGCCGCCTCCATCCTGGCCAAGACCGCGCGCGACGCCGCCCTGGTGGCCCTGCACGCGCTCTATCCCCAGTACGGCTTCGACCAGCACAAGGGCTACGGTACCGCGCTGCATCTGGAGCGCCTGCGCCTGCACGGCGCCTGCCCGGTGCACCGGCGCTCGTTCGCGCCGGTGCGCGCCACCTTGCCGGGCATGATGGGCAAAGGATCGATGGCTTTCGACTTCGACGACGCCGACGCCTTCGGCGAAGGGATGGATGTAGACCTGGACCTGGACTTGGACAAGGCGGCATGAAGACCATCAGCTCGCGCGACAACCCGCTCTACAAGGAACTCAAGCACCTGGCCGGCAGCTCCCAGGCGCGCAAGAAGGCCGGCCAGACCCTGCTCGACGGCGTGCACCTGTGCCAGTCCTATCTGCAGCTGCGCGGCGCCCCGCGCCACTGCGTGGTGGCCGAAGCGGCCCTGGCCAACCCGGAAGTGGCCGACATCGTCGCGCGCTGCGAGCTCGCGCACGCCCACGTCACCGCCATGCCGGACGCGCTCTACAACGCGCTCAGCCAGGTCGAGCACGGCATCGGCCTGATGTTCCTGATCGATACCCCGGCGCTGGACGTGCCGGCCGCGCTGACCGTCTCGGCGGTCCTGCTGGACAACCTCCAGGACCCCGGCAACGTCGGCTCCATCCTGCGCAGCGCCGCCGCCGCCGGCATCACCCAGGTGTTCTGCAGCGCCGGCACCGCCTTCTGCTGGTCACCCAAGGTGCTGCGCGCGGCCATGGGCGCCCACTTCGTGGTCCATATCTACGAGGGCGTGGACCTGGCCGCGCTGATCCAGGCCTCCAAGATCGCCGTGCTGGCCACCAGCGGCTACGCCACCTGCCGCCTGTACGACGTCGACCTGCGCCAGCCGGTCGCCTGGCTGCTCGGGCACGAAGGGCAGGGCGTGGCCGACGACCTGATGGCGCTGTCCACCCGCCAGGTGGTCATTCCCCATGCCGGTCAGATCGAGTCGCTCAACGTGGCCGCCTGCGCCGCAGTGTGTTTTTTTGAGCAGCTCCGGCAGAATCAGGGATAGACGAGGCTGGCTTCTCCCGGTAAGCTGCATCCTTAAGCTTAGTGAGAGTCACGATGGACATCGCGCATTTGCATTTTTTGGTCGCCGAAGCGGATACCGCGGAGAGGCTGGCGGCGGTGATCATGCTGGGGCATCTGGGCGCGGTCCAGATCACCCAGGTCCCGGACGGCCACACGGCGCTGCGCTGTTTCCAGGATTCGTTCACGCCGACCGTCAACGTCGCCCTGATCGACCTGTCCCTGCCCGGCATGGACGGCCTGGAGCTGATCCGCTGCCTGGCCGAGCTCAACTGCCGCGCGCGGGTGATCGTGGTGGGCGCCCAGCCGCCCGACATGCTGTTCGCCGTCGAGACCATGGCCCAGGCCTACGGCGTGGACCTGCTGGGCACCATGGCCAAGCCGGTCACCGTCGCCAAGCTCGAGGCGCTGCTCCAGAACTACGCGCCACCCCAGGGCGGCGCGCCGGCCCCCCAGGAACCGACCTTCACCTTCTCGCAGATCGGCATCGGCCTGCAGGCGCGCCAGTTCGAGCCTTACTTCCAGCCCAAGATCGAGCTCGAAACCGGCCTGGTCAAGGGGCTGGAAAGCTTCGCCCGCTGGGTCCACCCCGAGCACGGCGTGCTCGGTCCTGGCGCCTTCATGGAAGCGCTGGAACTGAACCATCGCGTCGATTTCCTCGACTGGAGCATGATCGAGAAATCGGTCGAACGCTGCCGCTACCTGCACGACCGGGGCTTGCCGATCTCGATCTCGATCAACCTGGCGCCCCAGACGCTGGCCCATCCCGCCTTCCTCCAGCAGATATCCGCCTGCGTGGGGCGGCATCGCGTCATGCCCGACTATATAACGTTCGAAATGCCGGAATCGTCAGTGCTCGTCATGGACCCCAGCTTCATCGAACGCCTGGTACGCCTGCGCATGGCCGGCTACGGGCTGGCGATCGACGACTACGGCACCGGGCGCTCCAACCTGCAGCTGCTGGCCCGGGTGCCGTTCTCCGAGCTCAAGATCGACCGCAGCTTCGTCGATGGCGCCTCCAGGAAGCGCGCGCTGAGCACGGTGCTGCAATCCTGCCTGAGCCTGGCGCGCAGCCTGGACCGCAAGTCGGTGGCGGTTGGCGTGGAGACCCGGCAGGACTGGGACCTGGTCCAGGGCATGGGTTGCACCTACGCCCAGGGTTATCACATCGCCAAGCCGATGGCGGTCGAGGACTTCCCCGGCTGGCTCGAAGACTGGCGCCAGTTTTTCTGACGGGCGCGGCCGGCCAGGGCGCCTCAGCCGCGTGAGCAGGCAGGCCTGCCCAGGCCCCGCTCTGCGCTGCCGACGCCGGTCCGCGCTGGGCGGCAGCGCCAACACCTGCGCTCGAAACCGCAGAGTATGCCATTGGTATTCCTACACGCCCACGCGGCGTAGTCCTACTTATACGCTGGTCCCGCTGCCATAGCATGAAACTGGACCCGATGGTCCTAGACATGTCTTGAGGAGCACACCATGGAACAGAAGAGCCAGGATCAGAATACGCAACAGGGCGGCGCCGCGCCGGCGGGCCAGAAAACCGGCGCACAACCCGCACAGCCTGCACCCGCAGCCGGGTCGCGCCAGTCGGCCAGCCCGGGGCAGCGCGGCGCGGCGGAGCGCAGATCGGCCGATGACCTGATCGGCATCGACGAAGAGGTCGAAGTGCAGCAAAGCGCGCAGCGGGTGGGCATGGGCAGCCACCGGCAGGGCGGCCGCCCCAACGAGCAGGCGCTCGACGGGGCCAGCGACGTCGACAGCCTCGGCACGCACAGCGCATCGGCCGGGAAGTCGCGCAGCTAGCGCAGCCCGGGCCGCGCGGCCAGCCCCGGCATCCGGCGCCGGCCGCGCCGGCGCGGCTGCGTGTCTCTTGGAAGCGTGGTCGCGGGACCACCGGCATGCCCACGACCCGTCAATCAAGCTTCAATCAACCTTTGATCAATACTCGCGCCGGTCCGGCTTGATCTCCTGCAGGACCGTGGTGGCGATCTCCTCGATCGACTTGGTGGTCGAGGACAGCCAGCGTATGCCTTCGCGCTTCATCATCAGTTCGGCCTCGTTGACCTCGTAGCGGCAGTTCTCGATCGATGCGTATTTACTGCCCGCGCGGCGCTCATGGCGGATTTCCGACAGCCGCTCGGGCGTGATGCTCAAGCCGAAGATCTTGCCCTTGAACGGAGGCAGGGACGAGGGCAGCTTGCCGCGTTCGAAGTCGTCCGGGATCAGCGGGTAGTTGGCCGCCTTGATCCCGTACTGCATCGCCAGGTACAGGCTGGTGGGGGTCTTGCCCGAGCGCGACACGCCCACCAGGATCACGTCGGCCGCCGCCAGGTTCTTGTGCGACTGGCCGTCGTCGTGGGCCAGCGAGAAGTTGATCGCCTCGATGCGGTTCTTGTACTCCTCGCTGTCGACGATGTTGTGCGAGCGCCCGATGGTGTGGGTGGATTTGACGCCGAGTTCCTGCTCGAGCGGCGCCACGAAGGTCTGGATCAGGTCCATGTGCATGCCGCGCGACTGGCGGATCACGTTCGACAGGTCCGGCTTGACCAGGGTGGAGAACACGATTGGACGCTGGTTGTCGGTGGCGTAGGCGTCGTTGATCTTGCGCGCCGCCTCGTAGGCCTTGTCGAGCGTGTCGATGAAGGGCAGGCGGATCTGGCGGAAGCGCAGGTCGAACTGGGTCAGCACCGCGTGGCCGAAGGTTTCGGCGGTGATGCCGGTGCCGTCGGAGACGAAAAACACGGTGCGGGAGGACTTGGGTAGGGGCGGGCGTGGGTCTGGTGTCATTTTCTCGTGGTGGCGTTGCGCGCCGCCATCAGTGTCAAAGTTACAAGCTGTCAATTCCCGGCGCACGCTGTAGAATGCTCTGCAATGTGTTTATTGTGCTGCACCTCCTCAAGAATAACAAGAAAACAAAGTGGCGCGCCTCGCATGAAGATTTCTATCATCAGTAAGGGTGTTTATTATGACCAACTTGTCAACCGTCGCATTCAAGGAGCCCGACCAGGCAACTAAAGTGTACGTGGCTTCATTCGAGAACTTGCGCATGACCGATGTCGAATCGGTCGGCGGCAAGAACGCCTCGCTTGGAGAAATGATCAGCCAGCTCGCCGGGGCCGGCGTGCGCGTGCCGGGGGGCTTCGCCACCACGGCCGACGCGTTCCGCGATTTCCTCACCCACGCGATCGACGGCGGAAGCTCGCTGGCCGACCGCATCGCCACGCGTCTCGAGGGCCTGAACATCGACGACGTGCGCTCGCTCGCCGCCGCCGGCGCCGAGATCCGCCAGTGGATCGTCGAGACCCCGTTCCAGGACCGCCTGGAGCAGGAAATCCGCGCCTTCTACGAGCGCCTGGTGGCCGATTCGACCACGGAGGTGTCGTTCGCGGTGCGCTCCTCGGCCACCGCCGAAGACCTGCCCGACGCGTCCTTCGCCGGCCAGCAGGAGAGCTTCCTGAACGTGGTCGGCATCGACAACGTGCTCGAGGCGATGAAGCACGTGTTCGCGTCGCTGTACAACGACCGCGCCATCTCCTACCGCGTGCACAAGGGCTTCACCCACGCCGAGGTGGCGCTGTCGGCGGGCGTGCAGCGCATGGTGCGCTCGGACCTGGGCGCGGCCGGCGTGATGTTCACCATCGACACCGAGTCCGGCTTCAAGGACGTGGTGTTCGTCACCTCCAGCTACGGCCTGGGCGAGACGGTGGTGCAGGGCGCGGTCAATCCGGACGAATTCTACGTGCACAAGCCGATGCTCGAGCAGGGCAAGTCGCCCGTCATCCGCCGCAATATCGGCTCCAAATTGATCAAGATGGAGTTCACCAGCGAGGCCAAGGCCGGCCGCTCGGTCAAGACCGTGGACGTGCCGATCGAGATGCGCAACCGCTATTCGCTGGCCGACGCCGAAGTGGTGGAGCTGGCCAAGTACGCCGTCATCATCGAGAACCACTACGGCCGTCCGATGGACATCGAGTGGGGCAAGGACGGCCGCGATGGCAAGCTGTACATCCTGCAGGCGCGCCCTGAGACGGTCAAGTCGCAGCAGAAGGCGACCGACGCGCAGCAGCGCTACAAGCTCAAGGGCACCGGCCTGGTGCTGGCCTCGGGCCGCGCCATCGGCCAGAAGATCGGCGCAGGTCCAGTGCGGGTGATCCACGATCCGTCCGAGATGGAGCGCGTGCAGCCGGGCGACGTGCTGGTGGCCGACATGACCGACCCGAACTGGGAGCCGGTGATGAAGCGCGCCTCGGCGATCGTCACCAACCGCGGCGGGCGCACCTGCCACGCGGCGATCATCGCGCGCGAGCTGGGCGTGCCGGCCGTGGTGGGCTGCGGCGACGCAACCGAACTGCTTAAGGACGGCACCTTCGTGACGGTGTCGTGCGCGGAGGGTGACGAGGGCAAGATCTACGACGGCCTGCTCGAGACCGAGGTGTCGGAGACGGCGCGCGGCGAGCTGCCCAAGATCGCCACCAAGATCATGCTCAACGTGGGCAACCCGCAGATGGCCTTCGATTTCCAGTCGATCCCGAACGCCGGCGTGGGCCTGGCGCGGCTTGAGTTCATCATCAACAACAACATCGGCGTGCACCCCAAGGCGATCCTGGAGTACCCGAACATCGACGCCGACCTGAAAAAAGCGGTCGAGTCGGTGGCGCGCGGCCACGCTTCGCCCAAGGCCTTCTACATCGACAAGCTGGCCGAGGGCATCGCCACCATCGCCGCCGCGTTCTGGCCCAAGCCGGTGATCGTGCGCCTGTCGGACTTCAAGTCCAACGAGTACAAGAAGCTGATCGGCGGTTCGCGCTACGAGCCGGACGAGGAAAACCCGATGCTGGGCTTCCGCGGCGCGGCGCGCTACCTGTCGCCCGACTTCGCCGAGTCGTTCGAGATGGAGTGCGCGGCCATGAAGCGGGTGCGCAACGACATGGGCCTGACCAACGTCGAGATCATGGTGCCGTTCGTGCGCACGCTGGGCCAGGCCGAGAAGGTGGTCGGCCTGCTGGGCAAGAACGGCCTCAAGCGCGGCGAGAACGGCCTGCGCCTGATCATGATGTGCGAAGTGCCGTCCAACGCCATCCTGGCCGACGAGTTCCTGCAGCACTTCGACGGCTTCTCGATCGGCTCGAACGACCTGACCCAGCTCACGCTCGGCCTGGACCGCGACTCCGGCATGGCGCTGCTGGCGGCCGACTTCGACGAGCGCGACCCGGCCGTCAAGGCGCTGCTGTCGATGGCGATCAAGGCTTGCCGCGCGCAGGGCAAGTACATCGGCATCTGCGGCCAGGGGCCATCGGACCATCCGGACTTCGCGGCCTGGCTGATGGGCGAGGGGATCGAATCGATGTCGCTGAACCCGGACTCGGTGATCGACACCTGGCAGAAGCTGGCGGCGATGTAAACGTTGACTCTTTGGTAAATTGGGATAGACTGACGGTACCGAATCCACTTCGAACCGATCATAGAACGCTATCTTAATGTTGTGCAGACCCTCGTTGCCGCTGGCCGGCCACGGGGGTTTTTGTTTTGTTACTTCACCTTGGAGGAAAGCCATGGCTGACTGGATGATGTGGCTCGCGATCGCCGGCGTGCTGGTGATGGTGGAGCTGTTTACCGGGACTTTTTACATCCTGATGATCGCCATCGGGGTGGCCTCCGGCGCGCTGGCCGCGCTGGCCGGGCTGGCGGTGGCGCTGCAGATCATCGTGGCCGCGGTGGTGGGCGTGGTGGCCACCAGCCTGCTGCACCGCAGCCGTTTCGGCGCGCCCTCGCGCAAGAATCCGGCGCGCGACCCGAACATGAATATCGACATCGGCCAGCGCGTGGTGGTCAACAGCTGGCAGGGCGGACGGGCGCGCGTGATGTACCGCGGCGCGCCCTGGGATGTCGAGCTGGGGCCGGGCGCGACGGCCGACGCCGGCAACTACACCATCGTCGAAGTGCACGGCAGCCGCCTGATCGTGCATAACGCGTAGGCGGACACGCAGCACAACTCAAACAACAACACTGAAAGAGGCTCGACATGGAAGTATTCGGAAGCGTGGCAATGGTCTTGTTTTTCCTGGCGCTGGTATTCGTCTTCAAGACCATCAACGTGGTGCCGCAGCAGCACGCCTGGGTGGTCGAACGGCTCGGCAAATACCATGCGACCCTGGCGCCGGGGCTGAACATCGTGGTGCCTTTCGTCGACCGCATCGCCTACAAGCACGTGCTCAAGGAGATCCCGCTGGACGTGCCGCCGCAGGTGTGCATCACGCGCGATAACACCCAGCTGCAGGTGGACGGGATCCTGTACTTCCAGATCACGGACGCGATGCGCGCCTCCTACGGCTCGTCGAACTACCTGGCCGCCATCACCCAGCTTGCCCAGACCACGCTGCGTTCGGTGATCGGCCGCATGGAACTCGACAAGACCTTCGAGGAGCGCGACCACATCAACACCACCATCGTCAACGCGATCGACGAGTCGGCCGCCAACTGGGGCGTGAAGGTGCTGCGCTACGAGATCAAGGACCTGACCCCGCCGCAGGAGATCCTGCACGCGATGCAGGCCCAGATCACGGCCGAGCGCGAAAAACGCGCACTGATCGCCGCCTCGGAAGGGCGCCGCCAGGAGCAGATCAACATCGCCAGCGGCGAACGCGAGGCGGCCATCGCCCGCTCCGAGGGCGAGAAGCAGGCCTCGATCAACCGCGCCGAAGGCCAGGCCAAGGCCACCGTGGTGCTGGCCGAGGCCAGCGCCGAGGCGCTGCGCCAGGTGGCCGAGGCGATCCGCCAGCCGGGCGGCGAGGACGCGGTCAACCTGCGCGTGGCCGAGCAGTACGTGAAGGCCTTCGGCGAGCTGGCCAAGACCAACAATTCGGTGATCGTGCCGGCCAACATGGGCGACATGAGCGGCCTGATCGCCAGCGCGATGACGATCGTGAAGAGCCAGCGCCCGCCCGGCCTCAAAGGCAGCGTTTAAGCCGGGGCATCCGCCCGCCGTTCCCGGCCCCGCGCGGCCGGGAAGTCCTACATTAACCTCCCAGCGCCATCCATGAAAAAACTCCCCGCTTTCCTGGCCCTCGCCTTTGCAGTTCTCATGGCCGGCGCCGCCTGCGCCGCGCCCACCACGCAGATCGCATACCTGAGCGGCACCGACAAGGACCACCGCGTCAACTGGGAGTTCTACCTCAACGGCGGGCGCCATAGCGGCGCGTGGAGCACCATCCCGGTGCCGTCCAACTGGGAGATGGAAGGCTTCGGCACCTACCGCTACTTCAACGACTGGGAAAAAGACCCGGTGCCCGACACCACCGGCCAGTACCGCTATCGGTTCGCAGTGCCGGCCGGCTGGCGCGGCCAGCAGATCGAGATCGTGTTCGGCGGCGCGATGACCGACACCGCCGTGAAGATCAACGGCCAGAGCGCGGGGCCGACCCACCAGGGCGGCTTCTACGAGTTCCGCTACGACGTCACCAGCCTGCTCAAGCCCGGCCAGGCCAACCTGCTGGAAGTGACCGTCAACCGCTTCTCGGCCAACCGCTCGGTCAACCGCGCCGAGCGCAGCGCCGACTTCTGGCTCTTCAGCGGCATCTACCGGCCCGTGTGGCTGGAGGCGAAGCCGCCCGCCAACATCGACCATGTGAGCGTCGACGCGCGCCACACCGGCCAGTTCGACGCCGACGTATTCGTGAGCGGCCAGGTCAAGCCGGGCGCCACGGTGCGGGCCCAGGTCACTAGCCTGGAGGGCAAGCCGGTGGGCGCGCCAATGTCGGCCAGCGTGCTTGCCGGCGGCGGCGCGGCCCACGTGCACGGCGCGCTCGCGCACGTGCTGCCATGGTCGGCCGAAGATCCCCACCGCTACCGGGTCGTGTTCGACCTGCTGCAGGGCGGCCGGGCGGTGCACGAGGTGAGCAAGGTGATCGGATTTCGCACCATCGAGCTGCGCGCGCGGGATGGCGTGTACGTGAACGGCGAAAAGATCCGCCTCAAGGGCTCGAACCGCCACACCATCTGGCCGACCTCGGGGCGCACCAGCAGCCGCGAACTGGCGCTCATGGACGCGCGCCTGATGAAGGAAATGAACATGAACGCGGTGCGCATGTCCCATTATCCGCCCGACCCTTATTTCCTGGACGTGGCCGACGAGTTGGGTCTGTACGTGATCGACGAACTGACCGGCTGGCAGAAGGCCTACGACACCGACGTCGCCACCCCGCTGGTGAAGGAGCTGGTG
This sequence comes from Oxalobacteraceae bacterium UBA6018, assembly GCA_002428015.1. Lineage (GTDB taxonomy): Bacteria > Pseudomonadota > Gammaproteobacteria > Burkholderiales > Burkholderiaceae_D > Telluria_A. Next base: position 17,740 of record DIZW01000085.1, on the reverse strand, counting down.
CAGCGCGACCAGAGCCACCCGTCGATCCTGTTCTGGGCCAACGGGAACGAGGGCGGCTTCAACCGCGATCTGGACAAGCTGTACGCGAACTGGGACCTGCAGCGCCGGCCCGTGATCCATCCATGGGAGAATTTCGGCGGCATCGACGCGGCCCACTACCTGTCCTACGACTGCTGCGCCACCTCCTTCTTCCATGGGCGCGACGTGTTCATGCCGACCGAGTTCCTGCACGGCCTGTATGACGGCGGCGCCGGCGCGGGCCTGAACGACTGGTGGAACCTGATGCTGTCCAATCCGCTCAGCGCGGGCGGCTTCATCTGGGCCTTCGCCGACGAGGGCATCGTCCGCGACGATAAACATGGCGAGATCGACGTGGCCGGCAACCAGGCGCCGGACGGCATCGTCGGCCCCTATCGCGAGAAGGAAGGCAGCTTCTACGCGATCAAGCGGATCTGGTCCCCGGTGTACACGCCGCTGGCGGAGATGGCCTACCTGCCGCCTTCCTTCGACGGCCGCATACCGCTGGAAAATCGCTACGATTTCACCAACCTCGATACCGTCAAGTTCAGCTGGAAGCTGGTCAAGTTCGACACGCTGGCCGCCGAGGGCGAGGGCTATCGCGTGAGCGCGCAGGGCAAGCTGGCCGCGCCCAAGGTGGCCGCCGGCATGCGCGGCGTGGGCCGCATCGCGCTGCCGAAGGACTGGCAGGCGCAGGACGCGCTGTACCTGACGGCAGTCGACAAGACCGGCCGTGAAATCTACACCTGGTCGTGGATGATCGCCAGCGCCGACGCGGTGGCCACGCGCAGCGTCGCGCCGTGGCAGGGCAAGCAGAGCGGGCCGGCCAGCGTGAAGGAGGGCGGCGACGCCATCGAACTGGCCGCCGGCGGCTTGAGCGTCACCATCGACAAGGCCACCGGCTACCTGCGCACGCTCAGCAAGAACGGCACGGTGGCGCCGCTGACCAACGGCCCGCGCCTGGTGACGGGCAGCGCGGCGCTCAAGACCATCGCGGCCGCGCGCGAGGGCGACGACGCCGTGGTCAACGCCGACTACGACGGCAATCTGCGGCACGTGCAATGGCGTCTGAACGCGGCCGGCCTGCTTACGCTCAGCTACACCTACCACATGGACAGCAACACCCTGGTCGATTACCTGGGCGTCAGCTTCGACTATCCGGAAAGCCAGGTCAAGTCCATGCGCTGGCTGGGCAAGGGCCCTTACCGGGTGTGGAAGAACCGCACCCAGGGCGTCGAATTCAACGTCTGGAAAAAGGACTACAACGACACCATCACCGGGCTGGCATGGCAGTACCCGGAATTCAAGGGCTATCACGACAAGGTGTATTGGGCGCAGATCGCCACGCGCAATCTGCCGCTCACCTTCGTCAACCACAGCGACGATATCGCGCTACGCATGTTCACGCCGAAGGAGGCGAGCGGCGCCGGGTTCGAGCCGAAGTCGACCCACGTCGATTTCCCGCTGGGCGATATCTCGCTGATGAACGCGATCGGCCCGATCGGCACCAAGTTCCGTCCGGCCAGCGAGCATGGCCCGTCCGGCCAGAAATCGCGCATTCCGAACCTCGGCATCAGCTTGAGCAATACCGTCGACATCATCGTCGGCGATCCCACCCCGTGAGCGCATGCTAGACTTAAACAACAGCGCCCGTGTCACCTAAAAAAAGGAGTAAGCCTTGGACCTCGCCCATGCAATGGAAGCACCCAATCCACGCCGTTGGCTGTGGATACTGGCCGGCCTGACCGCCTTCACCGGGCTGGTCGCCGGCTATACGGCCACGGCGGCCGGCACCGACCCGGCCTTGTTGAGCCTGGTGCTGGACGTCTTGCTGAGCTACGCCATGTTCAGCTGGTATTGCCGCGACAGCGAGGCGGTGGGCTTTGAGCGCAAGCGTTGGATGAGCATCGCCATCCTGGTGCTCTCGATCGTCGCCGTGCCTTTCTACCTGGTGCGCAGCCGCCCGAGCGGCGAAAAGGGGCGCGCCGTGCTGCGTTACGTGGGTTTCATGGCGCTGATGCTCGCCGTGAGCGTGGGCAGCGCCATCGTGGGCGCGATCGTCGCCGGTTAAGTCTGTTCAAAGTCTGGCTGTGTAATGTGTTGACATTCCAACCAGCTGAACACCGCTACCCACCGAAAGAGCTCACCATGAAAAATCTGCTGCGCGAAAACAAAGGCTTCCTGGCGTTTTTGTTCCTGTTCGGGATCTTCCGGACGGCCGTGGCAGACTGGAACCCGATCCCGTCGAGCTCGATGCATCCCAACCTGCTCGAAGGCGATGTGGTGTTCGTCAACCGGCTCGCCTTCAACGTCAAGGTGCCGCTCACCGACGTGGTGCTGGCCCACACCGGCGAGCCGCAACGTGGCGACGTGGTGACCTTCTCCTCGCCGGCGGACGGCACGCGGCTGATCAAGCGCCTGATCGCCGTGCCCGGCGACGTGGTCGAAATGCGCAACGAGCGGCTCATCATCAACGGCAAGCCGGCCGGCTACGTGGCGGCCGGGCAGGGGACCGACCTGGTGGACGACACGGCCGTCGTGGCGGCCTCGCGCTACAGCGAAACCGTGTATGGCCGGCCGCACCTGATCCAGGTCATGCCGGAGCGCGAGGCGCGCCGCAATTTTGGCCCGGTGCGGATTCCCGCCGACCAGTATCTGATGCTGGGAGACAATCGCGACAACAGCGCCGACTCGCGCTACATCGGCCTGGTGCCGCGCAATCTGCTGATTGGCCGCGCGGTGCGGGTGCTGGTCTCGGCCGACATCATGGGCAACTGGAAGCCGCGCCTGGAGCGCTTCGGCATGGCCATGCGCTAGCCTTCCCGGCTGCGCACCCAGTTGCCGCAGCCGCTCCGTAGCGCTTCGGTAGCCGGCCGGCAGCCTGGTTGGCGGCGTATGCCGATTTGCAAATCCCGGTAAAATGCCCAGCCCGGCGCCGCATGGTGCGGCCGCCGCGGCGGGACATGGGGGATTGGTGCATGCAGCGTTTGTTGACGGTAATTCTGGCTTGTCTCGGCATGGTCGGCGCGCTCGCGATCGACACCTATCTGCCGTCGATTCCCGCCATCGGCCGCGAGTTCGCGGTCGGCCCGCTGGCGGTGCAGCAAACCCTGTCCGTGTTCCTGTTCATGTTCGCCTTCATGATGCTGTTCTACGGCACCCTGTCGGACTCCTTCGGGCGGCGCCCGGTGATCCTGGCAGCGCTGACGGTGTACACCTGCGCCTCGCTGGGCGCCGTGTTCGCCCCCACCTTCGGCGCGCTGCTGGCCTGCCGCGCGTTGCAGGGGCTGGCCGCCGGCGCCGGCTCGGTGATCGGCCAGGCGATCGTGCAGGACCGTTTCTCGCACGACCAGGCGCACGCGCAGAAGGTGATGTCGCACATCATGATGGTGTTCGGCCTGGCGCCGGCCATCGCGCCCGTGCTGGGCGGCTGGCTGCACGTGACCTTCGGCTGGCGCTCCACCTTCGTGTTCCTGACCTGCTTCGGCGCCCTGATGATCGCGCTGGTGTACCGCGGCTTGCCGGAGAGCCTGCCGCGCGAACAGCGCCACGCCTTCCACGGCATCGCCATCGCCCGCAACTACCTGATGGTGCTGCGCCATCCGCGCTTCCTGCTGTTGTCGCTGGCGGTCGGCATGGCCTTCGGCGGCCTGTCGCTGTACATCGGCTCGGCGGCGCATTTCGTCATGGATATCCTGCACCTGCCCGAGACCGCCTTCGCGTGGATGTTCATTCCCCTGATCAGCGGCATGGTGCTGGGCTCGGCCTGGGGCGGCAAGGCGGCCGCGCGGCTCGGCCCGGCGCGCATGACGTGGATCGGCTTCGGCACCATGGCCGCGGCCGCGCTGCTCAACGTGGGCTATACGCGCCTGTTCGTGGCGCAGGTGCCGTGGGCCGTGCTGCCTTTGATGATCTACACCTTCGGCCTGGCGGTGGCGATGCCGGCCATCCAGGTGGGCGCGCTGGCGCTATTCCCCAGCAATCGCGGGTTGGCCTCGTCCTTGCTGTCGTTTATCCAGATGATGGCGTTCGCGCTGGTGTCGGGCCTGGTGGCGCCGCTGCTGTTCGACAGCGCCTTCAAGCTCGCGTGTGGGGTGCTGGGCGGAATGACGCTCAGCTTCGCATGCTGGCGCCTGAGTTTGCTCACGGGGGCGGCCGCGCAGCCGTCCCCGGAGTCGGCCGTGTAAGCACGAGCGCAGTTGGATTCTAACGCCGGTGGACCTTCATGGCGGCGGCCACTTCGCGCTTGGTGTCGCGTTCTTTCTCGGTGTTGCGCTTGTCGTGTTGCTTCTTGCCCTTGGCCAGGCCGATTTCGCACTTCACCCGTCCGCCCTTGTAGTGCAGGTTGATCGGCACGAGCGTGTAGCCGGAGCGCTCGACCTTGCCGATCAGTTTGTCCACTTCCGCGCGATGCAGCAGCAGCTTGCGGGTGCGCACGGCGTCCGGATGGGTGAAGGCGGAAGCGGTCGCCAGCGCGCTGACGTGGGCGCCGAACAGGAACAGCTCGTCCCCGCGCACGACCACGTAGGCCTCCTTGATCTGCACGCGCGATTCGCGAATGGCCTTGACTTCCCACCCTTCGAGCACGATGCCGGCCTCGTACCGGTCCTCGATGAAGTAGTCGTGAAATGCTTTTCTGTTGTCAACAATGCTCATGAAATGTCTAAATGGCGCGGGTCGGTTAAACTAATGATGCTCACAAGTGAACAATCCAACATCATAGCAAACGGTTGATTAATGGCAGTCGTGCACAAAACAGTATTCCTCGGGTATAGCGCCGAACAAATGTTCGACCTGGTCGCCAGCGTCGAAAACTATCCCAAATTCCTGCCCTGGTGCGGGGGCGTCAAGGTGATGGAACGCAGCGACGACACCTTGGTGGCCTGCCTGGCGATCGCCTTCCATGGCGTCAAGCAAAGTTTTACCACCCGCAACCATAACACGCGGCCCTCGCAGATGACCATGAAGCTCGTCGACGGCCCGTTCAAGGTGATGGATGGTACCTGGACTTTCAAGGCCTTGCGGGCGGACGCCTGCAAGGTGGAATTCGACCTGCGCTACGAGTTTTCCAGCATGTTGCTCGAGCAACTGATCGGCCCGGTGTTCGGGATGATCGCCAACAGCATGGTCGATTCGTTCTGCAAGCGGGCCGAAACAGTGTATGGCAGCTGAGCTGATCCAAGTCCAGGTCTGCTACGCGACCGCCCTGCGAGAGTATTTCCGCGAGGTGGCCGTGCCGGTTGGAACGACCATCGAGCAGGCCATCGCGCGCAGCGGGGTGCTGGACGATATTCCGGGCATCGACCTGGCGACCCAGCCGGTCGGCTTGTACGGTAAGAAAAAGGCGCTCGACACCGTGCTACGCAAGGGCGACCGCATCGAGATTTACCGGCCCCTCGTGGCCGACCCCAAGGAATCGCGCCGCAAGCGGGCCGACAAGAAGGCCGTCAAGGCCTAAGGACGGGCCCTGGCGGCCTGCAGGGCGGGCGGCGAGGGCTCCCTGGACCTTACCGGCAGTCGTTGAGCACGCGCGCCGCCTGGGCCGAACGCTGGGCCCGCTCCGCGTCGCCCATGAAGCCCTGCTCGCCGTTCGGGGACATCACGCCGATGCGCTGGCCGGAATCGAGCTGGGCCTTGTACTGGCGCGCAGCCACGCAATTTTCCTTGCGCGCGGCCTTCTGGCGGGCTTCCTCGGCCGCTTTCTGATCCTTTTCCGCTTTTTCTTCCGCGCGCTTGCGGAAATCGGCGTTGCGCTCGGCCAGGGTGGGCGGGGCGCTGGCCGACGCCGCCGCCGACGCCGCGGATGCCGCCGGGCCGGCGGCGCTGTCGGCCGGTGCAATCTGGACCGGTGCCGGCGCGCCGTGGGGCTGCTTGAGGATATTTTTCGCGGGAGTCGATGGTGGCGGAGGGCGGTCCGACAACTGCTTGAGGCCTTTCTCGTCGATCCACATGTATTGCGCCTGGGCCAGCGAGGCAAACAAGCCCAGCATGGCGCTCACGATGAGCCTGCGGTTGAACTGCTTCATGGTATGTTTCCTTGTGTCATCAACTTCCGATTTCGCCATGTTTCCAGCGGGCTGTCAACGCGGCACGTCGAAAACTGGGCATTTTGAGGCGGTTTAGAGACGAAAGCCGGGAACTTCTGTATAATTCGCTTTTGCGCCAATAGGAAAATGCTATGCGTCTACTTCAAAAAGCACTCACGTTCGATGATGTGCTGCTCGTCCCGGCTTATTCGAACGTCCTGCCAGCCGACACCTCCCTCAAGACCAAACTGACTCGCAATATCTCGTTGAACATTCCCTTGCTGTCCGCGGCGATGGATACCGTCACCGAGGCGCGTCTGGCCATCGCCATGGCACAGGAAGGCGGCATCGGGATCATTCACAAGAATCTCGCCCCCAAGGACCAGGCCCGCGAAGTAGCGCGCGTGAAGCGTTTTGAGGCCGGCGTGTTGCGCGACCCAATCACGATTCCGCCGACCATGAAGATCCGCGACGTGATCGCCCTGACCGAGCAGTATGGCATCAGCGGCTTCCCCGTGGTGGAAGGCAAGACCGTGGTTGGCATCATTACCAACCGTGACCTGCGTTTTGAAGAAGAGCTCGACGCCGAGGCGCGCGCCAAGATGACCCCGCGCGAAAAGCTCGTGTACGTCAAGGAAGACGCCGATCCGATCGAAGCGAAGCGCCTGATGAACAAGCACCGCCTCGAGCGCGTGCTGGTCGTCAACGACGCTTTCGAGCTGCGCGGCCTCATCACCGTCAAGGACATCCAGAAATCGCACGAGCACCCGTTCGCGTCCAAGGACGCCCAGGGCAAGCTGATTGTGGGCGCGGCCGTGGGCGTGAGCGCGCGCGACGAGGAGCGCATCGAGTTGCTGGTGGCCGCCGGCGTGGACGTGCTGGTGGTCGACACCGCCCACGGCCACTCCCAGGGCATTCTTGACCGCGTGAAATGGATCAAGACCAAGTTCCCGCACGTTGACGTCGTCGGCGGCAACATCGCCACCGCGGCCGCCGCGCGCGCGCTGGTCGAGCATGGTGCCGACGCCGTCAAGGTCGGCATCGGCCCCGGCTCCATCTGCACCACGCGCATCGTGGCCGGCGTCGGCGTGCCCCAGATCACCGCCATCTCCAACGTGGCCAAGGCCCTGGAAGGCACCGGCGTGCCATGCATCGCCGACGGCGGCATCCGCTTCTCCGGCGATATTTCCAAGGCGCTGGCCGCCGGCGCCTCGACCGTGATGATGGGTTCCATGTTCGCCGGCACCGAAGAAGCGCCGGGCGAAGTGATCCTGTACCAGGGCCGCAGCTACAAATCGTACCGCGGCATGGGTTCGCTGGGCGCGATGGCGGACGGCTCGGCTGACCGTTACTTCCAGGACGCCTCGAGCAAGGCCGACAAGTTCGTTCCGGAAGGTATCGAAGGCCGCGTCGCCTACAAGGGCAGCGTGCTGGCGATCATCTACCAGCTCGTGGGCGGCGTGCGCCAGTCGATGGGCTACTGCGGCTGCGCCTCGATCGACGAGCTGCGCGAGAAGGCTGAATTCGTGGAGATCACCTCGGCCGGCATGCGCGAGTCGCACGTGCACGACGTGCAGATCACCAAGGAAGCGCCGAACTACCGCTCCGAGTAACACCACGCAGGCAACAAGACGCGGCGACCAGTTCGCCGCGTTTTCTATCCGGCAGTCCGATTCAAGTCCTTTCTCTCAAGCGCTCCCATGCACTCAAAAATCCTCATTCTCGATTTCGGTTCCCAAGTCACCCAACTGATCGCCCGCCGCGTGCGCGACGCCGGCGTGTTCTCGGAGGTGTTCCCCTACGACGTCAGCGACGAGTTCGTGCGCAACTACGGTGCCGCCGGCGTGATCCTGTCGGGCAGCCACAGTTCCACCCTGGAAGGCGACGCCCCGCGCGCCCCGCAAGCCGTGTTCGAGCTGGGCGTGCCGGTGCTGGGCATCTGCTACGGCATGCAGACCATGGCCCAGCAGCTGGGCGGCAAGGTCGAGAACGGACTGGTGCGTGAATTCGGTTACGCCGAGGTGCGCGCGCGCTCCCATACGGCGCTACTCAAGGGCATCAACGACTTCGTCACCGACGAAGGCCACGGCATGCTGAAGGTCTGGATGAGCCACGGCGACAAGGTGCTCGAGATGCCGCCAGGCTTCAAGCTGATGGGCGACACCCCGAGCTGCCCGATCGCCGCCATGGCCGACGAGGCGCGCCGCTTCTACGCGGTGCAGTTCCACCCGGAAGTGACGCACACCGTGCAGGGCAAGGCCATCCTGGGCCGCTTCGTGCATGAAATCTGCGGCTGCAAGTCCGACTGGAACATGCCGGACTACATCACCGAAGCCGTCGCCAAGATCCGCGAGCAGGTCGGCGGCGACGAAGTCATCCTGGGCCTGTCGGGCGGGGTCGACTCCAGCGTGGCCGCCGCGCTGATCCACCGCGCCATCGGCGACCAGCTCACCTGCGTGTTCGTCGACCACGGCCTGCTGCGCCTGGACGAAGGCAAAATGGTGATGGACATGTTCGCCAAGAACCTCGGCGTCAAGGTGCTGCGCATCGACGCCGAAGACCAGTTCATGGGCCACCTGGCCGGCGTGGCCGACCCGGAAGCCAAGCGCAAGATCATCGGGCGCGAGTTCGTCGAAGTGTTCCAGCAGGAAGCGGGCAAGCTGACCAACGCGCGCTGGCTGGCGCAGGGCACCATCTACCCCGACGTGATCGAGAGCGCCGGCAAGGGCAAGAAAGGCCAGACCATCAAGAGCCACCACAACGTGGGCGGGCTGCCGGAAACGCTCAACCTCAAGCTGCTCGAGCCGCTGCGCGAACTGTTCAAGGACGAGGTGCGCAAGCTGGGCGTGGCGCTCGGCCTGCCGCACGACATGGTGTACCGTCATCCATTCCCCGGCCCTGGCCTGGGCGTGCGCATACTTGGTGCCGTGAACAAGGAATTCGCCGACCTGCTGCGCCGCGCCGACGCGATCTTCATCGAAGAGCTGCGCAACACGCCGTGCGAATTGCCGGCGCTCGACAGCATCGACGCCGGCGAAGCGCCGAAGAACTGGTACGAGGCGACCAGCCAGGCGTTCGCCGTGTTCCTGCCGGTCAAGTCGGTGGGCGTGATGGGCGACGGCCGTACCTACGAGTACGTGGTGGCACTGCGCGCGGTGCAGACCCTGGACTTCATGACGGCGCAGTGGGCGCACCTGCCGCATAGCCTGCTGGGCAAGGTGTCGAACCGGATCATCAACGAAGTGCGCGGGATTAACCGGGTGGTGTACGACATCTCGGGCAAGCCGCCGGCGACGATCGAATGGGAATGATCCGCGGTCCGGCACGTTAGCGCGAGCACGCGCAAGACCGAACGCTAAGCCCCTGAGTTTCAGGGGCTTTTTGCTTTTTGGGGCGGCCGAGACTGGCAACCGCAGGCAGTATCGAGCAGGCCGCTTTGATGGCATACGCGCTGGTACCGGTCCACGTCAATGCAGTCGGGCGGATCCCGTGCCATGATCCGATTTTGGTGTCGATGATGGTATCGGTTCGTAGTAAGTCGCTGATTAATAAGAGAAAAAAAGCGGAAAAATGGCACTTTTCGATCATGGTATCAGGAGGTCATAGGATGCTAACCGACGCGAAACTGAAGAGTATCAAGCCGCTGGTGAAGGCCTTCAAGTTGGCAGACCGAGACGGGCTTTACGTAGCGGTGCTACCCTCCGGCACAATCTCGTTCCGATACAACTATCGGATCAACGGTCGGCAGGAGACTGTAGTGTTAGGGAAATATGGCGTGGGCGGGCTGAGCTTGAAAGAGGCTAGGGAAAAGCTATACAGCGCCAAGAAGCTTCTCGAGACGGGATCGTCTCCATCGCGCCAGAAGTCTCGCAATCGCAAGAAGAGTGCCGAAGCCGATTCGTTTGGCAATTGGGCCGAGTTATGGCTCACGAAACATAAAATGGCCGAGTCAACCCGCGACATGCGTCGTTCCACCTACGAACGCGACTTGCGGGCTGCGTTCGGTAAACTGAAGATGTCGGAGATCACACATGAAGACCTGCGTATCCTGTGCGACCGGGTCGTTGACCGCGGTGCGCCTGCGGTAGCCGTACACGCTCGTGAAATAGTCATGATGGTCTATCGCTACGCGAACGAGCGAGGGAACAGTTAGGCGTGGGCTCGGCAGGTGTGTGGAGCTATGACTGGACTCCAGCTGTGATAGGAACGGCTGTTTTGGAAGCCCGAGCCTATGCCGCTTCCGGAAGCCTGTTGGGCACGTCGACGCCGGTGTCGATCACGCTAACGGGTGTCCCTAGCGACTCGACTCCCATTGCGGTCACGATCAATTCCACCGAACTGGATCAACTTATCGGAAACGCCGATGCCGGCACTCTGCCGGGTGATATTTCGGTCGGGAATGATGGTGCTGCCACTTATGATATGGCGCTCGCGGTCCCGCCTGGCACCGGCGGTATTGAGCCCAAGCTCTCGCTGCGGTATTCCAGTATCGGATCAAATGGCATGGTTGGCCAAGGGTGGGCGTTGACAGGACTCTCGACTATTCACCGCTGCGCTAAAACGATTGTTCAGGATGGCACACCAGGGCGCATTAGCTTCGACACTGCGGATCGGCTGTGCCTTGATGGTCAGCGAATGGTCCGAGTAAATGTCAGCGGAGCCAGCGGGGACGTCGACACCGCATACTGGGAGCCTGGTGCCGAATTCCGCACCGAGCAAGATAGTTTTGCTCGTATCACACGTCAAAGCAACGGTAGCTACAAGGTGGAGACTAAAGAGGGGCGCATAAATTATTACGGGAGTAGCTTCGACGGTACAGATATGAATAGTACTATTCAATCCGCCGGCCGGACCGACAATCAACCTTTGGCGTGGGCGATTGGTTGGTCGGAAGACCGTGTAGGAAACTATATAGCGTTCAGCTATAACCAAGATACGCAGACTGGTGAATACACGCCAGCAACTGTCCGATATGGTGGCAACTGGTTGGCGAACCAGGCGCCAGACCTTTCTGTGCGTTTTGATTACGAGGTCAGGGCCGATTCCAACGTGATGTATATCGGTGGCGCGCGCAACGACCTAGTCCACCGGCTGACGCACGTCCGTACTTACATCAATGCGAGTGCTGACGGAAGTGGTGGCGCGCTGGTGCGTGATCACGAGATACACTATGTTCAAAGTGCCAGCAGCGGCCGCAGCCTCGTCGACTGGATGCAAGCTTGCGCGACCAATCCTGTCAGCGGAATTCTTGGTTGCCTTCCAAAGACGACGTTTGAGTGGGGAGCCGGGGGCACGATCGCGTTGAAGCCAATGGCCCTTTCGCCAATCCTGCTTCCGGTTTTGGATCCAAGTGTCACGTTCGGGGCGCCAGGATTTGAGCGTGATGCCCGATATCAGGGAAACATCGATGGTAGTGGTCAGACCACTTTTATTGTGAACCGATTCCTGACTTGCGACAAGGGTCCCTGCGTCGACTCCGACAAGCCGATCATTCCTAATAAGTTACGGATCAAGCTTCCGAGCGGACTCGAATTCGACCATACGCTAGACATCGCTTCAGCGGGATTCGCGCCCAAAGCCAGTCTCGAATTGCGACTTGCCGACCTGAACACGGACGGGCGCGACGATCTCATCCTGGTCGACCGCGATACGAAGAAATGGGGTTATTGTCTCAACGAGTCGCTTGCCGATGGAACATATAACTTCCGCTGCGCTCCAGGCAATGGTAGCGCTTTTCAAGGTACTGTTGATTTGCGCAGCGAATCGAAAATGCATGTGATTGCTATGGATCGGGCAACGTTCCAGTTGTCGGATTGCGAATATGTTTCCGGCAGTATGCAATGTGCCATTTTGCCTATTAGTGCCGTCGCGTCGGCGGTTGCCCCTATGCCAATGCCATCGGGCAATGATGGTTTTGGCATCTCGGGTATAGAACTTGCCAAGCAGGGCTTCTCCGATTTCATTTCCACGTGGGCCTCGTCGATTCCCGCTGCCGACCTATCGCATGGATATAACAAGTGCGATACCTCTGGTTCCTGCGAATTGGTTGACGTGTCTGTCGGCACAGGAATGTGCTTCTATCGCCAAAATAAGCTGCAGTGTCAATCGGTATACAATCATATTATTCCCGGTGATCAAGCGTTCCAAACGCAGTGCGTACCGGGGGATTCGGCTCCGTCCTGCCAGACCGTAACGCGTATTCCGTCCGTTTTGTCCGGCCAGAATATCGGCGATTTGAATGGGGATGGACTCACCGATTTTATTTTTCTTGAGCAGACCACGGACACACCCTATGCTAATTATGGCTATCCTCTCCTAGTAACGTCAGTAACGCTGGGTAGCCCACACGTATGCTTCAGTAAGGAGCTGGGAGCAGACTGTCGATTTGACGCAACGCTTGCGTCCGCGTTAGTCCCTCCAGTGGATCCACATACGACGAATGTCACTGGGCAAATTGCTGATTTTGTAGGGGACGGGGTTCAACGCTTGCTGTCATACACAGATAATGCGACGAGCGGAAAACTTAAGCTCTGCCGTTATAGCGGAACGGCGTTCGTATGCCAGGATTTCGACGCCAGCATTCCAATTGAGGTGCCGCAATCGGTATTTTTGGACGACAGTGGTGTACCCGCGTTCCTTACTAATTGCGATAACATGCAAAGTACGGTCGATCGGAAACCGTGCACGGCGGTGACTTTGTCAGCGCCAGCCAATGCGGACAAGATGCTCGCTGTTGTTAACGGTGTTGGCCTGCGTGATGAGGTTGACTATGCTCGAGGAGAAGACAGCGCGGTTTACAAGCGAATCTCGTCCATTGACGGAGTTGATCGCCTACCGATTTATCCCCAGCGCGCCGTCACTCCTGGCGTATTGGTCAAACAACTGCGTCGCGCCACGGGCAATGGTAATTGGCTAACCTCCAGCTATTCTTATGAGGGAGCGATGAGTGATGCCGCTGGCCGTGGCTCCCTGGGGTTTGCACGAGTTCAGGTTGCAGATGACCCGAGTGGGATTCATACGAGCAGCGTGCTATCACAAAATTTCCCGACAGTCGGAATGGTGCTTCGTCAACAGAAGACTTCCAGCGCCGGTGTATTGTTAGCCGACACGGTCAACGTACTATCCGTGCGCTCCCTTACAGCGCCTAGTGGCGCAGTGACGGTATTCCCGTTTGTCGATACCAGTACGCTAACACGGAAGGACCTTACCGGAGCGGACTTGGGCACCACCATAATTCATTCGGAATATGAAGGAACAACCTACGGCGATTTCTTAGGTAATCGTGCGCGCCAAACCGAGAATGTTACGGGAGCGGGCATTTCTTTTAGCACCGAGACAACCACCAGTTACTACAATGATAGGTCGGCGTGGCTGATCGGGATGCCCTCGTCCGTTAGTGTGACAAAAACTGCATCCGATGGAAGTGCCGTTACCCGTAGCTTCACGAATGACTACAATACTGTCAACGGTTTGCTAACTGCGACAACGATTGAAAAGGGAAGTCCACTCTATGAAGTCGTGACTAGCTATGATCGTAGTCGCAATTCTTTTGGTCTCGTCAATACGGTAACTCAGAAGTGGACTAGTCCCCTTAATGCTAATTTGCAACGGCAGCTGTCTGATACCGACTACGATGCTAAGGGCCGCTTTGCAATTACTGTCAAGAACGCGCTGAGCCATCTCCAGACACTTACTTTCTACCCCGGAAGTGGAGCGCCGATGGGTGTGATCGATGCGAACGGATTACAGACGAGTTGGGACGTTGACGGTTTCGGTCGCGTTACGCTTGAGCGACGTCCGGATCAAAACGCTACTCGCCGTTACCGTAAGCAATGTAGTGGATGTGCTAACGGCGCAGTTGTTGCTGAGGTTTCCGATGTCGTACATGGGACTGATCGGGTTAGTGTCCCGACCGTCGTGTATAGCGACGCAGCAGGACATAACGTTTTATTGACTACGTGGGGTTTCGATGGACGTAGGATTAACACCGCGATGCGGTATGACACTGCTGGCAGGCTATATGAAACTGAGCAACCTCATTTCGAGGGGGACGCAGCGAATCTTGCAAGTCGCCAGTATTATGACGATCTGAATCGAGTCTACAGAACTGAAGCTGTGGCAGAAGGAAACGCAGCTGTCGCTGCGATCAATCAGTATGATGGGTACGTGACGACGAGGACGAACTTCAAACTACAAAAACGTGTTGAGACACGTGACGCGATTGGTCAGCTACGTAAAGTTGAGCAGATAGTATCGGCCGCGGGTCATACGAATGCTGTGACGCAGTTCGACTACGATCCATTTGGCAATCTAAGTAGAACCACTGATCCAAACGGTAACGTTATCATAATTGGTTATGACAGGTTGGGGCGCAAGAGCGACTTGACCGATCCCGACTTGGGGAACATTCACTACGATGTGGACCCTTTAGGGCAGGTATGGAAGCAGACAAGCCCTGAACAACGCGCGAAAGGTTTGTCGACGACGATGAATTACGATGCGTTGGGTCGACTGACCGCGCGGTTTGAGCCGGATCTGGAGAGTCATTGGACGTTCGACCAAGCGGTAGGGATGGCTGCGAGTGCATGCGCCGCCGCGAAGAGCTGCGGCCAACTTATTGAGGCCTATACGCAAGCGGGAACAGTCAAGGATTTCAGCCGCGTTTATTCATACGATGCATTAGCTAGGCCGGCTTCAATTGCGCAGACTATTAACGATGGCACGGCCAACTCAGTATTTAAGGATGCAACGGTTTGGGATACCTGGGGTAGGGTGATCAACAAAGCTTTCCAACGTAATTCTGACCCAATCAAGAGTTATGATAGTCGTTACAACGATAAAGGGTATCTCGCCCGACTTGAGCGCGAAGGACAGGTGCTCTGGTCCGTGACAGTCCAGGATGCTGCCGAGCGTCCGTCCCAAATCGCACTTGGAAACGGATTGACGCAAAATCGCGTGACCAATCCATACACCGGCCGACTTGACAGCGCGAGCCTTGGAACGCCTTCGCTCACGCGCTTACAGGAGTCGTACCTGTACGATGTTCTGGGCAACGTAAGCACGCGAAGCCAGTTTTGGGACGTCAGCGGGTTTACCGAAACGTTCGGCTATGACGACCTCAATCGATTGACAAGCTCACATGTTGCCGGTGCGCCGGAGCAACTCTTTGACTTCGATAACGCTGGCAACATCTTGAGCAAGGGTGATGTTGGAACTGGTCAATATGTATACCTGCCGCAAGGGGGGCAAGCGAAAACGCCGCACGCGGTTCAGAGCATCCCAGGTGTTGGCAGTTTTAGCTACGACCTCAATGGCAACATGTTGTCCGGAGGCGGGCGGGTTTATACCTGGAATTCTTTCGATATGCCGGTGCGTATCACCTTAGGCGCCGCCGTTTGGAGCGAATTTGTTTATGGACCTGACCACGAGCGTACCCGGCAGAGACGTAGCGATGGTAGTGTCGAGGTCTACGCAGGGGCCCAGGTTGTGGAGTCGAACGGGACGACGACGACGGTTAAAACTTACTGGCCGTACGGGGTCGGGGTCGATATCGAGCAGATAGGGGGGGCAGCCACTTCGAACTGGATCCATACTGACAGACTAGGTAGCATAGTTGCTCTTACCGATGACAAAGGACAAATCAAGGAGAAATTGTCGTATGATGCTTGGGGAAAGCGACGTACACTTAACGGTCAATTGGTAGGTGGGTCAGCGACGTCCGATGACATCGACGGTATTGTTGACAACCGGGGATTTACCGGTCATGAAATGCTCGATCAGCTGAATCTGGTCCATATGAACGGTCGAGTTTATGATCCATTCACCGCCCGGTTCGTTTCAGGTGACCCGTTGATACAAGACCCTTTGAATGGTCAGAACTATAATCGTTACAGTTATGTATTCAATAATCCGACGAACCTGACTGATCCTACTGGCTTTCATTCCGAATGTAACAGCGGCGCAAATTGGTGCGTATCTTTCTACCCCAATGGCGCTCCGGATAGAGAAGCTGATTCGTCGGAAAAGAATAAGGCGGCGAAGCCAGGTTCCGCTGCGGATCGAAAAGGTACCACCAATCAGAAATCCGATTCGCGCGCAGAAAATTCGGCAAACAAACCAGGCTTCATTGACAACTTCAAGAACGGATTTGTTCAGGGAGTTTCAGATGCGTCCCAATCGCGAGGCTACCCTGACGTAACAGATGGCGCTGCCGATAAGAGTTCTAAGGGATATCTTCTTGGAATAGGTGTAGGTACTGGATTTGTCGCGCAGGCTCAGTTTGGTGGAAAGATGCCAGCAGGAGCGGGTGCCGAACGGTTGCCGCAGGATATAAATGTTAATCCGCGAGCTCCTGCGGCATTGCCAACAAGTCGGCCGATTGGAACGAGTCCGACGCAGAATGCTGCGGCGCAGAGGAAAATTGCGGAGATGAAGGCAGCGGGCTATACGGACATTCGCGTGAATCAGCAGCAGACCAATGCCTTAGGGTCGCGAGTAGGCGTTAATCGTCCAGATGTTTCTGGGACCAGCCCGGCAGGTGTACGGGAACATCATGAGTATGACCGCTCATCTTCGGGTCGAGGGCCTTCGCATGAGGCGCGAATTAAAGCAAATGATCCACATAGCACAGTTGAATTGCATACGGTGAATTGAAATGAATCTTATAAACTTTGGGAAATTCTCATCGTCATTTGGACTTGTCCGCAGCCCAAGCAAATTAGTTGCGGACAGTTTTTTTGCATGGCAGCAGGAGCTTTTGCGGCAATGGGGCTTTGAGCTTAAGTTAGAGGAGCGCCATGGGGAAATTGGCGACGTACTAAGTGAGCTTTGCCCTCGTACAGCACCTATTGTTACGAAATATTTGTTCTGGCCGGCCAATGAGGGGTGGACGCTGTATTTCGACAATGGAGTAAATGGAACCGATGCAGGACCACCAAGCGTTCTTTCGTCGAGGATGAGCGTGGAAGCTATGAGGGTGGTGATGGCGGACGAAATCCTTAATCCTTTGTCCGGGCAGATCGAGCAATATCGAGCAACGATTCTTGAGTATTACTCAAATGGGGTCGAGCAACGGCATATCTTTGTGGCGAATGATGGCGGGAAATGGAAGTTTGGCGAATCCGGCACGCCGTTCCAATTTGAAAATACAGCAGCGTATAAAGTAAGGTCGATCAAAGAACGGTTCACTAATGCGATGTTGCTTGGCTACCTCAAAGAGTTGGGAGTAGACCTAAGCAATGGCCATTCCGCCCTTGCTGAATATGGGCCCGGCTACTTACTTACCAAGCACGGGAAGATGCCAGCAACTTACAAAGAGTTTTAACAGAGTTTACAGTTCAAACAAATCGGAGAAATACGCGGCCAGTAAACGAACAGGGGTCACAAACACAATCGACCCAAGTTACGGTGAATGTCAAGGTGGTTGACTTAGGGAGCCGCTGATCAATTCATTGCCCCCGTTCCCTCCAGCGCGCCAACCTGAGACAATTACGGCACGTTCACCGACCGCCATCGACCATGCAAAAGAGCTTCTCCGACCTCGAATACGCCGCCAAGAAAAAGCTCACGCGGCGCGACCGATTTCTCGCTGAGATCGACAGCGTGACGCCGTGGGGCAAGTTGCACAAACTGGTCGAACCGTTCTATCCCAAGGTCGAGGGCGCGGGGCGTCCGCCGATCGGCTTGGCGCGCATGCT